>CAKSUQ010000006.1 GCA_934502625.1 uncultured Gemmiger sp.
AGCGAGAAGGATTTTCTTGCGATGGTGCGGTCTTTCCGCACACAAGGGGAATAAGCGTTCCTACCACGCAAACAAAAAGCCACCCGTCCCATAACGGACAGGTGGCTTTGCTCTATTTCCAAGCTTACCGCTCGCACTTCCAGAAATGACAGCTGTACGGCTCCAGCGTACTGCCGCCGCCGAAATCGTGGTCGTCCCCTGTGATGAGGTCGACCGCGCGGCCACAGCCCGCGTCAAAATGCGCATCATACGGATTGCCGTCGGCGTTGATGGCGACCAGCACCCGCTCACCGTCGGCATACCGCTCAAAAATCAGCTGCTTGGGCTGCACCAGCACATTGCGGTAGCTGCCCCAGCACAGCGCCTTGCTGCCCGTGTGGGCGTGCGCCAGCGCAGCGATCCATGCGGTCAGGTCGTTCTCCTCCGGCTTCTCGATGGCCGGGCGCAGCGTCGGGTCGCCGTTTTTCTTGTCGCCCTCGACGCCCCACTCGCTGCCGTAGTAGACCGACGGCACACCGGGCATGCCGAAAACAAGGCCATAGATTGGTTTCAGGCAGTTTTTGTCGCTCAGAATCGTCGCAATGCGCGTTACATCGTGGTTATCCACAAAGCTAAGCAGGTGCTTGCCGGTGTACAGGCACCACTGCTCCGCACCAAACTGGCGGTTCAGGCTGTAGCTGATCTCGTGCATGTTGGCGGTGTTGAAGCTGGAATACAGCCCCTTGTAGCACTCGTAGTTCGTTACGCTGTGGCAGGCGTGGTCGTTCATCCAGCGGTTGTAGTCGCCGTGCAGCGTCTCGCCCACCAGCGCAAATTCCGGCTTGATGTTGTCGGCCAAATCGCGCAGCTCCGCCAAAAAGCCGAGGTCAAGGCAGTAGGCCACGTCGAGGCGCAGGCCGTCGATGTCGTAGTCCCGCACCCAGCCGCGCACGACGTCGAACAGGTAGTTCTTGACCGCCGGGTTCTGCAGATTCAGCTTGACGAGCTCGTTGCAGCCTTCCCACGCCTCGTACCAGAAGCCGTCGTTGTAGTTGGTGTTGCCGTCAAAGCTGATGTGGAACCAGTCCTTGTAGGGGCTGTCCCAGCGCTTTTCCTGCACGTCGCGGAACGCCCAGAAGCCACGCCCGACGTGGTTAAAGACGCCGTCGAACAAAATCTTGATGCCAGCCGCGTGCAGCGCCGCGCAGACCTGCTTCAGGTCGCCGTTTGTGCCCAAACGGCAGTCGACCTTGTTGTAGTCGCGGGTGTCGTAGCCGTGGGCGTCGCTCTCGAACAGCGGGTTGAACAGCACGCAGGTCGCGCCCAGCTTCTTGATATGCTCCACCCAGTCCAGCACCCGCAGGATGCGATGGTTGTCCGCCTGCGCAGGGTCGCCGTCGTTTTGCAGCGGTGCGCCGCAAAGCCCCAGCGGGTAAATCTGATAAACTACCGCTTCATCGTACCACATGTTTTTCTCCTTCCAAAATCAAAACTTCTTTTTCAGTTTTGGCTTTACCACAAGATGATAATACCGCGTCAGTGCCGCCAGCGCGCGGTCGCACAGCCAGAACGACAGGTTGCCCGCCGCCAGCAGAGCGGCCAGCATCCCTGTGCCGTCAGCCAGCAGCTCGTCCAGCACGGCAGGCCCCAGCAGCGCGAACAGCAGCAGATATACCAGCACCGTCGCCGCGTTGAACACCGCGAATTTCAGCACCCAGCGCAGGGCAGTGCTTTTGATTTTGTTCAGCCGCACGCGCAAAACCGGGTAATACCCCATGACAAACACATAGAAAAACGCCAGCTCGGTCTCCGGCACGAACAGCACCGCCAAGATCGACACCGTCGCGTAGAGGGTCAGCGCGTACCGTGCGCCGTAGTCCTCCAAAATCGGGATGAGCAGGAACGCCGCCAGCATCGGCGCGGCGTAGGTGCCGATCTGCAGCGCGCTGCCGATGAGCAGCAGCACCACCGACAGCGCCCCCAGCATCCCGCAAAGGGCAATTTTCTGGCTCTCCGTCTTGCGCATAGCGTTTTCCCTCCCCTTGCCTTTGCAATTCTTGTACATTATAACTCATTTTGTTTCACATTGCAATAAATCGCTGTATATTTTGCACAAGTCCGCGTGGGTGCGTGGGATTTTATCAGCCGATTTTTGCAAGGCACCGTGCACTACACCATTACTACACCATTTTATAGGAAAGAGTTTGGATATAACACCATTTATATATACCAAGAAAGCGAAGCCCGTAGTCGGCTTCGCTTTCTTGGTATAAATGGCTTATTTTACGTAGGTTTTGATCAGCAATTCACTATACAACGAATTTACCCAGGCGAACCAGGGGCGCGTGTATCGAGAGGGGTCATCCTTGTGGACGCTCTCATGCACATAGCCCGTGCCGTCGTCTGCATGAGCCACCATATCAAGAATGGCGCACAGATTTTCCTCCGGTTGGACGGTGAACCCTTGCATGATGATGCCCATCGGCCAGACGAAGTCCGGCTTAGAGTGCGGGCTGCCAAGACCAGACAGCGCCTTGCCCGTATAGAAGAACGGGTTGCGCGGAGACAGAGAGAACCGCCGTGTGCTGCGGTACACCGGGTCTGTCTTATCGCAGTAGCCATAGTACGGCGCACTGAGCAACCCCGGCACGCCCGCGTCGTCCATCAACAGCTGGTTGCCCAGACCGTCGGTTTCGTAGACGTACATCTTGCCGAACTCAGCATCTTCAACCGTGCCGTACTTTTCGACGCCGTCACGAATTTCTTTCCCCAAGGCGGCAGCCTCAGCGGAAAGTGCTTCGTCATGCCAGACTATATCCGCAATTTCGGCCATGTAGCCCAGCACCACAGCCGCGTACATGTTGGCGGGAATATTGTACCCATAGGTGCAGGCGTCGTCGCTGCAGCGGAAGCCGCTCCACGTCATGCCGGTGTAGGCCACCGGCGTGCCCAGACCACCGCGAATCAGCGTTTCGGTGGGCCGGTCGGTCTCGCGCTCAAAGCGGTAGGCGGAGTTTTCCTCGTGGTGCTGCTCGATGCGCCAGATCTTCACGATCCCGGCCAGCCCCTTGTGGACGTCGGCGGTAAAGTGGTCGGTGCGGCCGGTCGCCTTCCAGAGCTGCCACGCCAGATCCACAGGGAAACAGAGGGAATCCACTTCATACTTGCGCTCCCACTGCCAGTCGGTCTGGCCGCTGCGGTCGGGGGCATAGTGTGCGCCCGTCGGTCCCGCGTTGAACGCGTTGCCGTAGGGATCCATAGCGATGTAGAAGAACTGCTTTGCCAGCACCGCGCTGACAAATTTGTACACGGCATCGCTGCGGGCGGCCATAGGCAGGTAGTGGTGCACCTGCGCGGCGGAATCCCGCAGCCACATGGCCGGGATATCGCCCGTGATGATAAACGTGCTGCCGTCCGGCAGGGTCTGTACCGTGGTCTCGGCGGTGTTCAGGTAGCATTTTGTGAAGCTCTCCTGCAATTTCGCGGGCATCTGCACGGCCAGACGCTCTGCCTCCTGCTTCAACGCTTCAAACCAGTCAGCCGTCATTGTAAACCTCCCAATTTTATGGTTACTGTGGGTATTGCCGCTCCTGTCAGGGTGACGGTGCGTGCATCTGGTTGACCGCCGCCCAGCGAAAGCTCCGCTTCGGCGGCGGTGTAGACTTCACGCCCTAATGCGTCGTACTCGGCAAAGGCTGTTTTCGGCAAGGTGAACGTCACTTCTTCGCTTTGTCCCTGCTCCAGCGTCACGCGGCGGAAGGCGGTCAGGCTGCGGTTGGGCACGCGACCCGCCGCGCCGATAAGCCGCACATAGACCTGCGCCACATCGGTACCCGCGCGGCGGCTCATATTTGTTACCACCGCGCGCAGGGTGCAGCCGCCGTCCGGTGTAGTTTCGGCGGTCAAATCCGTGTAGGCGAATGTTGAATAGGACAGCCCGTACCCGAACGGGTAGAGCGGCTCATGCTCCATAAACCGATAGGTGCGCCCCTGCATGGCATAGTCGGTGAAGGGCGGCAATTCCTCGGTAGTGCGGTAAAACGTGACCGGCAGCTTGCCGCTTGGGTTGACCTGACCGAAAATCGCCCGCCCCACTGCCAAGCCGCCCATTTGGCCGGGATACCACGCCTGGAGTACAGCATTGCACAGGTCGGCTTCGGTGCCCAGAGCCATTGCGCTGCCCGTGGCGTTGACCAGCACGATGGGCTTGCCCACGGCGGCGACCTCTTGAATCAGGCGGCGCTGGGGCAGCGGCAGCAGCAGGTCAGCTTTGTCCGCACCCGCGTAGCTGTTGTTGGCATCGCCCTCCTCGCCCTCCAGCGTTCCATTCAGGCCGATGCAGAGAATGACCACATCGGCACGGCGAGCCATTGCCACGGCTTCACTGCGGCGGTCATCCGGCTCGGCCAGTGCTTCGACGTTCTCCCGCCAGAGGTGGCAGCCCTCGGACACCATGAGCCGCACATCCGGGTTTCCTTGTTTTGCCACAGCGCGGATTCCATCCAGCAGCGTGTAATGCTCAGTGGCCGTGCCGTTGTAGTTGCCTTTCAAAATTTCCACCGTGTCAGCGTTGGGGCCGATGACGGCAATCGTCTTGCAGGCCTTTGCGTCCAGCGGCAGCAGGCCGTCGTTTTTCAGCAGCACCAGACATTCCTCGGCGGCGGTCAGGGCTGCGGCATGGTGGGCGGGGGTGTCGTTTTCCTCATAGGGTATCGCGTCAAACGGGCAGTCCTTGTCAAACATGCCCAGACGCATTCGGGTCATCATCAGGTGAGTCACAGCGGCGTCGACATCTTCCTCGGTAACAAGGCCCATCGCCAGCGCCTGGCGCATGTGGGGGTAGACCTGACCGCAGTTCAGGTCACAGCCGCTGGTCAGCGCCAGAGCAGCGCTTTCCTCAACCGTATTGGTGACCTTATGCCCCTTGTGGAAGTCTTTCACCGCGCCGCAGTCCGAGACAAAGTATCCGTCAAAACCCCATTCCTCGCGCAGCAGGTCACTGATAAGCGCATGGCTGCCGCAGGCAGGTTCACCGTTCACGCAGTTGTACCCGCCCATGACGCCCTCGACGCGGGCTTCCTGCACGCAGCGGCGGAACGCCGGGAAGTAGGTTTCTGCCAAATCCTGCTCGCTGACCTGCGCGTTAAAAGAATGTCTCCCCTGCTCCGGGCCGGAGTGAGCCGCAAAATGCTTGACACAGGCTGCGGCCTTCAGCCGCTTGCCGTCGCCCTGAATGCCTTTTATATAGGCCGTGCCCATGCTGCCTGTCAGGTAGGGATCCTCGCCGTAGGTTTCGTGGCCACGACCCCAGCGCGGGTCGCGGAAAATATTGATGTTGGGTGCCCAGAATGTCAGCCCCTTGTACAAACCGCGGTCATCCTCTTCCCGGGCGGCGTTGTACTTGGCGCGGCCCTCTGTGGACGTAATATCGCCAATTTTCTGCACTAGGTCGGTGTCAAACGTTGCGGCCAATGCAATCGACTGGGGGAAGACCGTGGCCGCACCCGCGCGGGCCACGCCGTGCAGGGCTTCGTTCCACCAATTGTAGGCGGGGATACCCAGCCGCGGGATAGCCGGGGTCGCAAAGCAGATTTGCGAGAGCTTTTCGTCTAGTGTCATGCGTTCCACAAGGTCCTGCACGCGCTCGGCGTCGGGGCGTGTGGTATCGAGATAAACAGGTGCCATGGTCATACCCTCTTTGCAAAAAAGGCGCACATTCCCAGAGAACGCGCGCCTTTTGGTTTATTGCGGATTATTCGACTTCAAAGATTGCTTCGGTCTCGACGGGGATATTGCCGGGCAGGACGTTCATGCCGACTGCAGAGCGAGTCGGGGCACCGGCATCCTCACCAAAGAGGTCAACCAGCAGCTGGGAGCCGCCGTTGGCCACGAAGGGCTGCTCATAGAAGTCGTCGGCGCTGTTGACGAAGACCAGAATCTTGACAACCTGCTTAACCTTGTTCAAATCGCCAATTTCCTTTTCCAGCACAGCCAAGACATTCAGCATCGAGTTGCGGGACTGGATCTGAGCCTCCTCCTTGGTCATGGTCTGGCCGACGCGACCCACAACGGGCTTATCGATGACAGGGCCGCAGCCGGAAATGTACACCAGATTGCCGCCGAACCGCTTAGAGGAGGAGTACACGCCGCCCTTGGGGGGCACAGCGGGCAGTTCCAGACCGAGTTTCTTCAGTTTTGCATAGACATCTTTCATGGTAGAATATCTCCTTTTTTGCTCATAAAATTATTTCTTGATGGTAACGCCGCAATCTCTGCGGCGCAGCGTATCGTTTTCTACAGCGATCTTGCCGTTGATGAGGGTCGCGCGCAGCCCGGTGCAGAGCTGCTTCGGGTTATCATAAGTCGCATGGTCGGCAATGCTTGCTGGGTCAAACACCGCGATATCCGCCTTGCGACCCACTTCAATCACGCCGCGGTCGTTAAGCCCCAGCCGGGCGGCGGGCATGGCGGTCATCTTATGGATGGCCTGAGGCAGCGTCAGCACGCCGCGCTCCCGCACGAAGTCCCGCAATACTTTCGGGAAGCTGCCGTACAGCCGCGGGTGCGGGCAGTCGCTGATACCGTAGAGCGAGTCGGAAATAATCATCGACCACGGCAGCTTGGCAATCGTGTCCACATCCTTGGGATCCATGCTCAGCAGGATAATGCCCACCTTGCCATCCTCGTCGCAGAGCAGCTCGCACATGAAGTCGGTGGGCTCGTCGTAACCCGCCAGCTTGGCCGCCGCGGCAAAGTTCATGTTGGAGAAGCGGCGGTTTCCGGGCTTGATCACGCTGCTGATGACGATGCGCTGCCACCCGATGGCCGTGACCATGTTGTCCCAGCCGGGGTGGTCGGCGTAGATTTCGCGGCGGGCGTTGGCGCGCCCCTGCTCCGTGGAGAGGGCAGCCAGCGTCTCGGCCATTGTGTCCTTCATCAGGGTCGGCGGCAGCAGACTGACAAGGGTCGTCGAGCCGCCGTCGTAGGGGTAGAAGTCGGCGGTCACATCCTGACCGGCAGCGCGAGCCTTTTCAATCAGGTCGATGGCCTCGAGGATGTTTTTGCCCCAGTTCTTGACACCCGTCACTTTAAAGTGGCTGACGTTCAGCGGCACGCCTGCTTCCTTGGCGATTTCAATGACCTCGGCTACACTGGGCACCAGATTATCGCCCTCGCCGCGGATGTGGGTGGCCAGCACACGGCCGTAGGGCGCGGCGGCGCTGATTAGCTCTACGAATTCCTTGCGGGAGGAGTAGCACTCCGGCTGGTACATGATGCCAGTGGTCAGACCCACCGCACCGGCCTGCATGGCTTCATCGATGTAGCCGCGAGCCCAGTCCAACTCCTTTTGGGTGAACGGTGCACGGCCATAGCCCTTGACGGCAGCCCGCAGCGTGCCGATGCCCACATAGCTGCCGATGTTCAGCGGTTTGTCGGTCTTATCCAGCGCGTCGACGTACTCATGGAAGTGCTCCATCCGCATCGTGTCCGGCGTGGGGCCAAGGCAGGGTTCGATGTAATCGGAAATCTGCTGAGCCGTCTCAGGACGGACAGGCAGCGGAGCCAGCCCGCAGTTGCCGCCGATGATGGTCGCCAGACCCTGAGCGGTCTCGATGCGGCCAAAGTCCGGGTCGACGAGCGCCGCAGTGTCGCAGTGGCGGTGGGTATCGATAAAGCCCGGCGCCACCGCCAATCCCGCCGCGTCGATGACTGTATCAACCTCGGCGTCAATATGCGGGGCGACGGCTTCAATCTTGTCATCCTGCACCAACACATCGGCGGCAAATCCCTCCGCGCCGGTGCCATCGTAGACCGTGCCTTTTTGGATGAGCGTTCTCATACCAGCATCCCCCTCGCCGCGACCTTTTCCTTACGCAGGGTCTCCCCATCGTAGAGGTAGACCTCGTTCTGCTGGTTGATGGTGGTGCAGACGTGGATAGGAATCAGTTCGACGATATCACCCACATGCAGGCCGGTATCGCCCTTCTTGCTGGTCAGGATGCCGTGTTCCTCGTTCATGCGCAGCAGCTGCAAATCGTCGTTGCCCGCCACCACGGCGTAACCCGGGTAATAGTAGGGCGGCGTCTCAGGCACGATGTCCATGTAGAAGGTCTTCGTGCCGCCGTCCAGCACGGCGTATTCCTTGCTAGGGGTGCTGACGACAGTGGCATAGACGCGCACGGCGATTTCGTCCAGCGTGGCCGCGCCCTCTTTCGTCAGCATAAAGTCGTTGAAAATGTAGGTGCCGGGGCGAACCTCGGTGACTTTTCCGGTCTTGGCAACCTCGATGCCCGTGGGGGTGGAGCCCGCGCTGATATCGGTGATGGGCACACCCGCAGCGCGGATGCTCTCGGCAATTTGCTGCATCAGCTCGCCCTCTTCGGCGGCGGCCTCGCACTTATCCAGCGTCGGCGCGTCGTGGTAGACCAAGCTCTTGAAGGTGTAGATGCCCGTCAGATTCAGGTTGGGCAGGTTGTGGATGGCCACGGCCAGTGCGGCTGCCTTGTCGCGCTCCACGCCCGTGCGCTTGGCACCTGTGTCAACCTCCAACCGGACTTCCAACGTAACGCCAGCCTCGACGGCGGCGGCACTTAGCGGCTTGGCGATTTCCAGACTGTCAACGCCTAAGATAAGGCGGCGCAGGCGCTTGGCCAGCGCAATGACGCGGCGCACACGGAAGTCACCGACCATCGGGTAGGCGATGAAGATATCGTCCACACCGCCGTCAGCCATAACCTCGGCCTCGCCAACCTTGGCACAGGTCACGCCGTCGGCTCCGGCTGCCAGCTGCATTTTGGCGAACAGCGGCATTTTATGGGTTTTGATATGCGGGCGCAGCTTGACGCCGCAGGCATCGCACGCAGCCTGCATTTTTTTGATGTTTTCCTCCGCCATGCGGGTATCCAGCACAACGCAGGGTGTCTCCAACTGGTGCAGAAGTTCTTTGTCCATATGAAGTCTCCTTTCCGTTTTGCTCATTTAATAGGTATCTGCCACACTCAGAATGTGCAGCTGCTTTTCCAGTTCCTTCGCCGTTGGGTGGCTGGGCAGCTGGGATTTGTCTATCGTGACGGTCACACCTGCGGGGGTGGTGATGTCAAAATAGTTGTCGCTCAGCACGCAGTCCACATCGGCAAAGGTCAGCTCCACATAGCTGGCGAAAGTATCTGCCGTGATGTGCAGCGTGTATTTCTCGGCGTCCTCGGTGGCAGCGGCGGTGTAGCTCGGCTTCGCAAAGTGGAAGTGCTTCGGCTTGACGAACAGCGTTGTGCCGCGGCTGACGATTTCATCGTTCTCGCGCAGCTCATACGCCGCCGCAGTGCTGTGGCGAGCCTCGTCGTCGGCCAAAAATTCAGAAAAATCGCAGTGCAGGACGTTCTCGACCTTGAATGGGTCGATTTCCACAGGCACAGTCTTCTCCCATACGGTAGTGAAGTCGCTGCGGAACAGCCGCACGGTCAATTCAGCCTTGCGCGGGGCAAAGCCCTCGTTATGGATGTAGTAGTCAATTTCGGGGCTTAGCTCTTCTTTCTCGCAGGCCGTGGCCATAAAGCGGCTGTAAAACCGCTTGGCGCCGTAGTGCAGGGCTTTCCAACGGCCGTCACAGTCGATGCTGGCCCAGCTGGCGACCGGCCAGCAATCGTTGAGCTGCCAGTACAGCGAACCCATGCAGCGGCCATAGTTGCGCCGCCAGTGTTCGACACCGTACTGGATGGCTTTCAGCTGCAAAATCTGCGAAATATAAGCGATACACCGCATGTTTTTGGGATACAGGTAGTAATCGGATACATAGGTGAAGATCTTGGTGTTGGCCATGCCGTTCTTCTGGTGGGACTCCATGACCTCACTAAAGATGTTCTGATCCTCAGGCAGAGAGAAGGTGTCCAGCGTTTTCTGCGTCGGGAAGGACTGGAAACCGTACTCAGAGCAGAAACGGAACTTGTAGTTGCGGTACTCGGTGAAGGGCTTGCCGGAATGCCAGACATCCCAGTAGTGCTTGTCGCCGCGCTCCCAATCGTTGGGGTCATCAAACGACCCGCCCGACGAGGGGCTGGACAGCCAGTAGTAGGTCTGGTCATCGGCGGCATGTACACAGCGGGGCAGCAGCAGTTCAAACATTTTGATATAGTCGGCCTTGTACTTGGCGCGGTGACCCTCCAGCCGGGCCCAGCTGGCCCAGCCCCACTCCATCTCGTTATTGCCGCACCACAGGGCCATGCAGGCGTGGTGGCGCAGGCGGCGCACGTTGTCGGTGGTCTCGGCTAGGATGTTTTGCTCAAAGTGGTCTTCCAGATCGTAGACGTTGCAGCCGAACATCAAATCCTGCCACACCAAAATACCGTACTCGTCGCAGGCATCGTAGACGGCGTCGTCGGGGTAGTAGCCGCCGCCCCATATACGAATCATATTGAAGTTTGCCGCTGCGCAGTCGGCAATCAGTCTGCGTGAGCGCTCGGCCGTGACGCGACCGCGGATGTTATCTTCGGGGATGTAGTTTGCGCCCATTGAGAAGATTTTCTGTCCGTTGACGACAACGGCAAACTGACTGCCGGGAAACTCGTCCTTGTCGGTGCAGACGGTAATCGTGCGCAGACCCAAACGGCAGGTATACCTGTCCACAGCCTTGTCCGCACTCTGCAGCGTGACGGTCACGGTGTACAGCGGCTGTGCGCCGTAGCCGTTGGGCCACCAGAGTTCCGGGTGTTCCACCGTGAACTCGGCGTCGGCCTTGCCGTTTTTCACAGGTACGGTCACGCGGGTCTCTCCCCCATCGGGGGCGGTCAGTGTGCAGACAGCCTGCAGCTCTGCGGCGGGGTTGACGACATCCGCGACGATTTCCGCAGTGATACGCACCTTGCCATCCGCATGGAACTGGCGCAGCCGCACGTCGGAAAGTTCGGCAGTATTTACCAAATGCAGGCTGACACCGCGCCAGATGCCGGCGTCGGGCAGGTTCGGGCCCCAGTCCCAGCCGAACATATAATGTGCCTTGCGCAGGTAGGTGTTGCCGTGCTGGCAGCCCGTGGACGCGTAGAAGATATCACTCTCGGCGTCCTTGGCCTCGATGTAGCGCAGCGGGGATGCAAAATCGACTTGCAGTGTGTTTTCGGCCTGCAATTTGCCCGTCACATCCACGCACCAGGTGCGGTGCATGTCGTCTGCGTTCAAAATCACCGTGCCGTTCAGGCTGACGGTCGCCAGCGTGTCCAGACCGTCAAATACCAACGTAGCTTTGGCGGCGGCGCACTGGGCATTGGTCAGGGTAAAACTGCGGCTGTATGTGTAATCTTTGTAGAACAGCTGCTTGACCTTGTACTCGTTCGTGCGCCAGTAGGGATCCTCGCACAAATGCAGCGCCAGCATATCGCTCAGGACGCTGCCCGGCACGGTGCCGGGGTAAACGGCATCGCTGTCGGCGGCATGCCACTGCCAAGTGCCGTTCAGGGAAATTTTCTCGTCCATAATGGCTCCTTTTATCAGGCCTTCAGACCGGAGGTTGCAATGCCCTCGACAAAGTTGCGCTGGAAAATCAGGAAGAAGACGACAACCGGCAGCACAAACAGGAACGCGGCCGCCATCAAATGAGTCCAGTCAACAGAGAACTGGTTCAAAAAGCCCTGCAAACCTAAGGAAAGTGTATACTTCTCGGTCTTGTTGATGTAGATCATGGGTGCCAGATAGTCGCCCCAAGCGTTGATGAACGCATAGATGCCGACGGTGGTCAGCGCGGGTTTGGACAGCGGCAGTGCAATGGAGAAGTAACGGCGGAACTCTCCTGCCCCATCAATCTTGGCGGCTTCCATCAGAGAGTTAGGCAGACCCGCAAAGAACTGGCGCATGATGATGATAAAGAACGGCGTGCCGAAGAAGGTGGGCACAATCAGCGGCAGATAGGTGTTGGTAGCGCCCAGCTTGGACCAGATGCGGTACAGCGGAATCATTGTGACCGTGTAGGGAATCATCATCGTGGCCATAATCAGGGAGGAAATCACCTTGGAGCCCGCCCACTTGATGCGCGCCAGAGAGTAGGCAACCATCGGGGTAGCGAACATCGAGCCCAGCACGGACAGCGCCGTGATGAAGATGGTGTTCATCATATATTTAATGTAGGGAATTTTTGCCAATGCTTCGGGGTAGTTGGTAAAAATCCATTTGCGGGGCAGCAGCTGCACAGGAATCTGGAAAGCATCGTAGTTTGTCTTCATCGAGGTAGTGAACATGATGATAAACGGCGACAGGAAAATCGCGCACAAAATGACGACCAGCACATAGAACAGCGCTTTCTTCACCAGACCTATATAATAATGCTTCGAGTGTACCATCTTATTCTCCTCCTGCGTTGTCGTTGACCTTTTTGGACAGGGTCGTCATCACCACGGTCAGCAGACCGACGATGACGAACAGAATCCACGCCATTGCGGATGCACGGCCCATCTTCATGAAAGAGAACGCCGTGTTGAACAGGTACAGTGGGTACATGAGGATCGAGTTGGCCGGGCCGCCGCTGACATCACTGGCGCCGCCGCCGGAGCTGGCGTTGATGATGACGTAGACCTGCGTGAAATATTGGAACGCATTGATGATGTTCAGAATAGCCTGATAGACGATAACAGGTGCCACGCAGGGCAGCGTGATGCGGAAAAAGCGGACAAAGGCGTTTGCACCGTCGATTTCCGCGCTCTCATAGTAGCTGTGCGGCACTTCCTGCAAAGCGGCCAAACAGACCAGCATTGTGGTACCGATGTTCCAAGTACCCATCAGAACCAGCGCCCATTTCGTGTAATTCGGGTCAACCAGCCAGGCGGGGCCGTTAATGCCGAACCAGCTCAACACACGGTTGATATAGCCGTAGGTCGGGTCAAACATCCAAATCCAGACCATCGTGGCAGCAACCATCGGGATGACGCTGGGCATAAAAAAGATGGTACGAGCCACACCGCGCCCCCGGAAAGAGTTATTAAGCAGCGATGCTAAGACCAGCGCCACAAACAGGTTGACGGGCGTGGAAACAAACGCCATAAACAGCGTGTTACCAAGAGCCTTGAAGGTCAGTGGGTCACTCAGGACGTACTTATAGTTGTCCAGACCAACCCATACAGGGTCTTTGACAGGGTTGAAGCTGGTAAAGCTGTAATAGAACGACGTTGCCAGTGGGATGATGCTGAAGCAGATGAAGCCGATGATCCAGGGCAGGGCGAACAGAAAACCGTTGCGGTTATCTTCGGCCGAATAGTGGATTCCGGTTTTGGAACGTGCCATTGTTCAGGCTCCTTTCAGATTTTAAATCAAAAATGTCACATATGGTGCGGCGCTGTTGTGGCGTCTGCACGCATATGTGACATTTGCCACTTTAGGGCCGATTGCAAACAGTCTGTATGGATGTTCAGAATGTCTGGGAGAAATCAGATTAGTTCAGGGTCTCGGAACGAGTCTTCAACTCGGCCATTGCCTCTTCCGGCGTCTTGGAGCCGTTGTAGACGTAATCCAGTTCCTCATTGATGAGGGAGGTGTACTGCGACAAGTCAGCGATGGTAGCGTACTGGATGCCGTTCTCTTTCTTCAGGGCGTCGATGAAGATTTCGGCACTAGGCATAGCTGCCAGCATGTCGGGGTCATCGTACAGGGTGGGCAGAACGGGCAGGTTGGCCATAGAAATCAGCAGCTGCTTGGTGGCGTCGGAGTTGGTGAAGTACTTGATGAAGTCCCATGCAGCGTCTTCATTCTGGCAGGTAACAGGGATAGCCAGAGAGTTGGTCTCGTAACGAGAAGAGCCCTGATCTTCGGGGTGAGCTTCGGTGCCGGGGATAAGCGCAACGCCGTAGTTCAGGTCAGCGTTGTTGGCCTTAATCATGGCGTCCAGCCAAGTGCCGTCGAAACGGAACAGCTGCTTGCCGGCAAAGAACATATCGTTCTCGGTGTAGCGGTTGGTGTTGGCAGTAGCGACGAACTCGTTGACCTTGTCGATGCCGTACAGGCTGCGGTACTCAACGTTCATGTGCAAGCTGTCCAGAATGCCGGGGTCATCGGGGGTCAGGGTCGTGCCATCCTCAGCCCACCAGCGGCCACCGAAGGCGTAGATGCCTTCCTGACGGGCACTGGCCAGAGGGAACAGCGGGTAGCCCAGACGGGTGATGTTACCGTCAGCGTCCAGCTCGGTCGCCTTGACAGCCATCTCGTACAGCTCTTCCATCGTCGTCGGGGGTGCGTCGTAGCCGATTTCGGCCAGAATGTCCTTGTTATAGAACATCTCGATAATCATGGCGGCCAAAGGCATGCCGTACAGGTCGTCGTTCAGGGTGTTGGCGGTCAGAGCCTGAGCGGAGTAAGTGCCCGCTACGTCGTAACCGTCGGCGTCGGCCTTGTCGTTCAGCGTCTCAATCAAGCCATTGTTGGCGTAGTTGATGATATCCTGATTGGAGACCTCGATGACATCGGGGGCTTCAGAGCCGGACAGCGCAACGATAATCTTCTGCTTATCGGTAACGCTCAGGCCTTCGACCTCGACCTTGTCCTGGCTGGCATTGTAGGAAGCGATGGCCTGCTCGAACGCAGCGGCCTCATCACCGGAGTGGGAATACCAGAACGTGATTTTGGTCTTTTCGCCGGAGGACTCAGCCGATGCGGCAGAAGTCGCAGTGGAGTCAGCAGCAGAGGTTGCGGTAGAGGCACCGCCGCCGCATGCGGCCAGCGTGCCCATCATCATCGTTGCAGCCATAATGGCGGCCAGTTGTTTTTTCATGTCAAATCCTCCTTCAGATTTGGGTTGTATTTCCGCAGGCCATCTTTTTGTCAGCGCCCCTTGCGGGGTTCCGGCCGGTTGCTGACTTTTGTTTTGGTGTCTGCGTCTTTCCTTGTTGACAAGACCAGAATATCATACTTTTTTTTAGATTTCAATAGGTTTTTGATAACAAATTATTTTTCGTGCAAATAGCTGTGTTTTCCTTACTATTTTTTTGCATGTTGACCAAAATTCTGTCATTTATTCAGCTGTTTACTAAAAATCGGCAAGATTTTCAGTCGTTAAGTGCATGTTTGCAACACAAAAATCCATTGTAACCATTTTGTCATTCAATCAGCGCCAGCAGCTGCAGCAGGTCGGCGGCGGCGGTCATCCAAACTTCTTTGTAGGTTGCGCAGACGGAATTCGGCCAATTGGGCTCGTCACTATTACCTTTTGTTTGAATTCCGACAGCGACTGCGCCCACGGTCTTGCCCGGAAAGATGGCATACGGTTCGCTGGAGTCCTGCCCGGCCCCGTAGACGAGACTTGCCGCAAACGGGTTGCAGCCCATAAACCACTGTGCCTGACGCACAGCCAGCGCGCGCAGGTCACTCTCCCCTGTCAGCGCCGCGCCCGCAGCCAGCGTCAGCTGGATGGCCGAATTTCCACGGAAGGAGAACCACACCGGGAACTGCCGCAGCCACCAGCCGTTGCCCAGATCGTCACCGTTGTGCAGTTCTTCCAAATAATTTGGTTTCTCAATTTCGTAGTCAGACTGTAAGTGTTCGAGTGCAAATGTAGCTCTGTCCTCGATTTCGCTCTCCTGATAGACACCCGCGGGCAGCATGCCATAGGGCGACGCGTGGGCTGCCAGACTTCTGATATAGTTACCAAACAATTTTACAGATTTCTTCCACTGCGCGCAGACGGGGTCGTTGGGCAGGGCCTTGATAAGCTCGATCAGCGCCAGAGCAGGCAGATGTTCCCGCGCCTGATGGTTGTGGTGGATGAGCCGCTTATGGCTTTCGTCGCGGTAGAAGAACCCTGCCACACCGCAGGGGGAAGGCTCGTCCTGCTGGCAGGCCATGAGCTTTTCAGCGTACTGTTTACCCGTTTCGGCATAAGTGTTCTTTCCCGTCAGCTGGTACAGCAACGCCGCTGCGCGGACGATTTCGGCATAGTGCAGGCAGCGGGAAGCGTTGTAGGTATGCTCCCACTTGCTGGGCTGTTCCACACCGTACTTGTTCCAGCGCTCCATAGCGAAGGCAAAATCCTCCTCGGCGACCTGACCGCACTTCCAAGCTAGGCCGTCGTCCCGACCGGGCAGAGCCAATGCAGCCATCGCCTCGGTCTGGCAGTCGATCAGGTTGATCATCGCCTGACCCTGAGTGCGTACATTGTCGGCATCATCGGCGCTGCCGATCTTATTGTCGGTCCAGCGAATCAACCCCAGACTGCTGGCACGGACGCCGTCGCCGAAGCGGGTGCGCAGCGTGAATTCCAGCCCCCAGAGCGCTTCCTCCCACAGGCGCTCACTCAACATCGTATCATTCTTGAAGGAAAGCGCAGCCTGCAACAGCACCTGCGTTGTCTCGGCGGACTGAGCCGCCTGCTGGGACATATCGCCCGCATCGTGCCAGCCGCCGCAGAAGGGCAGCAGCAGGCCGTTGTGCTTGGCGTAGATATCCATGTGGCACAGCCCGTGTTTGCCCGGCACCGGGTAGCCGCAGCGCTCACAATAAATAAAGTTCAGGATCTGCCAAACCGTCTCATGGTTGGCGTCGGCAGCGATAGGGAACGGCTCACTTGTCAGTGCACCTACCTGCAGGCGGTAACGCCCCGGTGTTTGAAAGCTCGTGAAGTCCAGCATGGCAAAGCTGTTGTCTTTCCAGTCTGTCGTTTCCGCCCTGCCTGTGTAAACGGTCTTTCCGTTTTCATCCGTCAGCGTGAATACACCGTCCGCAGGCAGGTCGGCAGGGTCCATCAGGGTCAGCTTGGGGTCGCCGGGGCGGTAGCCCGCCTGAGCGTAGTGCAGACGGCCGGGGCGCGGTGCCCAGCCGGTCTCCTTTTCGGGCGCGTCAGTCTTTTCCACGGCGATTTCCGCAATGTAAAAATCCACCGTGTCGCCATCTGCAACCTCTTTGCCGCTGATACGGAAGCGGAATTCAATTTCCTGTACGTTTGCGCGCGGCAGTTCTGGTATGTCCCATAGCCAGTCCGTCCAAGCAAAGTTTTTCATCTCGCAGGTCGTAAAGCCGGTACGGTTAAACTTATCCGGCACCGCGCGGTCGCCCGGCTCATCGTTGACAAGACACAGCGTCGGCTCTACAATACGGCTGCCCCGGCAGGCCGTATACAGGCGCACCCGCACGCGGTCGTAACCAGACCAATCGACCCCGCCCATGGCAAATTTGGCGCGCAGCTGCCCATAATAGGCACAGTTGCCGTCCTGCGGCATCCCGTAAGGCCACTCCTTACAGACGCGGGGCGCGTGAAGCCAGACGACTCTTTTCCCGTCCAGCTCATCCCATTCCGCCACGCCCTGCCATGGCGTGGTGGGCAGTTCCCCGGCCGGCGTCCAGACGGTCCTTGCGTCCAGCACGGTTCGGCGGCGCAGGCGTGCCTCGCGGGTGGTTTCCTCATGCAGGGGCAGCGGACGGTGGAGATAGCCGCTGCGGCGCAGCTCTTCGACAAACGTTTCGGTAGGCATAGTACAGCATCCTTTCTTAATATATATAATCTTTTATATACTCTTTTTGATTTTTTGAAAATTCCTAAAAATTTTTTAGATTTTCTCTTGCTCTCTATTAAAACCCATGTTAAAATAAAAGTCAAATAGAAAATTCTACGGAAAATTGGTCATTTTGACGAATCCTGTTCAAGCATTTATATAAGTTCGCCAATTATACGTCTTACAAAAGAGAAGGAGAAAAATCAGATGAAAAGCATTGAAGAGGAAATGCCCTTATTGAAGCAGCTGCTCTCGCTGATCTCCAATCACTTCGGCAGTTCCTGCGAGGTCGTACTGCATGACCTGACACAAGACTACAACCACACCATTGTGGATATCCGCAACGGGCACATCACCAACCGCACAGTGGGCGGCTGCGGCTCCAATCTGGGATTGGAAGTGCTGAGCGGCAACGTCATTGACGGTGACCGCTTCAACTATGTCACCACCACACAGGACGGCAAGATTCTGCGCTCGTCCTCTATCTATTTAAAGAATGACGAGGGCAAGGTCATCGGCTCCATCTGCGTGAACCTTGACATCACCGATACACTGCGTCTGGAGGGTGTGCTGCGCCAGTACAACCGCTTTGAAGAAACGCCCGACACCGTGCAGGAGCACTTTGCCACCAACGTCAACGGTCTGTTCGCGCAGCTGATCAAAGACGGGCAGGATATCATCGGCAAGCCCGCCGCCAACATGGACAAGAAGGAGCGCATCCAGTTCATCCGCTATCTGGACAAGAAGGGCGCGTTCCTGATTACCAAATCCAGCGAACAGATTTGCGAGATGCTGGGCATCAGCAAGTTCACTTTCTACAACTACCTCGAAGCCAGCCGCTGCGATGAGGTGGAAGAATAAGGATGTGATTCCGTGAAAACTGTCAGCCTGACGGACGGCTCTGTTGTGCGCGGCAGTCTGCTGTTTACCCTTCCGCTGATTTTGGGCAACCTGTTCCAACAGCTGTACAGCGCCACCGACTCGCTGGTTGTAGGCAACTTTGTGGGCAGCGGGGCGCTGGCCGCCGTATCTGCCAGCAACCAAATCGTCAATCTGGTCATCGGCTTCGTCATCGGGCTGACCACCGGCGCGGGTATCGTCATTGCGCGTCATTACGGCGCGGGTGAGTACGATGCCCTGCGTCGCTGTATCTCCACCGCTTACCTGTTCTGTCTGGTTGGCGGCGCGGCGGTGTCGCTGCTGGGCATGGCGGTCTCCCCTGCCCTGCTGCGGCTCATCCACACACCGGAAGAAATTTTTGCCGACAGCGTATTATATCTACGAATCTACTTCATTGGCACGCTGTTCAACATCCTGTACAACATGGGTGCGGGCGTTTTGCAGGCCGTGGCTGACACGCGCCATCCGCTATACTATCTCTGTGCCGCCAGTGCCGTGAACATCGTGCTGGACGTAGTGTTTGTGGCGGTGTTCCGCTGGGGTGTGGCCGGTGTAGCCGCCGCCACCCTGATCGCCCAGACCGTCAGCGCCACGCTGGCTATGGCTCATCTGCTGCGCACCAAAGACGAATACCGCCTGTGCAGCCTGCGGGGCGATGCCGCAGAGTTCCGCCTGATTTTAAAGTACGGCACCCCCACGGGTTTGCAGTCGGCTATCGTTAGCTTAAGCAATGTCGTTGTGCAGAGCTACCTGAACGGCTTCGGCGTGGCGGCAATGGCGGGCAGCAATGTCTACAGCAAGGTCGATACCTTTGTGCTGCTGCCGGTCAACTGCCTGTCCCTGACCGTGACGACTTTCACAGCGCAGAACATGGGCGCACGCCGCTACAGCCGCGTGCTCAGTGGTCTGCGGGCATTTCTGTGGATGGGCGGTGTCTACTCCGTCGGCGTGGGCGTCTTCATGTTCTTTTTCAGTCAGGGGCCGATGTCGCTTTTTTCTCAGGAGTCTGAGGTTTTGCACAGCGGTGCCATGATGGCACGGGTGTTGGCGCCGGGATACATCCTGTTGGTGTTCTGCCAGATTTTCATCGGCATAGTGCGCGGCTGCGGACATACATTTGCTACAATGATTCTGTCGGTCGTAAACCTCTGCGGTCTGCGCATCATCTGGCTGGCCGCTCTGCTGCCGTTGTTTCCTTCACTGTACACGCTGTATCTCAGCTATCCCGTCACCTGGGGTACCGCCACCGCATGTATTTCGCTGTATTACTGCTTCTGCGTCGTGCCGCATATCCGGAGAAAGGATGCACTGGAAAATTAAAATTTTGGCTGCCGTTTTCACGGCGGCCTTTTTTTGTAGCCAAAAATCTTTTTAGATACAGCGCCGTCCTGCGTCTATCCCAAAAATTCGTCAATACACCGAATTTTACTTTCGATTTTTGCACATGTTTCCCAATCTCAAAAAACATTTGAAAACGCATTGAAATCTAAAAAAAAATATGATAACATAAGATGTGCCTAAAAATAATTTATATAGGAGGCTTCTATGGCAGTCACCTACACCCGCGGCAAGCCCGGTGAGCTGGGCGAAATCCGCGATTTTGTCAATATGGTGTTCAGCATGCATACCCGACCCCACGATTTTGTCCGGATGCTGCCCAAGCTCTACGCCGACGATGCCGCCACCGAGGGCGAACACTATCTGGTGCGGGAGGATGGCCGCCTCGTCGCCGCCGTCTGTGCCCACCCGTTCACGCTGGCCTGCGGCACACGCACGCTGCGCTGCGCCGCCATCGGAAGCGTCAGCGTACACCCCTATGTACGCGGCAAGGGCTACATGCGCAAGCTGATGAATACCGCCGTGACCGACATGGCTCAGAGCGGTATTACCCTGAGCGTGTTGGATGGCCGCCGCCACCGCTATGCCTATTTCGGCTATGAGCCTGCGGGTCTGCGGGCAGAGTACACCATCACTCCGGACAATCTGCGCCACATGACCGCTGCCCACAAGTTGGCTCTGACCGCCGCCCCTGCAGACCCGACCGACACTGCCGAGACCGCCGCCCTACTGGCCATCCAGAACAGCCGCACCGTCCACGGCGTCTACACCGCGCAAGATTTCCACACCGTAGCTGTCAGCTGGGATGGTCGCCTGTTAGTGCTTCGCGGCGGCGGCGAGGTCGTGGGATTCTGCATCACGTCCGACAC
The DNA here is from genome assembly GCA_934502625.1 of uncultured Gemmiger sp. Classification (GTDB taxonomy): domain Bacteria; phylum Bacillota; class Clostridia; order Oscillospirales; family Ruminococcaceae; genus Gemmiger. The sequence continues at coordinate 20,540 of CAKSUQ010000006.1, forward strand.
AGGCCGCATTGGCGAGCTGGCCCTGCGGGACGAGTCACTTTTGTACGACGCTCTGTGCGCCGTGCAGCAATATTTGGGCTGCGATGTACTGACGCTGCCCTGCGCCGGGTGGGACACCGCCCGTATGCAGGAAGTCGGTCCTCTGTATGACCGCTTTGCTCTGTTTGCCGACGACAAATATCAGGTGTTTGATTACCCCGCCGTGGCTGCGTTCTTCTTGCAGGCCAAGGCAGCGCAGCGACCCCTGTCCGACGGACGGCTGACGCTTTCGGTCGATGGCGGCCAGCCCTTTGCTCTGACTTTGCAGGATGGCCGGGCTGATGCTGCCCCCTGTGACACCGCCGACCACAATTTGACCCACGCCGAGGCTATGGCACTGCTGTTCAGCCCGGAAGGGCTGATCCGGCCTCAGGTGGCAGCGCCCGCCGGCTGGCTGCCGCTGCCGCTCTATGTTGACTCCCCTGACAAATGCTGACCCGCCGAAAGGAGCGTTTTTATGTACCACCTTTTCCCCACGCCGCGTCGTTTTACCGTCACCAACGAGCTTGTGCCCGCCGGGCTGCCCATCGTCTGTCTGGAACCGGCGCTGCTTGACGCCTGCTGCGCCGCCGGGTATGACCCTCAGGCCAATCTGGCCGAGTTCCTGACCCTGCCCGGCTCCGGCCTATCCGTCACCGCCAATCTGATGGACGGCGTCTCCGGCGCGTTTGAGATGGAAATCCGTCAGGACGGCGTACACATCAGCTGCACCGATGGCGCGGGTCTGTACTACGCCGTCGAAGCCATCCGCCAGCTGGCCGTGCAGACCCCCGGCGACTATCTGCCCATCTGCACCGTGCAGGACGCCCCCGCGCTGGAAGTCCGCGGCATCATGCTGGACATTGGCCGCGACAAAATTCCCCAGATGAAAACGCTGTACAGTTTGATTGGGCTGTTTGGCAAAATGCGCATCAACCATTTGCAGCTTTACATGGAAGGGTTCTGCTTCGATTATCCGCAGTACCGCTATCTTTTCAGCGATGAAACGCCCATCACCGCCGAGGAATTCCGCCAGCTTTCCGCCTACGCCAAGGCGCATTTCATCGATCTTGTACCCAACCAGAATGTGCTGGGGCACATGGAAAAGTGGTTGGAACGCCCGCAGTTCCGCCATCTGGCCGAATGCGAGGACGGTTATATCTTCAACAATCTGTTCTGGCGACCTCCCATGACGCTTGACGTTTACGACCCGGGCAGCATCGCTCTGGCCGGGGAACTGCTGGACACACTGCTCGCCAACTCCGATTCCGATTATGTGAACCTGAATCTGGACGAGCCGTTTGAGATGGGCATGGGCAAAAACAAGGCCGTGGCTGACCGCGACGGGCGACTTAAGCTCTACTTTGACTATGTGGACAAACTGAACGCCTACTGCCGCACCAAGGGCAAAAAGATGCTGATGTGGGGCGATGAGGTGCTGGCCGACCCAGCCAACGCTGCCCGCCTGCCCCACGATGTGACGCTGCTCGACTGGATTTATGAAGGCGACGCCAAGTTTGAGGATCATGCCCGCCAGATGCAGCAGGCCGGGCTGCGGTATTGTCTCTGCCCCGGCAGCAGCAGCTGGGGTGCGCTGACCGGGCGCAACGACAATATGCTGGCCAACATTGCCGATGCCGCCGCCAATGCCGTCAAGTACGGCGGCGCGGGCATCATCACCACCGACTGGGGCGATCTGGGTCACTGGCAGTACCTCAGCGCCAGCTACCCAGCCTTTGTCTGCGCCGCGCTGTACGCCTGGTGCGGCACCGCCAGCCGCGACGCCGCCGAGTGGTATTGCAACACATTTATTTATCAAAGCAGCGACGGCAGCGCCTTCCGCACCGCGTGGGACTTGGGCAATTACTACAAACTGGAGCGCGCGCCGCTGTACAACACGACCCTCTGCTTTGCGGTCATGAGCAGTAAGTATTATTTTGACAGCATTGATGAATTTGACCAAAAGATGGAGCGGTTGCTGACGCTCTCCGCCAACATTGCCCGCACGAACCACATCCCGGCCAAGCCCGCCCGCATTGAGATGGACTACGACGAGATGACCGCCTACCTCGACGGCGTGGACGCGGAAATCCACGCCGTCAAGCTCGGCTGTGCCGGGAACCTGCTGCTGCAAGAGGAAATGGAAAACGGCCTGCGGATGGTCCGCTACGGCGCAAAGCTCTACCACACGCTGAAAGACCTGCACGGCACAACCGCCTACCGGCAGAACATGGCCGATTTGGCCGACGAGCTGAACGCGATTCTGAAAGTACACTACAAGCTCTGGTGCGCCCGCAACCGCACGGGCGGTTTTTCGCGCAGCATCGCGCATATGCAGCACCTGATCGACTTCTGCACCAAGCAGAGCCACGAACAAGCGTAAGGAGGCAGCTATGGCTGATCTATATCTCGGCGTTGACCTAGGCGGCACCAACATCAAGGCCGCCCTTGTAGATGCAGAAGGAAACATCCTCAACGAATCTTCCGTTCCCACCAATCTTCCCCGTCAGGCCGAGGCTGTCTGTGACGATATTGCCGCCCTTTGCGCGGCATTGGCAGACGGTGTCCGGGTTCACGGCATCGGTGTCGGCTGCCCCGGCACCGTGGACGGCGGTGTGGTGCGATACTCCAACAATCTAAATTGGCATGACTTTGCCATGGCAGACTATCTGCAAGGCAAAACCGGTCTGCCTGTGCGCCTTGCCAATGACGCCAATGCCGCCGCATTGGGCGAGGCACTTGCCGGATGTGCCCAAGGTGCCGAGAGTGCCGTGATCGTCACCTTGGGCACAGGCGTCGGCGGCGGTGTGGTGCTGAATGGAAAGCTGCTGACCGGGTACACCGGCGCAGCGTCAGAGCCGGGGCATACCGTCATCTGCGATACACCCAATGCACCGCTGTGTACCTGCGGGCGGCGCGGCTGCTTTGAAGCCTACGCCAGCGCCACCGCGCTGATCCGCATGACTCGACAAGCTATGGACGCACACCCCGAAAGTGCCCTGCACACTGTGGCCGCCAACGGCACTGTCAACGGCCGTACCGCTTTTGATGCCGCCGAGCTTGGAGATGCCGCTGCCAAACAAGTGGTAAACGACTACATTCATTATCTGGCCGTTGGTATTGCCAATCTCATCAATATGTTTTTCCCGCAGGTCATCGGTCTGTCGGGCGGCGTCGCCAATCAGGGAGAAAACCTGCTCCGCCCTCTGCGCGCTGCTGTGCAGCCCATGATTTTTGGTGATGAATACGCCAAAAAGCACACCACCCTGACAACCTGCACACTCGGCTACCGTGCCGGCGTTATCGGCGCGGCGATGCTCAACCGCGTCTAAGGAGCACACTATGCAAAGGATCATCTTTATCCCGCTTGATGAGCGCCCCTGCAATCTGCAGTACCCGGCCTATATCGGAGCCATCAGCGGGCTGGATATTGTGTTCCCGCCGCGTGAACTGCTGGGTGATTTCAAAAAGGCCGCTGATGTCGACGGTCTTTGGGTGTGGATCAAAAGTCAGGCGGCCGAGGCCACACAAATCGTACTCTCGGTGGATATGTTCCTCTACGGAGGCATCGTGCCGTCACGACTGCACCATTTGACAGATGAAACCTGCCGTGTCCGGCTTGCCCGTCTGCGCCAACTACGGCGAGACTTCCCCGCCCTGCGCATTCAGGCGTACAGCTTGATTACCCGCGCCCCCGCCCGCAACGGTGCCGGTGAGGAGCCTGATTATTATGAGGACTACGGCTACCGCATCTTTCGTTGCGGCGTCATTCAGGATCGCGCCGCTGTGGGCGCAGCAACGCCGGAGGAACTGACCGAGTGGGAACAGAGCAAGGCAGAGATCCCTGCAGCTTACCTGCAGGATTTTCTTGCACGCCGCGCACAGAATTTTTCCAACAATATGGCGCTTATCGATCTGGTGAAAGACGGCATCATCGACTTTCTGCTCTTTCCGCTGGACGACTGCCGCGAATATGGCTTTGCCCCTGCTGAGCGCCGCAAGCTGGCGGCGTACCTAGCCAATCAGGATCTGCTCAGCCGTGTTATGCTCTACCCCGGCGCAGATGAAATCGGCTGTACCCTGCTGGCTCGTGCCATCCACGAGGATTCCGGCACCGCACCGCTTGTCTACGTTGACTGGTCCAGCGTACAAGGCCGCAGCCAGATTCCTTCGTATGAGGATCGCAGCATCGGCGAAACCGTGCAATTTCATCTGTTGGCCGCAGGCTGCCAGCCTGCCGAGACAAGCACTGAGGCTGACTTTATTCTGGCGGTCAACCCGCCGACACCTTTCACCTTGCGGCAGGAAAAGGAACTTATCACAGACGATATTCTGCTGGATAGTGAGCGCAACCTTCCCGCGTTTATGGCGCGCATCAAGCGATATCTGGCTCGCGGGCAACGAGTGGGCGTGGCGGATTGTGCCATCCCGAACGGAGCCGACCGTGCGCTGATGCAATTTTTGTATGAGGGCGGGCTGCTAGACAAGCTGACGGCTTACGGCGGGTGGAATACCTCATCCAATACGCTTGGTACTGTCCTTGCACATCTATCTGCCTGCCGCGCTGCCGAACGGAGTGGGACATTCACCGGGACTGCGCAAGAACAGGCCGATGCGTTTTTGTTCCTGCGCTATCTGGAAGACTGGGGTTATATGGCCTGCGTGCGCCGCGGCGTAACTGCTCTACTGCCCTCCCTGCGCCCCGACATGGATTTTCTCCATCTGCGCGGACAGCAGGCCCTCGTCCAGCCCATCGTAAAGGAACGCTTGGAGGTCTGGCGGCAAAAATACCTGCCGGATGCCGCGTATGATTTCAGCCTGACGTTTCCTTGGGACAGAATGTTTGAAATCGAAGTGAACTTGAAAAAGCAGCCGCCTTCCGCAAACCTTCCATAAACCCAAAACAAGCCTGTATCTGCTTTTTCTGCGGATACAGGCTTGTTTTTATTGCATTCCTAGGCTCGCTGCCCCCAGCAGCCCCATTTATGGAGCAGGTGCTCAGTCTGCCTGTGACCGTGACTGCGCCCTCCTGCTTGGAGCAGGTTGCCGGAAAAGCGCCGCTGCTGCTGTTCATCTCCCAAGGCGGCAACTCCACCAACACAATCGCCGCGATTGAAAGCCACCGTGATGTTCCCTCCCTCGCCTTGACGGGCAATCCGGATGGCGAGATCAACACACTTTGTGACCATGCCGTGTTCATTCCCTGCGGCGAGATTGTCGCTGCCCTGCAGACTTCTGCCAATCAAATGCCTGAAAACATTCGCCGCGTGCAGGTGTGGGAGACTGCCAACATCGACACCCTAAAGAAGATACATACTACCTATCTGATTGGCAAGCAGCAGGATGCCCTTGTTGCCGCCGAGGGTGCCTTAAAATTGATGGAGACGATTCTCGTTCCTGCTTTTTCCTTTGATTTTAATGTAGATTTACGGAGTTTTATGGCGTTCCAAGCGATACCTACGCGCCAGATTTTGCTCGTCTCAACGTTGCATACAGGCTTTTGTAGCCTTATGCGACATCAGCAATGCTTTATAACTCATTTTGTTTCACACTGCAAGGCATCCATCTGTGCAACCGTACAAAAAGTGTAGCCCTGCTCCCGGAACCATGCGATGATCTCCGGCAAGGCCTTGACAGTCTGGCCGGTCGCGCGGGTGTCGTGCAGCAGGACGACACAGGTGTCGTGCCCCTCGGCGTCGCGGCGGATGTTGCGCAAGATCTGCGCGGCGTCAGGGTGGCTGGCGGTGGCGTCCTCGGCGCAGACGTTCCAGTCGATCCAGTGGTAGCCCTTTTCCTCGGCCTGCGTTTTCAGCGCTTTCATGATGCCGCTGCCGCCGTAGCGGTGGCTGACTGTGTTCGTGCTGCCGCCGGGGAAGCGCAGCCAATCGATGTCCGCCACCTCCACATACGGCTCCAGCGCCTGCCGCAGCGCCTTGATGTCCTGCCAGAAGGCGTCGGTGTCGGCGTAAATTTTCGAGTACTGGTGCGTCGCGCTGTGCAGTGCGATCTGGTGCCCCGCCGCCGCGATGTCTGCCACCAGCGGCATATAGGCCTCGTTCGCGTCCTGCGCGCAGACGAAAAACGTCGCGGGCACCTGCTCTTTGTCCAGAATCTCCAGAATCGGCGCGGTGTTCTTGCTGGGGCCGTCGTCGAAGGTCAGGCAGACAATCTTCGGCAGCGCTGTCTCACCGGTGGCGGCCGCCACGGCAAAGCAGTCGTTCGGCGTGTCGGTCTCGGCGTACTCCCGGTGGTACAGCAGGTGGATGACCCCTGCCAGCACCGTCAGCAGCACCGCCAGCACGGCGGCCGCCGTAAGCCGCCGGGTTTGTTCCTCTCGGTCAAAATAGCGCCGCATCGCACATTCCTCCCCTTCCAATCTGCTACAGCCTATGCCGCGCGGCGCGGAAATAGACGCGGGCGGCGGCGTGTGGTATAATGGGAAAAACCGTGGAGGGCAACCCTTATCCCCTTTTGTACATGAGGAGGACGCATGAAGAAACCTAAGATCAGCGCGTCGGACAAGAAAGCGCTGCTGGCGGCGCTGGCGGTCTGCGCCACCGGCATCCTGACGGCAATTTTGATCGTCTTGGGTGTCGATGTCTACCGCAAGCACACCTACACCAGCGTGATCCTGCCGGGCGAGTACACTATCTCCAACATGAAAGCGGAGAAACACACCTCCTACTCCGAAACCGGGGACAACACCGACTACGTCTACATCATCACTGTCAAATATGAAATCGACGGCGCTGCCTACAGCGACACACTGCAAATTTTGCAGGGCACCCACTTTGCCACCGAGCTGCACGATCGCTTCCTGCGCAGCGACGACCCCGAAGAGGTTCTGGGCAACCTATATTATGCCCCGAAAGACCCCTCCCACATCGGGCGGTACGGGGACGATTCGATTTTTGTGGAGTGAGGGGGTCGCGCGGTACGGGGAACGCGGATGGCGAATGATTTACACCGCCATAACGGGAATGTCCCACGGAGGGGGCAAGCTCCCTCCCTACAGCGCAACGTCAATGGCAGGTCTTGTAGGGAGCGGTCTTGACCGCTCCGGGCGGCGCTGCGGCTAACGCCCTTTCCCTCATCCTCCACACAACAAACCGGGCGGCTGCCAGTTACGGCAGCTGCCCGGTTTATATTTTACCCGGCAAACTCTTCCAGCATGACGGGGGTCTGATAATCGTAGGTGTACATATACATACCCATTCCGTCGGGCATGTGGGTATCCGGATTCATCGTAATGGTACCGGTCAGCCCCTTGAAACCGCTGACGTTGGCGATTGCATCCCGCAGCGCCTGTGCATCCTCAATGCCGGTCTTCTCGATGCAGTCCTTTGCGACCATCACAATATCATAGCCGAGGAAATACTTGTTCACCGCGCTGACCTTGCCCTCCACGGCAGCCGCTTTCTGCTGCGTAGTCGGGTCGTCGGTGTTGATGTTGTTGATAAAATAGATGTCCGAGCAGTCGCCGCCGTAAATTGTGTTAAAGGACGGCGCAGCATCCAGACCATTGATAATCTTGCCCTGATAGCCCAATTCCTGCGCCGCTGTTACGATCGACACAAGCTGCTGCGTATAGTTCGGGCAATAAATGGCGTCTACGTTTGCGGCGATCAGCGGCTGCAGCAGCGTCTTATAGTCCGTATCCGCTGCGCCGTAGGCAACGATCAAGCTGTCGTCCACTGTGATGCCGTCCGCTGCCAGACGATCCACAAAGGGCGTCAACAGGGACACCGAGTAAGAATTTTCCTGATTGTACAGCACACCAAAGGTCTTAAGCCCGTTCTTGACTGCGAACGCCGCCATGATCTCGCCCTGTGTGTTGGCGTTCGGCTGGAAGCAGAACATGTTTTTATACGCTGTTCCATCCGCCTTCAGCTGGCAGGCCGGATCCATCGCCAGCCCCATGATGGGCACGTCGTACCCTTCCGAGGTTTCCTTGATGGCGTTGGCGATATTGGCGACCGGCGGCCCCACGATCAGGCTCACCTTATCGACCGTGACAGCCGTGATGTAGGCATTGACCGCTTCCGTCACATCGCCCTTTGTGTCATAGGTGTTCATGACGATCTTTTTGCCGTCAATGCCGCCCGCCGCGTTGATCTCATCCACTGCGTCCTGCGCGCCGGTCTGCACCGAAATGCCCAGCGCCGAGGTGCTGCCCGTAATATCCTGCAGGCATCCGATGACGATCTCTTCCGTGTTTGTGTTATCTGCGCTGCCAGTTTCGGCAGCGGTGCTTACCGCCGAGGAGGCAGCCGTACCGGCCGCGCCCCCACAGGCAGAAAAAGTGATAGCCACAGCTGCGGCCATTGCGATAGATACGATACGTTTCATGAAAAAATACTGCTCCTTTGTTTTTTCGTTATCGTATCCAACAATCCACCGTATAATGCCGGGATCTTCTTTGCCCGGTCGCATTTTCTCACCCGCATACCGCGCCGCTTATCGCCGCATCCGGGCATCTCCGTCCCTAAAATACTCTTTGCATCGGCATTTTGTCAATAGCAAACGGCAAAATCCGTGTAATTTACTAATTTCTGTAGGGTTATTCGGTGCAATTTGACGATTTTTTGTCCGTCTCAGTAAAAAACGCCTGTAATCTTTGGATCGCCGGGTTTTCGCAACGATCTGACGGCATCGACAGCACCATTTTTTCCCGTACGGTGGGCGTCACATATTTGACCCGGATGGCAAAGCAGAGCATCCGCTTGGCTACTTCCCCCATCACAAGCGCCACCCCGGCATCCTCCTGCACCATCCCGGCGATAGTCTCGCCCGATGTGCCGGTATAAACGATTTTGGGGCTGAAGCCCACCTGCCCGCACAGGGCGATGCACTTTTTCCGCAGGTTCGTTTTTTCGCTCAGCATCAGGAAGTTATCCTCTGCAAGCTCGCGCAGATCGACCGTATCGCCGCAGTTTGCCAGCGGATGATCGTCGGGCAGCATCAGCATCAGTTCATCTTGGCACAACTCCTGATGCACACCCCTGTCCGGTATGGTTCCCGTGCGCCAGATCGCCGCGTCACAGGTTCCCTTTTCCAGCATCTGCTCGATCGAAGCGTTTTCGCACTCCTGTACGATCAGTTTTATATCCGGGTTCTGGGCAGCAAAGTCTGCCAACCGCCGGGACAGACCGTAATACCCCAATATGGGCAGAACCGCCAGATGGATCGTCTGTTTTTGGCGCTGTACCGTGTCTACCAGCTGCTGATACTGCTTCATCAGCGCCCTTGCCTGCGGCAGCACTGCGCACCCCGCCGCCGTCAGCTCTACGGTGCGGTGGCTGCGGTCAAACAGCTTGATGCCCAATTCCTTTTCCAGCAGGGCGACCTGTTTGGACACGGAAGACTGCGTTGTATATAGTTCCTCCGCCGCCAAGGAAAAGCTGCCCGTCTCCACGATTTCAAAAAAATATCTCCAGCGTTCCAGTTCCATTTTGCATCACCTATTCCGTTTTGTGAATACATTGTAGCACAGATTCGAATTGATTGGAAGTCCCGGAGATGCTATGCTGAAGTCAATCCAACAAATCACCGCAAAAAAACGCAATAAAGCGAAAGGATGTGAATCCCCTGAAAACTGTATACCTGTTTTTTGCCGCCAGCCGCTATTGGACTGACCCGCAGGCTTTGACCGCCGCTTACAAAGCCCTGCTGGAACGCATCAGCCCTTCGGAGGCCGCGCTGATCGTGGACGGAAACGGCATGGACGCCCTGCCGTCCGGGGACTGCCTTGTGGTCGTGCCGATGAGCGGTGCTGTCCAGAAATACATTCTGGACGCCGCCGCGCGCTATGCGCACACCGTCATCTACGCCGCCTATGTGCAGGGCAACGCTGCCGACAGCGTCACTTCTGAGATGCTGCGCTGCAACGCCGCCCCCACCGTTATGGACACATGGGCTGTCCTGAAACGTACAAAGCCCGGCACCTATCTTGCCATCAGTCTGGCCGAGGTCGACCGCGCGCTGCAAGTCCTGCGCGCCTATACGGCGATCCGCGGTGCCAAGCTGCTGAAAATCGGCGAGACAGAACCGTGGGTCATCAGCAACAGTCTCGACCCCACCGACTATCAGACGCGCTTCAGCGTCGAGATCGAGCGCGTACCGCAAAGCGAGGTCGCCGCACGCTATCGCAGCATGACCGACCAAGACGGCCAGCCCTACTATGACTTCTTCACCGCCAATGCGCAAAAGTGTGTCGAACCGAACGAGCAGGACCTGCGCAACGCCTGCCGGATGGCCGCCGCACTGGTGCAGACGATGGAAGCGCACCACGCGCAGGGCTGTGCAATTGCCTGCTTCAATCTGCTGCAGGAAGGCACCAACATGTGCCTCGGTGTCAGCTTTATCAACGACTGCACCGATATGCTGGCCACCTGCGAATGCGATATGGACAGCGCCCTCACCATGCTGATGATGAAGCATCTGACAAAAACGCATCTCTGGATGGCAAACCCCGGCTTGCAGCCGGACGGCACGGTCAACTTCTCCCACTGCACCGCCCCCATCCACGCGTGCGGCGGGCAGGCATTCCCCTGCACACTGCGCAACCACCACGAGAGCGGCATCGGCGTAAGCCTTCAGATCGATCTGCCCGTCGGGCAGGCGGTCACGGCCTGCCGCCTTTCCGACCGCGCCTCGAAAATCACGATCCAGCATGGCGTATCTGTCTGTGGCGCTTATGAATGCGCCTGCCGCACACAGATGCACGTCCGCTTCGACGACCCTAACCACTATCTGCGCACCGCCCTCGGCTGCCATCAGGTATTTGCCTTCGAGGACATTGTCTGGCAGATGAACGAGCTTTCTCACCTTCTTGGTTTGACTGTTCTCTGAGATTTTCCGGGAACAGGAAAAGCGCCCGGCCTATGGTGTGGCCGGGCGCTTTTTGGGTTTATTCCTTTATTTCGCTTTTGCCTTCGCTTCGTGCATCACGTTGATGCGCTTGCGCCAGAGGCGCGGGGAGAAGAGGGCGAGCATCGGGTAGAGTTCCAGACGCCCGGCCAGCATGTCGAAGGACAGCAGCAGCTTGACCGGGGCGGAGAAATCCGCGAAGCTGCCCACGGGGCCGACCATCTCAAGGCCGGGGCCGACGTTGTTCAGACAGGTCACGACCGCCGTGAAGGTCGTCACAAGGTCGAAGCCGTCCAGCCCCACCAGCAGTATCGAGATCGTCAGCAGCAGCATGTAGATGTTGAAATAGTTGTGCACGCCGCGCAGCGTTTTTTCATCCAGCGGCTTGCCCTCGAAGCGCACCGTCGTCACGGCGTGGCTGTGCAGCATCTTGTTCAGATCCTGCTTGGCGGCTTTAAAAAGGATGATGATGCGTGAAATTTTCAGGCCGCCCGCCGTCGAGCCCGCGCACGCGCCGACAAACGTCAGGATCACGATGACGATGCGGGAGTAGGTCGGCCAGAGGTTGAAGTCCGCCGTGGCGTAGCCTGTCGTCGTGACGATAGACGACACTTGGAAGAACGCCGTGCGCAGCGCCGTGCCGACGTTATCGTACAGGTGCATGATGTTCGCCGTGATCGTCAGTGTCGAGAACGCGACGATGCCCAGATATACATGCATCTCCTCGGAGGCGAAGGCCTCCTTAAAATGACGCAGCAGCAAGAAATAATAGAGGTTGAAGTTGATGCCGAACAACAGCATGAAAACGCCGATGACGATTTCAAAATACGGGTTGTTGTACGCGCCGACGCTCAGCGCCTTGTTGCTGAAGCCGCCGGTGCCCGCCGTGCCGAAGGAATGAATCAGCGCATCGAACAGCGGCATGCCGCCCGCGCAGAGCAAAATCGTTTCGATGACGGTCATCACGAAGTAGATTGCGTACAAAATCTTCGCGCTGTCGCTCAATTTGCTGGAAATCTTGCCGCAGGTCGGTCCCGGTACCTCGGCGCGCATCAGGTGCATGGCGCGGCCGTCGGTCATAGGCAGGACGGCCATCGCAAAGACCAGCACGCCCATACCGCCGACCCAGTGCGCAAAGCTGCGCCAGAACAAAATGCCATGGCTCAACGCTTCGACGTCGGTCAAAATCGTCGAGCCGGTCGTCGTGAAGCCGGAGACCGTCTCAAAGAAGGCGTCCGCGAAGGACGGGATCTCGCCGGAAATGACAAAGGGCAGCGCGCCGAAAATCGACATCAGTACCCAGACCAGCGCCACAATGGCAAGACCGTCGCGGGCGTAAATTTTTGTGTCTTTCGGGGTCTTGAGGCTTGCGGCAAGGCCGAGCGCCAGCAGAATCAGCGCCGGCCAGAGGAACGCCGGGATGGTGCTCCACTCGCCGTAGATGGCCGCGCACCCCATCGGGAAGAGCATGAGCACCGCTTCGATCAGAAAGATGCGCCCCAGCACGAACCCTACCATTCTATAATTCATGCAGCCGCCCTCACTTTACAATGTCGCGCAGCGAGTGCAGCGTCGTGTCGGTGGTGACAATAACAACATCGTCGCCCTCCTGCAGGGCGTCGTTGCCGGATGGGATGACCGTCTGGCCGTTGCGGCGCACAATACCCGCCACCAGCAGGCCGTTTTTCAGCGTCAGGTCTTTCAGCGGCACACCGATGAAGGGCAGCCCCGCCGCGACGTTGAATTCCAGCGCCTCGACGCGGCCGTTCACCAGCCGGTGCAGCGTCTTGATATTCTCCGACTCAATGCTGTTCTGCATCGCGCGGACGTACATCGCAATGGACTCCGACGTGACCGACGCCGTCGAGACGACGCTGTCGACCATGCCCTTGGCGGTGGCCAGATCGGCAAAGGACGAGCGGTTGATCTTCGCCACGACCTTGCAGGAGTTCATCTGCGAAGCGTACATGGCAAGGATGATGTTCGTCTCGTCCAGACCGGTCAGCGCCACAAAGGCGTCCATGTCGGTGATGCGCTCCTCGCTCAGCAGCTCGGCGTCCGCACCGTCGCCGTGGATGACCAGCACGCCGGGGAACTTCTCGCTCATCTCCTGGCAGCGGGCCGCGTCGCTGTCGATGACGGTCACCCGCTTCTGGATGTCCTGCAGCTCCTTGACCAGATAGTAGGTCATCCGGCTAGCACCGACGATCATGACGTTGCTGGCCTTGGCCTTGAACAGGTTCAGCTTGCGGAAGAAGGATTCCAGATCCCGGGCCGAGGCCGTCAGGTAGATCTTGTCCCCGGCCCGCAGTGTAAACGTACCGGTGGGGATGATCGTCTCGCTGCCGCGGGCGACGGCGCAGATCAGAATTTTGACGCGGATGTTGCGGTACAGGTCCGACAGCTGCAAGCCCACCAGCGGGTTGTCGTCGGCCAGACGGTACTCGATCAGCTCAAACCGCTGGCGGCAGAACTGCTCGCGCTTGATGGCCGACGGGAAGCGCAGCACGCGGGCGATCTCACGCGCCGTGGCTTTTTCCGGGTTGACGAACATCGACAGACCAAGGTCATCGCGCATAAAGCGCAGCTGCTTCTCATACTCCGGGTTGCGGATACGCGCAATCGTGTGCTGCGTGCCCAGCTTTTTGGCGACAAGGCAGGCCAGAATGTTGATCTCATCGCTGGACGTTGTGGCGATCAGCAGGTCTGCGCCGTCCTCGAACGCCTCCTTCTGCACATCATAGCAACCGCCGTTGCCGGCCAGGCCGCGCACGTCATAGATATTGACAATGTCCTCGATCAGGTCAGGGTTCCGGTCGATGACGACGATGTCGTTATTTTCCGCCGTAAGCTGGGCGGTCAGGGCACGGCCAACCTTGCCGAGGCCGACGACCACGATTCTCATACGAACGCTCCATTTCTCTTTTTCAAAGCGGGAACACATGTAGGGGCGACCATTGGTCGCCCGCGCAGCCTTATCGCTGCCCTGCGTTCCCCCATCGTTTCCTGCATGGCAAGCGGGCAGCGGGCGAGCAATGCTCGCCCCTACTAGCGCCGCGTCCGGCTATGCAAGCAAGACTTATACATTATTAAGCCCATTATAGCAAAGCGGGCAGAAAAAGCAATAGGACATTTTCACGGATCGTCCAAGATTTTTTAAAAAATCCGCAATTTTGTGCTGTGCAGGGCAAATTTTGCATTGACAAGCCGTTGGAAACTTGTTATAATTAGATGCTGTGTGAAATCACACGGTTATCCTTGTCTTTTCCGTTAAAAGAGAAGGCCTAATGTCCAAAAGGAGGTGCACAGAATATGGCTAAGTACGAAACCATGATGGTTACCACCGCGAACCTCGACGAAGAGGCTTCCAACGCTCTGATCAACAAGTTCAAGAACCTGATCGCAGCGAATGGTACGATCGATTCTGTTGATGATTGGGGCAAGAAGCGTCTTGCTTACCCCATCAACGATGAGACCGAGGGTGTGTACACGGTGATCAGCTTCACCAGCGAGCCCGATTTCCCGGCTGAGCTGGACCGCGTTTTCAAGATCACCGAGGGCGTTCTTCGCAGCATGACTCTTGCTGTTGAGGAGTAAGGAGTAAACCAATGCTGAATGTTGTTGCAATTATGGGCCGCCTTGCCGCGGACCCGCAGCTGCGCCAGACTACGACGGGCAAGAACGTTGCGTCGTTCCGCATCGCCTGTGATCGCGGACGCCGTGACGCCAACGGCCAGAGTCAGGCTGACTGGCTGGATGTTGTCGCCTGGGACCGCACGGCAGAGTTTGTCTGCAAGTATTTCCAGAAGGGTTCCCTGATCGCCATTGACGGCCGTCTGCAGAGCCGCAGCTATCAGGACAAGAACGGCAACAACCGCACCGCGATTGAGATCGTGGCCAACAACGTCAACTTTGCCGCTCCTAAATCCGCAAACGCCGCACCGATGGGTGATGCCGGTTACGGCGCACCCACGGCAGCCCCCGCTCCCCGTCCCGCTGCACAGGCCGCCCCTGCGCCGAGCTATTCTGCCGGCAGCAATGACGACTTTGCACTGATCGAGGATGAGGGCGACCTGCCGTTCTAAAATCGAAAGTATCATTCTAACAAGGAGGTTTCCACAATGGCTATGGATCGTTCTTCTCGTCCGATGCATCGTGGCCGCAAGAAGGTTTGCTCCTTCTGCGTTGACCGCGTCGAGCACATCGATTACAAGGATCTGCCCCGCCTGCGCAAGTACGTCAGCGAGCGCGCTAAGATCATCCCCCGCCGTGTGACCGGTACCTGCGCTTTCCATCAGCGTGAGCTGACGGTTGCCATCAAGCGTGCCCGTTATATGGCTCTGATGCCCTACGTCAGCGACTAATTCGCCGCGTTGGCATTGCCAAAATGCACTGAAAAAGAGCAGTCTCGTAAGAGGCTGCTCTTTTTTGCTGTCTTTGCCTTCCCCTGAGGGACAGACTCCCCCGGTACGGGGGAGGTGGCGCGTAGCGCCAGAAGGGGAGCAGGCGGCTCCGCAGAGCCGGATGAGGGGCGGCGTTCCTGTGGTCACCCGTTAGCGGGGCATCACGGAAAACCTGCCCCCCATCAGTCACTTTCGGTGACAGCTTCCCCCTCAGGGGAAGCCGAATTGCTTTCTGCCGCATTCCCCGTCTGCGCGACAAGCGTATCATCCCGCTCACCTGCGATGCTGACGATAACCACAACGTTCTCGGCGTTGATCTTCGTGCCCGCCTTATAATCCGTGTCGGCCACACATCCGGCGGCCATCGTGCCGTCGTTGTCGACTATCACCATCTTATACTGGATGCCCAGCGCGTCCAGCTTTTTGCTGGCGTTGGCCTGCGTAAAGCCGATGATGTCCGGCATCTCGACGAGGTTCGGCCCGCTGCTGACCGTGATCTGGACGATCTGGTCGTCCATCAGCTTTTCTGTACCCGCAGGCGGGTCTTGGCTGATGACGACGCCCTGCGCCACCGTGTCGGACGGCTGCTCCACCATCACGATGCGGAAGCCGTCGTAGGCAGAGTTACCCTTGATGTCAGTCGTATAGCGCAGCCCCACAAAGTTCGGCACCGTTTCAACGACGCTCCCGGCGCTCTGCCCTGCCTCGGCGGCGGTCGGCTGGGGTGTGGCGGTCGAGGCCGCGCTGTCCTTATTGCCGCCCACCAGACTCCAGAGCAGCAGCACGACCAGCACAAAGATGACGACCAGCGACACCCCCATGATTTTGCGGGTGCTGATCTGGTTGTCGCCCTTTTCAAACATGGCGTTTGCGACGTTCGGGTCGGTCAGGGCGCTCATCAGTTCCGGCACGGTCTGCATCCTCTTTGCCGGGTCAAGGCGCAGCGCGCAGGCCAGCACCTGCGAGAACCACGTCGGCACGCCTGCTTCGAGGCTGTGCGCCGATTCCAGACTGTCCCGCACCTTGCGCTGGGGCGCGGCCACCGGCGTCTGGCCTGTCACCATCTTGTAGCAGACGGCGGCCAGCGCGTAGACGTCAGTGTAGCGGCCGCTGAACTCGGCGGCAGAGTACTGCTCCGGTGCAGCGTAGCCTGCGTAAAGCTGGCTTTTCAGCTCGCTGCCGCCGGTGCGCAGCGCCAGCGTACCATAGCCGGTCAGCCGTGCCGTGCCGTCGATGGGCAGCAGGATGTTGTCCGGGCAGATGCCCCGGTGGATCAGCCCCGACTTGTGCAGCAGGGCGACGCCCTCCATGATGGGTTGCAGCAGCGTGCGCGCCTCGGCGGGGGTCAGGGTGCGGCTGCGCAGGTGGAGGTAGTGGGACAGGGTCATCCCCTTCTCGCTCTCCTCCACGGCGTAGACCGTGTTGTTTTCCTCCGTGACGTCCAAAATCGTCGACAGGCCGGTGGCCGGGGTCAGGCTTTTCAGGTCGTCGTACAGGTCTTTGAAGTCCATCCGGCTCGTTTTGAACAGAACTTCCTTCTCCTCCTTGGGCATCAGCGCGCCGTCGGCGTTGCGGCCATTACAGAGGGTGACCGGGAAATATTCTTTGATGAGGACGAATTTTTTCTCGTCGTTCAGCACGCCGCGGTAGGCAAGGCCGTCGCCGTCGGCACTCAGGTATGCGCCGACGGTGTACTTGCCGCCGAGCTGCGTGCCGAAGGGCAGCGCGCCCTCCGGGTTATGGTTTTCCAGCGTGCGGCCGCAGTAGGGGCAGTCGCCGTGGTAACCGTCCTGCAGCGGCTGCAGGCAGTGCGGACAAAGGAGTTTAGGCATGGTTGAGGCTCCTTCTTGAATCGAAACACTCTTGGCGGGGCGTCGAGGACGCCGCCCCCTACAATATCAAAAAAAGAGAGCAAAGTCGCCCTTCACTCTCTTTTTGCATTCTGTGGTTTAGCGGTCGAGGTCTTCCTCGTTCTCCAGCGTGTGCCATGCGTTCTGGACGTCGTCGTCGTCGTCCAGCGCGTCCAGCAGCTTGCCCATCTGCACCAGCTGATCGGGGTCGGTCAGAGTCGTGGTGGTAGAGGGCACCTGCGCCACGTCGGCGGAGATGAACTTGTAGCCCTTCTTCTCCAGCGCCTCGCAGACGGCGGTGAAGTTCTCCGGGCTGGTGGTGACCTCAGCGGCGTCCTCACCGGCGTCGAAATCGTCCGCACCGGCATCCAGAGCGTCCATCATCAGCTCGTCGGGGTCTTTGTCCTCCAGATCGACGACGATAACGCCCTTCTGGGTGAACATGAAGCCGACACAGCCCATCTGGCCGAGGTTGCCGCCGAACTTATCGAAGTAGTGGCGCATGTTGGCCGCGGTACGGTTGCGGTTGTCGGTCAGGGTCTCGACCATGACCGCGATGCCGCCGGGGCCGTAGCCCTCGTAGGTCATTGCTTCGTACTCGGTCTTGTCGCCGCCCTCAGCGCGCTTGATGATGCGCTGGATGTTATCGTTGGGTACGCTGTTGGCCTTGGCCTTCGCGATCAGCGCGGCCAGCTTGGAGTTGGAGGCGGGGTTGCCGCCGCCCTCTTTAACAGCGACCGCGATCTCACGGCCGATCTTGGTGAAAACCTTGGCGCGGGCGCCGTCGGTCTTTTCCTTTTTGCGTTTAATGTTGTTCCATTTGCTATGTCCGGACATGGAATGATCCCCCTAATTTGTATTCACACAGGCAACGGCGTTTCAGCCGATAATTACCAGTAAAATATTATACCACAACAGGTCGTAGTTTTCAAGTGGGTTATTGCAGGTTCCGCAGCCCTTTCGGGTAGTGGTTTTTAATGCGGCCGCCGCTGACCTTGCCGCCCCCCAGCGGGAAGCCGTCCACCAGCACGGCGCACCAGCCGTTTTGGGCGGTGGCGGCGTCGATCTCCTCGCCCCGCAGCCACGCGGCGGTGCGCGGATCGGCAAGGGTCAGTTCCTCGCGGTTCGTGCACTGTGCGCCATACGCCATAAACAGCGCGTGGGCAGGCTGGAAGCGCTTTTTCAGCACGCTGCCCGCCAACACGCCGCCGCGCACGACACGCAGTTTGGCGGTGTTCAGTACTTCGCTGCCCTGTGCGGGCAGCAGCAGCCATTCCCCTGCCCCGGCCAGTGGGCGGGACGCCAGTGCCGGGAAATAGGTCTTGGCAAAATCGAGCCATTCCGCCGGTGCTTTCAGTGCCTTGGGCGGCTTGACTTTCGGCGGGGCGGGCGCGTCGGCGTCGGGCGCTTTCTGCAGCTTTGCCATAAAGTGCCCCTCGCCGCCGTCCGCCGGCCAGATGCGGCGGGTGTATTCGGCGTGGAAATCCGGGTGCTCCGGCGCGCGGTTTGTTTCGCCCGGTCGGCCGAAACCGCAGCCGGACAGATCACAGAGCGAAAACTCCGGGTGCTGCGCGAGGAAGTGCGCGATCTGCGCCTCATCCTCGGCCGGGGCAAAGGTGCAGGTCGAGTAGACCAGCACGCCGCCGGGTGCCAGCAGCGCTGCCGCGTTTTCGAGGATCTCCGCGCCCAGCTCGGCGCAGTGCGCCACAAGAGCGTCGCTGTGCTGGGTCGCGGCGACGGCCTCCTTGCGGAACATTCCCTCGCCGGAGCAGGGCGCGTCGACAAGCACCCGGTCGAACTGGCCTGGCATGGCGGCAGCCAGCCGCGCGGTGTCCTCGTTCGTGACGACGGCGTTCGCGACGCCCATGCGCTCTAGATTCTGGCGCAGGATTTCGGCGCGGGCGGCGACGAACTCGTTTGCCAGCAGCACGCCCTGCCCCTGCAAAGCCGCCGCCAGCTGGCTGGTTTTGCCGCCGGGCGCGGCGCAGAGGTCGGCCACCCGCATACCGGGCTGCACGTCCAGCAGCGCGGCGGGGGCCGAGGCGCTCGGCTCCTGTGCATAGAGCACGCCCGCGTGGTGCCAGGCGTGCCGCCCCGGGCGGAAGTCCGCCGCCGTCGTAAAGGCCGTGGGGCAGAATTTGGACGGCTTTGCGTCAAAGTCCACCTGCTGCGCGAACCATTCCGGCGTGCAGCGCAGCGCGTTGACCGTCACGCCGCGGGCAGGCTGCGGCGTGGCGTAGGCGTACAGCTCGTCAAAGCGCGCCCCCAGCAGTGCCCGCTCCCGCGCGGTAAAATCCTGTGGAAATTCCATAGCAGCCCCCTCTGCATAAAAAAGCCATGGGCGGGCAAACTACCTTTGCAGTCCGAAAACGACTGTAGATCGTTTTTACTTGCGAAAGGAGCTTACCACCTATGGCTAAGAATCAGACTAACAATTCGACGAACCGCACGACCAATCGCACGACGGACACGACCCAGAAAACCACGAACCGTACCCAGCAGAAAACCACCAACCGCACCACCAACACCACCGACAGCAAGAACTGTAAGTGAGGCAGGTTTCCTAAGGCTTCCCCCTTGGGGCTGCGCCCGCAGGCGCGTGTCGGAGCGCAACCGCCGTAGGCGGCTCTTAGCGCGGAGACTGAAGCTGCCGCCCGCAGGCGGCTGATGAGGGGCGGCCTTGCCACTACAACCCGTTACCAGGCAAATTGCGGAGGCTTTTCCCTCATCCGCCCTCGGGCGGGGCCTCGGCCACCTTCCCCCTCGGGGGAAGGCTTTTTACTTATTACTCCGGCTTATACCCGTCCCACATCGCGTTGAACAATTCCTCAATGCGGTCGTTCTTGCCTTGCAGGTACAGCCAGCCCAGCAGGCACTCAAAGCCGGTGGAGGCGCGGTACTCCTGCACGGTGGCGTGCTTGGCGACAGTGGCCTTGCTGGCGTTTTTGCCGCGGCGCAGCACGGCGGCCTCGGCGTCGGTCAGCATCGGCTCGATGATGTCCAGCTCCAGATTCTGCGCGTGGGCGCTGACGTAGTGCGTCGCCACGGTATGCAGACGGTTGGGCTGCAGCCGGGTCGTGCCCACCAGGCGGGCGCGGACGAGCAGCTCCAGCACGGCGTCGCCCACAAAGGCCAGCGCCAGCGGCGACATTTCGTGAATGTCGACTTCGGATTTTTGTGTAAACAGCATATTTTCTACTACTTAGTACAGATAATCGAATTCGTACTCGCCGATCTTGATCGTGTCCTCTTCCTCAACGCCCTGGGCGACCAGCTCGTCCAGAATGCCGGAATCACCCAGCTGCGTCTGGAAATACTGCAGGCTCTCGTAGTCCTCGACGTTCGTACCGGCGAGGATACGCTCCAGCCACGGGGCATCGACGGTGAACTCGTGGTCGCCGGTGCGCTCCACCGTGAACGGGCGGGTCGGCTGGGCGTTCTTGTCGGGGCGCTTGTACTCGGCCTCATAGACCTTGACCGGGGGCAGATCCTTCAGGCGGTTGTAGACCAGCGCGGGCAGGTTGTCCACACCCTGACGGGTCGCCGCGGAGATGGGCAGGAAGGTCAGACCCTTGGCCTCGACGTACTGCTTGAACTCCTCGACCTGCTCGGGGCTTGCAATGTCGCACTTGTTGCCCAGCACGATCTGCGGACGGTCCGCCAGCTCGGCACTGAACCCGGCCAGCTCGTGGTTGATCTGCTCAAAGTCCGCCTTGGGGTCGCGGCCCTCGCAGCCGGAGACGTCAACGACGTGCAGCAGCAGGCGGCAGCGCTCAACATGGCGCAGGAAGTCGTGGCCGAGGCCGACGCCCTCCGCAGCACCCTCGATCAGACCGGGGATGTCGGCGCAGACAAAGCTCTGCTCCGGGCCGACGCGGACGACGCCCAGCACGGGGGTCAGCGTCGTGAAGTGGTAGTTGGCGATCTTGGGACGCGCGGCAGAAATAATGCTGATGAGCGTCGATTTGCCGACGTTCGGGAAGCCGATCAGGCCCACGTCCGCAATGACCTTCAGCTCGAGCTTGAGGTGCATATCCTCGCCGGGCAGACCGGGCTTGGCAAACTTGGGGATCTGGCGGGTCGGGGTCGCAAAATGGCTGTTGCCCCAGCCGCCGCGTCCGCCCTTGGCGACGACGACAGGCTCACTGCCCGTCAGATCGGCCACGACGAGGTCGGTCTCGGCCTCCTTCAGCACGGTGCCGCGGGGCACGCGGATGACCAGGTCGTCACCGTCCGCGCCGCTCATCCGCTTGGCGCGGCCATTCTCGCCGTCGGGCGCGGTGTACTTGCGCTTGTAGCGGAAGTCCATCAGGGTGGACAGGTTGTCGTCGGCCACAAAGATGATGTCGCCGCCGCGCCCGCCGTCACCGCCGTCGGGGCCGCCCGCCGCCACGAATTTTTCGCGGTGGAACGTCACCGCACCGTCGCCGCCCTTGCCGGCGTGCAGCCAGATCGTGGCGGTATCAATAAAATTACTGGTTGCCATGTGGTACCTCATTTACAAAAAATCACAAAAAACGAGCGAGCCGCAAAGGCCCGCCCGTACCGGTTTTTTTACTGCTTGACCGTGCAGCGCTTGCGGTCACGGCCCATGCGCTCGAAGTGAACGCGGCCATCGACCAGAGCGAACAGGGTGTCATCGCTGCCGATGCCGACGCCCTCACCCGGATGGATGTGGGTGCCGCGCTGACGAACCAGGATGTTGCCGGCCAGAACGAACTGACCGTCGCCGCGCTTGACGCCGAGGCGCTTGGACTCGGAATCACGGCCGTTCTTGGTAGAACCTACGCCTTTTTTATGTGCCATTGTGATTTACCTCCTTAGCCGTTGATCGCGGTGATTTCCACCTTGGTGTAGGGCTGACGATGACCCTTGCGGACCATGCTGCCCTTCTTGGGACGATAGGTCAGGATGTTGAGCTTCTTGCCCTTGCCGGTCTTGACGACCTTGGCAACAACGGAAGCGCCCTCAACAACGGGAGCGCCGACCTTGACAGAGCCCTCCTCGCCAACGGCGAGAACCTGATCGAAGGTGACTTCGCTGTTGTCCTCAGCGTTCAGCTTCTCGACGTAGACGACGTCGCCGACCTTAACGCTGTACTGCTTGCCACCGGTTTTGATAACTGCGTACATGTGGATAACCTCTTTCAATAAGTCTCGCTGGTCTGTAGGGCGTTGCACCGATAAATGCGCACACTTTCAGAGCCCATACCATGCGGCTCTAGTATCATACCACACAAGCGCAGGGCTTGTCAAGGGTTTTCACGCGTGGGAAGGTTAAAATTTTAGCGTGCCTGCCGCTTCGCCGCTTCCACCGTGTTCAGCATCAGCATGGCGCGGGTCATGGGGCCGACGCCGCCGGGAACCGGGGTGATGTAGGCAGCCTTCTCGGCGGCCTCGGCGTAGTTCACATCGCCGTGCAGCTTGCCGTCCGCGCCACGGTTGATGCCCACGTCGATAACGACTGCACCGGGCTTCACCATGTCGCCCGTCACAAAGCCCTCGCGGCCAACGGCGGCCACGAGAATATCCGCAGCGGCGCAGACCTCTTTCAGATTTCTCGTCTTAGAATGGCAGATCGTGACCGTGGCGTTCTTCGCCAGCAGCAACAGCGCCGCAGGCTTGCCCACAATGTTGGAGCGGCCGATGACAACGGCGTTCTTGCCCGCGATCTCGGTGCCCGTGGACTCGATCATGCGGATGCAGCCCGCCGGGGTGCAAGGCAGGTAGCACGGCTCGCCGATCTGCATACGACCGACGTTGATGGGTGAGAAACCGTCCACGTCCTTCTCTGGCGGAATGGCGTCGATGACGGCCTTCTCGTCAATCTGTGCGGGCAGCGGCAGCTGCACCAGAATGCCGTGCACGGCGGCATCGTCCGCCAGCTTTTTCACCTCGGCCAGCAGCGCTTCCTGCGTCGTGTCGGCGGGCAGATTGATCGAACGGCTCTCGATGCCGCACTGTGCGCAGTCGTTGATCTTGCCGCGCACATAGACCTGACTGGCAGGGTTCTCACCCACCAGAATGACCGCCAGACAGGGGTTGATGCCCTGCGCTTTCAGCTCCTTGACCTTCTCGGCGGCCTCGGCCTTGGTGGCGGCGGCCAGCGCCTTGCCGTCAATGATACTTGCTCCCATGATAGTTCCCTCTTTCAAATATACTTTTTGTCCGCCGGGGCGGGCAAAACGGTGTCGGGTCTTACACCAGCAGCGCCTATCGCCGCGCTGCAAAGCGTTTGTTTATTCCTTCGGCGTCTCGATTTCCTCGATCTCAACCTCGTTCAGATCGAGGTCGGTCAGCCGCGCGTTCATCGCGTCGGTTGCCTTGACGAACTCGGCGTGGGGCGCGTTTGCGGGCAGCGTGTCGGGGGTAAAGCGATCCCCCGCCTCGGCCTGCTTCTTGATGTCCTTCACGGCCAGCGCGACGGTCAGCTGCTTGCCCTTGGCATTGCGCAAACCAATCACCATCAGCATCGCGGCCACAATGACCGAGCCGATGGCGACGAGCTGGCTGGCGCGCAGCCCCGTGTTGCCGATGAGCAGCGAGTCGGTGCGCAGCCCCTCGATCCAAGCGCGGCCAAGGCCGTACCAGATGATGTAGCCTAGGAAAATCTGCCCATTGAAACGCCGTTTTTTGAAGAAGTGTGACAGCACCAGAAAGCCCAGCAGGCACCAGATGCTCTCGTACAGAAACGTCGGGTGTACCGGCGCGGTGGGGTCGACCGTCATGCCCGCAGGCAGCGTGACCTGCACAGACTTGAGATATGCCTCCGTGCCCTCGCTGTACATGCCCCAGGGCAGCGTCGTGTTCGTGCCGAAGGCCTCCTGATTGACAAAGTTGCCCCAGCGGCCAATCCCCTGCCCGATCAAAAAGCCCAGCGAGACCAAATCGAACAGCGGCAGCAGCGGCACCTTGCGCCACTTGGCGGCCAGAGCGCCAAAGACGAACGCGCCGATGACCGCACCGTAGATCGCGATGCCGCCCTTGCGGATGTCGATCATCTCCCACAGGCTCTGATATTCAAAAGGTGCCATAGCCACGTAGTAAATGCGGGCGCAGACGATGGACATGACCGTGCCGACGGCCACGACGTCCACCAGTCGGTCGGAGTCGATGCCGTAGTCGACGGCATTGCGGAAGGCGTAGAGCATCGCCAGCAGCATACCCGCCGCGATGATGACGCCGTACCAGTAGATGTTGAACCCACCGATGGACAGCGCCACGCGGTTCACAGTCAGGTCAAGCCCCAAACCGGGAAATTGCACATGATAGATCATTTTTACAGCCCCTCGTTACTTTTCCGCCGGATCGATCTGGACGTAGGCGCGGTTTTCCTCCCGCAGCGCCGTCTTCATCAGGGCGTTGGCGTCCTCGACGGTCAGCTCGGCCAGTGCAGCGATCTCATCGGCCAGTGTGCGCCCCTTCAGGCAGGCGGCGGCAGCCTCCTCGGCTGCGTCGTCCACGGCCTCCACGTCGCCCAGCAGTTCTCCGTACATCTGGTTTTTCACCAGCATAAAGACCTCCGGGTCGACGCCGTCGCGGCGCATCCGCTCGATCTCCTCCTGCAGCAGCTCCACGACTTTACGCGGGGTGTCGCTCTCGCCGGTGAAGGCCACAGCGCAGGCGCCGCGCACCGCGATAAAATCGCCGGAAAACTCCGGGTTGACGAGGGCTTCATCGTACAAGCGGCGATAGAGCTTCGTCAGCCCACCGACGACGAGGTCGCCCAGCATGTCCAGCAGCAGCTCGCGCTTCAAGTCACCCTTTGCCAGCGGCTCCTCGCGGTAGGCCACGCCGAAGCAGGGCTTCGTGACGGGCATCGTGAAAAACGCCTCCTTGTGCGGCAGCGGGCCGGTCTGCGCAGGGATGTCCCACTCGACCTCGTGCGGGGCGCGGGTGCGGTAGAGCCCGTTGCGCTTGCAGGCGTCGACGGCCTGCGCCAGCGTGATCTTGCCCGCGACGCTGAGCACCATGTTGGACGGCGCATAGAATGCCTTCGTGCAGCTGTAAAGCATCTGCGGCGTCAACTCGGCGATGCTCTCCACCGTGCCCGCGATGTCATCGCGCAGCGGGTGGTCGGCGTACAGGCAGCGGAACAGTGCGTTCAGCAGCCGCCAGTCGGGGCTGTCGTCATACATCTTGATCTCCTGCCCGATGATGCCCTGCTCTTTCGCGATTGTGGCCTTCGTGAACCACGGCTTGCCGACCATGCCCAGCAGAATATCGAGGTTTTCGTCGATTTTCTGTGTGGCCGAAAACAGGTAACAGGTGCGGTCGTAGCTGGTGAAAGCGTTGGCCGCTGCGCCGGTCTTGGCGTAGAAGGTGAAGGAGTCGCCCTTCGGCGTCTCGCACATTTTGTGTTCGAGGAAGTGCGCCGTGCCGGCGGGCAGCGTGATCGGCTTGCCGTCCAGCTTGAAGGTGCGGTGGATCGAGCCGAAGCCCGTGGCGTAGATCGCGTGGACGCTGCTGTAGCCCGGCATCGTGCGGCAGAGCACGGTCAGGCCGCTGGGCAGCACGACGCTCTCACAGCTTACGGCGGCGGCAGCGCGGCTTTGGGCGGCGGCGAAATTCTCGTGGTCGTTATTCAACATCCTCACTGCCTCCTTTCCCCTGCGTGCCCGGCTCGGCGGTCACGGCGTAGCAGACCGAATAGCTGTAGCTGCGCAGCGTCTGGCGCACCTCGTCCAGCGTGACGGCGCTCGTCAGCACCTTGCCGTACTCCGGCGGGTAAAGTGGCTCGCCGCGGGTGATCTGGCCGTAGTACCAGTTTTCCAGCGCGTCCAGACTGTCGCCCAGCGCGTCCATGCTGGACAAAAGGCCGCGGCGGCAGTCGTCGACTTCCTCCTGCGTGATGGAGCCGTTTTTCAGCCCCTCCAGTTCGGCAAGGATGGCGGCCTCGGCCTGCTGCTCCTTGCCCGGCTCGACGCCGGAATCGATCATCATGACGCCGGTGGCGCGCTGTGCAGCGCTGCCGCAGTAGTAGCACAGCGACTGCTTTTCGCGCACGTTGCGGAACAGACGGCTCGTGGCCGAGCCGCCCAGCACACTCATCGCGACGCGCAGGATGCTGACGCTGGGCGGGTTGGGGTGCTCCTCCCCCGTCGTGAACAGCATGCAGAGCTTGGCCTGCGTCAGGGCGGGGATTTCCTCTTTAAAGTGGCGCAGCGGCGTCGCAGGCATGGCGATGGGCGCGGCGAAGGGGTGCGGATCGCGGCGGATGCCGTCGAGCTTTTTCAGCAGCATCTCGGCCACACGCCCCTCGTCGACGCCCTGCACCATCACATCGATGGTGGCCGTCGAAAGAATGCGGTCGTACTCGGCCTTCAGGCTTTGGGGCGTGACGTTGACAAGCTCGCCGGGGTAGCCGCCCAGCTCGATGCCCGCCGGGGCGTCACCGTAGAATTTGCGGCGCGCCTGCCGCACGCAGTAGAGCCGCTTCGAGTTGAACTCGGTCTCCAGACGACGCGCCTGCGTCTCAGTCTCGATGCGAACGGCCTCCGGGTCGAACGCACCGTCGACGAGGTACGGGTCAAAGATCGTGCCGAAAACGATGTCAGCGTAGGCATCGGTCAGGTTCTCGCCCGCCAGCGCGTAGGCGTCCTTGATGCCGCAGATATCGGCGGAGAGCACGCGGTCGGTGCCCGCGCTGGCAAGGTCGACGCCGAGGTCGGCGCCGTACAGCTCGGCCAGACGGCGGGACAGGGCGGTCATATCAGGGCAGGCCGCATAGCCGCGCTCCAGCACCAGCGCCAGCACGGCGGCGTCGGTGGCGGATTCGCGCCGCGCGGGGAAGCGCAAGTGCAGCGTAATGCGGCAGCGGTTGAATTTAGAAGCGTCCAGTGTCGTGATGCAGACGCCGGGCGCGAGTTGTTTCCGTTCCAAATCGTTATTCCTTTCAAACATCAATAGATATTGATATTATACCGCTTTAGCGACACAAAGTAAACAAAAACCTTGCAAGATATACTATATATTGTTTATAATAGATGTGAATAACCTACAGGAGAGATTTTCGTATGAACACTTTTGCAATAAAAGGCACCTTCCTTGACACCCCCACCCCCGACGCGCTGCGCACGCGGGAGGGGTATCTGCTGTGTGAAAACGGCCTGTGCGCCGGTTTTTCCGCTGCCGCCCCTGCCGGGGTGGAAATCCTCGACTACACGGGCAAGATCATCACACCGGGGCTCGTCGACCTGCATCTGCACGCGCCGCAGTACAGCTATTGCGGCACGGCCATGGACTTGGAGCTGCTGGATTGGCTGCAGCAGTACACCTACCCCGAAGAGTCCCACTACGCCGACCCTGCCTACGCAAAGCTGGGCTACCGCTACTTTGTGCACGATTTGAAAAACAGCGCCACGACCCGCGCCTGCATCTTTGCGACGCTGCACACCGACGCCACGCTGGAACTGATGCACCAGCTGCGGGACGCCGGGCTTTCGGCCTTTGTCGGCAAGCTGGGCATGGATCGCAACAGTCCCGACAGCTACCGTGAACCCTCCGCCGCCGCAGGTCTGGCCGAAACGCGCCGCTGGCTCGACGCCTGCAAAGCCGCGAACACCCTGCACAACGGCGCGGTGCGCCCGATGCTGACGCCGCGCTTTACCCCCAGCACCAGCGACGAATATATGCGCGGTCTGGGTGAGCTGGCCGCAGAATATAACGTACCTGCGCAAAGTCATCTATCCGAGAATCCCGGCGAGATCGCTTGGGTGGCCGAGCTTTGCCCCGGCACAAAGTTCTACGGCGAGAGCTACAGCCGGTTTGGCCTCTTCGGCGGGGAGGTGCCCACCGTCATGGCGCACTGCATCTACAGTCCTGACGACGAAGCCGCACTGATGAAACAAAACCGCGTCATGATCGCCCACTGCCCCACCAGCAACGAGAACGTCATTGCAGGCATCTGCCCCGCCGCCCACTACCTGCGCGGCGGCTGGCGCATCGGCATCGGCAGCGACGTGGCAGGCGGCCACACGCTTGACCTGTTCACCGTCATGGCGACGGCCGTGCAGGTCAGCAAGCTGCGCTGGCGGTACATCGACCAGAGCGAGCGCCCGCTGACGATGGTGGAAGCGCTCTACATGGCAACGGTCGGCGGCGGCGACTTCTGGGCAGACTTCGGCGAAAAGGTCGGCTTGTTCGAGGAAGGCTACGCCTTTGACGCGCTGGTGCTGGACGATGACCCGCTTAAAAATATGCGGGAGTTTACGGCAGCTGAGCGGCTGGAGCGGTATGCGTATCTCGGCAAGGGCAAGCTGACGGCGAAGTTTGCGGCGGGACGCAAGATTCTTTAAAGCCTTCCCCTGCGGGGGAAGGTGGCGCGCAGCGCCGGATGAGGGGCGGTGTTACCGCAACCACCCATGAGCGGGTAATAACAGGAAGTTCGCCCCTCATCAGTCACCTTCGGTGACAGCTTCCCCTTCAGGGGAAGCCTTTTTATAAACCACAACGTCCCCCGTGCGCACCATCGCGCACGGGGGACGACCCTTTTCCCTCTATTTAAAAGCTAAACGTCTCAGTTGATGAACGCATCATGGATAGCGGCAACGGCCTTGTCGGCGTCGGCCTCGTCGATGATGACGCTGATCTTGATCTCGCTGGTGGAGATCATCTTGATGTTGATGTTCTGGTTGAACAGTGCCTCGAACATCGTGGACGCCACACCGGAATGGCTCTGCATGCCCGCGCCGACGATGGAGACCTTTGCGCAGGTCTTGTCGACGGTGATGTCACCGCCGCCGATGCGGGTGGTGGCGTTCTTCAGTGCGGAGACAGCGCCCTCGGCGTCGCCCAGCGGCACGGTAAAGCTCATGTCCTTCTTGCCGTCGCGGCCGGTGGTCTGCAGAATGATGTCAACGTTGATGTTCTTCTGCGCCAGCAGGCTGAAAATTTTGAACGACATACCGGGCACATCCGGCACGTCCTTAACGGTCAAAACGGCGACGTCGGTGTCCTTCGCAACACCCTTGATGAGCATACCTTCCACTTTGGTCTCCTCCTTAACGACGGTGCCGGGCACCGGATTGATGCTGGAAATGACCTCCAGCTCGACATTGTACTTTTTCGCCAGCTCGACGCTGCGGTTGTTCAGCACCTGCGCGCCCAGAGATGCCAGCTCCAGCATCTCGTCGAACGTGATCTCCTTCAGCTTGGTAGCCTTGGGGATCTTGCGCGGGTCGGCGGTGTAGACGCCCTCGACGTCGGTGAAAATCTGGCAGCGGTCGGCGTGCAGCGCGGCAGCCAGCGCCACGGCGGAGGTATCACTGCCGCCGCGGCCTAAGGTCGTGATGTCGTCCGAGCGGTTCAGCCCTTGGAAGCCCGCCACGACGACGACACGGTTGCGCGCCAGCTCGCTCTCGACGCGCTCGGTGTCCAGACGCTTGATGCGCGCCTTGGAGTAGGCGCGGTCGGTGTTGAAGCCCGCCTGCCAGCCCGTCAGGCTGATGGCGGAGACGCCCAGCTCCTGCAAAGCCATCGTCAGCAGGGAAATCGAAATCTCCTCGCCTGCGGCCAGCAGCATATCCATCTCGCGGTGGGACGGGTCGGAGGTGATCTCCGCCGCCTTGGCGATCAGGTCGTCGGTGGTGTCGCCCTGCGCCGAGACGACCACGACAACGTCGTTGCCGGCGTTGCGGGTGTTCATGACGATGCGCGCCACGTTGAAGATGCGGTCACGGTCTTTGACCGAGGAGCCGCCGAATTTTTGTACGATCAAGCCCATTGGTTTCCTCTCCCCTGTTCCTGTATCAGCTTACCACTGCGCCGACGTTGTCGGCCAGCAGGCGATGCACGGTGAAATGCTGCAGCGTCCCATCCGCTGCCAGCGCCGCCTCGGCTCGGGTGAAAAACTCGGTGTCGTCCTTGTGCACGACCGCCATGATGGTCGGTCCCGCGCCGGAGATGTAGACGGCCAGCGCGCCCAGATCCTGCGCCAGTTCAAAAACGTCGTCACCGCCCTCGATCAGCGGTAGGCGGTACTTCTGGTGCAGCACGTCTTTGGTGGCGACGCCCAGCAGCGCGTAGTTGCCCTCGCAGAAGGCCGCCGTTGCCAGCGCCGCGCGGGACAGGTTGTAGACAGCGTCCTTGTGGCTGACCATGGCGGGCAGCGCCGCACGTGCCTTGCTGGTCAGCAGGCGGAAGTCCGGCACAAAGGCCGCAAACGCCAGTTCGGGGTCGATGTCCTTCTTGACGCTGTAGACCTGCCCTTCGTCGATGACGCTTGTCACAAAGCCGCCCAGCATGGCCGGGGCGACATTGTCGGGATGCCCTTCGATGGCGGTCGCCAGCGTCAGCATCTGGCGCTCGGTCAGCTTATCGCCCAGCAGGGCGTTCGCGCCCATGATGCCCGCCACGATGCAGGCCGAGCTGGAGCCCAAGCCGCGCGCCATGGGAATATCGTTGCGCTGGGTGATGCGCAGCCCCTTCAGGGGGATGCCCAGCTGGTCGTAGACGACCCGCGCCGAGCGGTAGACCAAGTTATTGCTGCCCGCCGGGACGTGGGTGCCGTCGACGGACGAAATCTGGATGCGGTCGGATTCCTCGAACGTGAACACGTTGTGCATCGAGACGGCCAAGCCCAGCGAGTCAAATCCGGCACCGACGTTGGCGCTGGTGGCCGGGACGGTCACGGTTACCATATTGCCCTGCCCCCTCTTAGTCTTCGAGTTTCTTCATCGCCAGCGCGACCTTGCCGCCCAGCACTTCGATCTTCTGGGTGATGGCGGCCACATCGGCGGCGGTGGCGGCGTCGATCAGGTAGGCGGCCTGACCGACCTCCTCAAACACAACATGTCCCGCACCGGCGACGCTGGGCAGCAGCGCAGCGGCCACGCCGGTCACGCGGAGATACCACGGGTAGCTGTTCTTGTCCTCCAGCTGGCCTTCCGGCTTTTCGGCGGGCTTCCAGAACAGCGAATCGTGGACGTTGACGCCCTCTTTCAGCGCGTCGATGACGTCGGCCACGACGGCGCTGGCGGTGGGCAGCTTGCCCGCGCCCTTGCCGTAGAAGACGACATCGCCGAGCATATCGCCCTTCATCAGCACGGCGTTGAAGACGTCGTCGACGCCCGCCAGCTGGTTGGAGTTGGTGACGAGCATTGGCTCGACACCGGCGGCCATCTGGCCGTTCTCGCCCTCGTCGTACCAAGCGATAAGCTTGATGGCGCTGTCGAGCTTTTCGGCGGCCTTGACGTCAGCGACCGTAATGTCGCGGATACCGCGCGCCGGGATGTTATCGGGGTAAACGTGGTGCCCGCAGGCGAGGCTGGCGAGAATCGCGATCTTGCGGCAGGCGTCGCGGCCGTCCACATCATCGCCGGGATCTTTCGTCTCGGCGTAGCCGAGCTGCTGGGCAATTTTCAGGGCTTCGTCGAAGCCCATATTCTCGCGCTTCATCTTCGTCAGCATAAAGTTCGTTGTGCCGTTGACGATGCCGCGGATCTGGCTGATATGGTTGGCGGCAAGGCACTGGTGCATGGGGGTGATGATCGGCGTGCCGCCGCCGACGCTGGCCTCAAACAGGAAGGCCGCGTTGTGCGCCTTGGCAAGGGCGAGCAGCTCTGCACCGTAGGTGGCGACCATCTCCTTGTTGGAGGTGCAGACGCTGCGGCCGCTTTCAAGGCACTGCCGCACATACGGGTAGGCGAACTTGGTGCCTCCGATGGTCTCGACCACGACCTTGATCTCCGGGTCGTTCAGGATCGTATCGATGGATTTGGTGAAAAGTGCGGCGTCCGGGGAATCGGAAAAATCCCGGACATCCAGAATATATTTGACCTCGACAGGCTCGCCGACGCGGCGCGCGATGGACGCCGCGTTGCGGCGGCAGACCTCCAGCACGCCGGAACCGACCGTGCCAAAGCCCATGATTGCAATTTTAGCCATTCTATTTCCCCCTATTCTTACACGCACGTCACCACGTCACGCCCCGCGGTGGATCTCCACCACGCACGGCTGGTGGGACAGGCGGGTCAGCATCTCGTCCACCGGCATCTGCATCGTGCCGGTGCGGACGGTGACCTCGACCTGTGCCGCGCCGTTCTCCGGGCGGGACTGGGTGATCGTCACAATGGATGCGCCCGCCGCCGAAATGCCGGACAGCAGGCTTTGCAGTGCGCCGGTCTTATCCAGCAGCGTCGCGACGACCGTGATGGACTCGCGCCCGGTCTCGGCGTCGAACACCGTATCCTTATATTTATAGAACGCGCTGCGCGAAATGCCCGCCTGCTTTGCGGCGGCGGAGATATTGCTCACCGCGCCGGACGCCAGCAGCTCCTTGGCCTGCAGCACCTTGACAAAGACTTCCGGCAGAACATCCGCATCTACCAGCAGAAAACGCCTCTCGGCCATTTGTGTTTCCCTCCCGTGTACAACTGTTCTCGATGTGTCCCATGATACCACGCCAAAGGGGCGGTTGCAAGACTTTTTCAGCCGTTTTTGTGCATTTTGTCAAATTGCACAGCCAACCCGCCGGAAAAGTCAATATCTTTTGTCAGTGTACAGGTGTAGTTGATATAAAAACAACGCACCCCGACCGGGATACGGTCGGGGTGCGTTTTCTATAAAGGCTTTTCCTTTGGGGGAAGGCTTATTCTGCTGCAACCCCTGCGGCAGCCGCTGCGTCCGCTGCGGCCTGCGCCAAAGCGGCGTAGGGGTCGTCCTCGGTCGTGGTGACGGTGTAGCTGCTGTCGGGCAGGTTGTCCTCGGTGTAGTAGCCCACGGCACCGCCGCCGGAGACGATCGCGCCCGTCGAAGTGTCGAACCGCTTCTCGACGACGTTCTCGCCCTTGGCAAACTCCTTGACAGGCAGGTCGGCCTGCAAGTCTTCCATCAGATACTTCCACGCGTATTGGATCGGGCTGGCGTTCTTGCCCGCCTTGCCCAGCGTGTCCATCTCGGTCGGGCGGTCACAACCCCACCAGATCGCGGTGACGTAGTACGGCGTCAGACCGGCGAAGGTGTAATCCTTGTAGTTACTGGTCGTACCGGTCTTGGCGACGGAATCCATCTCGCCGTCGGGACCCTTGCCGTAGGCAGTACCCCTACTGCTGTGCAGGACGTTCCAGAGCATGCGGTTCATGATATACGCCGTGTCGGCGCTGATGGCCTGAGTAGTGTTGATATACTTGCTGTTGTCCAGCACCATATTGCCCTGATAGTCGGTGATCTCGGTGTAGTAGTGGGGCGTCGTGAAGGTGCCGGTGTTGAACATCGTGTACGCGCCCGCCAGCTGGACGACCGTCAGGCCGCTGCTCTGGGAGCCCAGCACCAAGGGGCCTAGATCCATATCGCTCTCGGCGTTGATATAGCTGCATTCCAGCGTGTCGTGTACGAAGTTGTACAGGTAATCGACGCCGACCATGTCGCCGACCCAGACGGCGACGGTGTTGTAAGACTGCTGCAATGCGTCATAGACAAGCATCGGGTTGCCCTGACCGCCTGCGCCGCCGTAGTTCGTCGGCCAGGCGCGCCACACATCGCTGCGGGACTGCGCCGCCTCGGAGTAGGGGCTCATGACACCGATATACTGATCCTTCAGTACCTTCTTGTCCTCGGCCGAGTAGTACGGGGAGTCCAAAATCTGCGAAGAATAGTTGATGAGCTTATAATCCAGCGCCAGCGCATAGGCGCCGATGGGCTTCATCGTAGAACCGGTCTGGTGCGGCGAAGTCGCGCGGTTGAAGCCCAGATCGTATTTCTTCTCGCCGATGCCGCCGCCGATGCCAAGGATGTTGCCGTCGTAGTCCAGCGTCGCCATGGCGGCCTGCGTGCGGACTTTCTCGTACACGCAGAGGTACACGGTGGTGTCGTTGGGGTAATCCGGGTCGGTGGAGGTGCCGGTCTTGAGGGTCGTGCCCTCGTCATCGGCGTAGACGGGGATAGCCTCCTGCCCGTATACGGCGTAACCGTCCTTCGTGATGGGCAGGCCGGTGGCCTCGTCGTACTGCACCTCGTCCCAGCTGCTGCTGTCGGCGGGATAGTCGCGCAGGCAGACAGGCTCCTCGTGCCACAGTGCGGGGATGAGGTCGTCCTCGTTGTACATCGTCTTCTCGATGCCCGCCTGCACGGTGGGGTCGACGGTGGAATAGATGCGCAATCCGCCGGAGAAGATCAGCTCCTGCGCCTCGTCCTTCGTGTAGTTCAGGTCTTCCTGCAGCTGGGTCAGCAGCTGGCTGTACAGGGCATCGGTGAACCACGAGTTGCTGGAGGAGCGGGTCGCATTCTCGGTCGTGCTGGACTTTTCAGCCAGCGTGATGGTCTCGGCCTTGGCGGAGTTGAACTCGTCCTCCGTGATATACCCCTGCGTATACATCTCGTACAGAACGTGGTTGCGGCGCTTCATCAGCTCCTCAGGGTTCGTCGCGGGATTATACTTTGTGGGGTTCTTCGTGATGGAAGCCAGCGTGGCGCACTCGGCCAAGGTCAGGTCTTCAACGTGCTTGCCGAAGTATTCCAGCGAGCCTGCCTCCATGCCGTGAATGATACCGGTCAGCGGGATGGTGTTCAGGTACGCTTCCAGAATGGTCTCTTTGCTGTACTTGTTGTCGAGGCCGAGGGCGCGGAAAATTTCGCGCACCTTACGCATGTTATCCTGCTCGTTATCGCCGGTCAGGTTCTTGATGAGCTGCTGCTCCAACGTTGACGCACCGCGGTTCGTGCCCCAGATGCGGTTGCCGGTGAAGGCGTTCAGCGCCGCGCCGATGGTGCCCTTCAGGTTGATGCCGGGTTCGGTGCGGAAATTCTTATCCTCGATGGCGATGACGGCGTTCTGCAGATTCTCCGGCATGGCGGAAAGTTCACGCCAGATGCGGTTTTCGCCGCGGGTCAGCGTGGCGTACTCGTCGCCGTTGATGTCGTAGATGATCGTCGTCTGCATGTTTTTCTGGTTGTCCAGATCGAGGGTCTCGGCATCGTCCGCCGTGACCTGCACGATGTACATGGACAGCAGCACGCCGCCCACGCTGGCCGCCATAACGCCCAGACAGAGCACACAGCCGATGAAGCCGAAGATCATACCGATGATGCTGCGGCGCTTTTTCGGTTTTTTCTTTTTATTATTGGGTGCGGGTGCGCCGGGCTGGCCGGTGGCACCTGCGGTCGTTTTTACGCTATCTGTAGAGATATGGCGTTGCTGCTTGGGTTCTATGGGAACCGCCTCCTTTTGGGTTCATAACGAAACAGTGCCCGGCACAAATGCCGTAACACGGAATTGCACAATGCTATAGAATGGATTATACCACAAAACGGCGGTAAAAGTACAGGGGCGGACGCAAAATTCACAACTTTTAGTATTTTTGTACCGTATTGCGGCCATGCTACCCTGTAAGGGGGAAATTATTATGCAAAACAGACAAAACGGGCACAGGGTCTATCTTTCGCTGCTGGCGGCGGTGGCCGTGCTCTGCATCGCGGCGGGGCTGGTTTGGTTCTGGCGCGGCAGGCAGGACGCCGCCGTGCCGCCCCGATATCTTTTAAAGGACAGCGGCGGCCATGTGGCGCTGTACACCATCGACGGCCTGGGGCCGCTGGCCGTCTACGATGACATCTACACCCGCCTTTTGCCCGAAAGCGACGTGCTGGCTCTGCAGCAGGGCGTCCCCGTCACCGACGAGGCGGAATTGCAGCGGCGGCTGGAGGATTACGGACTGTAAAATTCCATCTACTCACTTCTCTACGTCTTAATCTTGCACCAACTCGCTTTTTATGGTATAGTATAGGCAGCTACCATATTATAAAAGGAGTTTCAATATGAGCGAACAGGAAATTTTGAGCGCGGTACAGGATATTTTCCGCGATAATTTTGACGACGACTCTCTGGAGATCACCCGCAGCACCTGCGCGGACGACATCGAGGACTGGGACAGCTTGGAGCAGATCAACCTGCTGACCGCCATCGAGAAGAAGTTCAACATCAAGTTCAAACTGGCGGACGTCCGCGGCCTGAAGGATGTCGGCGATCTGCTGGATCTCGTCGCACGGATGGTGTGATAAAATAACTTTATGAGGCGGCATCCTGCCGCCTTTTTTCAGATTCTGCCAAAGGAGCCTGCCATGAACCACTATACGCTGGCACAGATGACCCCCGGCCTGACCGAGGAGTTCACTGTGACCGTCACGCCGGAGATGATGGACGCCTTTCGCGCCATCACGGGGGACATCTCCCCCATCCACATCGACGCCGACTACGCCAAGGGGCGCGGCTACCCCGGCCGGGTCGTCTACGGGATGCTGGGCGCGAGCTTTTTCTCGACGCTGGCGGGCGTCTATCTGCCCGGTGAGCACTGCCTGCTGCACGGCGTCGAGTGCAAGTTTGCGAAGCCCATTTTCATCGGCGACACGCTGACCGTCAAGGGCACCGTTGTCAATGTCAGCGAGATCGGCAGCGAGGCCGAGATCAAGGCCGTCATCACGAATCAGGACGGCAAGCGCGTCACCCGCGGCATCATCAAGGCCGGGCTGGCGAAATAATCCCGCCGTTTCCGGCGTTTTCGGCTACCCTGTAGGGGCGGATTCCATATCCGCCCGAACCTATTGCTGAGGAGAAAAAACATGGCTTATACCTATCTTATCACCGGCGCGACCAGCGACGTCGGCCGCGCTTTGATCGAGCGGCTGCTCACCACCGCCCCCGCCGATACGATCGTGCTGGCGCAGGGCTGCGGCGATCTGGAAAAGCTCGCCGACCTCTGCGGCCGCTTCCCCGGTCAGGTGCGCCCATTTGACGTCGACCTGTCCGACCGCGCCAAGGTGGATACCTTCGTGCAGCTGCTGGCCTCCACTGCGCCCGCGCCGACCCACTTCATCCACCTGCCCGCGCTGCCCGTCGTCAACGCCAAGTTCAAGGCGTTCGACCAGACCCGCTTTGACCGCGACTTAGAGATTCAGGTGCACAGCGCCGTGCGCATCTGCCGCGCCGTGCTGCCCGCCATGGCCAAGGCAAAATTCGGCCGCGTGCTGTTCATCCAGACCAGCTACACCATCGGCTGCCCGCCCAAGAACACCGCCGCCTACGTCATGGCGAAAAGCGCCATCGGCGGCCTTGTCAAGAGTCTGGCCGTTGAGTACGCCCGCTTCGGCGTCACGGTCAACTGCGTCGCCCCCAGTATGATGGAGACGAATTTCCTCAAGGACACGCCCGACCTCATCGTGCAGGCCGCCGCCGAGGAAAACCCCATGGGGCGCAATGCCACCCCTGCCGATGTCGTCCCCGCCATGGCGTTCCTGCTCTCCGACGAGGCAGCCTTCATCACCGGCGTAACGCTGCCGGTCACGGGAGGTTCGGCCATTGTCTGACGTAACGTTCCGTCTGGCGCGTCTGAGTGAGGACGCCGCCATCATCGACTTCATCAACGAAAATTTTGACATGCGCCTGCCGCTGTTGAACCGGCCGGAGCTGTATCACCACTACTATGCCGGGCGCGGCGGCGTGCCGCAGTTTGCCGTCGCCGAGCAGGACGGCCAGTACGTCAGCGCGGCCGGATACATCCTAGCGAACACGAAGCGCCACCCCGACGTCTGGGTCAGCGTCTGGGTCGCGGCCAAGGGCCACAACGGCGTTGGGCTGGAACTGATGAACGCCCTGCCGGGGCTGCTGCATGCCGACGTCGTCGCCTGCAACAACATCCGCCCCAACACCTGCACCTTCTATCAATTTTTGGGCTGGAAGGCCGAGCGTCTGCCGCACTACTACCGCCTTGGCCGCCGCCGCGCCTACTATCTGGCAAAGCCGCTGCGGTACTCCCTGCCCCCCGTCCAGCGCGATCTGGGGCTGGCAAAGATCGAGAACGCCGCCGACCTTATCCCGCTGGGGATGCCCGCTACGACCCACACGCCCCGCAAGGACGTG
The DNA here is from genome assembly GCA_934502625.1 of uncultured Gemmiger sp. GTDB lineage: Bacteria > Bacillota > Clostridia > Oscillospirales > Ruminococcaceae > Gemmiger. Next base: position 58,527 of record CAKSUQ010000006.1, read on the forward strand.
TGGTATATGCGGCGGCGGTATTTCCACTATCCGCATTTCAAATACGACGTCTGGGCGGCGCAGGAGAACAACAAGCTGCTGGCCTATGTCGTGACCCGCACTGTCACCGCTGAGGAGACCGGCTGCGCCGCCGTCGTGCGGCTGGTGGACTTCATCGGCGAGGATCGCGTGCTGCCCCGCATCGGCGCGGCGCTGGACGCCATCCTGAACCACGCGGACGCTGAGTACATGGACTGCTACAACGCGGGCATCCCCGCCGATGTCTGGCTGGCCGCCGGCTTCACCGAGCGCCAGAAGGGCGACGGCTGCATCATCCCGAACTACCTGACCCCGCCCCTGCACGAGAACACCGAGTATTACTATTTCACGAACAAACCCGATGGTTTTGTGATGTTCAAGGCCGACGGAGATCAGGATCGACCAAATTTGAAATAATTTAACATGGAACCAGCCCCGCAACGGAAACCGCTGCGGGGCTGGTTTGTTTTTATCGGAAGGCTGTATCGCGCCGTAGGGCGTTGCGGCAGATACCACACTGCACGGGCGGAGCAGAGCCCCGCCCCTACGGCGTTGTAGGGGTCGGCGTCCCCAACGACCCGTGGAGCGTCGCGGCAACCGCAATGTCCCACGGGCGCACACTGTGCGCCCCTACAAACAAAAAGACCCCCAGCCGAAAGCTGGAGGTCTTTTTACCAAGTCGGAGTGACGGGATTTTCCCGCGGGCTGGCAAACTGTCCGCAGGACAGTTTACCCCGGCGCTGCGGCGCCGTCGCCCTGTTCAAACCCTCGTCACTCTAACGACAAAAAAGACCCTCAGCCTAAGCTGAAGGTCTTTTTGGTCGGAGTGACGGGATTTGAACCCACGGCCTCTTGGTCCCGAACCAAGCGCGCTACCAACTGCGCTACACCCCGTAAAGAAAAACCGCAGCAGCTGGGCTGCTGCGGTGTGGTTGGGGATGAGAGGATCGAACTCCCACGGGCGGAGTCAGAGTCCGCTGCACTACCATTATGCGAATCCCCATCGGGTATCTCGTATCGGGCATCTGCCCTCAACGCTCATATATTATAGCGTGCCCGGTGGGATTTGTCAACGCCTTTTTTGAAAAAAGTTCAACTTTTTTCACGTTCGGCAAAAATGCACGGTTCAGCGCTCTGTGATCTGCTTGCCGGTCATCTGTTCCGGTGTCAAGGCAAGGCAAAGCACCCGCTCCTTGGCCGATGCGATCTCTCCCTCAATATACGCCGCGTCGTCGGTGAACTTCTCGGCCAGACGGCGGCAGACGGTCAGCGTCGCCGCCGCGTCCGTCACCGGCGCGATGCGGCCAAACACGATCACACTGCGGAAGTGCAGCGGCCACTCCCCTTCCACGCGCCAGCCCTCGTCGTGCACGCAGAAGGACGCCTTGTCGCACGCCTTGATGGCGTCCACCTTGTGCCCCTCCCGCGCACCGTGGAAGTACAGCTTCCCGTCGGCCTCGTTGTACCAGAAGTCGATCGGCACACCGTAGGGGTATCCGTCCTCCCCCAGCAACGACAGCACCCCGCGCGGCTGGCTTTTTAAAAGCTCGACACATTCTTCCTTCGTAAGCTCCTGCTTGAAGCGGCGCATTTTTCTGAACATTTTCGGTTTCCTCCCTGCTTTTTCCCTGATTGTAGCACAGAAGAGTGCGTTTGCAAAGTCCTTCCTTATATATAAACGCGGAGGAATAAGACGGCGGTTTTTTTGGCGAATTGTGCGCGGCGTTCCAACAGGGCGTGCGGCGGAAAATAAAAAATTTTCGTGGAAATTTTTCTTCCGCCCTTTGTATTTGCATGGCGGTCAGCCACTATCCGTGGGCATATTTTGCGCTTTTCGCCACAATATAAAAGTTTTTGGGGTTGTTATCGACGGCACTTTTTTGGCGCAGCGGGTTGTTATCCACCGCACAATTTCCGGGCAAAAGCATTGTTATCGGGGGCACATTTCCGGGGATTTTCGTTGTTATCAGCGGCACAATTTTCTACAGTATGTATTGTTATCGACGACACAGTTCCCCGCAGATTTCCCAACAATTGCCCCGTCTGCGGTTGTTATCCGCCGCACATTTCCCCGCACGACGGCACCGCGCAGGCATTGTTATCCACGGCACAATTCCCGGTTTTACAGGGATTTTTCCGCATTTTTTCAAAAGTTATCGGGTTGTTATCCGTAGCACAATTCGCGGTGGCGCTGGCTGCGCGGCCGGTGTTGTTATCATCGGCACTTTTTGCGGCATGGGTTGTTATCCGTGGCACATTTTCCATTTTGTAGATTTTTTGCAGCGCGTATTGTTATCCGCAGCACAGTTCCGAAAAAAGCCCCCTGCTGCGTTTTCCGGGGGTTGTTATCAACCGCACAATTTTTGCCGGACACGCCGCGGGTAGGGTTGTTATCCACAGCATAGTTTTGACAGTGGGAATTTTTTCGTCCGGCGTTGTTACGCACGGCACATTTCGGAATTTCGCGCCCGGTGTTGTTATCAGCGGCACAATTCGCTGCTTTTCCGCTGGGGTTGTTATTCAGCACACAATTCCCCAAAAACTCCTATGCCGCGCAGGGTGTTGGAACGCACGGCACATTTCAAAAATCCTGTTTTGTGGGTTGTTATAGGCGGCACAATTTGATTTTTCCGCAAGAATCCTGCCGCAGAATTTTTGCGGAAAAAATATTTTTTTGCGTTGTTACACCCCCCACATGGTTATTTCCGGCACAGCTTTGTGGTTATTCCCGGCACAATCGGGTTGGAACGCACGGCACATTTCTATTGTAATATTCGACATAGCTATACATATTTTCTAAATATATATAAATATCTTATAAAAATCTCAAAAAGAAAAAACGCGGATTCCGGGCGAAGAAAACGAAATGTGTCGAGCGTTACAATAATTGACACTTGCAACACAATCTGCTATTATACGCTTATCGTGTTGTAAAGATGAGGTTTTGCATATGGCAACCAGAGACGCATTCCGGGAAGAAGCAGCCCAAACGGGAAATGTGCACCGGATAACAACCCAGCCCAACGCCAAAAAATCCGCACAGCCCGCAAAGGTGCAGGCCGAAGCCCCGGTCGCAACCTTCAGCGAGCGCGGCAATCAGAATATCGTCCGCAAGTCCAACGACCTGATCCAGAACGCTATGTACAGCCTCTCGCTGAGCCAGCAGAAGCTGATGCTGCACATCTTCTCGATGATCAAGCCGTCGGACACCGAACTGCCCCGCTACGAGATGTCGATCTACGAGTTCCTCAAGCTCTGCGGGGTCGACCCACACAACGGCTCGATGTACAAGCAGGTCAAGAAAAATATCGAGGACATTGCCAACGCCAAGGTGCAGTGGATCCGTCTGGCCGGTACCCAGAAGATCACGATGTTCCGCTGGCTGTCCAGCGCGACCATCGACGAGGGCACCGGCAAGATCGTACTGACGCTGGATCAATCGCTGAAACCCCACCTGATCCAGTTAAAAGAGTTCTACACGACGATGAACATTACCTATACTTTGCCCATGAAGAGCCAGTATAGTCTAAAAATTTACGAGCTGTGCAAGAGCTACCAGAATCTATACCTGACAAAGAAGGAAAAAGGCGAGCCGCTGGTCTGGAGCATCGAGACGCTGAAAAAGCAGGTGGACTGCAACGCCGCGAACTGGGCACACGTGCGCCGCACCGTACTGGACAAGGCGAAGAGCGAGATCAACGGCCACACCGACATCTATTTCGACTACGAAGTCTACGAAAAAGATCGTCAGCGCGTCATTGCCATCGCTGTCACCATCGAGCCGGTGGACAAGCAGGTTGCCGACGACAAGCTCAACGAGATCACAAAATCCATGTCGCACAAGGTGCGCAGCAAGAAAAATAAGCTCACACTGGCCGAGACAGGCACGATCGACGACGACCCGAACGTCCTGACGCTGGAGTATGTCTCGGTGCCCGAAACGACGATCCCCTACTCCTACGGCGCGACGCCGGAGCTGCTGCGGCAGGAGTTGGAGGTCAAGGCAGAGCTGGACAAGCTCGTCAAGACACTGACCGCCGACGAGATGGAGGCCGTGCAGACGATGATCGGCGCGATGGTGAAGATGGCCGGCACCGCGCGCGGCAATGACAAGATGATTGACGGCGGCAACGCGGCCTTCTTCCAGACGATGAACAACGTCATCGACAACTGCGGCGGCCTGCGCCGCTGGTTCGAGGGCGTGGCGTCCCGCTATGCCGCGCGGGTCATCCCGACGGCGCGCACCAAGAGTGCCCCCCTGCCCTACCTGTCCCGTGCGATTCTGGATGATCTGGAAAATTACCGTATCTACGTTGTAAGCGGCGCGCCGGAGGAGCTGGTGGAGCAGGCACCCGCCAAGCCCGACCTGCTGGAAACCGAATTTGTCGAGACCGACGCCGAGCCGCTGAACCAGTTGGAGCCCGCCGATGCGGCCACGAAGAAGCAGGTCACGGCGGCGCTGCTGCGTTACATCGACCGGGACGCCCTCTCGGCACGGCTGACGACCGGCCAGATGGAGGCCTTCGACGACATTCTGCAGATGACGGCCTATTTCTGCCGCCGCAACGTCAAAGGCAAGGACGACGGCATGATGGAGGGCAAGGCCAACATGCAGTTCCTCAACCCGCTGAACAAGGTCATTGCCCGCTACGACGGCCTGACGCTGTTGTTTGAGGCGATGGCCGTGATGATGGACTACGACACCTACTGGAAGGACTTGATGAAGAACCCCAAGATCAAGAACCCGAAGCTGGTCTTCCAGTCCGAGGTCGAGAAGGCGCTGCTGATGCCGTCGGCGATCATTGGCGAGTACGCCGCCCGCAAGGCGCAGAACGAGGGCGACCGCCAGCCGAAAAAGGAGTACAACTGGACGAAGGCTTTCGACGAGGAGTAATGTCCCACCCCCGAAAATTATGCCGTGAATAACAACTCGCCCCCGCCGGAAAATTCCGGCGGGGGCGGTGCTGTACGGGGGTTACCCCTGTATCACTTTTTCAATGGCGTCCTTTTGCAGTCCCTCGCCAATGACGATCAGGACTTCCTGCCCGTTGGGGATGGGCCGGACTGTCATTGTGTCGCGGGCGGCGTTCAGCTCGACCCAGCCGCCGCCGTCGGGCACAAACCCCTTAATGCGCAGGATGTGCCCGTACTGTGCGCTGTGTAAAAGCGTCTGCGCGGCGGTTTTCAGCTGGTCGACGCTGCGCCCGGCTTCGAGGAAATACAACGAAGTGAAGGCCTCGTGCTCGTTGAAATGCAGCTTGACGTAGCTCGTCTGCCGCCAGCCGCAGCCGTCGATGCGGGCAAAGTCGGTGTCCGTCAAGGCCGCCCAGTCCTTGCACAGCACGTCCGCGCCAAAGCGGCGGTCGCAATGGCAGTACGCTAACGCGCGGTTCAAATGGTCGATCACGGCGGCGCACTCCCCTGCCCCGGCCTGCTGGACGCGGCTCATGACGACCAGCCCGGCGCTGGCGGCCTCCGACGCCAGCAGGTAGTCTGCCTGCAGCGAGAGCTCGTCCTCCAGCTTCGTGTCGACGATGGCGACGACGTTGCCCAAGGTGTACCAGCGGTCAAGCGGCTCGTCCCGCAGGATGTCGTAGAACTCGTCCACGTCGAAGATGCCGCTGGGTTCGATAACGACCCGGTCGAAGCCGCGCATCGCCATCGAGATCAGCTTGGTGCGCATCCGGCGCTGGTGGGTGTCACAGTCGCAGCCGCCGCTGATCGTTTCCAGATCGCAGTGCGCGCCGATCAAGTCCTGCAGCAGCATCGCGTCGACGTTCACCGCGCCGAAGTCGTTTTCCAAAATGCAGACGTTATGCCCCTGCCGCACCAGATATTCCACATATCGGCGCAGAAAAGTTGTCTTGCCGGAGCCGAGGAAGCCCGTGATGAGATCGACCTGCACCATCGTTACTCCTCCTCCGGGTAGGTCATGCCCCACTGGCGGCGGATGTCGGTCATGATGCGCATGACGTCGCGGGTGTAGTCGAGGTGCATCGTGTTCTGCCCCTCAATGGCGCGCTCCATGTCCTCGACCTCGTAGCGCAGCGCGTCGGCGGTGCTGCCGCTGCGCAGCGTCTCCTTGCGGCCGTCCGCCGTGTAGGTGATGACGGCCTCCTGCCCGCGGGGGTACTCGTAGATCTCGACATAGCCCTTGTCGAAGGAGACGGTGCCGCGCTTGGGCTGCTTGGCGTGCAGCGAGAGGATGACCGAGGCCATCTCCTCCTCCTTGTTTTTCAGCAGGATGCCCGCCTGCTCGTCGACGCCGGTGGGCGCGTACTTGACCTGCGAGACGACCTGATCGGGCGCGGAGGCCATGAACCATCGCACAAAGGACAGCGCATAGATGCCAATGTCCAGCAGCGCGCCGCCGGCGAGATTGCGGTTGAAGAAGCGGTTGGACATGTCGTAGGGCTTGTAGCTGCCGAAGTTCATCTGGATCAGCCGCAGCTCGCCCAGATCACCGGCGTCGATCTTCTCCTGCAGCGTCTTGTAGATGGGCATGTGGTAGAGGGTCATCGCCTCGGCCAGCACGACGTGGTTTTCCTCGGCCAGACGGATGGCCTCCTCCAGCTCGTCGGAGTTCAGCGTGATGGACTTTTCGCACAGGACGTGCTTACCCGCCGCCAGCGCCCGGCGCAGGTACTGCATGTGGGTGTTGTGGGGCGTCGAGATATAGATGACGTCGACGTTTTCATCGGTGAAGATGTCGTCGATGCTGTCGTAGACCTTCCCGATGCCGTACTTTTCGGCGAAGGCGACGGCCTTGGAATGGGTGCGGTTGGCGACGGCGTAGAGCGTCTGCCCGCGGGTAGCCAGCGCCTGCGCGAGTTCGTTCGCGATGACGCCGCAGCCGAGGGTAGCCCAGCGGTAGTTTTTCATAGTCAGGAGTCCTTTCTGAATTTGGTTTCAGTATAGCCGATTTTCCGGGAAATGTCCACCGGTCAGCGTGAATCAAAACAAAAACCGCCCGCCGCACGGCCAAACGGCATAGTGGCGGGTGGGGGTGCTATTTCAGGGCGGCATCCTTCGCGGAAAAAGTTGTGAGGCTTCTGAGATGAGTATATCATATTTACTTGCAAAAACCACAGTGCTGCTGTGTCTCCCTGTTTGCAAATCCCCTGCCCGCTTGCTATAATGAAGAAAAAACGAAGGAGCAAGAGCCTATGACACGGTGGGAGCAGATCGAACAAATCGCGGCCTACGCGCCCTATAACGCGCAGGAGGCGGCAGATAAGGCGCTGATTCTGCGCTGGCTGGAAGCGAACGAGGACGCGTTCTGCCGCGAGAATCCGGTCGCGCATATGACGGCCTCGGCGTGGGTGGTAAGTCCGGATCGCCGCAGGGTGCTGATGGCCTACCACAATATCTACCGCTCGTGGTCATGGCTGGGCGGCCATGCCGACGGCGAGACCGACCTTTTGGCCGTCGCCCTGCGCGAGGTGCGGGAGGAAGCGGGTGTGACCCATGTGCGCCCGGTATCGCAGGAAATTTTCTCGGTCGAGTCGCTGACGGTGGACGGCCACGTGAAGCGCGGGCAGTATGTGTCGAGCCATCTGCACCTCAACGTGACCTACCTGCTGGAGGCTGACCCCGCCGAGGCCGTCCACACCAAGGCGGACGAAAACAGCGGCGTGGCGTGGTTTACCCCCGACGAGGCGCTGGCGCGCTCCACCGAGCCGTGGTTCGTTGAGCGGGTGTACAAAAAATTGATCGAAAAGGCCGCTGCGCAGGCGGCAGAAGCATAAAAAACGGAGCCTGTTTGTACGGCAGGCTGGATGAGTTTATGGGTGCGCTGAAAGAAGCAAAGCCGGAATTGTATGCAGAACTGCTTCATAATTTGCGCAAAAAATAAGCAAGTGTGTACTAAAGTGTGTACTGCATAAAGAAAACAGCGTAGATTTCAACAAATCTACGCTGTTTTTATTGGTGGAGGATGGGGGACTCGAACCCTCGACCTCTGCGATGTGAACGCAGCGCTCTAACCAGCTGAGCTAATCATCCATATGCGATTGACAAATGATATTATAGCGGATACGGGGGCATTTGTCAAGCATGAATTTTTAGCGCAGTCTGCATTTTACAGGGCAGTTCCCCATGGCGCGGCTTTGGCAGGGCTTTTTCAAAACGACCCCGTCCCAGACCGCGAGAAAGCGGTCTGGGACGGGGCTTTGCTGTCAGGATATTACTTGCTCAGTTCGTCTGCCAGCGCGGCGATCTGGGCCTCGCTGGCGTCGCTCAGCGCACCCTTGACGGTGACGGTCGTCTCGGCGAAGGCCAGGTTCTTGCTGGCCTCCAGCATCTTGCGCATGACCTTGGCGGCCATCGGCGCCCAAGAACCATTCTCGATAAACGCGACGGTGCGGTTCTGGTAGTTGCGCTCGGTCAGGTGGTTGAGGAAGTCCTTCATGAAGGGGAACACATCGGCGTTGTAGGTCGGCGTCGCCAGCACCAGCTTGCTGAAGCGGAATGCCTGCGCAACGGCCTCGGCCATGTCGCAGCGCGCCAGATCCATCGCGACGGTCTCGACGCCCTTTTCGCGCAGCGCCTCGGCCAGACGGTTTGCAGCTTCGGCGGTGTGGCCGTAGATGCTGCTGTAGGCGACGAGCGCGCCCTCGGTCTCCGGGCGGTAAGCGCTCCACGTGTCATAGGCGGCCAGCACGTCGGCCAGCTGCTCCTTGTGCAGGACGGGGCCGTGCAGGCTGCAGACGATCTCGACGTCGAGCGCGGCGGCCTTCTTCAGCACGGCCTGCACCTGCACGCCGTACTTGCCCACGATGCCGATGAAGTAACGGCGGGCTTCGGGCAGCCACGGTTCCTCGACGTCCAGCGCGCCAAACTTGCCGAAGGCGTCGGCGCTGAACAGCACCTTATCCGCGTCGTCATAGGTCATGATGACCTCCGGCCAGTGTACCATCGGCGCGGTGACAAAGTGCAGCGTGTGGCGGCCGAGCGGCAGGGTGTCCCCTTCCTTCACGACGAGGCGGCGGTCGGCGTAGTCGGTGCCGAAGTAGGCCTTCATCATGTTGAACGCCTGCGCCGACGCGACGATGGTCGTCTGCGGGTAGGCCTGCGCAAAGGCAGCCACCGAGCCGGAGTGGTCGGGCTCCATGTGCTGCACGACGAAGTAGTCGGGCGCGCGCTCGCCCAGCGCGGCGGCGATCTTGGTGATCCATTCGTCGGTGAAGTGGGCGTCGACCGAGTCCATGACGGCGGTCTTGTCATCGCAGATCAGATAGGAGTTGTACGCCATGCCGTTGGGCACGTCGTACTGGCCTTCAAACAGGTCAACGAGGTGGTCGTTGACGCCGAGATACAAAATATCGTTGGTGATTTCCATTGTGCAAACCTCCTGATAATTCTGGTTAAGGTTGTTATTCTGGACACAGTATAGCATAGATTTAGGAATTTGTCTCGGTTTTCGGAAAAATAATTTGGAAAAAATTTTGTGGGCGGAAAACGGGGCGTCGGAGACGCCGCCCCCCTACAGAGCGAGATGAGAGAGCGGCAAAACAAAAGCTCCCCGCCGATAAGGCGGGGAGCGCAGGGGTGCTTACCTAAAAATCACACGCGCGTCTTCAGCACTTCGTGCTCCGGCACGGGGGCGTCGATGGGACGGGGCGCACCCTCGACCCATTGGATCGCTTTCTTCGGGCACTTGCTGACGCAGGTGCCGCAGCCGTTACACTTGGTGTAGTCGATGACGGCGACATTGTCCTTCAGGAAGATCGCCTGATTCGGGCAGTTGCGCACGCAGAGGCCGCAGGCAATGCAGCCGACCTTGCAGGTCTTGTTGACCAGCGCGCCCTTGTCCTTGTTGGAGCACTTGACCGCGGGCTGCGGGGCAATGGGCTTCATCTGGATGACGTGGCGCGGGCAGGTCACGGTGCAGGCCGTGCAGCCGGTACACTTTTTGCGGTCCACGACGGCCACGCCGTTGATGACGTGGATGGCGTCAAACTTGCACGCGCGGGTGCAGTCGCCCAGACCCAGGCAGCCATAGGCGCAGGCGCTGGGGCCGCCCGCGATGGAGGCCGCAGCAGCGCAGGTCTGGATGCCCTGGTAGTCAAACCGCTTGCCGCAGTTCTCGCCGCCCGCACAGATGACGGTGGCGCGCAGGCTGGGGCGGTCGTCGGTGGCATTGCCCATGATGGTGTTGATGGCGTCGGCAGTCTTGTCGCCGCCCGGGGCACACTTGAAGGTGGGGGCACCGTTCTCCACGATGGCCTTGGCGTAGTCGGCACAGCCGGCGTAGCCGCAGCCGCCGCAGTTGGCGCCGGCCAGACATTCCGTGATCTGCGCGATGCGCGGGTCCTCATACACAGCCATGAACTTGGAGGCCAGCACAAGGATCACGCCGCCGGCCAGGCCCAGCACCACCACGACAACGATAGCAAATACGATCGGGTTCATTCTCTCCATTCCCCTTTCTTAGAATATCGCGTTGATGATGTTTTCGACCAGACCGCCAAAGCCCATGAAGCTCATGGAGGTGATAGCGGCAGAAACCAGCGTGATGGGCAGGCCCTTGAAGCTCTCCGGCGGGTTGGCGGCCTCGACGCGGGAACGCACGCCGCAGAACAGCAGCATGGCGACCAGGAAGCCGACGCCCGCACCGGCGGCGCAGACAAGCGCCTCGGCGTAGGCCAGGCCGAAGCCGAACTCGGCCACAACGGCGGAGTAGTCCTGCACGGCCAGAATGGTGACGCCCAGCACGCAGCAGTTGGTCGTGATCAGCGGCAGGTAGACGCCCAGGGACTGATACAGCGCCGGGACGTACTTTTTCAGCGTGATCTCAATCAGCTGGACCAGAACAGCGATGACGAGGATGAAGATGATCGTCTGCAGGTAGCCCAGGTTATAGGCATCCAGCAGGAAGATCTGCAGCGGGAAGGTCACAGCCGTGGCAATGACCATGACGACGATAACAGCAGCGCCCATGCCCACGGAGGAATCCAGCTTTTTGGAAACGCCGAGGAACGGGCAGATACCCAGAAACTGCACCAGCACGTAGTTGTTGACCAGGATCATGCTGAAGAAGATGGTGGCAAACGTTGCGATCTGAGAACTCATTGTGCAGCACCCTCCTTCTGTTCTTCCTTGGCGGCGTCGATCTTCTCGAGCATGACGTCGCCGCAGCTCTTGCGCTCAATGGGCTTGTTCAGCTTGCGCTCCAGCCAGACACAGCCGGCCATCAGGCAGCCAAAGACGAAGAAGCCGCCCGGCGCGGAGTTCATGACGGTCATGCGGTCCACGCTCTCGGGGATGATGGTAATGCCCATCCAGGTGCCGCTGCCGATGATCTCACGGATGGAGGACATGAGCAGCATGGTCAGGATGTAGCCGATGCCCATGCCCAGACCGTCCAGCGCAGAGTCCACGATGGTGTTCTTGCAGGCGAACATCTCGGCACGGCCCAGAATGATGCAGTTGACGACGATCAGCGCCAGATACACGCCCAGCGCCTTGTACAGGTCGGGCACGAACGCCTGCAGCACCATCTGCACGACGGTGACAAACGTGGCGATGATGACGATGTAGCACGGCAGATGCACCTTGGCCGGGATGACCTTGCGCAGTGCCGAGATAACGATGTTGGAGCAGACCAGAACGAACGTCATGGCCAGGCCCATGCCCACAGCGCCGGAAACGGTGGTGGTGACAGCCAGTGCGGAGCAGCAGCCCAGCACCAGGCGCAGAACGGGGTTCTCACGGATGATGCCCGCGGTAAAAACCTTCCACTTGCTCGGTTTTTCGTTCATCGTTACTGCACCCCCTTGATCTCATTGTTGTAGCAGTCGATGGCTGCGTTGATGGCGTTGAACGCGCCGTTGCTGGAATACGTTGCACCGGCAATGCTGTCCACGGGGCTGCCGGAAGCGACCTCTCCCCCGTTCCAGCCGATGAAGCCGGCGGCGAAGGAATCGTCGGAGACCTTGGAGCCGATGCCGGTGGTCTGGGTGGAGCCGTCGATGGAGATACCGGAAATGGCACCCTCGGCGTCAAAGGCAACGTAGACCGTGACGTCCTTGCCGGAGTAACCGGAGGCCGCAGCCTTGACGGCGACATCGCCGTTCGCGGTCCTGACAGCACCCTCGACGCTGGCGGTGGTCAGACCGTCGATGGCAGTCATGCTGTCGGTGGTCGTGCCCTCGGGCAGGACGGAGACATAGGCGGCCAGGGTCTCGGCCTGGGTGTTTTCCGCAATGATGGGGGCGGTGATGTCGTTCAGCACAGCCAGCAGCGCGCTGCAGACCAGGCAGATGACGACGAGCACGATGACGGGCAGCACAAGCTCCTTGAAAGTGCTCTGCTTCTCGGTGGTTTGCTTTTCAGCCATTATTCCGCACCGCCTTTCTTGGCTTTTTTGGGCTTTTTGTAGCCCAGCGGCGTCTGGTGGCCCCAGGCGTTGAACCACGGGGTCATCAGGTTGCCCAGCAGGATGGCGTAGCTCATGCCCTCATTCATCGAGCCGAAGTGGCGGATGAGGAAGGTGATGAGGCCGATAAACACGCCGTAGAACAGCTTGCCCCTGGTGGTGAACGGGCTGGTCACGTAGTCCGTCGCCATAAAGACGGCACCGAACAAAAGACCGCCGGACATGCACTCGATCAGGGCGGTGTAGGCACTGCCGGTGTTGAGCGCAGTCAGCACAAAGACCGTGGCAACGATGGTCACGGGGATGGTGGCCTGGATGGTCCGGGTGGCAACCAGGTAGGCGAAGCCCAGCAGGATGGCCAGCACGCAGACCTCGCCCATCATGCCGCCGCGGAAGCCCAAAAAGACGTCCAGCAGGGGCAGCGTGGTCTTGTCGGCCACGGCCAACGGCGTGGCGGAGGCCAGCGCGTCAACGGCCATGTCGGGGTAGACGTAGGCGGTCATGCGGGAGGTGAAGCCGAGGAACAGTACGATACGGCCCACCAGCGCGGGGTTGGCGAAGTTGTAGCCAAGGCCGCCGAACAGCTGTTTCGTGATGACGATGGCGACGAACGCGCCGACAACGGCGATCCAGAGCGGCATGCCCACGGGCATGTTCAGCGCCAGAATGATGCCGGTGACAACGGCGGACAGATCACCCGCGGTGTTCGGCTTTTTCAGCAGCATTTCATATAAGTATTCAAACGCCACACAGGCCAGAGTGGTCACAGCGACCAGCACCAGCGCCTGCACGCCGAAGATCAGACCCGCGGCCAGCACGGCGGGCAGCAGCGCAATGACAACATTGCCCATCAGCCCGCGGGTGGTGGATGCTTCGCGGATATGCGGCGAGGCGGTAACGATCAGACGATCTTCCATGGGTTATTTGCCTCCTTTCCGCAGCTCGGCCATGTACCAGCCCTTTGCCAGACCCATCGTCTGACTGACGGGGCGCTTGGCGGGGCAGGCGTAGGTACAGCTGCCGCAGGCCACGCACAGATCGACGCAGCGTGCTTTCAGCGCAGCAAAGTCCTTGTTGGCGAAGTCCTGCGCGATGACGACGGGTTCCAGACCCATCGGGCAGGCTTCGATGCAGCGGCCGCAGCGGATGCAGGCAGACGCCTCCGGCAGGGCGGCGGCCTTCTTGCTGAAGAGCAGCAGGCCGTTGTTCTGCTTGAGCACCGGGAAGTCCGCGCTGGGCGCGGCAGCACCCATCATGGGGCCGCCGAAGATGATCTTGCCCAGCTCGACGCCCTCCTTGACGCCGCCGCAGGCGTCGATGACGTCGCGGTACAGCGTGCCGATGGGGACCTCGATGTTCTGGGGCTTGGCGATGGCGTCGCCCTCGACAGTGACGCGCTTCGACACCAGAGGGATGCCGGTCTTGAGGAACTTGCCCAAGGTCGAGACGGAGGTCACGTTCATGATGACGCAGCCTGCGTCGGCAGGCAGACCCGGCTTGCCGGAGGGGCCGACCTGCGGCACTTCGCGGCCGGTGCAGGTCTCGACGAGCGTTTTCTCGGCACCCTGCGGGTAGCGCATGGGCAGACCCTTGACCTCGACGCCCTTCATCTCGCGGGTCAGCGAGGCCAGCAGGTCGATGCACTCCGGCTTGTTGCGCTCGATGCCAATGATGCAGTGCGGGATCTCGCAGTACTTCATGACAGCGGCGATGCCGGAGATGATCGTGTCGCTGCACTCCAGCATCTCGCGGCAGTCGGTCGTCAGGTAGGGCTCGCACTCGGCTGCGTTGATGAGCAGCGTGTCAATGGTGTTGGCCGCCAGCTTGACGTGCGTCGGGAAGCCTGCGCCGCCGACGCCGACGAGGCCGCAGGCCTGCACGGCTTCCATCAGGCTGGCCTTGTCGGTGACGACGGGCGGCACGCAGGCCGGGTCGACCGTCTGCTGCCCGTCGGTCTTGATGGCGACGGCCGTTGCCATACTGCCGTTTGCCATGCGCAGCGGGGCGACATCCTGCACGACGCCGGACACGCTGGAGTAGATGTTGGCGGAGACAAAACCGCCGGCCTTGCCGATCATGGTACCGACCATGACCGCGTCGCCTTTTTTGACGACAGGCTCTGCGGGCGCGCCGATGTGCATCGACATGGGAATGACAACGTGCTCAGGCACCGGCATTTTGTTGGTCGGCTGCCCGGCGGTCGCCTTCGTGTGCGGCACAGCCGCACCCTTAGCAGAGCGCTTTAGGGACTTGAACAATCTAATTTCCCCCGTTTCTCCTTTTTCTCACCGTGCGGGCAATCTGCTCCCCCGCGCGGTGGATAACAATACAGATTCATTGTACCATTTTTGGGTGTCAAGTCAAGCAATCTGATGAGACAAACAGGCGATTTTGCACCGAACGCGCAAGATTTGCAACAATTTTCGCAATCGTTGCAGGGTGCGAGAATTGTGTAAAAATTAACAAAGCTACAAAGAAAATCCCGGCAGGGTCACTGCCGGGATGTGGGATACAATATTGTGTTCGAGTGGCGGTGTCCACTTTGTTTGCAAAGAAGGAATTACAGCTCGATCTCCTGCAGACGCAGCAGCGCCAGAATGTAAATTTTCAGCGCCTCGATAAGCTTTTCAAACGGGGTGCCCTCGTTGGCGCCGTGCATCGGACCCGCGAAATCGGGGATCTTGATGTCGGTGTGCTCCGGGCCGAAGCTGACGGCATACGGGAAGTGCCGCGCGTAGGTGCCGCCGCCCATCGTGAAGGGGCGTTTGCCCTCGCCGGTCACGTCATTGTAGGTGGTGATCAGCGTCTGGATGGCCGGGCTGTCCGCGTCGATGTAGAAGGGCACGCGGCTCGTCACATTCTCGATTTTTGCCGATGTGCCGCAGACTTTCTCCATAGCCGCCGTCATCTTTTCGGGGTCGGTGTTCGTGGGGTAACGGCAGTCGAAGCTCTGGCGGATGACGCCATCCTGCATCTCGATCGTGCCGCCGATGATCGTCAGCGGGTCAAACAGGCCGTCGTCCGCTGCGATGCCCAGCGCACTGCCGTCGGTGGAGGCGTGCAGCGTGTGCAGCACCTGCAGGTAGGCTTCCTCCTGCGGGGTGCAAACACCGCTCTTGAGCAGGCAGTCAACGATGAGGCCGATGGCGTTGACGGTGCCCTCCGGCATGGCGGCGTGGCCGCTCTTACCCCAGCCGCGGATGACGGTCGCGCCGCCCTCCCCAGCCTCGAAGGTCACGCCCTCGCAGGGAACCAGCGTGCCCGCGCCGACCTGCACCGTGCAGGAGGCGCGGTCTGGCACAGCGTTGTGGGCGACGCCGCCCTCGAACGCCGTGATGATGCCGCCCTCAAACTTCGGGCTGACGATCTCGCCGTTGAAGCCGCCCTTCTCGCCGTTGCAGACCGGGAACTCGGCGTCGGGGGTGAAGCAGAACGCGGGCATCGGGAAATGCTCGGCGTAGTAGTCTACGTCGTGCATGTTGGTCTCCTCGTTAGCGCCCAGCAGTGCGCGGACGGGGTATTTCAGCGCAACACCGTTGTCCTTCAGGTATTTCAGCGCGTACAGGCAGAGGATGCTGGGGCCTTTGTCGTCGGCGACACCGCGGCCAAGCAGCCAGCCGTCCCGCACGCGGACGGTGTAGGGGTCGGCGTCCCAGCCGTTGCCTTCGGGTACGACGTCGGTGTGGGTGATGGTCGCCAGAAACTTCTGGCCGTCGGCGATCTCGCCGGTCTGCGCCCAGCCGATGTAGCTGTCGGCGTTGTAGGTGGCAAGGCCGAGCTCCTCGGCAATCTCCAGCGCCTTCGCCAGCGCGGCCTTGGGGCCGGGGCCGAACGGCGCGCCCGGCTCCGGCGTGCCTTCGACGCTGGGCACAGCTACCAGACGGGTGATGTCGCGCAGGATGTTCTCACGGTTTTCTTCGGCAAAAGCGTCGATCGACGCCCAGCGCGGGTCGTTTGCGTTCATAAAGGGAATCCTCCTGAGGTTTTTCTTTAAGTATACCACATTGGCGGAATTTGTAAACAGTATTCACCGCATACTTCCCTCCCCGCCCATCAACGAAGTCATTTCCTCAATGCGTTCCAGCGGGAACGGCGGCGCGCAGAGCGGGCGCATCGCGATGCTCATCAGCATCATCGGATTGTCGTCGGCGGCAATGCGGTTTGACGCCAACTTGCCGCACAGGCGGCAGCGGTGGATGATCGCCCACTCGCCGCTTTTGCGCACCCAGACGGCGATCGGCTCCATCTGGCCGCCGCAGTCGGCGGCGCGGTCGCCGGGTTCGTCGTCCAGATGCAGGCTGGTCAGACAGTTGGGGCAATGGTTGCGGTGCTGTGTGCCCGCCCCGATGGGCACGACGACCCGCCCGCAGTGCTTGCAGGTGAAAGTGTCGTCGCAGCGATGGGTTTTATAGTAGTTGTTTTGATATTGCTTGCGTTTGTTTTCGCGGTTCATGGATTGTCCTCCCGAATTTCAGAAAGTGAATACGAAATCCGTATGGGAGGAACGCGGTTTTGTGAGCAAACAGCGCGACCTCCCGGTCAGCGCACAAGCTCCAAAGCACCTAGTTTCAAAAAGCAGTTCTCCTTATGGTTGTATGATGTAGGGGGCGGCGTCCCCGACGCCCCGCGTTGCGCGGCGGCATGAGGGCATGCCGCCGTACAGATAGTTGTACCGGCGCGCCGTTAATCTTCCTCTTCCACACTGTTCATCGTCACGATGTCGCAGATGGCGCGGCCGGTCGGGGTGCCCGCCAAGCCGCCGATGCCCGTCTCGCGCAGATCCTTGCTCATGGCGTTGCCGACCTCGGCCATCGCGTCGATGACCTCGTCGGCGGGGATGTGCCCCACGACGCCCGCCAGTGCCATATCGGCGGCGGACACGGCGTTCATTGCGCCGATGACGTTGCGCTTGATGCAGGGAATTTCCACCAGCCCCGCCACGGGGTCGCAGACAAGCCCTTCGAGGTTCGTCAGCGCCATGGCGAAGGCCTCGGCGCACTGCTCGGCTGTGCCGCCCTTGATGTCGACGAGCGCGGCGGCGGCCATGGCACTGGCGGCACCGACCTCAGCCTGACAGCCGCCCTCCGCCCCGGCCAGCGTGGCGCGGGCGGCCACGACCTGCCCGAACCCGGCGGCGATGTAGAGTGCGCGGTGTATGGCGGGCTCGTCGGCCAGCCCGCGCCGCCACAGCGGCAGCAGCACCGCCGGCAGCACGCCGCAGCTGCCCGCCGTGGGCGCGGCGACAATGCGCTTCATGCAGGCGTTGCACTCGGCGGTTTTCAGCGCCTCGGCCATGACGTCGGCGAAAAAGCCGTCAGCGTACAGCGCCCCGCGGGCAGCCGCCACGCTGATCTTCGCCGCGTCGCCGCCCGCAAAGCCGCTCATCGAGCGGTCGGTCCCGCAGTAGCCGTCGCTGGTGGCGCACATGACTGACCACAGCCGGTGCATCTCAGCTTCGCTTTCGGCGCGGGTCAGGCCGCTTTCAGCCAAGTCGCTTTCGAGAATGACCTCGTACAGCGGGCGGCCGCTATCCTTGCAGACCTCGACCATATCGCGAACAGAGGCAAAAGCCATCTCCTCATCCCCTTTACAAATTCAAAATTGTGACCTTAACGATGCCCGGCTGGCTGCGCAGCTGCCCGGCGATCTCGTCGGGGATCGGCTCGTCGCATTCCAGCACCATGACGGCGTAGCCGCCTGCCGTCGAGCGGTACAGCTGCATCGTTGCGATGTTGACGCCGTGCTCGCTCAGGCAGGTGGTGACGGCGGCCACATGGCCGGGCGTGTCTTGGTTGTGGACGATCAGCGTGTTGTGGTCGCCGCCAAAATTCGTCGTGATGCCGTCGATCTGGCAGATGTTGATGCGCCCGCCGCCGATGGATGCGCCCACGACCTCCAGCTTGCGCCCCGATGCGCCGGTTAGGCGCAGCACGGCGGTGTTGGGGTGCGCGCCGCGCAGATTGATCGTACCAATGTGAAAATGCAGCCCGATCTCCTTGGCGATGGCAAAGCTGTTCGGGATGCGGTCGTCGTCGGGCTGCATCGCCAGCAGCCCGGCCACCAGCGCCCGGTCGGTGCCGTGGCCGCGCCCCGTGGCGGCAAAGCTGCCGTAGAGCAGGATCTCGGCCTCGGCGGGCTGCTCGCCCAGCAGGCGGCGCGCCGTGCTGCCAATGCGCACCGCGCCCGCCGTATGGCTGCTGGAAGGGCCGGTCATCACAGGCCCCAGCACATCAAATAACCGCATCGCGGACACCTCACTTTATAAATATGGTAGAAAAATTCAGGGCACGGCCTGCATCAACTCCCGCAGCCACGCAGGGTGGGGCGGCCTTGTGTATAAAGTCAGTATAGCCGATTCGCTTTGGGATTGCAAGGCGCAGAGAAAATGCAAAAAAATGTAAATAAAAAGACCAAAACCCCTGACGAATCAAAGATTCATCAGGGGTTTTGTTGGCGGAGTAAGAGAGATTTGAACTCTCGCGGCGGTTTCCCACCCTACGCCCTTAGCAGGGGCGCATGAGTGTTGAACTATTGACGATGTATCGAAGAAATATATTTGCTTGTACACACTGAGAACACACCAAGAAACGTTATACAGGAAGACGGTTCACAGCGTCGAGCTTGACGGCAAGGGAGATGTGACCGTAGCTGTTGGCGAGGGCAAGGTTCTTGCCGTTGGAGTGACCAATAATGGAATTTATAACGACCTCGGACACGGAGGGGACAAGCTCTTGCAGACGGGTATAGCAGGTGTGGCGCTGGCAGTAGCTGCCCAAGGGGCGGATGCCTGCACGCTGGCACATAATTTTCCAGTTGGAGTAGTAGTCGTTTTCGTCGTAGGCGACAAGTCCGTACCGCGCTTTGGGCAGGACGGAACGAACGACGGGGACAATACAGTCTGCAATGGGGATTTCGCGGTTTTTGCCCGCGGCGGTCTTAATGCCGCCGACAATGACCTGCCCGGTGGGGTCCACATCGGCAGGGTTCTGGGCGAACAACTCGCCGGTGCGCATACCTGTGTATGCCATAATAAGCGCGTAGCCGGTCATAGGGTCCTGCGTAGCGCGCCAATCTGACCAAAGGGCTTGCATTTCCTCCGGCGTGCGGGCATCCTTGGCCGTGGGCGGCTTGCTGGGCAATTCAAGACAGCGGATCATATTAGAGGATTCGTGCGGGCAGACCTTTTCCAGCACGGCGGCGTCCACAATTTTTTGCAGCAGGGTTTTTGCGTCGCGCTTGGGGTAAAACGCGCCCTCTATGCCGTCCAGAAGGTTTTGCAGCTCAAAATAACGCAGGCTGGAAACGTCGCGCTCGTAAAGGGGTTCCAGACGTTTATAGGCGGTAAGGTAGTGGCTGCGCTTGTCGGGGGAGATTTCGTTCCATTTGCTGGATTTTTGCACCTGATCGAACATCTGGGCAACGGTATAAGACCTTGTGCCGCCGTTTTGCACCGTGCGGAGCTGGGGCAGGTAGTTGATGGCATCGGCGCGGGTGGCGAAACCGCCCTTTGTGCGCTCGGACACAATGACACCGTGGCGCTTGACACGCACACGGCACGACCAAGTGCGGCCGCGCTTGAAAACCGTGCCGGTGCCGTTGGGGTTGCGGGGCTTTTTGACGGGGGCAGCGGAGGTGGACACCTGCTTTTTACCGCAGAACATGCAGTAGACGGAAATATCCGGGATTTCCTGTTTACATTTTATGCAGAGCACGGGGGCACCTCCTGACATGAAAAGATAGATGCAAGTTATAAGCAAGTTAAAATGCGCATGGCAACGAGAAAAACGCAATTAGCTTGAAGCTAAACGCAAGTTAGACGCAAGATTGTGGTGTTTAGCTTTGGGAGAATATAACTTATAGGTTATAATGCGTTGAAAACATCCAGCACGGATTGCGGCAGATCGCCGTCAGTACAGAGCATGGCAAGGCCGTCATGAACATAAGCGGGGATCGTGCCGAAGCCGTCCATCGTGACGGCGTTGTCGGAAACGGCCTGCTTGTAGGCATCGGAATCCGGGTCAAACTGGTACAGTTCTATATTGCAGCCATCTGTTTTATATTTGTACCCGGTCTTTGCGCCGATATACTCCGCGGCCATGGTGACGCGCTCATAGGTGATGCCGAGAGAATCAAGGCCGGATTCAAACGCAGCAAAAGCATCCGCCGATGCAGGCGGTGCGGCGGTGGGTTCAGGCGTAGGCTCTGCCGTGGCGGCAGGGGCAGCGGTAGCCGTGGGTGCTTCCGCTGTGCTGGGAGCGGCGGAAGATGCGGCAGAGCCGCAGGCGGACAGGGAGACGGCGCAGATCAGCGCAAGGGCAACGAGGGTTTTATTCTGCAAGATTTTCATAAAAATACTCCTTGCAAAGTGAAATTACAAATTGTATAATATAGAGAATACAAACCGTAAACGGGAGGAATGGGTACATGGAACAGATGCAGGAGTTAGAGAAGCTGACCCCAGCGGAAAAAATGAAGCTGGCGTGGAAGCTGTACGATGAAGCAATCCATGAACTGCCGATGCCGGAAAAGGGCGCAGAGATCGCGCTGACGGAAGCGGACATTGCGGATGCACTGAATGAAAGCACAACTCCCCCGGCGGAAACCACAGGCGGCATCTGGCTGGGAACGACAGACGAAAAAGAAATAACGGCGTTTGCGGCAGATGGCGGGAACATCTGCTTTAAGGATGCGCAGGAAGTAAAGCGGTTCTGCAACAATGCGCATATGTTATTGAAGATAATCCACGCTGTCTAAGACGGGAACACGGCATGGAGTTAACCTTTTCGGCAATCGTAGTATGGGAAAGCAAGGTGAAATGATGGACAAGGAACCGATTTACAAGGGAGCCATGATGCGCGGAATGCGTGAATGGTTTGAAGACGGAATGAAGTGGGCACGTGAGAAACTGGAACCCGTCCACTTGGAAGAAGGGCGGTACTGTATGCTGTACGAGCTTGCGGGAATGCTGGATGTGGACAAGAAATGCAGAATCGTGATAGAGTACGACCCGAATCACCCTAAGATTGCGGCGTACAGAGAACCGCTGGCGGGAGAAGTAAAGCAGTTTACGGACGTGCGCGGTACATTCTGGCCGGAAGATGTGCCGGAAAGCAGGAATGTTCAATCCGGCTTGCCGATGCAGGAAATTACAGAACACCCGGCGGGAGAATACTGTGTGAAATGAGGTAAGCTATGGCACAGGAAAACAAGACACCCCCGGCGGATGAGATGGAAGAAATGCGCGGGAAAATCAAGGGGCTGAACAGGAGCATTTCAATCCTGACCGTGACCGTATTCATTCAGACACTTATGATTATCAGGATCAACGGAAGAATTGACCTGATCTTTAGGTTCATCGAAGCAATTGCGGGTCACTTTGTATGAGGGCGGCAGGGCGTATCATTCATCAAAGGAAACGTCATACAGAGTTGGGAACGTGTAGTCGACGCCATCCCACACATAGCGGCAGATAAAGTTAGTGCGGAGCATTGCACCGAAACCGTTCTGCGAATCAACATAGGATTTTACATAGAAGTAGTCGGAATCACGAACAACGATCCAGTCGTTACCGAGAACATCCGGGTACACGGCGGTGGAGGGAGACTTCAAATAATTGGAAACATCGGACTGAGCGGAGTTGCAGAGAGTGGCGTATTGCATGGACGACACGAGAATGTCGTTCACGTCGCCGACAACGGCACCGTCGTTGTAAATATCTGTATCACCGGCATAGATGCGACAGACCTTATAATCGGCATCGAAACGAATTGTTACGACAGAGCGACCCCAATTACAGAAGGCCTCGTTTGAGCCGAGAGATTTAACAAGACGGATGGTGGTTTCATCAAAACCGCAGTCAAGCATAGTCTGCTTCATATCGAGATACTGCTCCAACGGATAGCCGACGAGATCGGCATCGGCCTGATCCGGGCTTTCTGTGGGTTCCGGCGTGGGACTTGGCGTAGGCGCTGCCGTTGCGGTGGCGACGGGCGTTGCTGTTGGCTCGACAGCCGCCTCTATTGCAGATGCGGGAGTGAACACGGCAACAACGAACTTGAAAAGGAAAACAAGAATTGCAATAAAAATAGCAAGTTCGAAAATGTAAGTGGCACAGCCGCCGATGGGTGAGTTTTGCGGTGGCTGCGGGGCTTGCTGGTTCTGCTGGTTGTCCATAGTGTTACACATCCTTGTAAAAGAAAGGCGGCAGGGTTTCCCCTGCCGTGGTGAAATGAGGCGCGGGCCGGAGGAAACGGAACTGCGGCGCGCACCTGTATTGATTTAAGAACATAGTAACACACAAAAGAATAAATTGCAACATAAAAGGCCGGAGCCTGTGAGGGTTCCGGCCTTTATTTTGTTGGTGGGCGGGGCGTCGAGGACGCCGCCCCCTACAATGTGCCCGGCGGATTAGGTTATGCGCCGGACGAAGATGCGGTAGCGGATTCTTTTTTTGGGGGGTCAGGCGGGACTTCGGCGAATTTTTCGACCATGCTGTCCATGTAACGCAGGATGGCGGCGCGATCCTGCGGGGGCAGGTCGACAAAGGCGGAGACGATGGCCTGTTCCCGCGGGGTGAGCTGCTTTTCCTCGGCCAAGCGGGCGAGGATGGACGGCTTGGAATCATCCAGCATGGGGCCGGTGCCGGTGCGGAGCCAAAGTTCGTTGACGTTGAACTCGCGGCAGATAGATGTAATGGTCTGTTCGGTTGTGCCGTTCTCTCCGCGTTCTACTTTACTAAGGCCGGATTTTGTCATGCCGATGCGGTTGCCAAACTCTGCAAGAGTGAGTTTGAAATACTGGCGGACTTCCTTTATACGTTCATTCAATGTGTTTCACCTCCTTATCTCTATCGCCAGTATAGGCCGAAAAGTGTCGAAAGTCAACTTCTTTTTGCAAAAAAGTGTTGACAAGGTGTCGAGAGGGTGCTATTATGATGATGCAAGGTGTAGACAGTACACGAAAGCGCGTAAAGAAATACACCTACGACACACGCGGGAGGTGAAGCAAGCACGGACGAACATTTTAAGTGGGCCATGCTGGAAACGGACGGCGTGGTACAGATACGGCCCATGCAAGGTGACTGCATTACCCTGCATGGGCCGGAGGAAGCAAAGATGTTCTGTGAGTGCCTTATGAATCTATTCCAAAAATAGTATAGACGACGCCGCAGCCTTTTGCGGGGAGCTTGGACAGCTTATAGGTCTGCAAATACAGGTCAACGGCGAGACGACATTCTACTTTTGAGAGTATGCGGTAGCCATAGGCGCGGAGCGTGAAACCGCCAACGCGGATTGTGGTTACTACCTTAGGCAATGGAACATCACACATGATAACACCTCCTTCCTTGTGGATATTGTAGCACGGGAAAGCGAAGGAGACAACACACGCCGCGTGTATAAAAGGTGGTGAAAAAGGCGTGAGCGATTATTCGGAAAGTTTGATTGAAGAAATGAAGATGCGCCAGCCGGAGGAATTGGAAATCAACGGTGTGAGACTGCTGACCAAAAACGGCGTGACGCAGGCGCAGGAAAGTCAACGCTGGGCGCGGGAGAACGCAGAGCGGAAGATCAAGCGCTTTGCCGCGATCTGGTCGGTGCTGAACTCTGCCGCCATCATTGCGCTTGCCATAGCGCTATTAAGAAGGTGAGTACAGCGAAACATTTTATAAGCGGCGCGATCGCGCGGTGCATTATTGCGGACACAAAAAGAAAGGGAAAGCGCCCGCCGCCCTTTGAGGGCACACGGGCGTTGGTGGAACAACAAAGCTGGAAGAAGATCATTTACCTTTCAGCAAAAAGCCTTTGGCTGTTTCTACGGCAACGGCTTTGGCGATTTCGATAACCACTCCCCTGCCATTGTAGCACGGGGGCGGAGAGAAAACAAAGAGGTGAATTAAGAATGAGCGAGAAAGAGAACGACACCAAGAAGATGCTGGAAACGCTGCGCAAGCTGCCGGAGAAAGCGCAGGAGAAGATCGGGTATATGATCGAGGGTGCGGCGCTGGTGAGCGGTGCGCACGAGGACGAACCGAAGAAGGACGGCGGCGCGGCGTGACGCGCCGGGGCGACATTGACGCGCTGAAATATGCGCTGGCCGCCGCGGCAGGAATACCGCCGGAGTGGATGGACAACCCAAACGGGCTTGAACCGCTGCGGAGGGCGATGGAAAGGACAAGAGCTATGCTGAATGTGAAAGGCATTGATGAAGCTGTTTTGCTGGCGGCGCTGTACAATGCGGCGAAGCCGGACACGGAAGACGTGATGTACAGCAGGCACGAGAGCATGACGAAAGAAGAGGCGGCGGAACTGCTGGCAGAGCTGCGCGGGGAGCGCGTGAACGAGCCGGTGTTCATCCAAAAAGTGTACGGCAGGAGTATTTACAGTCATTTTTGGCCGGGCATGAAGAAGATTGACGGCATCCAGTACGACAATGACAACGGGCATGGCAAGGACGCCGAGATGGTGGCCGCACTGTACAAGGAGATCGCCACGAAGAAGAACGCCGAGCGGAAAGCGGAGCGGGCAAAGCGGCACCGGGTTGCCGTGTACTGGCATGATGACAGCAGCAAAATGGGCGTTGTGGCAGACTACAAGGACAAACGATGTCTGGATGCCACAATTGCACTGTTAAGCGTGATACTTGCGCAAATTCCGAGCGACGGTAGGGATTTGGTACTGCGCAGGATGCTGAGAGACGCCGCTGCGCTGGCAGAAAAATATGAGGAGCAAGGTAGATGTTTGAACGATACGTAAAGGTTTCGTGGAAGATCGACACGAAAACCGGAGAAGCGAAGGACGTCAAAATTAGCAAGCGGGCAAGCGCGATGGAAGAAACGACGGCGGCCTGCCTTATGGTGCGCCACGCTTTTGAAACCATTGCACCGAGCTGCGGCAAGGAAAAAGCAAGAAAATGCCTGCTGGACACGGTGACATTGGCGCTGGATGTGACGGAAGAAGAAATTGAAGCACACGACAAGGCGCGGGGCGTTGTGACACAGCAGTGAAAGGACAGCGGAGACAATGAATGAGAACTTTATCAAGGTGACATGGCAGACGGGCACGGGCGGGAATACGCAGTCGGGGTTTGCCGTGATGGCAAAAGGCAACACGCGTGAATCCATGGTGGCGGCAGCCGTTGTAGCGCGCAGCGTTGTGAGCGTAATGGAAAAGCATACAGGCCGGGAACGCGCAAAGGAAGATATGCTGAACCTGATCCGGGAGATACTGGAACAGGACGATGAAGAAGTACAGAGCGTGGGCGTGACGATCACTTTGCCGGAAAACCGAAAGGGATAACTCCCCGGCGGGAGACCGCCGGAATATGGGCGGGGCGTTGGCGCTGTTGCTCCTTGCGCTGGCGGCGCGTGAGCCGCAGCCCCGCAGGTGCTTTTTTCTCCATACTTATCCCCCAAGACAAGCTGACAGCCGGGAAAGACCGGCACTTTATAGGCCGCCGCTCGTCCGCATGAGGTCGGGCGGGGCATACTCTCCGAGGAACTGTCGGGTTGCCGAGCCTCACACAAGGAGAGCATTTTCTTATCCCGTGGCCGTATGCGGGTAAGTTGTACGGCACCCGGCACGGGTAAAGTGCAGGGGCAAGGGCGATGTGAAACGGACAGAGCCTGCACCCCGCCCCGGTAGCCTGTTCACGCCGGGGTTTATATGAGCCGCGCCGAGGTCGGCGTGCAGGGATTGGGCATTTGCCCTGCACGGCTGGTTCGATACCAGCGCGCGGCACCAGAGAGAAAAAAGAAAGGCGGTGCGCAGTATGCGGATCGAGGATGTGAAAACCCCTACCCTGCCGCTGGCGGATGCCTGCGAGATTTTGCGGTGCGAGGGATACCGCATGAGCGTGGACAAGCTGAAAGCGGGAATTTTTGGCGGGGTGTATCCGTTCGGTGAAGTGATCGACCGTGTGGAAGGGCTGACAAAGAACGACTGCTACACGGTTTACACAGCGTTTTTACAGAAGTGGATCGAAGAAAGGCGGGTTGGATGATGGAGAAGCTGCGGAAAAAGCGGGCGTGGTGGACGCTTGGCGCGAAGGTGTGCGGGCTGGGCGGCACATGGATGATGATCGTGACGATTTGCCAGATCGTGAGCAGCGCCGAGCGCGTCAGCGTGGGCGGCTTTGTGGCCGGGATGCTGGCGGCGCTGGCGTATGGGGCGTGTGCCATGCTTTTGTGGAGTTACAGCTACGACCTGACGACCGCCGCAAAGCGGGCAACGCGCCGGTTGGCGAAGATGGAGGCCGAGGAAGTGTATGCGGCAATGCACGGCATGGCACCGATGAAACCCGACAAGATGTGGAAGAAATGCGGGTGATGCGGCGTGGATTACTGGCAATGGGTGCGCGAGCCGTGGGTGCCGCCGGAAAGGCCGGAGAAGCTGCGCGGTTTGCGGCAGTACGGGCCGGCGCGGGTGGTGACAGAGCCGCCCGGCGGGGTGCTTTACTTAAAATGTTCACGGCGTTTTAAGAAGGGTGCAAGAAGCGAACCCACTTAGGAGGACTGTATGCAGCAATGCAGGTTTGTTTATACCATCACGCGGGCGGACTGCCGCGCCTGTAACGGGCTGGACGCGGGGTGCAGGAGCTACGAGCCGAACCCCGACCCGAAGGCTTGGCGCGAAACGGATGCAGAAGCGAAGCGGCAGCTGCCGAAGAAGCTATTTCCGCCGTGTGAAGTGAACAGCCTGAAACTGCAAGAGGAACGGTACAGGCCGCTGGAGGGCACAAACGCCCGGCGGAAACCGTGAAATACTACCCTGCTGAGTGCTAACAGCGGGGGTGCAAAAATACTAAAGTGGGGCGGCGGTGAGAGTGGAGCCGCTGCCCCATTTTGTTATAGGGCGGGTGGCGCTTGCAGATGCAGGCGCAGAGAGCAGGGCCGGACCCTGCACCCGGCACAAGATGGATAAATTTTGAAAGGGGCAGTGTTGAGGATGATTACGGCGGTGGTGATCGCGGTATCGGTGCTGGGCGTATGCGCGGCGTGGTGCTGCGGACGGGATGCAGGATGGCGGGAAGCGATGCGGGCACACACGCACCGCTTGGGCGTGTACAAAGACTGGGTGTGGCACCTTGCGGAGAAATCCCGCGACCTGAACGATTTTAAGGCCCGGTACGCCGTGGCCCTGACGCTGGACGAGGGAGAGGCGGACGATGAGATGGGTATTTGACACACACCCGGCGGATTCACGGGTCGTGGGGCCGGTGAAGGTGGCCGGATGTGTGGTTGCGAGATACGGCACAGGGGGGGGGCAATGCGCCGATGGTAGTGGATGTTTTGTGCAGGGCAAGCACGCAGTCAGGTGCAGAAAGCATGATGAACACGGCAACAACGCTGACGACAAACTATGACAGAACGATCATAGCACATGAAAATGAGTGCATCTGCCTTGCAGGGAATTTTTGCGACCGGGAGACGAACCAGAACGGAACCGGGATGCGGGAAGGAGCGAGCTTTACCTTGAACACGGTGGACAGGCACGGGGTAGCGTATACATTCGGAAAAACAGGCAGGCCACATTTTAAGGGTGATGCGCCTACATACAAACAGCTGGACACAGCCAACACCTTGAACACATTTGACAAGGGAGAATCGCGGGCGAACGAGATTGCCGTGCAGGGTGTGCCACCGCGCTACATTGTGCGCAGGCTGATGCCGGTGGAGTGCGGCAGATTGCAGGGGTTCCCGGATGGATGGGGCGAGATCGAGCAGCTGGCGGCGGATATGCCGGAGGAAACGGCGGCGTTCTGGCGGCAGGTGTACACAACGGACTGCGCCGTTAAGGGCAAGAAGCCGCAGAAAAGCATACTGGAAAAGCCGGAGAAGCTGGCGGCGTGGCACAACGGGTTACATACCGACAGCGCCGAGTACAAGATGTGGGGCAACGGGATGGCACTGCCGAACGCGCTGTTTTTTGTGCAGCGTGCCGTGGCGCGGGTTGCCATTGACACGGGCAAGGGCGCGGCGAATGTGAAGCTGGGCAGCATGTTTGACGGGTCCGGCACGATGCCGCTGTGCGCGGCGATGTGCGGTGCGCAGCCTGTTTGGGCCAGCGAGGTGGAGCCCTACCCTATCGCCGTGACAAAGACGCATCTGCAGGGCATGAAGCATCTGGGCAGTGTTACCGACATTTGCGGCGGGAACATCGAGCCGGTGGACATCATCACCTTTGGCAGCCCGTGTCAGGATTTGAGTATTGCAGGAAAGCGCGCCGGGCTGGACGGAAACCGCTCCGGGCTGTTCCGGGAAGCGATACGCATTATTTTGGAGATGCTGGAAGCGACGGGGTGGAAATACCCGCGGTTCGTGATCTGGGAGAATGTGCCGGGGGCTTTATCATCGAACGGAGGGAAAGATTTTGAAACCGTACTCAACGAATTGCTGCGACTTACCGGGACAGACCAGTTTATTCGACAGTTTGGAATGTGGGGCAAATTTGGGGGCTACGGAACTGTTGCCTACCGACTTGTCAATGCGCAATACTGGGGAGTGCCCCAACGCAGACGCAGAGTATACGCTTGCTGCGATACTGGCGGACGATCCGCCGACCAGATACTTTTTGAGCGTAAGGGCCATGGATGGCATTTTGAACCGTGCATCCCGGCGGGGCAAACAGTTGCCGGAATTGCTGGTGACGGCTATAAATGGCATGAAAGAATGGTGGCGGCAGAACGCACAGGGGGGCAAACCGCCTACACCATGAAAATACGATCGGGATGCGAGGGCGGCGGAAAAGGACCGCTGGTGCAGAATGATTTATCCGCCACGCTGGCAACACATCAGAATCAGACAGTGTTTGCACCGAGGGCGTTTAGCTTTGACAGTTTGGCGAGCAACAGTATGAAAAGCGCGAACCCGCACAGCGGATGCAGAGAGGTAGACACGGCGAAAACGCTGGATTGCGGAGCGCCGGACCCGAATAGGAATCAGGGCGGGATTGCGATTATACAGAAAGGGACGAGCATGAAAAAAGTAATTGCGATTGATTTTGATGGGACGCTGTTTGAGAACAAGTGGCCGGAGATCGGGATGCCGATTGCGCCGAATATCAACCGCGCGAAGAATGAGAAGGCAAACGGCGCGGTGCTGATCCTGTGGACCTGCCGAGAGGGCGAGAAGCTGGCCGAGGCGCTGGCCGCCTGCAAGGCCGTGGGTCTGGAATTTGACTATGTGAACGAGAACGCGGACGAGCTGAAAGCGGCGTTTGGCACGGACCCGCGCAAGATCGCGGCAACGGAATACTGGGATGATAAAAATGTGTGCATGGGGCGCTGTTTATGAATGACATGGTGAATGTGGTACGGTGCAGGTATTGTGAGTTTTGGACGGGCAATGCTGGAAATGAGTACGGAGGTTGCAGGGCGTGGAGCCAAAACATAGAACATCCAGAAGCTATCGTAAAGTTTGACGGCTTTTGCAATTTCGCTGTAAAAAAGATTGAATCGGAGGAAGTGTAACGATGAATGTAATGCTGGACGAAGGGGCGATTATGCCGACGAGGGCGCACAGCGCAGATGCCGGACTGGATTTGTACACGCCGGAGGGTTTTATGCTGCTGTCATTCGGTGAAATTGACAACTATACGGTGGACACGGGCGTACACATGGAAATCCCGGAAGGGTATGTTGGGATGCTGAAAAGCAAAAGCGGGCTGAATGTGAACCGGGGCGTTATCACAGAGGGCGTGATCGACGCCGGGTATACCGGCAGTATCAAGGTGAAGCTGTACAATTTGGGCAAGGATATACAATATTTCCAGCGCGGCGACAAGATCGCGCAGCTGGTGATCCTGCCGATCGTGACGCCGACGCCGAAGCTGGTGGACAAGTTTGCAGAGACAGAGCGTGGCGACAACGGATTTGGCAGCACGGGGAGGTAAAAACCATGAATATGCAGAAGATGGGCAAGCTGTGCAAGGAAAATATGCGCATGAAGCTGTACCGCAAGGGCTGCACGCAGTACATAAGCGACGGGATCACGATGGTGGAGATACCGCGGAACTTCCCTGCGTTGAACGACGAGAACGAAGCGGCGGCGGTGTTCGGCTGGACAGACAAGCAGCTGGAAGAAATCAGCTGCGAGGTGGAGGAGCTGGATGTTATCAACGACCTGTACGAGGTGACGGGCATCAGCATGGACGATGTGAGCGGAGAGGAAATCCCATGCAAGAGAGCACCGATCGGGTTTATCTATGCCGGGATGCACCTGCTTGTGTTGCGGGATGAGCGCGGCGGGATTGCCGGAATCGACACAAAGCAGATGGAACCGATCATGGACGAGCAGAAAAACGGGCAGTACATGGTGTGGTACAGGCGGACGATGAACAACGGAAACCCGTACTATGTACTGAAATGCGGGATGTACCTGCGCATGGCAGTGCTGCCGATTGTGTTTGATGATGTGTTTGCGGCGGCGCTGGATGCAATTAGAGCCGGGATGGCGGAAGACAGACTGATGCGGACGGAGGAGGAAGAAAAATGAGTGTGCCGTATTGCAAAACGTGTTTGTACTGGGATGAATACAGATGGGTGTGCTGCAACGGAGAAAGCCCATACTGCGCTGACTTTACGGAGCCGGGTGGTGGATGCCAGTATTGGAAACAGAAGGAGCAGGAAAATGGAAATTGAGCAGGCGGCGGAAATACTTTTCGATGAAAGTATGATTATTGGGCGTGGAGACAGAAAGGTGCTGAACGAAGCGTGCAGACTGGGCGGAGAAGCGCTGGGGAAACTGGTAAAGAAATCGCCGTTCCCGGATGGCGACAAGAGCATTTATGCCTGCGCCTGCTGCGGGAGCGGTGAATACCTGTTCAACGAGGATGGAAACTACAACCGTTATTGCGGGAACTGCGGGCAGGCTATTGATTGGAGCGCAGAGTTTGACGACGGCGGAGACAGGCTGGAGGATTACATGCGGGAGGAAACGACATGAGCGAAGTTGTGCTGAAACCGTGCCCGTTCTGCGGTGAGGTGCCGGGAATCGAGCAAACGCAAAGCGGGTACAGCGGTACGGAAGATGCGATTACGGCAACATTTCAGGTGCGTTGCGAGATATGCGGTGTAGGGTTTGAAAGAGAAACAAGGGTAACACTGGACAAGGACGGCAAACCAAAAGTCTTGTCGGACGGACGCAAGGAAGTAATCGGGCTGTGGAATATGAGATCGAAAAGGCAATAGCATTTGGCGGAAGATGCAGTGCCTACAAATTTGTAGGCAGTTGCTGACGGAATGTAAGCAACTGACAGAAAGCGAGGTTGACGATGGAAAAGAGCGCGGCGCAGGACATGAAAAGCCTACTGGTGACAAACGGCATGACGAGCAGGGCGGCGGGCCTGGTTGTGGAAATCTTGGAACCGATGGGGTATTTTGAGATCCCGGCAAGCATGACATACCATGGTGCATGGCCCGGCGGGCTGTTTGAGCACAGCTGGGCGGTGACAAAGCAGCTTGTGTGCCTGACCGAAAAGCTGGGGCTGAAATGGCAGATGCGCCGCTCCCCTGTTCTGGTAGGAATGCTGCACGACCTGTGCAAGGTAGAGGAATACGAAAAAGACGGCGACGGGTGGAAGCACTACAAGCTGAAAGGCCACGGGGAGCGAAGCGCGGCGCTGGCAGAAGAACTTCTGAACGATGCCGGGGCGCTGTCGCTGACGGAAGAAGAAATGCTGTGCATCCGCTGGCACATGGGATTTGCAGACGACAAGGAAAACTGGAATTGTTACGGCGCGGCCATTGAGAAATACCAGAATGTGCTGTGGACGCACACGGCGGACATGGTGGCAAGCAGAGTGCTGGGGGTGTGAGAGATGGAAGATGCAAGGATCAAAGCGCAGAAGGATGCGCAGGGCTGGGCCAGTGTGATGGCCGGGAATGTGTACCGGCATTTTAAAGGCGGGCTGTATGTGGTGCAGGGCGTGGCTGTGCATAGCGAGACGGCGGAGCTGCTGGTGATCTACACAAGCAAGGACGAACCGCAGAAGATGTGGGCAAGGCCACTGGAAATGTTCTTGTCGCCGGTGGACAAGAAGAAATACCCGATGGCAAAGCAGAAAAAGCGGTTTGAAAAGGTAAAGGTGGTCAGGAATGAATAGTTGCTACCACTGCACCCGGAGGAAACCGGGCTGCCACAGCGTATGCGAGGACTACAAGCGGGACTGTGAGGAGTACGAGCAGCGGCGGGCGTATGAGCGCAGGTTTGCCAGCGTGGACAGTATGCCGCAAACACAGACTATATACAAAATAATCTATAAGCAGAAGAAACGGGGCGGGAAGCAGTGAAGCGGAAGAAGGAAAAGCCCATTGCGGCGGGAGATGCCGTGACGGTGCTGCGGCAGTGTGCAGACGGCGGTGTGCGGATGGCGCGGGGCAAGGTGGTATTTGCGGCCAAGGGCGGACGGTTTTTTGTGGTGGATGTGGAGCTTGCGCCGTGTGCGTTCCGGCATGCGGCGATCACAATGCGGGAAACATTTTGGCCGGAGAGCGTGAGCCGGGAGGTGAAACGGAAATGAAGCGATTGAAGGTACTGGTCGTGCTGTTTGTGTCCATGGCGGTGATGGTCGTGTGGCTGGCGATGGCGTTGCTGACCGATGTGCTGGGACTGTTGGCGGCGCTGCTGAATGCAGCGGCAAAGCTGCTGAACGACACGGGGATCGCCGTGCAGCGGGCCGCAATCGACTTATCCAACACGGCGCGCGGCTGGATACGCTGGGCGGTGCGGTGAAGGGATGAACGGCAGGTAAGGGCAAGGCTGCCCCTCATCCGGCCCTGCGGGGCCACCTTCCCCCACGGGGGAAGGCTTGGGGCGGGCGGATATGGAATCCGCCCCTACGGGGAACGGGTGGCTTGGGGTCTACTTATATATAATACATAGTTACCACCCGGCGGGTGCCGGGAATTTTTTAGCGGCCTGCGGGCCGCTGGGGGGCTTGTATACGGTTTTATCTTTTCCCCCATTCTCTAATATTTACCAAATTCCAAACGATAGGACCTGACGGCGGGCAGGATGTGAACGGGAGGGCGTGAACGTGAAGGCAAGGTATGTGCGGGAGCAGAAAACCATCTGCGGGAAAGAGTACATGGAAGTGGACTTGCTGAACGTCTCCCCTGCCGAGCACCGGGCGAGTGTGCGGGCGAAGAAGCAGTTTGCAAGCAGTCTTGCGATGCAGCAGTGCAACGAGCGGTACAGCAAGCGCAAGCTGAATCAGATGGTTGCAGAAAATTTTACAGAGAGAAAAAACCAGACGTGGCTTGTGCACATGACGTACAGTGTAGCGTGGCTGCCGTACTATGACGAGGACGCAGAGAACAATGTGACGAACCTGTTGAAAAAGCTGAACCGAAAGCAGGAAAAAAAATACAGGGCGGCGATCAAGAAAAATCCGGCAAACCCCGGCGGGGTGCTGCCGAAGGTGAAATACATAGTCGTGACGGAATTTCAGCACAAAGACGAGGTAAAAGGGCTGAAAGAGGTACGCTATCATCACCACGCGATTTTGGAGTGCGATTTGAGCATTGACGAGATCAAGAGCTGCTGGGGCGTGGGGCGCGGGAAAAACTGGGAGTCGCTGGGGCTGGTGAAATGTGACCGCGCCGAGTTTGACAAGGGCAGTTTGGAAGCATACTGCGAGTACATAACGAAAAATCCGAAGCGCAAGCGTCGTTGGCGGCAAAGTCAGGGCTTGCGCAAGCCGACGCAACCGAAACCGAACGACACGCGGTACACGCAGCGAAAGTTGGCCGAGGCGGCCACGATGTACATTGACGACAGAAAGTTTTGGGAAGAACGGTATGGTGCTTTGAAGCTGGGCGACGGAAGCACCCGGCAGTATGCCTTTGTGGGGGCAGAAGCAAGATTTAACGAGATCACGGCGGAATGGCACGTGATCGCGAAGTTTTGGGCTGACCCGCGGCGGCAGGCGCAGAAAAAGGCGGTACGCAAATGGGGGTAAGGCTGGAACTGGAAGATTTGCCGCCGCGATACCGGGCGCAGGCCGAAATGCAGATTGCGGAGCGGAAGAAACGAGCCGGAAAAGGTAGGAAAAGGCAAGGCTGCCCCTCATCCGGCCCTGAGGGGCCACCTTCCCCCACGGGGGAAGGCTTGGGGAGGACGCCAGAGAGCGAAAGACGGTATTACAGGGATGTGATATTGCCGAAGGTGGCGTGCGGGTTGGTCGTGAAGGTGCAGGAGCAGATCGTGTTTGAGCTGCTGCCGGAAAAGTCGTATTGCGGGCTGAAACTGCCGAAAGCGCGCTACAAGCCGGACTTTGTGCTGACCTATGCGGACGGGACTGTGGAGATCGTGGAGATTAAGTCGAAATTCACCCGGCGGATGCAGCGGGACTATATCTACCGCAGGCGGTTGTTTATAGACCTTGTGGCAGAGCCGCGCGGGTGGAAATTTACGGAATGGTACGCAGACAAGGAGGACTGAAGGATGAAGCGAGTACCTAACTTTTACCGCAGGAACGCGGCGCAGGGCGTGGCGCGGCGGGTCGTGACGGGAAAAAAGGCGACGCCGGAAGAAATGCGGGATTCTGTGGGGCAGGTCGTGGCGTGGTGCTATCTGGTAGCGCTGCGCAGTGTGACAGGCTGGAACACGCAGAAGATGGACAGTTTTTTGGAGAAAGCAACGCGCAATGCCGAGGATTACATGATTCGTGTGCGGGTGAGCACCAGCGACAAGGCGGCCTGCAAGTGGCTGGACGGCGTTGTGGAGCACCTGACGTTTGTACTGCCTGCGGACAAGCCGATGAAAAAGCAGGCAGACCGGGACGAGCTGGCGCAGAAGCGGATCGGCGCGGATATGGCGTGGAAGATCATGTCGGCAGCGCTGGTGCGCAAAGAACCGTGGGGATGCGCCGAAAGTGAAGCGCTGGCGCAGAACGTGTTGGACGAGACGCGGGACTACTACGAAAACCGCTTTCTGGATTGGGCAAAAGAGGGCGACGCCTACGGCATGGAGCGGTTGAAGCGTGACGTTGAAAGCGTGCTGGGCGAGGCTGTGGAAGTGTTTGACGACGGGCGCGGCGCAGTGTTTGCGAAAACGATCTACTAAGGGGGTGCTGTTGTGACGGCGGCAGAAGCGGAAACGATCATCAGGTACTATGCAGACATTGCGGGGCAGCAGCGCACCATTGCGCGGGAACGTGCGGCGCTGGAAGCGAGCTATGACCCGCTGCACGGCAATGCGCCGGATGGGATGCCGCACGCTGCAGGAAACGGTGACAGCACCGCAGAAAAGGCGTTGAAAATGGCGGAAACGGACACAGCCCGGCGGTTGTGTGAACTGGACGTGCGGGCGGGGATTCTGGCGGAGGACGGGGCGGTGATCCGCGCCGCGATGGACAGGCTGAACAGTAAACACAAAACGCTGCTTGTGACGCGCTATATCGACGGCCACAACTGGGAGTTTACGGCGTGCCGGGTCGGGTTGTCACGGCGGCAGACGATCCGGGTCAGCGTGGTGGCGTTGACCCGGCTTGGCGCGTTGTTGCAGGACGAGCCGCAGGCGGGAGAAATCCTCGCGCGGGCGCGTGATGCGTGCGCGGTATAAAGGCGGGGCGGATCGTTTACGCTGAATTTACGCGGAAAGTCAGCGTAAAAAACGCTGAATCAGGCCCGGCGGGACGGTTGCGTGCGCGTGCGTTGTCTTGATTTTTTGGCGGCGGTAAATTTGTGCGGGCGCGCCTGATTTCCGAATACGGAAAAGGGCCGGGAGAAAAACAAACTTGCGAAAGAAGCAAAGGACGGAAGATGAAGCTGATCGAGTTTACACGGAACGGCAAGAGAGAAGTGGCGTTTGTGCTGGGAAATGTGGCAATGTGGGCGGAACAAAACGCACTGGGGCGAGTGGTGAACTGCGCAGCGCCGGTAAGAGAGCTGAAAGATGTGAAAGTGATACGGAAATAAAAATATCCCCCGGCGGGTCGTTGTTGCGGCCTGCCGGGGGTGTTGTGTTTTACAGCATGGGCGGGCGTGAGTTATTCAGCCCTGACGAAAAAGACGATGCCCTCCGAGTAGAAAACACTGAAACGGCCCGTTATTGTTTCGGATACAGTGTCGCCGCAGTCGTAGTCATAGATGGAGAACTGGCCGGAAAGCAAGGTGAAGAAGTGGAGATCGGCAGTGCTGATCTTGTCGGCGTCAAGCTCTGCCTGCGTGTAGATGCAGTAGGCCGATTCACCGTCACCGTCGCCAGTGGGAATCAAAACAGAAAAACTGTCGTTGCCGACCTTGACACTGCCTGCATCGCTGATCGTGCCGTGCCGATGCAGGAGCGTTTTAAGCCAGAGGTCCGGGATGGACTGGCTGCCGAGGAAAACGTCGGAAAGATCGTTGTTGGATTTCTTCATAGCTGAAAACCTCATTTCGTTGTGTAGTCGGGCCAGAGGTCCGATGTGGGGGTGAAACCGTCGCGGGTCATGCGCTCGCGGACGGCTTGCAGGAAATACGCCTGCACGCTCTGCCCTGCCTCGGCGGCAGCGGAGCGGATGTCGGAGCCGACGGGCTTTTGCGGGCGGATGTTGATGTTGTCGCACTTGGCGTTGTAGGCGTCATTGTTACGGCGCTTGGTTTCAGATATGGGCATTTTGAAAACCACCTTTCTGTTGGTATCTTGATTATAACACGCAAGAGTGCGGCGGGCAAGAGAAAATGTGCGGAATATAACAACCGTTGTTGCGGGTGGCTCCCGCGACCTTGCCCGGCGGGCTGCCGGGTGGTTTCGGCCCGTGCCGGGGGCCATCGTCAGGCGGGGTTGTGGGCGGCAAGCTGCATAAGTGCTGCGGTGGTGGGGATCAGGTGGCGGGCCATCGTGTCGTTGTAGGAAGTTTCTCCCTCGAAGCTGTCCACGACGGCGCGGTCTGCCGTGCTCATGTCGTGGTAGGTCTTTTTGCCGTAGGTAGGCGGGAGCCAGCCCTTTTTCTGGCTTGCGAAGATGTTGAAGGATTTGAGCACGTCCGCGTTGGTGAACTCGATGTGGCAGGTGCCCTTCTTGTAGAACGTGGCGTTGAAGTAGTGCAGCTTGATCTTTGCGGTCTGGCCGCTGTCCTCGGCGGCTTTGAGAGCGGCGCGGAGGTCGTCGCCGTTGTAGGCGGTGCCGTTGGTGTCGAGGAAGTGAAGCGTTTTCTCGATGTTGGCGAGATCGTCTGCTGCGCAGGTGGGGCGGAGTTTGTCGGACCAGTACGACCAGACGTTGCAGCGGAAAATGACGCGCTTATCGACCTTGTAGGCGGAGTTTGTGCACCACCCGTTGTAGTAGTGGACATTTTTGCTGTACTCGCTGTTGTAGTGGAGGTTGGTCCAGTCGTCGAACAGCTTGATAATCTCGGATTCGATGTTTGCAACGATGTTGCGGGAGACTTCCTCGCGGATCGTGAGGATGTTGTAGGGGGTGAAATCGTAGTGGCGAAGGTCGTTCAGGCGCTTGTGGTAGTCGTTCTGCATCGTCTGCGTCATGGCGTCGCGGATTTGGGGCAGGTCGAAAAGCTGCTCCCAGTAGAGGGCGCGGAGGTCGCACAGCGCGTCGTTGTAGCCTTTGCTGAGGGAGACACAGGGCGCGGGGGTGCTGCTGCCTTGCTTTTTCGGCAGGGTGAACAGCGAGGAAATACCGTCGTATTCTTCATACAGGCGGGCGAGACCGTCGGCGGCGGCGTTGTAGCGCTCGACTGCTGCCGTGATGGGGTCGGAGCTGACGAGGGCGGCCAGATCGGGCGCGGCCTTGTAGCGCTGTGTCGTCTCGGCGTTGAGGTCAAGCCGGATGCGGGAGACCGGCGGCGCGGGCGGGATCGTGACGGCGA
Organism: uncultured Gemmiger sp.; assembly: GCA_934502625.1. GTDB lineage: Bacteria > Bacillota > Clostridia > Oscillospirales > Ruminococcaceae > Gemmiger. Next base: position 96,729 of record CAKSUQ010000006.1, read on the forward strand.
CAAGCGCGACCTCGACCGACGTTTTGCGGGCGGCGTGGGTGAAAGCGCCCTGCTTGTAGGTGATCCGGGCGCTGTACTTGGAAAGCAGGGCGGCAAGCTCCTTGCGCTCGTTGGTGCAGGGGTTGCGGATCGTCTCGGCGTTGAGGATGCAGCGGACTTCCCCGCCCCGCTGCATGATGTGCAGGGCGTGCAGCAGGTGCCGCGCCCCCTCGGAGAATGGCGGGTTCATGATGATTGCCCGATAGTGGGCGCGGGGCGTGAAGGTGAGGAAGTCGTCGTGGATGACGCGGAAACCGCCTTGTTTGAGGGTGGCGCGGAGGGCGGCGGACTGCTCGATGCAATCCAGCTGCAGGCGCGTGAGGGTGTCGTTGTTGGTGTTGGCGTGGTAGTCGCTGGCGCGTTTATTGCCGACGTACCAGCACCCGGCGGCTTTTTCGATGGCGCGGGCGAGATCGCCGGAACCGGCGGACGGCTCCAAGATGGGGCCGGCGGCGTGGGCGAGGTCGAAACCGCCGATTTTGAGATTGGCGAGAAGTTCGGCGGCCAGCGCGGGCGGCGTTGGGTAGTAGTCTTTGCTGTCGTTGGGGATCATGGTGTTAATACCTCCTGTTTTTTGGGGTGATGGCGGCGGGCCGTTGTGCAGCTGGCCCGCTGGGCGCTGCTGCCGTTGTGGGCTGCCGTGTGGTCTTATGCCCGGCGGCGGGTGGTGCCGTTCACGCACGGCGGGCGGGGCGCTGTTGTTGTGGAGGGGTCCGGCCCCCATTGCCGGAGACGACCGGCGGCGGGTGCAATCTGTTTTGTGGGGAGGTGCACCGGCTCCCGTTGGGCTTATGCCGCTCCCCCGGCGGGACGGCTGCCATTGTTGGCGATGGGTGCGCGTTGTCTGGATCGTTGCCGGGGCTCGTGTTGTGTTGTTACCCATGAGCGCCCGCCGCTGTTGTGGCGGCGGCCGGGCTTGCACCAGCGGCGGCGGATGCCGTCGGCCTTGCGGGTCATTCAGAGATACAGAGCAGGTAGCCGCGCTTGGCGCAGATGATCGCAAGGCGGTTGAACTCCATGTAGCGGCGCAGGGTGTCGGGGCTGCGGGTGTCGGCAAGTTCTGCCCGGTGGCGCTGCATGTAGCGGCGCTGTTGGGCAAGTTCTTTTTGCGCTTGGATGGCAGAAAGGCGGAAAAGCGTGTAAGTGGTCATAGTGTGCGGCCTCCTGTTGTGTTGTGGGTGGGTGATCTTGTACCCATGAGCGCCCGCCGCGTTGTGGCGGCGGCTGGGCTTGCACCAGCGGCGGCGGATGCCGTCGGCCTTGCGGGTCGTGGCAGGTCATGCGAGGACCTGCGCGGCGAGGGTGGCGAAATCGAGCTGCACCGGCTCCATCGTGGGGGCGTCGTCGTGCAGGGTGTGATGTTCGACGACTGCGACGGCGGCGGGCTTGCTGGGGGTCGTTGTGGGGGCGGTGGCTGGGATCGTGGGCGCTGCCGTTGTGGCGGCCTGCTGGGCGGCGCGGCGTGCCTTGCGGGCGGCCATGAGCGCGGCGTTCTGGGCGGCGATCTCCTCCGGCGTTTTGACGTGGACGGGGGTCGGGCGCTCGACCTGTGCGGCGCTGAACAGGTAGCAACGCTTCATGTAGTAGTGGGGGTCGGGGTTGTCGTTGTTGCTGTCGGCGTTCTCTGCCCGGCGGGCCTTGCTGGGCTTGTCCGTCCAGCGCCAGAGCATGACGGAAAGAAGCGCTTTTTCGCCGCCCTTGACTTGCAAGCCCTGCGCCTTCCAAGTGTTGTAAGTGTGCAGGTTGTCGGCGAGGATCAGACGCTCGGCGGTGGGCGTGGGGTCGGCGGTGGTGCCGTCGGCGTTGTGGACGGTGAGCAGCGCCGCGCGGGCGGCGATCTGCTCCGGCGTGGAGACGGTGACGGCGAGCGCGTGGATTTCGTCGGGGGTGAGGTTGTGGGCGATGGCGTCGAAAATGAGGGTGTTGTTGTCGCGGGTCATGGTGTTACCTCCTGTGGTGTTGTTGTGGGTGTTGTGGGTGGTGGATCGGGTGGACCCATGAGCGCCCGCCCCGATGTTGTGGGGGCGGCTGGGCTTGCACCAGCGGCGGCGGATGCCGTCGGCCTTGCGGGTCATGATACATAACCGCTATAGCGGTACTGTGTTATAACGTCGTCGGTCACGTCGTCCGGCGTGCCGCTGTCGGACATCGTGCAGGCGATCACGTCGCCCGGCGTCCAGTCGTCGCAACCGGTCAGGCTGTACAGGTGGCCGCCCCCGGTGCGGAAGGTGACGAGATCGGCGGCGCGGTCGACCGTGACGACGACCCCGGCGGCCGGGTAGGTGTTGGACGGGGCCGGCGTGATGATCTGGCCGGACTTGATGCCGACGACCAGAGCGGCGGCGACGTATGCCGCGATGATGGTAGTTTTGTGCATGATCGGCACCCCCTCAGCACTGGCCGCGGCGGCTGTAGACCAGTTCGCCGTTGATGCGGGTTTCGATCAGAGCGTAGGACCAGGGGCCGCGCTCGGTGTGCTCGTAGGTGTCGCCGTTGGCGTATTCGATGCGGTTGACGTAGTAGCCGCCGACGCCGTGCGGATCGTCGCAGGCGTCGCAGTGGGAGTACAGGACGGGAGCGGCGGCGTGCGCGGCGCACCATGCAAAAATCTGTTCGCGGGTCATCATGGGGAAACCTCCTGAAATTTTTATGTTTTTGTCCCCGGCGGGCTTGCGGCGCGGCGGGCGGATGCGCTATAATAAAGGCGGCAAGCGCGGCGGCGAACTCACCGCGCAAGCCTTGGACAGAAGCGCCGGGGGAGGTTTAAAGCGTCACCCCCGGCGCTTTTACTGCCTGTTGGTCAGCTCCTGCAACCGCTGGCGGAACTCTTCCAGCGTTTTGCACTCGTTCGCGAGTAGCAAAAGCCGGAGGCGTTCGGCGGTGCGGGCTTCTTGTACAAGCAGCTCGCCCGTGTTCGGCGTGGACATGTTCACCTCCCCTTTCGTGGACGCCTTGCGGCGGTTCGCTGGGCAAGCGGTGGGCGGCGTGTGCCGTGGCGCTTGCTGTGTCTGCATTGTACTCAACCGTACACCGGATGTCAAGCCCTCAACCGTACATTCGGCGCTTTGCACAAATTGCACGGTTGAGGATTGTGCAGAATGTACGGTTGAAGATGCCGCAAAAATGTGCTATTTTATATAAATAATAAATAAAACAGGGGGTATTATAATGCCAGTATCAGAGGCACGGCGACGTACAAACGACGCCTATAACAAGAAATGCGATTATATAAACATCCGCCCGCTTAAGCCGGAGGGCGCAGCGATCCGCGCCGCCGCCGCAGCAGCAGGCCAGAGCTTACAGGGGTACATCCTCCAAGCCTGCGCCGAACGGATGCAACGCGACGGCCAGCCCACCGACCCACCCGCCGCAGAATAACGACAACAGCCCATGCAGGCCGCCCGCCTGCATGGGCTTATTTTTTTTTGCCCAGCTGCCCACCCAGCCAGCCGCCGCCCGCCTGACCAGATCGCCGCCCACCTGCCCGGCCGCCGCCCACCTGCCCAGCCAGCCGCCCACCTGCCCAGCCAGCCGCCCACCTGCCCAGCCAGCCGCCCACCTGCCCAGCCAGCCGCCCACCTGCCCAG
>CAKSUQ010000007.1 GCA_934502625.1 uncultured Gemmiger sp.
CACCATTAGCTCAGTTGGTAGAGCAACTGACTCTTAATCAGTGGGTCCTGGGTTCGAGTCCCCGATGGTGCACCATACCAAGCAAATCCGAACGTACTTCTTTTTGAAGGTGCGTTCGGGTTTGCTTTTTATTTACATCAAATGAAGTTTGGATAATCTATACGAAGAGGGCGAATAGACAAATAGATTGGTCTATCGCCCTCTTTGAAATTATTGTCAATTAATTGTCTTCTTTTTTCTCTGAATCTTCCTTTTGGATGTAATCCTTTTCAGCTTCTTGAATTAATTCTTTGGGATCGCCTTCATTAAGCATCAGTTTTATAAGGCCACGTCCATATCTATCGAACATAAAGATTGGCATAATAATACTTTTAGCTACAATATCTTCAGACAACTTTGTATTTTCAAAATCCACAAACGACTTATAACGAATCTCACCGTCTTCGTAGTCGATTTCGAAATTCCCGTTCTGTAAACCAAAGTTTGCCCTATGTAAATACTCTGAAACCTTATCAAAACAGCTTTTTTCTGCTTTAGCAGGTAAATATACATATACGATATAATAATCTTTATCTATTAAAATTTGAATCTTTAATGTTCCCAAAACATTATTCATATTTACGCTTGAAAGAAAAACTTTGTCCTTTTCACGATAGCGATACTGCCATTTCCCGGTATCAAAAAAGGATTTGATTAAATTTATAACTTGCTCCATAATTAAAGTACCTCACAATTTATAATTGTTAGTTACGGCCTCTACAATATATTCATCAGACACAGATAAGCATAACGCAACTATTGTTATTATGTCATTTAATAACGCCGATGGGAAAAATATCACGTATAAGATGGAGAAAAGGCAAAATGGTATATATACAATAAAATCCAGTCTTTTAGAAACAGAATTTTTTTCGCGTAAGGCAATTGCATTAGGAATTTGAAAGGCTTCTATCCTTTTGACAAGTCCCTCTTTTATTTGTACCAAAATCGAGTAGATCACAATTAATAGAGCGATTAAATTAATTATGGCGATGAATTCAACCAAATGAGTACTTTTTTCTGTCAAACATCTGAAAATAATAAGTAGTGCCATAAGTATTCCCAAAATCGGCAATTTGTTTTTCATAGTACACGTCTTTTCTTATTTACAGAAAATAGTTGCGTACATTTGTAATGACACTACTTTCGTTTGAAATAATATTTAATATTAGATATTTTTTTCTTAGTGACATTATGACATCTTCGCTTTTTAATACGGTTTCCTTTTTGCTTTTATAGCAAGGCTTTAAAGAAAATTCTTCGATAAAACCGGGAATTTTTAAACGTTTTTCTTTATCTCTGGATATGTATATAAGATTATTCATTTGGATCATCCTTATTTTGAACACGGTATTTGTAGTTCGATTTATATAGCATATCTAATGTTACAATATCATCAAACTCCAAACCACGCTCACTTTCATATTTATTTTTGATTTGTTGAGAGCGTTGAATTTCATTAGGATGCCCATTTTGTCCTATCAAGTCTATAACCTGATAGATAGTTTCAGAACTAGTACTACACAAGAAATGGTTTACTGCTTCCTTTTCCTTCTTTGTTAGTTCGGCTTTCTTTTTTGATATACTATCAAATTCTTTTGCTGTTTTCCTGTCAAACAAGGAATCTATCATCTACAATCACCATGCCAAAATAATAGACAACCCCCTCACAAGCCAAAACGGCGTGGGGACATAACTAAGTAGGATAATATATAAAGTATACTTTTAATAAAAAAATATGTCAAGTGTGAAACGAGTCCGCCATTCAACTTAATGGGATTTAAATGGGATTTAGACTATAACTTTTCTTTTATGTTCCTTTCAAACTCCTCCAAGCTTATTTCCCCCAACTGGTACTTACTCAACGCCATCTGCGCCTGCTTGCGCCAGGAGTTATAGTCATCCCGCATTTTCTGGTTGCCGGGGGCACGGGAGCAGCGCATCTGGTAGCGGTTACGCATCTTGTTGTAGAGCTCCTTGGCTTTGTTGGCCTTCAGCTCCTCAGCATAGACCAGCTTGGCAGCAATGTCCTTGCAGGTGGCACCGGTTTCCGGGTCCAGCATTCGCTCACAATACTTGGCGCGGCTGGAGAAAGGAACAAACAGCCGGTGGCAGCTCTCACAGACAGCGACCGGAAGGTCCTGGGCGCACATCTGTACGAATTCCAAAAAGAGTAACGCGGGCAGCGTATCGCTCGCGTAGAACGTGGCGGCAGAAATGCCGCCTTTTTTGTTGTCTGTGGGCCGTTTGTACCGGGTCTGGATATGGATGTCGTCCTCCAGCTTGTGGTATTTCTGGTAGGTCGAATCGCCATTTTCCGCCAGTTCCACCAGCAGCTCCGAAGGGTGCTGGTCATGCTCTGTTCTGGGGCGGCCATCCTCGTCCACCAGTGTAGCCTCGATCAGCTGGCGCAGATCCGTTTTGCCGTCCACCAACTGTTGCAGCAAGGTCACAAAGGATTCTAATACCGACAGCGCCGTCCGGCACAGGGAGGTGTCCCCGGTATCACGCTGGATAAATACCTTCATCTGGTCGGTGTACTCCGGAAAGTTCCGGCAGAACCCTTCCATGATGTCACTGGTTAAGGTCAATTCACCGAGGTGGGACATTCTGGCGCGCAATTCATCAAATGTATACGAACTGTCATTTTTTTCAGTCTGTATAAATTGCCACAGGCTATGTTGGGTCGCTTTCAGTTCCCGCTCATTGCGACGGAAGGTAGCCAGCGTATAGCCCTCCACAAGATCAAACAGAGCAGGGGAAGCCTGCCGCACAGCGGTGGCAAAGTCATGGTAAAAGGAAGCCACCTGGTAATACACACAGGTGTCAGGCGTTGCCAGGCTCTGCTGCATCGTCTGATTTTCCGGGAAGTTTACGCCCCAGAATTTTTCCAGCAATGTGCGGCCCCGTTCCAGATAGGGGGCGGCATCCAGGTCCAGGACACCGAACATCAGGGAGCCCAGCGGATATGTATACTGGGGCGTGTCGTAACCCTGGATATATTCGGTGCGACCTTCAAAGAAAAGGTACGTCTGGTAGTTCAAAATTTGTCACCGTCCTGTGTTGGAGCATAGTTGGCGGAAAAAGGCTCTGTGTTTTTCGGTGTTTCACAAACAGCCGAGAAAAGTGTGTGAATCATCCAACATGAAAACAGTCTAACACATCTTGAAACGGACTGCAAGGCGTTGTATGCTGTATGTGTCGGAAGAATCTATGATGAAATAATCAAACATTTTCTGGGGACAAAAACAACCGGAAAAGAGGGATGCCAGAAGCCAAAACCCGCCACCAACCCATGATCTAAGGAGGTGCCATCTGAACCATGAACTCGTTCCCGCAGAGGAAAATCTGAACCGTATCGATGGGTTCCTGATGATACCGTCCAGCCTTCTTACAGAGCAACCCTACCGGCAACTTCCCGGCGAAAGCAAGCTGCTGTACGGCCATTTGTTGGGGCTGTTGCGGTTGTCGGCCCAGGATACCACCGGGCACTGGAAAGCCAACGGCAGGCCCTGTGTGAGCCTTTCACGGGCCAGTGCCGGACGGCTGCTGCACTGCCAGCGGGAGAAAGCCGCCGGATTGTTCGCCGCTCTGGAACGCTGTGGTTTGCTGGAGCAGGTGCCGGGACAGTCAAACGGAAAGGCCCGGCGGTATTACCTCAATCTGCCCCGGCCCCAGGAACCCAATGAGCTGTAACCACCCGTCGGGAAATCCGTCCCGACCTGTCGGAAAAACGGACAGGCAGTTGACGGATTTGCCGACACCGACCCGCCGGAAAAACCGACACGATAAAGATAGAATGATATATCTAACTAAAAGAAAAATAGAGAAAGAATTCCACACCCCGCGTTTTGAAAAAAGTGGACAAGAGCTGTGGTGCCGGATTCCCAGAGGCAACCACAGAGTTGACAACCGTTACGACGGCGGCTCAACCGGGAAGATGGCACAGCGACTTTGGTTGGCAGCCGTATTCCAATCCCTCCCGCCGCAGTGGGCCCACTGGCACTTTGCCGGCAGCGCCGGAAAGTGTCATAGTGGGTCAGATGCTTTCCAAAGCATCTGCGTACCCCATCCGCAGCAGAACCGTACCTAAGAAAGGAGTCGCCTATCAGCAAAATCCATCGGACTGTGGTGCGCAATGAGCGCTACCGTAAAAATGCCATCTCAGTGCGGGAGCGGCACAACGAACGCAAGAACGAAGTGTACTCCAACCCGGATGTGTTGCTGGAATACAGCCGCAACAATGTGACCTTCAAAGCCTGCGAGGCAGCTACTTATGCCCAGCAATTTGACCGGATGGTGGAAGAAGGCGTCGTTTCCACCCGTGGACTGAAACCGGATGCCTACGTCTTTGACGAGTTGGTGTTTGACGTGAACACCGACTATTTCGAAACCCATGGCGGCTATGAGTACGCCAAGCAGTTCTACGCCGAGGTGTACGAGCTGGCGAAGAAGATCGCGGGAGGAGAACAGTACATCATCTCGGCAGTCATGCACGCCGACGAACGCAACCGGGAAGCCAGTGACCGGCTGGGAAGGGATGTGTTCCACTATCACCTCCACGTTGTCTACCTGCCGGTGGTGGAAAAGCAGATCCGCTGGTCCAAGCGATGCAAGGACCCGGCGCTGCGGGGTACCGTGCGAGAGACGATCATGCAGGTGAGTCACAGCAAAAAGTGGCCGATGGTCCCCATGACCAACGAGCAGGGGCAGCCGGTGCTGAAAAAGAACGGCAAGCCCCGGCTGGTGAGTTCCTACAGCCTGCTGCAGACCGAATTCTTTGAGCACATGCGGCAGGCGGGATTCACCGACTTCGAGCGCGGTATCAAGGGCAGCGATGCCGAACACCTGAATGTACTGGAATATAAGGTCCAGAAGGACCGCCAGACAGTGGCAGAACTGTCTGATCAGACCAAACAGCTGCAGGGCAAGCGGAAGGAGCTTATCTCCCAGGTGAAGAACATTTCCGGCTCGATCCGCGATGTGGCAGACATCGAGCAGCGGGCCAAAACCAAAGGCGTGCTGGAAAAGCGGGTGGAGCTACCGGTGCAGGATTTTCAGACGCTGTGTAAGATGGCAAAAGCCAGCGGCAAGCTGCAGGCAGAGAACCGCAGTCTGTGGATGCAGCTGCAGCAAAGCACGGTGAGAGAACAGGAACTGGGCCAGCGCCTCCGCCGCTGTGAGGAACAGCTGGATGCAGTGCTCACCGAGACCCGTCCTTACCGGGAAGCCGTGCGGGTGGCGCCGGAGCAGGTGCAGGCATTTGTGTTGGGCATCTGCCGCCGCCAACAGGAGGAAAAACGGCTGAACCGTCAGCAACGCCGCCAGCGGGCCAAGGGTCAGGATCGATGAAAGAACAAGCAGCAAGGCAGCAGGGGGCAGCCCTGCAGAAAGGAGCCGCTACGGAAGATCGGCAGGAAAAGACAACAGCACAGGCAGCGGCGTCCGCCAAGTACCGGGAGGACGGCGTGCCTCAGCAGGAGCTGGAGCGCTTCGCCCGGTTCCTGCTGCCCAAGATCCAGGCATTTTACCAGTCGGAAGAGGGACAACGGCTGTTCGAGGAGTGGATAAACAGGAGAAACGCAGAAGAAAAAACGGGAAAGTGCAAGGGATCATAAAAATTTCCTGAAAGTTGGCGTGGTGCCGGAAACGAAAAAGCTAAAGAAAGGGTGAAGTTTGTGGGCCACAAGAGCCATCTGGCTCTTGTGACATTTTTCTTGGAGATGCTTCTTTTGCCCCAAATACCTTGCATTGCAAAAATTTCCATTCCAAAATCGTTTCCTAAATAAATGGGCTTATATGAATGAAAGGGAGACGAAGAGCATGGAAGGATACGGAGAAGCGGTTTTTGCGACGGAATATCTTTGCAAGGAATACCGACATACGGTGGCGTTGCGGGATGTGAGTATCACAATTTCGCGCGGGCAGATCTACGGTCTGATCGGAGAAAACGGCGCGGGGAAAACCACCCTGCTGCGAATTCTATGCGGTTTGACTCGCCCTACACGGGGCAGATTGCTGCTGTTTGGTGTGGCAGACGGCGCCCGACAGTCAGAAATGCGGCGTCGGATAGGGTGTCTTGTGGACGGCCCTGCCTTGTACGCGGAGCTGACGGCTTGGCAAAATCTGAAAGTGCAGTGCCTGCAGCGAGGGTTAAATGAGGCGGATATTGCTCCCACCCTGAAACTGGTGGGTCTGAAAGACACTGGCAGCAAACCTGCCGGAAAATTCTCGCTGGGGATGCGCCAACGGCTGGGGCTGGCGGTTGCTCTCTTGGGAAAACCGGAATTTCTGGTACTGGACGAACCGCTCAATGGACTGGACCCGATGGGGATACAGGAACTGCGACATCTTCTGGAAAAACTAAACCGGGAACAAGGGATGACGATTCTGTTGTCCAGTCATATCCTCAGCGAGTTGCACCAACTTGCGACAAGCTACGGTATTTTACATAAGGGGCAGCTGCTGGAACAGCTGACGGCGGAAGAACTGGACGCCCGCTGCAGCAAGTATCTGTTAGTCCGTACCGACAATGACCGACGGGCGGTAGACATCCTCCGCAAGATGTTTCCGGAAGCTATCTGTCAGGCAACAGTGGAGGGGTTGCGCTTGTCCCCGGTAGGAAACGAGGCAGCAGCGACAGCTTCCGGTGTGCTAATGGAGAATGGCTTGCACGTGCAGGAACTGGCAGTGCGCAGCGAAGGGCTGGAGGCATATTTCACGGCTTTGGTGGGAGGTGACAGCCATGCCGATGCAGGCTAAAGCGGAAGGAGTCAAACTCTTCCATGCAAAAGCACAGCTATGGGCTTTGCTGGGGTTTGTCCTGGTGCTACTGTGGTTTGCCAACAGTGGGACCATGTATTTTATGGTGGCGGGTGATCTTCTGAACCCGCTTGACTCCATCGGATTTTTCAAGGATGTGGCGATGGGAAGTGGGCGGTCCGGCTTGCAGCTGGTGCGCAGCTCTCAGAGCCTGACAGTGTTCAGCTGGCTGATCCCCGTCAATCTGTGTGTGGCGCAATTCGCGTCGGAGCGCCGGGCACGCACCGATGAATTGTTCGTCAGTCATGGAGGACGGTTGTCCACTCTATACCGCGCCAAATTCGGGGTGGTCTGCGGTTTCTACCTGCTTTTGCAGCTGGCCTTTTACGGAATCTGCATTACCATCACAGCCATCCAGATGGGAATTGCGCCCGCGCTCGGAACAGTTCTGTTGTTCTGCGCAGTATCGGTGGGAAATCTTCTGGTGCTGGGGGCTTTCCTGGCATTGGCGTCGGTCCTTACACTCTGGATGAAAAACCATGCTGCTGCGGCACTGGTGACCAGTATTCTGCCGTTGGCAGGAGTGCTGCTTTATCAGGTACAGTATGAAGATTTTTCTACTCAGCCTCTTCTGATACAACTGGCGGCTAAGGCTATGCCCACCTATTACTGGTCCAGGCTGTGTGCTTTGAACATCACGCCGCAGTTTTGTGTCGAATTGGTAGCTTGGGTGATTGTGGCCCTTGCTGTGGCTGCAGGGCTGGGATGGATGGCACTTCACCGTCCGGATGCCGGAAAGCAGCGCAGTGCCAGAAAGGCGCACGCAGTCCTGCGGCGTAGGGAAAAATCTGCCGCTCGACAGGGAATGCACCGGGCCAGCACTTTCTCCGCAGCTTTGTATGCCTTTCGCTGCACTCGCCTGCCGGGAATGCTGGCTCTGTTCGGCCTGCTGTGCATGGCGTTTGCTCTGGGAGTTAGTGAATCCCGCATTGTGGACGCTACTTGGGCAGACGGCAGGCGGGTAGGCATTTTTCCCGGCGGTTCGTTGCCAGTGGGAAGCGCGGCGGATGCTGCTCTCGGCACGGTGCTGTCAGTGGGCATCCTTGCGTGGATTGCAGTCATTCTCGTGGCGGTGATGGCATTCCACCAGAACAAAACAGCGGGCGCTGCCCGGTTGGCGGTCGCCTATGGCGTAAGCCGGGTCCGATATATGGTTGGCAGTTTTGCGGCGGAAACGATTATGCTCCAAGGGTGGTACATGGTGTTGTATTTCCTGCTGTCGGTTGTCACGGGATCCCTCTCCCAGCCGGGACGCACGGCGTTTTTCTGGATGCAGAGCGCCTGGATTTTGCAGGCAAGCTATGCGGCGGTTTGGCTGGTATGCCGACTTTGCGGCAGTGAATTGGCGGGGGCTACTTTCTGCTTTGTGGTGACTCTGGCTGGAGTCATTGTGAGCGTTTTTGCCCCGGATCCGGCGGCAGTTTCTCCCTTGTCTGCGCTATTGTTTTATGCAATACCTATGCCCTATTGGCTGGCTCTGGGCGGGGGGCATTCGATTCCTTGGCAGGCTGTTGGTTATGGCGCAGGTGTTACCGCCTTGTGCTTGGCGGCAGCGCTGGCTATCACGACAGTGAGAGATGTGGAGTAAAAAGTAGCTTCTGTGTATAGCGGAACAAAATACTTGCGAAAAACCTCTAATTCGATTATACTTGAATTAACGAATTTTGCAGGAGGTCTTTCCATGGATGTATTCGTAGGCACCCGGCTGCGCGTGCTGCGCAAGGACGCGGGGCTGACCCAGGCCCAGCTGGCGGCACTGGCCGACACCAATCAGGCTGCCATCAACCGCTACGAAACTGACCGGGCGGCAGCGCCTTACCGCATCCTGGTCTGGTATGCCACCTATTTTAATGTGTCCCTGGACTATATCTTCGGTCTGTGCGAGGACCCCCGCGGGCGATATGTCTGCGTTACGCCAGAGGGAGCGCAGGAAGTGGTGCAGTGCAAACCGGATTGGAGTGAGTTTGTGGAGGCTTGCTTCACGCCGGGCAGCGAGCTGAACCGCCGCCTGAAACAGATGATTCTCAATATGGGAGAAGAGGAGAAGCACAAGTAAGGAGGTGCACGCCATGAATGCCGTGATCTATGCCCGTTACAGCAGCGACAACCAGCGGGAGGAATCCATCGAAGGCCAGCTGCGGGAATGCAAGGAGTATGCCGACCAGAACGGCATCACTGTGGTGCGGACCTACATTGACAGGGCACTGTCCGCCAAGACCGACAGCCGTCCGCAGTTCCAGCAGATGATCCACGACAGTGCCACCCACACCTTTGAGGCGGTATTGGTGTGGAAACTGGACCGCTTTTCCCGCAACCGGTACGATTCGGCCCATTATAAGCGCATCCTCAAAAACAACCGGGTCCATGTGGTGTCGGTGACGGAACCCATCTCCAACACGCCGGAAGGCATCATGCTGGAAAGCCTGCTGGAAGGAATGGCCGAGTATTATTCGGCGGAGTTGGCTGAGAAGGTCAGCCGCGGCCACAAGGAGAACGCCCTCAAAGCCAAGTTCAACGGCGGTCCGGTGCCGCTGGGCTATCGCATCGACAGCGAGCATCACTATCAGATCGACCCAACCACCGCACCGGTGGTGCAGGAAGCGTTCCAGCGGTACGCGGCAGGGGAGAGCATTCGCAGCATCATCGAATCGCTGAACGCCCGGGGCATCCGCAACAGCCGGGGCAACCGGTTCACCAAAAACAGCTTCCAGACGCTGCTCAAGAACCGCCGGTATCTGGGCGAATACCGCTATAAGGATACCGTCATCCCGGATGCTATACCGGCCATCATCGACCCGGAGTGCTTCGATGCGGTCCAGCGCCGGTGCGAGATTCACCGTCAGGCACCGGCCCACAACAAGGCAGATGTCCACTATCTGCTTACCACCAAGCTGTTCTGTGGCAAGTGCGGTACCATGATGGCAGGGGAGAGAGGCAGGAGCCACACAGGCACGGTCCACTGTTACTATAAATGCGGCACCCGCAAACGCAGCGGCAAGGAAGCTTGTAGCCTGAAGCCAGTGCGCAAGGAGCCGCTGGAGCAGTTTGTGGTTAAGACCGCACTGGAAAAGGTGCTGAATGACCGGGTCATCGACCTGCTGGCGGACAAGCTGCTGGAATACCAGAGCAAGGGAAACACCCGCCTGCCGGTTTTGCAGGCAGAACTGAAAGAGGTGAAGCGGCGCATCGACAATCTGGTGGCGGCCATCGAGCAGGGCATCCTGACGCCTTCCACCAAGTCGCGGATGGAGGAACTGGAACAGCAGCGTGAAGAGCTGGAAACCAGCGTCCTGCAGGAGCAGATCGAAACGCCGCCCATCACACGAGAACAAATTCTGTTCTGGTTCGATCAGTTCTGCTACGGCGACCCGGCGGATATCGCCTTTCAGGAAAAGGTCATCGACTGTTTTGTTAATTCCATCTATCTGTTCGATGACCGCATCGTGGTGAATTTCAACTACCAGGAGGGCGGACGCCCGGTCCCCCTCGAAGAAGTACTTAGTTCGTTTTTGGATGGGAATGGTGCACCACAAACTGCCTTACGGAAACGTAGGGCAGTTTTTTGTTGCAATTTTCCGGGATGCCCGAAGCCAAGGTGCACCATCGGGGACGAGAACAGCCCATGCCCCGCGTCAGCGTACCGCGGGGCAAAAACAGTCCTGCGGACTGTTTTTAGGGCGCGGGAGAGTCCCCGATTCGATGGCAGGATGCTGAGGGCGGGGGTAGAGGAAAAGCTGCTGCCCTATTCAATACGGTACTATAAAACGGCAGGCGCTAAATACGCCTGCCGTTTGCTTTTCATGGGAACATATTCTCTATAGCGTTTTATAAAGCACTGCGATTCAATAAACTGGAATTTATATAACTAATGCTGTTCCACATACTTAATAAATTCTTGCGTCTTAGACCAGTACTTAATTCCCCAATTTTCAAAATTCCATTCATCCATGTAATTGTTACATTCATAGTCAATATAAAAAATCTGTTCATCTTGTACAATGAAATTAGTCGGGAAATAATCTATGTTCAAACCTGCGTCATATACTGCTTTTGTCATCTCTTTCATTTGCGTCAAGTACAAATCTTTCATGATATCATTTTTCACTAAATCATATATAGTTGGCCCATCAATGTATTCTTTTAATATTCTTTCATTTACTATATCAATGTCTAACATTCTTGGAATTCTAATTCCTGTTTGCAGCAGTCTATTATAATCATTTTGTTCCGCTTCGATTTTATTGCCAAATGAGTAATATTCACATGGTTCATGGTGTATCTGCTTTAACACATAAAAGTTCCCTTCCCGTTCTGCTAAATAGGAATAACCACCTTTTCCGCGTCCTAATAACTTCGCGATTTTATATTCTTTGTGATTGACACTCATAACATCTTGCATTATCGTACCTCCTAGAATGTAGATTTATTAAACTGTTCTACATATTGGAAGTTGTAGAGTACAATATTTTATCGACCTGCCTTGGCTTGTTTATAAAGCAGAACGCCCTTGATAAGCAATAACAGGAATGTTACTGTTATCGCATACGGTTCTCTCGCCATAGCCAAAAACAAAACAGCAATTATACTGAGTCCTACAGAGATAGATGTAACTGCTTTTTTGCCCTTTTCAAATTTGAAATAGATCATCAGCATTTTCACGATTCCGGTAATCGTCAAGCTGATAAACAATGCCCAATAGATTCTGATTATGAAAGCATTGCCATCTACATACCCAAAGAGATTTACCGAATAGATATATCCATCGACCGGCTTGGGATACAGCGGAAGAACTATCAGCATCAGCGAAAACAAGTCAACAAACCCCAATAACAAATCGCATACACTATTGAGATTTGATTTGTTTTCTTTTTCTGCTATGAAAATCAATTGTTCTCCAGATAACAAATCATCAATTGATACAGAAAAATA
This sequence comes from uncultured Gemmiger sp., assembly GCA_934502625.1. Taxonomy (GTDB): domain Bacteria; phylum Bacillota; class Clostridia; order Oscillospirales; family Ruminococcaceae; genus Gemmiger. The sequence goes on from CAKSUQ010000007.1 coordinate 11,791, forward strand.
GCTGGATATTTCCTTTAATGAATCGATGCTTGGGCATCCTCTTCCGGACTCCCATTTTGAAATGGCGGTTCTGGAAACAAATAATGCCTCGGCTAATTCTTCCTGTGTCAAACCTCGACTTTTTCTTAATTCCTGAAGCTTTTCATGAAATTCCAAAACCTGCACCTCCCATACCAGTTCTATTTTTCTTTTAATGCCAGCATAACTGCCGCTTTATAAAGCTTAAACAATCCGGCACTTAGCAGTACACCGCCTACAATATCCGTAAACCAATGTACTCCGGAAACCAATCTCCCAGTCACCATGAATACCGAAAAAGCGATTGCCGCAATCGTAATGATTCGTTTCATCCTAATGCCAGAAAGTCTGCGCTGGATTTGCTCAACCAAAGCGGGCATTACGCTCAATACCAACAAGGTAGTCGAGGACGGATAAGAAGCCTCCATTCTTCCTTCTATTAAAATCGGTCTGTAATTGATCGGGATCATTTCAAAAATCGCATATGCCAAGAACACGATGACAAAATACACACCCAAAATCATGATATCTGCATCCACCCTGAAAAGGTTTCTTCTTTTAATCAACTGTACCAGCCCAATACCTGCGAAAATAAGGCATATTACGACAGGTACCAGCCCCATCCAATCGGTAATCGTGTAAATTGCCATGTTTACCCCTGTAAAATGGTGAAACCAGCAATTAAATGTCGCAAATCCAATGCTTGTTCCGTTTTGACCAAGCGGCTGCATATCCACAGTCAGAATCAAAGTTGTCCATACTGCAAACATTGCGAGGAATATGCTTCCCATCAGCAGACTCTTTTTTTCGCTCTTTTTCATAATTCTACGCCCTTTCTGTTTTGGCTTGTCTTTCCGACAACTCCACCTTATCAGAAAGCGTAAAACTATGAAAGAAACGCTCTTTCACATGCGTGACACGATTCGTATCATTCACGCAAATGCTCGTTTTTTCGATGTTTTTTGATTTTCTATCCCTCTAAATTCCGAGTTGTTTAATTGCACCATATAGTCTATTGCTTTACAAGCAGCGTGAAAGATTAATCAATACATCCCGTGGATGAGAGGCAGCGGGAGGGGTGAGGGTCGGGCGTGCCCGTCACCTATCGGGTAGTGGAGGATTTGGCGGCAGTAGGGATAAGGCGGTGCGGGCGGATATGGAATCCGCCCCTACGTCTGATGGCATCTTGTGTGTGGGGCAGGGGACAGGAAACATTCCATCAACCATTAAAATGCTCCGGGTCGAAATCCTCATTGCTCAGGAAGGGCGGCTCGTCACTCTGGTTTACTTCCGGCAGCTTCTCCGCCCGTACCGGCTCGCTCCAACCGGCGGGAGAGTCCAAACCCTCCACCGCGCGGTAGGTCACGCGGTACTGCTTATTGCAATACTCAAACACGGCAACCTTTGCACCGGGCAGGTCGCTGCCGGTAGCAGGTGCCAGCGAGAAACGCCATTCCGCGTCGTCCTCGCCCAGCTCGGCCAGCGTCATGACTTCGCCGGCCATGCGGTGCTGTGAGCCATCCGACGGGTGCTTATACTCGCCCAATTCGCTCGGCGTCAGTTGCCCGCGCCCATACGCCTCCGACACCACCGCCTGCGCGGCGGTCAGCGCGGCGCGTGCCTCGGTGATGACTTTTTGCTTGTTCGCCTTGTCGATGTACCCGGTCAGGGCGGGCACCAGCAGCGCCGCAAGGGCGGCCAAAATCACAAGCACGACGATCAATTCAACCAGCGTAAACCCGCGCCGGAAAACGGTTTTCTTCGTATGCACGGCAAACTCCCCTTAAAATTCGTATAAAACCATATACTATCAGTATAAAAAGAACCGCCCGCCGCCGTCAATGGAAAGAAGTAACAAATTATCGACGAAATATTTGTACGGCCGGACTTTTGACGCCGAAACATGGACTTTCTGTGCAGAATGTGGTATACTAAATCTATTGTGCCGGAATCTCCGGCAGGAGTAACAGGAGAGTGCAGAATATGTATGATTATCTGGTAGTCGGTTCCGGGCTGTACGGTGCGATTTTTGCCCACGAGGCAAAGGCGCACGGCAAAAGCGTGCTGGTCGTTGACAAGCGCCCGAACATCGCCGGCAACATCTATACCGAGAACATCGAGGACATCAACGTCCACAAGTACGGCGCCCATATTTTCCATACCAACAACAAAAAAGTCTGGAACTACATCACCCGGTTTGCAGAGTTCAACCGCTTCACGAACTCGCCCGTTGCCAACTACAAGGGCGAGCTCTATTCGCTGCCCTTTAACATGTACACCTTCAACAAGATGTGGGGCGTCGTGACGCCGGAGGAAGCCGCCGCCAAGATCGAGGAGCAGCGCAAGGAGATCACCCACGAGCCGCAGAATCTCGAAGAACAGGCCATCTCCCTCGTCGGCCGCGACATCTACGAGAAGCTCATCAAGGGCTACACCGAAAAGCAGTGGGGACGCGACTGCAAAGATCTGCCCGCCTTCATCATCAAGCGCCTGCCCGTGCGCCTGACGTTTGACAACAACTACTTTAACGCCTTGTATCAGGGCATCCCCATCGGCGGCTACACGAAGATGATCGCGAACCTGCTGGACGGCATCGAAGTCCGCCTGAACACCGACTATCTCGCCGACAAGACCGAGCTGGACGCGCTGGCCGACAAGGTCGTCTACACCGGCCCCATCGATGCCTACTTTGACTACAAGCTCGGCACGCTGGAATACCGCTCCGTCCGCTTCGAGAACGAGCTGCTCGATAAGCCCAGCTTCCAAGGCAACGCCGCCGTTAACTACACCGACCGCGAGACCCCGTGGACGCGCATCATCGAGCATAAGTGGTTCGAGTTCGGCAAGGACGAAAACGGCAATGACCTGCCCAAGACGATCATCAGCCGCGAGTATTCCTCTGAGTGGAAGCCCGGTGACGAGCCGTACTATCCCGTCAACGACGCTAAGAACGGCGCGCTCTACGCCGAGTACAAGAAGCTGGCCGACGCCGAGCCGAAGGTCATCTTCGGCGGCCGTCTGGGCGAGTACAAGTACTACGACATGGATCAGGTCATCGCCGCCGTGCTCGACCGCTGCGAGACCGAGCTGCACTAAGCGCTATAAAATCCGCGCCCCGGCCGCTGTGCCGGGGCTTTTTTGTTGCTATTTTCCGCACCGATATGCTATACTGAGAGAAAACGAAACGAAGGGGGCGCGGCGGATGATCCGCATTGCGATCGTCGAGGACGAGGCAGCTGTCCGCGACCAGCTGACCGGCTATGTGCAGCGCTACACCCGGCAGTACGGCACGCCGTTCGAGGTGACGACCTTCTGCGACGGGGTGGACGTCCTTGAAAATTACCGCCCGGTCTACGACGTCATCTTTCTCGACGTCGAGATGCAGCACCTTGACGGCATGGAGACGGCGCAGCGCATCCGGGCACTGGACAGCGACGTGCTGCTCATCTTCATCACAAACATGGCGCAGTACGCCATCAAGGGATACGCGGTCGGCGCACTGGACTATGTGCTGAAGCCGGTGCCGTATTTTGCGTTCTCGCAGCAGCTGCAAAAGGCGGTCGGCCAGTTGGCGCGGCAGAAGCGGCGCTATCTGGCCGTGCCGGTGGACGGTGGGCTGCGGCGGCTCGACGAGGCATCCATCTACTACATCGAGAGCGAAGGCCACCGCATCCATTTTTACACCGAGGAAGGGGACTTCTCTGCGCCCGGCGCACTGAAAACCTTCGAGGAAAAGCTCGCCGACCGCCCGTTTGCGCGGTGCAACAGCGGGTATCTCGTCAATCTGGCGCAGGTGTCGGGCGTGCAGCAGAACACCGTGCAGGTCGGCCCGCACGAGCTGCAGGTCAGCCGTCCGAAGCGCAAGGCGTTTCTGGAGGCACTGGCGGACTACATCGGAGGTGGCGGCGTATGACGACCCTGCCGGACATTCCCCGGTTATACACGGCACTGGCGGAAATTCTGGCCGCCGTGCTCTACGCGCAGGCCGCACCGCCCCGGTTGGGCAAAGCGGCGAACGCAGGCGTTACTGCCGTGTGGTCGGCAGCGCTGGCCGTTTTTTTGCAGCTGACCGGCAGCGTGCCGCTGGCGTGGTGGATCCCCTGTATGACGGTGGCGATCGGCTGGCTGTACCTTTATCTGTGGGGTACGCGGACGATGAACTTGCTGGAAGCCGGGTACAGCTGCGCCCGCGCGTTCATTCTGGCCGAGCTGGCTGCCAGCGTCGAGTGGCAGCTGCACTGTGTGCTGTGGCCGCAGCGCGGGGCAGGGGAACTGCCCGCACTGCTGCTGTTGGTCGCCGTCTACGCGGCGCTGTACGGGTTCCTCTACTTGTTTGAACGCCGCCGCGCCACCGCTGCGCGGCTGACAATCGCCCCGGCGGCGATGCTGATGGCCGTCGTCATGGCGGTGACGGTCTTTGCGGTCAGCAACCTGAGTTTTGTTGCCGACGGCGAGGCAACGATGAGCGTTTTCTACATACGTACACTGGTGGATTTTGCGGGCGTGCTGATCCTGAGCGTCCAGCACGAGCAGCTGCGGGAGGCCGCGCTGCACAGCGAATTGGCGGCGATGGACAATGTTCTGCACCGCCAGTACGAGCAGTACAAACAGAGCAAGGAGAACATCCGGCTCATCAACCGGCGCTACCACGAGCTGAAAATGCAGATCGCGGCTATCCGCGCCGAGCGAGACCAAGCCAAGCAGGACGCCGCGTTGGCCGAGATGGAAAGCGGCATCCGCCGGTATGAGGCCGAGAACAAGACCGGCAACCCGGTGCTGGACACGCTGCTGACCGCGAAAAGTCTCTATTGCCAGCAGCATGGCGTCAATATGACCTGCGTAGCGGACGGTACACTGTTGGATTTTCTGACGACGGGGGAGATCTGCACCATCGTCGGCACCGCGCTGGACAACGCGACCGAGAGCGTCTGCGCCGAGCCAGACGCCGAGAAGCGGCTGATCCGGGTGGCAATCTACGCCCAGAACGGCTTTGTGATGCTGCGATTTGAAAACTACTGCGCGCAGCCGGTGGAGCTGGGCGCGGACGGCCTGCCCCGCAGCAGCGCCCACGGCGGTTATGACCTGAAAAGTGTCCGTGCGGCAGCCGAGGCGCGCGGCGGCACGCTGACCCTGCATTGGGAGAACGAGTGGTTTACCCTGCGCGTCCTGCTGCCGCAGCAGCGGGCGTAAAATAGAGAAACAAAAATCCATCCGTGGCGGACTGCCACGGATGGATTTTTTGTGCGTATCGGGAAGGGAATTTACAGGTAATTGACTGCCAGAATCGCAGCGCCGAGGATCACCAGCACGACGCCGGTGGCACGGTTCAGCGTTGCGGGCGCGGCCTTGTTGGCGAACTTTGCGGCGATGCGAGCCCACAGCAGCGTGCTGAGAACGCAGCAGACAAGACAGAACAGATCGGGTGCGCCGCCGATGGCAAAGTGGCTGACGGCACCGGTCAGCGCTGTGAAGGTCATGATGAAAACGCTCGTGCCGACGGCGGTTTTCAGCTCGTACCCCAGCACCGAGGTCAGCAGAAGCAGCATCATCATGCCGCCGCCCGCGCCGATAAACCCGCAGATGAAGCCGACGGCCGAGCCACAGAGCAGCGACTGGACGAACCGTTTTTGTGCGCTGACGGCGTTCATCGCGCTTTTCGTCGTCATGACCGGCCGCACGATGAACTTGATGCCCAGCAGCAGCGTCATAAAGGTCGAGAAGCCGCCCATCGTCGAGCCGGGCATCAGGCTGGCGGTATAGCTGCCCACCAGCGTAAAGCCCAGCACAGCCGCCATCATGACCGCGCCGTTTTTGATGTCAAGGTTGCCGTTTTTGCCGTAGGTGTAGGCCGAAATCGCGCTTGCCAGCACGTCGCTTGCCAGCGCGATGCCGACGGCCATGTAGGGATCCATGCCCAGAAAGGTGATGAGCATTGGGCTGATGACAGCGGCGGCGCTCATGCCCGCAAAGCCGGTGCCCAGCCCCGCGCCGATACCGGCAGCGAAACAGACGATGAATTTGATGAAATAACTCATGGAAACGCTCCTTTTACAGCTGATGCAGAATATTTTCATCCATGCGGCGCAGGTAATCCTGCAGAGACTGCCGCTCCTGCGGGGTAAAGCCCGCAAAAAGCGGCTCCAAGCTGCCCGCCTGAATTTGCGCCAGCGCTGCCGCAATGGGCAGCGCCTCCGGCGTGAAAGCCAGCATCCGCTGGCGGCGGTTGTCCGGCGCGAGGGAGACGGCCAGCAGCCCACGGCTGCGCAGGTGCTCGACCGCTGCCGAGACGTTGGACTTCGCCAGCCCGCGGTAGCGGCAGATGTCGCTGGCTGTGCGGCAGTCGGGATTGTTGTGCAGAAACAGCAGGATGTCGATTTCCAACTGGTTCAGCCCGTACTGCGCGGCGGCAGCCTCAAACTGCGCGGTGTAGTATTTTTTGTAGTGCTGGGCATACGCCAGAATCGGCAGCATCGGGACGGCCTCCTTTTTGCAAATTCTAAATAGAACAGTTCTAATTATAACTATTAAGAGGCGCGCTGTCAACCGGGAAGCCAAAAAAACACACGCCGGGGCACGGCGTGTGTTTTCGTTTTGGTGGACCTGGAGGGATTCTCCCGCGGGCTGACAAACTGTCCGCAGGACAGTTTGTCCCGGCACTGCGGTGCCGTCGCCCTGTCACGACTTGCGGTTACCGCATCAGGCGGCGCCCCTTGGGCGGGGCTTGCCTTCTGCGACCGCAGCGCTTGCTCTGCCTCCCTGAATCCGCCGCAGGCGGCGGTCGGCTCCGCAACAAATCCTCTCCATGTCAACACCAAAATAAAAATTCCCGCCGGGATACGGCGGGAATCTTCATTTTGGTGGACCTGGAGGGATTCGAACCCTTGACCTCTCGGATGCGAACCGAACGCTCTCCCAACTGAGCTACAGGCCCATATTCTGTTTTGTCGCTGACGACTAGATTACTATACCTCTTTTGCGGAAAAAAGTCAAGAGCCTTGCGCGGATTTTTTTGCGGTTTGGCAAAATCCCGCCCGGTGCCGCGCCCTTGCGCAGCGGTGGGGAATGTGCTACAATAAAGCCAATCTGACGAGGGCGTATAAAAACGTACAAAAAGCGTAGATTGAATCCGGCACACAGGTTGAATTATAGTATTGTAAATACCCTGCGGCTTTGCCGCAAACTTGTGTGAGGTGGATACTTATGGAAACTAAGCCGATTGCAGCGTATCGGCGCGAACTGTCCGCGCTGGCAGGGCTGCAGTGTGCCGCCACGGTGACCTATACGTTGCTGCGCGAGCCGGACGCCCTGTGCATCTGCGCCCGGCGGGGCGGCGCACCGGCGGTACACTGTATGCTCTGCGACATTGGGGAGGAACAAGCCGGGATGCTGACGCGCTATTTGTATGAAAATGCCGTTGCGCCGGAGCAGGTGCCCGATGTGCTGCATGACCTGTGCGGATCGGCGGTGGGCTGATGCCGACAGTATTAGAAAAAGGCTGCGACGTAGCCCCCGAACGGGAAAGACCGGCTCTGCCGGATACCGCGCCGGTGACGGCGCTGTTTGCCTTCAGCACCCGGCTGGATCGCGACACGATGCGGCTGTTTTCCCAGACGCATCAAGGCAGCGTTCACACGGCGGCGGTGGCCGCCACGGGCGAAGAGCTGCTGGAACAGCTGCGCGGCGGCGTCCGCCCGCAGGTGATCGTGCTGGACGCGCTGCTGACAAAACCCTCGGCTGCCGAGGTCTTGCAGCAGATCGACACAATGCAGGTAAAGCCCCAGCCCGCCATATTGGTGCTGGTGCCCATCCCGGAGGAGACTGCCGCGCGCCGGGCGCTGAGCGCATTTTCAAAATACGAGATCATGCTGCGCCCCTACAGGCTGCGCAGCCTGTTTGACGAGGTCTACCGCATGGGTAGCGACGAGCAGGCGGGGCATCTGTACCACCTGCGCCGCTGCTGCAGCGACCTTTTGGACGAGCTGGGGGCACGCGCCACGATGCACGGCTACCATTATGTTGAAAAGATGGTGCTGTACGCGATCTACGCCGCGCAGCCCCAGCCCATCGGCGCGCTGCAGCAGTATGTCGCCACGGAGGAGAACGTCGAGGTCGGCACCGTGATCTCGGCGGTGAACCGCCTGACGGCAGGCATGGCGAAGCGCGGCACCGAGCTGTACCGCAGCCTTTGTCGGCGGTGCGGCCGCCCGGAGACGGCGGCGCTTTCCAATGGGCAGCTGCTGGAGGGGATGCTCTGGCTGCTGCGCGACCAAAGAGAACCATACCTATTATAAGAGGTGAGCTGTATGTACAAGGACGACGGAACAGGGCAGGCGCTGCTGGCGCTGCGCGGGGGACTGCGCGGGCGGTTCCGCCGCTCCTTCGACAGCATGGAGAACGCCTTCGAGGCCTTGCAGGATCACCTGCGCAACACCGCCGACCCGGCGGAACAGGAGGCGCTGGAACCGATTTTGCAGGAATTGCAGACCCAGCTGCTCTGCCTGCGCCGCTTGGGCGAGCAGGCCGCCGACGCCGCCACCGCCTCCCTTTTGCACGGCACCTGCGTGCCGCGCCCGATGGACTTGGTTGGCCAGCTGCAGGAGTTTTGCACGATGCTGCGGGAGGAGGCCGCGCAGTACGCGCTGCCCTTCACGGTCGAGCTGCACACGGAGGGTGCGGAGGTGCTGCCCACGATGGGCGACATCACGCTGCTGACGGCGTTGCTGACGAATCTCGTCTCGAACACCCTCGCCGCCGATCCCGGCGCGAAAATCACGCTGACCTGTGCGCCGGGGCTGTTTTGCTATCGGGACAACGGCACCGGGCTGCCCGCCGATGCGAAGGCTCTGCTGACGGACGGCGTGTGGAGCGCCCGCCTGCTGCAGGCGGGCGGGCTCGGCCTGCCGCTGCTCGCCGCCTACGCGCGGGCGATGAACTGGACACTGACGGTGGGGGAGCAGGGCACGGAGCTGCGCTTTGCCCTGCCCGATGCCGCCGCAGCGCTGGACGGCCTGACGCTGGAATCTCCGACTGAGTGTCTGGCCGACCGGCAGAACCGCCGCTTAGCCATCCGCCGCGAGCTGGCCGTGCTGGCTGTGGAAGATAAGGTATGATGCACTGCGCCGTTTCCGCTTCGGGAGCGGCGTTTTTTGTGAAAAGGCTTCCCTTGAGGGAAAAGGCTTTTTTTCCTCCACCGCTTTACTTTATCCCGGTTTTATTGTAAAATGTACTACAAAAAGAATGGTTTACTATGCCTGCGCGGCAGGGTAGACCGCCAAAATACTTACAGGTGGTGTTTTTTATGGCAATTCAGTATAAACGTATTCTTCTGAAAGTCAGCGGCGAGGCACTGTCCGGCCCCAAGGGCACGGGCTTTGACGAGGCGACCATCGCGTCGATCTGCGCGGGCATCAAGGCTGCGCATGACCTCGGCACCCAGATCGGCATCGTTGTGGGCGGCGGCAACTTCTGGCGCGGCCGTTCCAGCGGCAAGATGGATCGCATGGATGCCGACAAGATCGGTATGCTGGCTACCGTCATGAACGCGCTGGCCGTCAAGGACGCGCTGCGCCAGCAGGGCGTCGACGCCGTCGTCATGACCAGCTCCTTCATGCCGCAGGTGGCCGAGTGCTTCACCAGCGACAAGGCCATCGCCGCGCTGGAAAGCGGCAAGATCGTCGTCTTCGGCGGCGGCACCGGCAACCCGATCTTCTCTACCGACACGGCGTCCGCCCTGCGCGCGCTGGAGATCAGCGCCGACGCCATGTTCAAGGCGACGATGGTCGACGGCGTCTACGACAAAGACCCCCACAAGTACGCCGACGCGGTGCGCTACGACACGCTGACCTTCACCCGCGTGCTGGACGAGCGTCTGGCCGTCATGGACTCCACCGCTGCCACCCTCTGCCGCGACAACGGCCTGCCCATCCTCGTCTTTGATCTGGGCGAGCCTGCCAACATTGCCAAGGCCGTGCAGGGCGAGACCGTCGGCACCCTTGTCAAAGAGTAAAAATTTGAAAAATTCATATTTTCCCCCTATACTATCTTAAAAATAAGGAGAATCACCTATGAGCAGCACGACGAAACCTTTTGAAGAGAAAATGAACGCCAGCGTCAACCATCTGGTGCACGAGCTGGCCTCCATCCGCGCCGGCCGCGCCAACCCCGCCATTCTGGACAAGGTCACGGTCGACTACTACGGCAGCCCCACGCCCATCCAGCAGATCGCGGCGGTCGCCGTGGCCGAGGCGCGCATCCTGACGATCTCCCCGTGGGATCGCTCGATGCTCAAGCCCATCTCCAAGGCCATCCAGACCAGCGACATCGGCATCAACCCCATCGACGACGGGCAGGTCATCCGTCTCGTTTTCCCCGCGCCCACCGAGGAGCGCCGCAAGCAGCTGACGAAGGACGTCAAGAAGCAGGGCGAGGAAGCCAAGACCGCCGTGCGCAACATCCGCCGCGACGCCATGGATAAGTTCAAGGCCATGAAGAAATCCGGCGAGCTGACCGAGGACGACCAGAAGAAGCTGGAGGAAGAGACCCAGAAGCTGACTGATAAGTACGTCAAGCTGATCGACGACACCTGCGCCGACAAAAACAAGGAAATCATGGAGGTCTGATCTCTCCATGAACGATAGCCTGTGCGGGCATGTCACGCGACACGCCCGCATAGGCTGTTATTGCATAGTCACAGCAAAAATATTTCCGCGAAAGGGAACCATCGTTTATGAAGACCCGCATCATCACCGCCGTAGTTGGTCTGGGCGTCCTTGCCGTCGTTCTGGGCTTTTTTGACACATTTTTGTTCGATCTGGTACTCAGCGCCATCTGCCTGATCGCCATCCATGAGGTTTTTTCCGCCATGGGCTTTGGCAAAAAGCAGTGGTATCTGTACGTTGCCGCCATGCCGCTGACGCTGCTTGTCATGCTCAGCACCTCGCAGGCGGTGCGCTATCTGCTGCTGCCCGCCGCGTTTTTGACGGTGCTGTTCTATAACGTCTGCCAGATCGCCCACGTCAAGACGCTGGATTTCGGCAAGCTGACGGGCTTTGTCTACTTTTCGGGCGTGATCACGTTCTGTTTTTACTCGCTCATCCACCTGAAGCGGATGCTGCCCTTTGCGCAGTACCGCTATGACGCGATCTATTTTATCCTGCTGATCCTGTGCTTCGCGTGGGGCGGCGACACGGCTGCCTACTTCACGGGGCGTGCCTTCGGTAAGCACAAGCTCGCGCCCGTCGTCAGCCCCCACAAGACCGTGGAGGGCGCTGTCGGCGGTGTGCTGGGCAGTGTGGCCGCAGGCTGGGTGCTGACGCTCGTCTATTCGCTGCTGTCGGCCAAGTACAATGTCCTCAGCATTCAGGTGCTGCCGCGGCACTACCTCGTCCTGCTGGGCATGGGCGCGGTGGCGTCGGTGCTGGGTATTCTGGGCGATCTGTTCGCCTCGTCGGTCAAGCGTCAGGTCGGAATCAAGGACTACGGTACGATCTTCCCCGGCCACGGCGGTATCCTTGACCGCTTTGACAGCGTGATGTTCATTGCCCCGTTCGTCTGCATCGCGGTACGCTATTTCTTTTACCTGCTGTAAAGGATGATAAACATGACAAAAAGCATTACTCTGCTGGGCTCGACCGGCTCCATCGGCACCCAGAGCCTTGACGTCTGCCGTATGCACGGCTATGAGGTGTTCGGCCTGTCGGCCAATTCCAGCGTCGACAAGCTGCTGGCGCAGATCGCCGAGTTCCACCCGAAATACGTCGCAGTCACCGACCCCGCCGCCTACGACAGGCTGGCCGCTGCGCTGGCAGGGCAGGCAGGTGCGCCGAAGCTGCTGAGGGGCGCGGACGGCCTGCGCGAGCTGGCCGCGATGGACGGCGCGGACACCGTGCTGAACGCCGTCGTCGGCATCGCGGGCTTGGACGCCTCGCTGACCGCCATCGAGAGCGGGCACGATCTCGCCCTCGCCAACAAAGAAAGCCTTGTCACCGGTGGCCATCTGGTGACCGACGCCGTCAAAAAGCACGGCGTCCACCTGCTGCCCGTGGATAGCGAGCACAGCGCGATCTTCCAATGCCTGCAGGATCAGCACAGCGCCAAAACGCTGGAGAAAATTTTGCTGACGGCGTCCGGCGGCCCCTTCTACGGTATGACGACCGACGAACTGCGCGGCAAGACGAAGGCCGACGCCCTCAAGCACCCGAACTGGAACATGGGCGCAAAAATTACGATCGACTCTGCCACCCTGATGAACAAGGGTCTGGAGCTGATCGAGGCCGCATGGCTGTTCGGCCTACCCGAAGATAAGATTCAAATTGTTGTCCAGCGCGAGAGCATCATCCACTCGGCCGTGCAGTTCGCAGACCATTCGGTCATCGCGCAGCTGGGCGTGCCCGATATGCGCATCCCCATCCAGTACGCGCTGACCTGGCCGGAGCGTCTGCCCAGCCCCGTGCCGGAGCTGGACTTTGCCGCGCTGACCCACCTGAGCATCGGCGTGGCGGACGACGAGACCTTCCGCTGCCTGAAAGCCTGCAAAAAGGCCATCCGCAAGGGCGGGCTTGCCCCTTGCGCGGCCAACGGCGCGAACGAGGCCGCCGTGGCGCACTTCCTGCGCGACGAAATCGGTTTCTTGGACATCGGCCGCTTAGTCGAGGGCGTCGTCGACAGTGATTCCTTTGGCGGCGACTACACCCTCGCCGACGTCCACGAGTGCGACCGCAGGGCACGCGCATACGTGGAAGCGCATATCTAAAAAATCCGCTTTGCCTTCCCCTGCGGGGGAAGGTGGCTGCGCTCGTCGCAGCCGGATGAGGGGCGGCCTACTCATGGCAGCCCTGTATCGCTTTGTGCAAAAATATGAACTTGCGAGGTGCCTATGACTGCATTACTGACCGGGCTGGCGTCGCTGCTCGTGTTCGGGGGCGTCATTCTGGTACACGAACTGGGGCATTTTATGGCGGCACGCCACTGCGGCATCGTCGTCGAGGAATTTTCCATCGGCTTCGGCCCCTGCCTGTGGTCGAAGACGAAAAGCGGGACGACCTATTCGCTGCGCCTGTTCCCGCTGGGCGGCTATAACCTGTTCAGCCGCCCGGAAGAAGACAGCGACGACAGCGACGACGAGAAGCCACGCTCTAAGAAGCCGCGCAAGACTGCGCTTTTCCCACTAGCGGTACACGGCCAGCGGTTCGAGGATGCAACTGCTTGGCAGCGGTTCTTCGTCACGCTCTGCGGCGCGATGATGAACTTCCTGCTCGGCATTGCGGTGCTGGTGGTGCTCGTCGTCTCGCAGGGGCGCATCGGCAGCACGACGGTGGCCGATTTCGGCGCGGACAGCAAGAGCGCCGCCGCCCTGCAGGTGGGGGATGTCATCTTGCAGGTGGACGGCACGCCGACCCGCACCGTCTACACCCTGTCCGCCGCCTTTGACGGCACCGAGGCGACCCACATGATGAAGGTACTGCGCGGCGGCGAGGTGCTGACCCTGCCCGCCGTGACCGTCGCGCCGACCCGCGACGCCGACGGCAGCATCGAGTACGGCACCGATTTCCGCGTGGCGTCCCAGCCCCTGCGCATCCGCAGTGTCGCCGCCGCGACGGGGGAGCTGTTCCGCTATTACAGCGGCGCGATTCTGGGCGGCTTTTGGGAGCTGATGACCGGCAAGGTGGGCATGGATCAGCTGTCCGGCCCCGTGGGCACGGTGTCGGCGGTCAGTCAGGCTGTAAAATACGGCTGGCGGGACGTGCTGTCCCTGATGGCGCTGCTGACGATCAACGTCGGCATTTTCAACCTGCTGCCCATCCCCGCGCTGGACGGCTGCAAGCTGCTGTTTTTGCTGTGGGAGGCACTTACCGGCCACCCCGTGCCGGACAACGTGCAGGGCTTTGTGAACACGGCGGGCATGGTCGCCCTGATGTGGCTGATGATACTGGTAACGATGCACGATATTACGCGATTTTTATAAGGAGAGACAACGATGCAGCGTCAATTGAAAAAGGAAGTCAAGATCGGCAATCTCAAGATCGGCGGCACGAACCCCATCGCCGTCCAGACGATGCTGAACGTGCCCGTTAAAGACATTGCGGGTAACGTGGCACAGGCCGAGCGCGTCGCCAAGGCCGGCTGCCAGATCGTCCGTGTGACGGTGCCCAGCCCGGCGGACGCCGCCGTTGTGGCCGCCATTAAAGAGAAGGTGGACATCCCCGTCGTGGCGGATATTCACTTTGACTACCGCGCCGCGCTGGCCGCGCTGGATGCGGGCGCGGATAAAATCCGCATCAACCCCGGCAACATTGGCGGCGACGACCGCGTCAAGGCTGTGGCCGACGCCTGCAACGCGAAGAACGTGCCCATCCGTATCGGCGTCAACGGCGGCAGCCTCGAAAAGCATATCCTTGCCAAGTACGGCGCACCCGTGCCCGAAGCCATGGTGGAAAGCGCGATGTACCATGTGCGCCTTTTACAGAAATATGATTTCGATAACATCGTTATATCGATCAAATCCAGCAATGTGCCCCGTATGATGGCGGCGTACCGCCTGCTGGCGAGCCAGACGAATTACCCCCTGCACGTCGGCGTGACCGAAGCGGGCGGCAACCGGATGGGGCTCATCAAGTCCGGCATGGGCATCGGCGGTCTGCTGATGGAGGGCATCGGCGACACGCTGCGCGTCAGCCTGACCGACGAGCCGGAGAACGAGGTCTACGCAGGGTATGACATCCTGCGTGCGGCAGGCTACGCCGTGGCAGGTCCCGAAATCATCAGCTGCCCCACCTGCGGCCGCACCCAGTACCCGATGATCGAGATCGCCAACGAGGTGGAAGCGCGCCTGCGGGACGAGGGATTTAAAAAGCCGCTGAAAATCGCCATCATGGGCTGCGTCGTCAACGGCCCCGGCGAAGCATCCGACGCCGACATCGGCATTGCGGGCGGCAAGGACGAAGCCCTGCTTTTCATCCGCGGCGAAAAGATCCGCATGCTGAAGGGCGACATTGTCAGCCAGCTGCTCGAAGAGATTCATAAGATGTGATTTTTGCAGCGGCGGCGCACACCCTGCGGGCGCATATGGAATGCGCCCCTACGAATCCGGTAAATTTGTAGGGGCGAACATTGTTCGCCCGCAGGAGCCTTGCGGCAGCTGCAACTTTCCGGGTCGACGACGAGCATCGCCCCCTACGCCGTAGGGGCGGATTCCATATCCGCCCGCAGAACTGCGCGGCTGCCGCGAACTTTCGGGCGAACAATGTTCGCCCCTACAGCCGCCTAATCCCAGCTTTCTTATTGTGAGGTATCCCATTTGAAACCATTCGTCACCCAAGTCTGGCCGCAGTTTACGGCAGACCAGCAGTTCTGCGCGGCATTCGGCAGCGTGCTTGTCGACCGCGTTGAGCTTTACCGCACAAAAAGACAGGTCGTCATCTGCCTGCGCAGTGCTGAACCGTTGGATCAGGCGCTGTGCGGGCGTCTTTGTGCGTCGCTTTCCGAGGTGTTCGCCGGGTACGAGCTGCAAGTCCGCAGCTATTTTGCCTACCCGAACATCACCCCGGAGGCCGTGCGCCTGATGATCGAGGAGCTGAAAGAGCAGGGGATGCCGGTCAACGGCTTCCTCGACAAAGCGCAGCCCGTCACCTTCGGCGAGGACGGCATCACCATCCACGTCAACGCAGGCCGCCAAATCTTAGAGAGCGTCGAACTGCCCCGCACGCTGGCCGAACTCATTCAGGAGCGCACGGGTTCTTTGCCCATCGTGCGCCTTGCCGACAGCGAAAAAGCGCGCACCGAAGAGGAATTTGAGCAGTATATCCAAGAGAAAGCCCCCGTCGTTAAGTTCGAGGCCAAGGAAGTCCCGCCCGACTTCACCATCGAGGGGCTTGCCCTCACAAACAAGCCGGTCAAGCTGTTCTACGGCAAAAACTTCAAGCCCGCCGACACCCGCCACCTCAACGATCTGGGCGACGGCGGCAAGGTCACGGTCTGGGGCGACGTCTTCGCCACCGAGGTCAAGGGCAGCCGCCGCAAGATCTATTTCACCTCCATCACCGACTACACCGGCTCAGTTAACCTGAAGGTGCTGGGCGACGATGAGGGCGACATGTCCAAGTGGGAAAACCTCAAGCCCGGCACGACCCTCATTGTGCGCGGCAACTATGTGTACGACAAGTACGAGCACGACTTTGTCATCCTGCCCTACGACGTTTTGCAGGTCGAGCGCGCCCAGCGGCAGGACACCGCCCCCGACGGCGAAAAGCGCGTCGAGCTGCACCTGCACACCAAGTCCAGCGCGATGGACGGCTTCAACGACCCCGGCAAGATCGTGCGTCTGGCGCACCGCATGGGGCACCGCGCCATAGCCATCACCGACCACGGCGTCTGCCAAGGCTACCCGGAGGCGATGCTTGCCACCGACGCCATCCACGAGACAGACCCGAACTTCAAGCTGATCTACGGGTGCGAGGCCTACTTCGTCGACGACATGATCCCCGCCGTCTACGGCGACGCGCAGATGCCGCTGTCCGGCTCGTTCGTCGTTTTCGACACCGAGACGACGGGCTTGGACTCCAACGTCGAGCGGCTGACCGAGATCGGCGCAGTCTTTGTCGAGAACGGAAAGATCAACGAGGAGAAAAAGTTTTGCACCTTCGTCAATCCCGGCAAGCCCATCCCGCAGAAGGTCGTCGACCTGACCGGCATCAACGACGCTATGGTCGCCGACGCCCCCACACCGGAGGAGGCCATCCGCGCCTTCAAGGAGTTCTGCGGCGACAATATTCTCGTCGCCCACAACGCCCACAGCTTTGATATGCTGTTCATCCGCAAAGCAGGCGAGAAGGCAGGCGTCAGCTGGGACGAGAACACCTATATCGATACGCTGCCCATGGGGCAGGCGCTTTTCCCCGGCCTGCGCAACTATAAGCTGGACACCATCAACAAGCACCTTGAAATCCCGCCGTTTAACCACCACCGCGCCGTCGACGACGCCATGGCATTGGCGCGCATCTTTGAGGTCATGCTGACCGATTTGCAGGAGAAGGACATCCACGCGGTCGAGGCCATCAACACCGGCCTTGGCGGCAACAAAGAGGTGTTGAAAAAGAAATATTATCACCTGATTATTCTGGTGCAGAATCAGGTTGGTTTAAAAAACCTCTACCGCATCGTCAGCGCCGCCCACACCCAGTATTTCTTCAAAAAACCGCGTGTGCCGCGCAGCCTTCTGAACAAGTACCGCGAGGGACTGCTGCTTTCCCCAGCCTGTGAAGCAGGTGAGCTTTACAGGGCGATCGTCGCCGGACAGCCCTATGAACAGCTGCTGCGCATCGCCGATTACTACGATTATCTCGAAGTGCAGCCCCTTGGCAACAACGAATTTATGGTGCGCAACGGGCAGGTGGACTCGATCGAGGCCATCAAGAACTTCAACCGCACCGTGATCAAACTCGGCGAAGACCTGCACAAGCCGGTCGTCGCCACGGGCGACTCCCACTTTCAAGAGCCGGAGGACTGGATCTACCGTGCAGTCCTGCAGGCCGGCAACGGCTTCAAGGACGCCGACAATCAGGCACCGCTCTACTTCCGCACGACGCCCGACATGCTGGAGGATTTCAGCTACCTGCCGCAGGAAAAGGCGTATGAGATCGTCGTGACGAACCCGAATAAGATCGCCGCGACCATCGACAACAACCTGCGCGCCATCCCGAAGGGCACTTACCCGCCCAGCATCCCCGGCGCCGAGCAGGAATTGCGCGACGATACGTGGAAGCACGCGGCCCGCGACTACGGCAGCCCGCTGCCCAACGTGCTGCAAAAGCGGCTGAAAAAGGAACTCGACTCCATCTGCGGCCACGGCTACGCGGTTTTGTACGTCATTGCTGTACGTCTGGTGGCCTACTCCAACGCGGGCGGCTATCAGGTCGGCAGCCGTGGCTCCGTCGGCTCGTCTGCTGTCGCGCACTTCTCCGGCATTTCGGAGGTCAACTCGATGCCGCCGCATTACCTCTGCCCCAACTGCAAGCACAGCGAGTGGATCAACGACGGCGTCCACTTCGACGGCTTCGACCTGCCCGACAAAAACTGCCCGGTCTGCGGCAAACCGATGATCGTCGAGGGTCACGACATCCCGTTCGAGACATTCCTCGGCTTCTACGGCGACAAGGAACCCGATATTGACCTGAACTTCTCCGGCATGTACCAGTCCCACGTCCACCGCTATACCGAGGAACTGTTCGGCAAGGAGAACGTCTTCAAGGCGGGCACGGTGTCCGGTCTGCAGGACAAAACGGCCTACGGCTACGTCAAAAAGTACCTCGAAGAACGCGGCCGCACCGTCAACCGCGCCGAGGAAAACCGCCTTGTCATGGGCTGCACCGGCGTCAAGCGCACGACCGGCCAGCACCCCGGCGGCATGGTCGTCGTTCCGGATACCTTCGATATTTACGACTTCTGTGCCATCCAGCACCCGGCGGACGACGTCAAGGGCGGCCTGCTGACGACCCACTTTGAATTTAAGTACCTGCACGACACGCTGTTGAAACTCGACGAGCTCGGCCATGATGTGCCGACCTTCTATAAATTCTTTGAGGAATACTCCGGTATCCCCATCGACTCCGTCCCGATGAATGATGAAAAGGTCTACAGTCTGCTGACAAGCCCCGAAGCCCTCGGCGTGACCGAGGAGCAGATCGGCTCCAAAACCGGCACCTTCGGCATCCCGGAAATGGGTACAAACTTCGTGCGCCAGATGCTTTTGGATGCCCAGCCGAAGAATTTTTCTGAGCTGATCCAGATCTCCGGCCTGTCCCACGGCACCGATGTCTGGACGGGCAATGCCGACGAGCTGATTCGTTCGGGCACCTGCACAATTGCGGAGGTTATCGGCTGCCGTGACAGTATCATGCTGTACCTGCTGCGCAAGGGGCTGGAACCGAAGATGTCCTTCGACATCATGGAGGCCGTGCGTAAAGGCAAGGTCGCCAAGGGCGGCTTCAAGCCCGGCTGGGAGGAGGCCATGCGCGAGCACGACGTGCCCGACTGGTATATCGAATCCTGCCGCAAGATCAAGTATATGTTCCCGAAAGCCCACGCCGTCGCCTACCTGATGGCGGCCATCCGCCTGATGTGGTTCAAGGTCTACCACCCGGCCATTTTCTACGCGGTCTACTTTACGGTGCGCGGCGCGGATATTGATTATGAGGCCGCCGTCGGCGGTGTCCGCGTGGCGAAGCAGCATTTGCGTGATAACGAGAAGATCCCCAAGGACGAGCGCACGGCCAAGGACGACGACGCCCTTGTCAGTCTGCAGCTCGAAAACGAGATGCTGCAGCGCGGCTGCGAGTTTTTGCCCATCGAGCTGGGCAAGAGCTACGCCAGCAAGTACGTCGTCGAGGACGGCAAGGTACGCTTGCCGTTTACGGCCATCCGCGGCCTCGGCGACGCGGCCGCCGTCGCACTGGAACAGGCAACGATGCACGGGCAGGAGTATATTTCCGTTGAGGAATTGCAGCAGGCCAGCGGCGTCGCGCAGTCTGTCTTCGACAAGCTCCGCGCTGTCGGTGCCCTCGGCAACCTGCCGGAAACCAGTCAGGTGGATTTGTTCAGTATGATCTGACGCTTGACAACACATTTCTTTTATAGTATAATAGCAGTCACTGATGCGGGATTAGCTCATCCGGTAGAGTGACTGCTTCCCAAGCAGTAGGTGGCGAGTTCGAGACTCGTATCCCGCTCCAAAATGTCCTGATGCTCTTGCATCAGGACATTTTTATTGCAAAGAGGTGTCCGCCATGCTCGACGCATTCCCGATTTACCACTGGTTCCACAACGGCAACCCCTATTCCGGGGCGGAAGGCGGCATGCGCTATGTCATCACGCCCGGCAAAAAGCCCGCCCCCAACGACGAGAGCGGCAAGAAAAAGGTCGAGTACCTGACCGCTCAGGTCTGGCCGGGACCGTGGAGCATCGAGCACACCGCTGAGGGAAAAATCGAAACGCAGGAGTTCGACGGCAATCAGGCCGGGCTGGACGCTGCCGTCGCATGGCTGCACGACCGCTACCAAAGCGAGGCTGCGCGGTGGGAAAACATCCCCTCCATCCTTGATTGTGAGCCGGACAGGTGATACAGTAGGGGAAAAAGGCGATTGGTATGTGGTTATTGTATGCGGTTGGCTCGGCGCTTTTCGCCGGTCTGACCTCGATTTTAGCCAAGTGCGGCATCCGCAAGACGGACTCCACCGTGGCTACGGCCATCCGCACGATCGTGGTACTGATCTTCGCGTGGATCATGGTGTACGTCGTCGGCTCGCAGGGCACGCTCGGCAGTATCCCGGCGAAGAGTCTGGTCTTCCTCGTGCTGTCCGGCCTTGCCACGGGTGCCAGCTGGCTGTGCTATTTTTACGCGCTGCAGCGCGGCCCCATCGATAAGATTGTGCCCATCGACAAAAGCAGCACCGTCATGACGATTCTGCTGGCGGCGATCCTGCTGGGCGAGGGTATCACCCTGACGAAGGGGATCGGCGTTGTGTTTATCGCAGTCGGTACATTTTTGATGATCGAGAAAAAGGGCGGCGTCCAGAACGAGGAAAGCGGCTGGATGCTCGCGGCGTTCGGCTCGGCAATCTTCGCCGCGCTGACCTCTATCTTGGGCAAGGTCGGCATCACCGAGGTCGAGTCCAACCTCGGCACGGCGCTGCGCACCGGCGTGGTGCTCATCATGGCATGGGGCATGGTCTTCGTGCAGGGCAAACAGGCACAGGTCAAGGCCGTGCCGAAAAACGAGCTGGGCTTCATCTGCCTGTCCGGCCTTGCCACGGGTGCCAGCTGGCTGTGCTACTATAAGGCATTGCAGCTCGGCCCCGCCAGTCTTGTCGCGCCCATCGACAAGCTGAGCATCCTCGTCACGGTGCTGTTCTCTTACCTTGTCTTCCATGAAAAACTCAGCAAAAAGGCGCTGGGTGGTCTCGCCGTCCTCGTCGCCGGTACGCTGGTCATGCTGCTGTGATTTTGCAGAACCGCGCAAAACCTTGTCAAAAGCAACACCTTCTCTTGCAAAGGATGTTGCTTTTTTGGTGAAATTTTGTCATAATATTCTTAGGTTTCAAACAGAAAGGGGGCACTGCCGGATGGCGAAAATCGCTGTCGTCGAGGATAACGATGCTGTGCGCGCGGAGCTGTGCGGCTTTATCGCACAGTACGCGCAGGAGAGCGGCAGCCAGTTGGACGTGACGCCCTTCTCGGACGGTGCACAGGTCGTCGAGCCCTACCGCCCCGGCTTTGACATCATCTTTCTGGATATCGAGATGCCGACCCTCGGCGGCATGCCCACGGCGGAACGCATCCGTCTGCTTGACCCCGACGTTGTGCTGATCTTCGTCACGAATATGGCGCAGTACGCCGTCCGTGGGTACGAGGTCGACGCGCTGGACTTCGTACTGAAGCCGGTCAACTACTACCAGTTCAGCACAAAGCTGGCGCGGGCGCTGCAGCGCATCCAACGGCGGCGCGGCGGCCAGATCACGCTGCAAACACCGGGCGGCGCACAGCAGCTGGACACCGACGATATTCTCTACTTGGAGACCCGCGACCGCCTGCTGCACTACCACACCGCCGACAAAGTCTGGTCGGTGCGGGGCAGTTTGCTGAAATCGGAAAAAGAGCTTGCACCCTACCATTTTGCCCGCTGCAACCAGTGCTACCTCGTCAACCTGCGCCACGTCAAGGGCGTGCAGGACGACCTTGTGCAGGTGGGGGAGGAACGGCTGGAAATCAGCCGCCGCCAGCGCGCCGCATTCCTTGCGGCGGTGGCGTCCTACGTCGGGGGTGCGCTGTAAGTGGAGCATTTTTTGTCCCTGCTCGTCTGGGCGGCGGGCGTCTGCGGCACCGAGCTTGCCTATTGGCTGCCGTTGAAAAGACGTGAGAAATTTTCCATGCATACGATCCTCAATTTTATTGCGGCAGTGCCATTTGCACAAGTCATTGTTTGGGCAAACAGCGGTCATGCAGAACAGGCAATGTTACTGATGATTTATGCAGGATATTTTATCTGGGCGACCGTCTCAACACGTCTCTGCACCCCGTTGGATTGGCCGGGCAGTGCATACTGCAGCGTTTGGATTGTGCTGACGGCGGAGTCAATCTATGAATTGTGGCGAGTTTTGATTTGGACAGCACAGGCGCTTGGGATGCGCGATCTGCCGTTACACAGTACACAGATGCTGTTAGGACAGTTAGGCTTTACCATTATCTGCTGTATTATTATTCGGTATACGGTGGCGCGCACTATGCCGGAGGACGGCATCTATCGCATCGGCCCACGCCAATTGAGCAGTGCGGGGCTGCTGGGTGTAATGTTTGTCTTTCAGTTTTTTGCACTGCAAACCAGCCTGCGCGTTGGGCTGCATCCCACAGCAGTGGTTGTGCCGTCGCTGTTGACCCAGCTGTACTGCCTGACGCTTTTGTATCTGCAGACCGAACTTTTCAAAAAGTCCGCCATGCAAAAGGAGATGGACGCGCTGAACCTTCTGTACGACCGCCAGCGCCAGCAGTACCAGATCGCGCGGCAGAACGTGCAGATCATCAACCGCAAATGCCATGATTTAAAGGTGCAGATCGCCGATCTGCGCCGCTTGCAGCCCGATGCCGAGATGAGCCGCAGTCTGGACGAGGCCGAACAGGCCGCCCGGATGTACGACGCCAACGCCGCCACCGGCAACGAGGTGCTGGACGTCGTCCTGACCGAGAAGAGCCTGCTGTGCGAGGCACAGGACATCCGCCTGAACTGCGTGGCAGACGGCAGCTGTCTTGCCTTCATCGAGCCGGGTGATTTGTACGCACTGTTCGCGAACCTGCTCGATCAGGCCATCGACGCCGCCGTGCAGAAGCGCGAGCCGGAGCGCCGGATGATCGACCTGCTGGTCTGCCGCAGGCAGGGCTTTGCGGTCGTCAACATCATTGCGCCCGCCGTGGCCGACCCCCACGCCGAGCATGGCCGCCGCCACGGCTACGAGCTGAAAATGGCACGCCGCGTCGTGCAGAAATACAGCGGCACCATGGCGACCGAACCCCGCGGCGAGCTTTTCGCCGTCAAAATTGTCCTGCCCCCCGCGAAGACGTAAATGCTGTAAGAAGCGCCGCCCGCGCCAACAAACCGGGGCGGCGCTTCTTTTATGCGGCAAAATCTTTCGCAAAAGGCTTGACTTTTGGGCACGAAATGTGCTATTATATCTCTCGCAGTCAATCACTGTGAGCGGAAGTGCTGGAATCGGCAGACAGGCACGTTTGAGGTGCGTGTGTCTATGACGTGTGGGTTCAAGTCCCATCTTCCGCACCAAACAAAGAAAACCCCGTTGGCGGTCATACGCCAGCGGGGTTTCTTTTTATTTGTAAAGCCGCCCGCCTTGCCAAACCCTGTCGGGGATGGTAGAATAAATTTACAAAAAGGGGGAGACCTGCCATGCAAAATCTGCTTTTCAGCCTGAACGCGACCCTGCCGGTGTTCCTTGTCATGGTGGCGGGGTATGCGCTGGGGCGCATGGGCTTTCTGCCGCCCGCGTTCTGCAAGGCGTCGGATAAGCTGACCTTCAAGATCACGCTGCCGCTCATGCTGTTTCTCGACATGGGCAGCGTGGATATTCTGCACGACTTCCAGCCGAAGTTCGTGCTGTTCTGCTTCGCGGCCACCCTCGCGGGCATCCTTGCGCTTTGGACGGCGGCCAAGCGGCTGCTGAAGGACAAAACGCTGGTGGGGGAGTTCGTGCAGGCGGGCTACCGCAGCAGCGCCGCCGTGCTGGGCGTGGCGTTCATCCAGAATATCTACGGCAACGCCGGTATGACGCCGCTGATGATTCTGGGCAGCGTGCCGCTGTTCAACATTTTTGCGGTACTGATTCTGACGCTGGAATCGCCCCAGCGGCGCGAAAACCCCAGCCCGAAGCAGCTGCTGCGCGGCGTGGCGACGAACCCGATTCTGCTGGGCATCGTGCTGGGCACGGTGTACGCGCTGCGGCCCTTCACCCTCCCGGCGGTGATTACGAAGGCGATGAACAGTATCGCCTCGGTCACGACGCCGCTGGCGCTGCTGTCCATCGGCGCGTCGTTCGAGGGTGCAAAGGCCATCAAGAAGCTCGGCCCCACGCTGGGGGCAGCGCTGATCAAGACGGTCGGTCTGGCGGCGGTCTTTCTGCCCTGCGCGGTGGCGCTGGGCTTCCGGGGCGAGGAGCTGATCGCCCTGCTCATCATGCTGGGCAGCCCCACGACCCCCAGCGCCTATGTCATGAGTAAAAACATGGGGCACGAGGGTGTGCTGACGTCCAGCTGCATCGCCCTGACGACCCTGCTTTCCGCCCTGACGCTGACAGGCTGGATCTTTATCCTGCGCAGCGGGGGCTACCTCTAAATCAAAAAGGCTTCCCCCTGGGGGGAAGCTGTCCGCGCAGCGGACTGATGAGGGGCAGACTACCCGCCATATCCCGTTTATGGGCCATAGAGACAGCGCCGCCCCTCATCCGGAGCTTCGCGCCACCTTCCCCCTGGGGGGAAGGCTTTTTTATTCTTCCACTTCCTCCGCCTGCTCGGCGGGGACGCCGCGGTGCTCGACGGGGGTCGAGAAAACGATTTGGGTGCGGGTGCGGCCAAACTGCTGCAAATGGTTGATGAACTGGTCAAGCTCCTGCGTCGTGCCGAAGAGTACCTCGATCAGCATACTGTAATCGCCGGTGACGCAGTTGCACTCGACGACGTGGGGGCAGCGCTCAATATAGGGATAGAACTCCGGCTTGCGCTGGGGATCCATGTCCAGATTGATGAACGCCTTGACCCGGTAGCCCAGCTTGGGCGCGTCGATCTGCGCCTGATAGCCGGTGATCGTGCCGGAACCCTCCAGCCGCGCAATGCGGGCAGAGACAGCGGGACTGGACAAAAACACATGGTCGGCGATCTCCTTCAGCGGGGCGCGGGCATTGCCCTGCAAAATGTCGATGATCTTGCGGTCGATGTGATCCATGGTAACACCTCATTTTAGTCAAAAAGCTCCCGTTCGTGTGCGTCCTTGCACTTGAACGAGAGCTTTACTATGTGAAGAATTTTACCACAGCCGGCGCAAAATGTAAAGTGTTTTGCAAAATAAATTGAATATTGCGTCTCACAGATCCGGGAAGACGTTCCGCGCACTGATGAGGGCGTTGTTATAATACATCTCAAAATGGCAGTGATTGCCCGTGGCAAAGCCCGTTGCGCCCACATAGCCGATCAGCTGCCCCTTCGTCACGGTCTGCCCGGCCTGCACGACGAAGGACGACATATGCGCGTACAGCGTCTTGTACCCGTTGCCGTGGTCGATCTCGACGTAATAGCCCCAGCTGGCCGTGGGGTGGTTGTGCCACTGGGCGGCAATGACCGTGCCCGCGTCGGCGGCGTAGATCGGCGTGCCGTAGTGCGCGGTGATGTCCACACCGCGGTGCCCGCCCGGCAGGCTTGCCCACCGGCTGATGCCCGTGTAGTCCGGCACCGGCCAAATAAAACTGCCGCTGCCGAGCTTGCCGATCATGCTGCTTTTGATCCGTGTGCCCCGGCGCACGATCTCCGGCGTGGCCGCCTGCACAAGCTGCACGTCGACGGCGCGGCGGCTGATGACCGCGCCGTCCACCGTGACGACCTCGCTCGTGACCTGCTCGGTGCCGTTCTGGCCGGTCTGCACGGTCTCGGTTTTGCCGAAATCAAGGCCGTCGTCCTCGACGGTCTGTGTTTCGAAGGGAATCTCCCGCGCTGAGGTCTCGTACCGAATGACCTCGACCTGCAAAAGCCCGTCCTCCTGCCGCAGCGCATCGGTCAGCGCGTTGTAGGGCGTTACGGCAGCGGTGGGGTAGACGCCATCCACCAGCCGCAGGTCATGGACGAAGGTTGTCCGCGCGCCGTTGGCCTGCCACGGCTCGCGCACGGCGTACAGAAAGCGGCGCAGGTGGTCGCCCGCGTCCGTGATGTACCGTAGTGCGCCGTCGATGTAGACCGCCGTGCCCTCGGTGATTTCGCTGCCGGAGGCGCGCAGGATGGCGTCGGCCATCTCGCGCTCGGTCAGGAATGTGCCGCCGTCCGCCATGACGAGGGTGTACTCCGGCTGGACGTCCCAATCCGAAACCCCTTGCAGCCGCGCCTGCACGTCGCTGCGGGCGGCGGTAAAGACCTGCTCGCTGGCGACGCAGCCGACGGCCTGCCCGTTCACCTCGACCCGCAGCACGAACGGCCGCGCCAGCACTGCGCGGACATACACCGCCAGCGCCCCGGCGGCCAGCAGAGGCAGCAGCCAGCCAACAAGAAGCCGCGGATGGTGCAGTGCCTCCCGCAAGTCGCCCACCGCCCGCACGGCAGGGCGCAGCAGAACGACCGGCAGCCGCACCAGTGACCGGGCAAGCTCCCGCAGCCAGAACGCAGCCCCGCGCCACAGCCGCACGGCGGTGTATTCGATTTGAAAACCGATAGAATATAACAAATCACCAAAGGTCAAAACAATATCCTCGTTTTTGCTGCAAACGGATGCCCGCCATACATAGCATGGCGGCACGGCTGTAGGGGCGACATCCTCGACGCCCCATTACTGCGTCGGCACATATCCCAAGGGGTCAGCCCTCGCCCCATCCAGGCGCAATTCCAAATGCAGGTGATACCCGCCGCCTGCGCCGTAGACATTGCCGGTGTTGCCCACGTACCCAATCACATCGCCCCGGCGCACGGTATCACCCTGCGCCACGGTCAGGCGGCTCATGTGGGCATACAGGCTGTCATAGCGGTGGCCGTCGTCGGCTGTGCCGTGGCTGATCTGCACACAGTTGCCGTAGCTGTTCATCGTGCGTGCCGCGCTGACGACGCCGTCCGCAATGGCATAAATGGGCGTGCCGCCCGGCGCAGCAAAGTCTGTGCCCCGGTGGGGGATGCCCCAGGGGTCAGCCTCGCCAAATTGCGTTGTGATGCGTCCATAGCTGTCCAGCGGGCAGCGAAAATCCAAGCTCGTCAGCCGCAGGTCGGCGGTCGTGTAGCGCTGGCTCTGTGCCCGCACATAGGCGTCCAGAGCGGCGGTGGCATCCTCGTAGGCCTGTTTGGCGGCATCGGTCACAGCGGCCTGCGCCAGAGCGGCAGCCTGCTGCTGGGTCAGTGCATCGTTTGCGGCCAGCAGGGCGTTTTCCAGCTGTGCCTGTGTGGTTTGCAGGGCGGCTTGTTGGGCATCCAGCGCCGCTTTCGCGTTGGCAGCCTGCTGCGCGGAAAATTCTGCTACAGCGCGGGCATCGTTCAGGGCGGCGGTTTCGGCATCCAGCTCGGCCAGTACAGCGCTGTTTTTGGCGCTCATCTGCTGCAGCACGGCATCAAACGTCAAAAGCTGATACAGGCTTTTCGCCTGCGTCAGCATCCAGACTGCCCCGCCGCCGTCCAACCGCTGCATGGCGCGCAGCTGCTCCTTGCAAAGGGCAAGCCGGGCGTCGTACTCGGCCTGCTTGGTGTCCAGCGCCGCCCGCGCGGCTTCGGCTGCGGTCTGGCGGGTATCCAGCTCGGTCTGGGCGGCCTGCATGGCGGCGGTAACGTCGGCGATTTGTCCGGCCAGCCTTGCCGCCTGCACGGTCAGGGCGGCAACCTCGCCTTCGGTCTGTGCCAGCTCGTTTTGCAGGGTGTTCAGCGTGTTCTGCGCATTTTCGTAGGCCTGACGTGTCTCGACTTGATTTTGCGTTAATTCGCTTCTTTGGTCATCCGCGCAAGCGGCTGTCCCCGAAAAAAGGGTACAAAAAAACAGCCCCGCCGCCAAAACAGCGGCGGGGAAGTGCCTGTATTTCATGGTGTTACTCCGTCAACAGTGCCGTGCCGGTCAAATCGACGGGCGCGCCGTTCAGCCGCAGCTCAAAGTGCAGGTGTGGCCCCGTGGCGCTGCCGGTACTGCCCACCGTGCCGATGGCCTGTCCCATCGTGACGGTGTCACCCGCGCTCACCAGCAGCTCGCGCATATGGCGGTACTCACTTTCCAGCCCGTCGCCGTGGTCGAGGACGATGTACCAGCCCTTGTCGGCGTCGTAGTCGGCGGCAATCACGATGCCGTCGTACAGGGCGCTGACCTGCGCGCCCGCGTCGGCGGCAATGTCCACGCCGGGATGGTCGGCGCTGTAGCCGGTGCTGATGCCGGTGGCGTTCAGGACGAGGGTGCTGGCGGGCGGGTACTCCCGCAGGGCGGCGCTCATCGCAGCGGCAGCGCGGTCGATGGCGGCGTTGGCCTCGGCGTCAGCCTGCGCCGTCTCGCTTTGCAGCAAGGCAAGCTGGTTGTCGATGGCGTCCAGCTGCGCTTGTAACAGCGCGCGGGTGTCGTCGTCCATGTTGAACATCATCCGCGCTTCCAGCTCGTCGCGCTGGCTTTGCAGGTCGTCGAGGACGGCCGTGTCGTCCATCGGGACGGAATCGGCGGCAGCGGCCTTGACAGCTGCATCGAGTATCTCGTCGGCCTTTTCCTGCGTCAGCTCGGCGGCGTCCCCGTCGTGGTAGGCGGTGAAATAGCGCGGTGGGACGAGTTGGCCGTTCAGCTGAATTTCAAAGTGGCACTGGTTGCCGGTGGTGTTGCCCGTCGCGCCGACATAGCCGATCAACTGCCCGGCGACGACCCGCTGCCCCGGCTGGACGATGCTGGATTTCATGTGGGCGTACAGCGTGACCCAACGCAGACCGTCCGCGTCGGTGCCGTGGTCGATCTCGACAAAATTGCCCCAGCTGTAATGCTCCTGCGCGGCCAGCACAACACCGTCCGCGGCGGCGTAAATCTCGGTGCCCTCGGCAGCGCACAGGTCGTCGCCCCGGTGGCTGACATATGCGGATGCGTCCTCGGTCATGAAGCGGGAAATGTATTTGTAGTCCACCGGGCAGACAAAGCGCGGGCTGCTCGCGGCGTCGCGCAGCGTCGGCAGTGCGGCGGCGGGCACGGCCGCGGGGGTCTCGGTTGGGGCGGGTGTTGCCTCGGCGGTTTCGGCGGTGGCCGGGGTCGAGGGCGCATCCTCCACGCGCGGGCGCACCATGCAGGCCGTCATGGCGGTGGCTACCAGCGCGGCGCAGAGTACCAGCGCCCCCGCGCCAAGGCGGCGGTAGTGCAGCAGATGCACGATGCGCGTCTTCACGCTGCCCTGCCCGAAGGCCAGACTGCCCGGCACGCCGCGCCCCTGCATCGCAAAATGCAGCAGGCTCTCGCAGTAGGCGTTGCGCTCCGGCAGGGGACGCCCACGCACGGCAACCTCGTCGCAGGCGGCCTCCATGTCGCGCTCAAACTCGCGGAAGGCCAGCCACGCCAGCGGGTCGAACCAGTGCAGGCAGGCGACGGCGTAAAACAGCGGCTTCATCAGCGGGTCGCGGCGGTGGATGTGGGTCTGCTCGTGGAGAAGAACGGCCTGCCGCGCCGTGCCCTGCAAGTTGTCGGGCAGGTAGATGCGCGGGCGCAGGATGCCCAGCGTGAACGGCGCGGTCACACACGCGCCGCCGTAACAGCCATCCGGCGTTTTGCAGGCCAGCGCCACACTGCGCTTCAGCCGCAGATACCCGACGATGCCGCGCACCGCCAGCACGGCCACGCCAACCGCCCAGACGGCGGCCAGTGCGTGCCATACGGTTAGCCGGGCGTACCACGGCAGCGGCGCGGCGGCAATCGGCGCGGCGGGCGCAGGGGAGAGCAGCGGCAGCTCGCCCAGCTCCTGCACGGTGTCGGCGGCGGTGGCGAGCTGTTCATTCTGCGGGCGGGGCAGCCGCAGCGGGATGCCCCATGGCAGCATGAACCGCAGTCCCACGGCCAGCCACAGCCAGCACAAAAACCGGCTGGGCGCATGGGCGCGGCGCAGCAGCTTGCAGACGCACCATGCGGCCAGCGTGGCCGCCGCGCCGCGTGCGCTGAGCAGCAAAAAGGCGAGTACGATACTGCGCATAACTATTCCTCCTCACGGTGGGCGGCGTCGAGCAGCGTGCGGATCTCGGCGGCCTCGGCGTCGCTGATGGGCTTCGAGTTCAAAAACGCTGCCACGAAGCGCGGCAGGCTGCCGCCGAAGGTTTTGTCCACCACGGCGGCGCTCTCGGCCTGCTGGACGTCTTCCTTTTTAATAAGGCTCGTCACGTGGCCGTCGGCATTTTTCAGGATGCCGCGCTCGCAGAGCTTTTTCAGCACGGTGTAGGTCGTGCTTTTCTTCCAGCCCAGCGCGTCGGCGGCCAGCGCCACCAGCTGCCCGCTGGGCAGCGGTTCATTGTCCCACACAAGGCAGGCAAAGCGATATTCGCCATCGGCAAGGCGGGGCGGTTCATGGTTTGACATAGGGCGTTCTCCTTCTGGTTTATTGCAATAGACCTCTTCCTACCTGTAGTCTATCACAGTAGACCAAAAATGTCAACAAAAACCCGCCGCATTTTCCCGGTGGGGTAAGGGCGCCCCGCCCTACACGTAGGGGCGGATTCCATATCCGCCCGGAAACATAGCGGAAGCTGCATTTATAAAATGAAAAGTCCCCGTGAAAACTCACGAGGACTTGTTCATGGCGGAAAGAAAGGGATTCGAACCCTTGAGGGCTTTAGGGGCCCTACACGATTTCCAGTCGTGCGCCTTAGACCAGCTCAGCCATCTTTCCACATATTCAGTTGCGCAGCGCCTGACTGCATGAGCTATTATAGCAATACCAACTTCAAATGTCAAGCCTTATTCTGCATTTTTTTGCAAAAAAATCTGCGATGGGCAAGGTGTATGCAAAACGTGCGTGCAAACTGCATATTTTGCACGTTTTATCCTCTTGCAAACGGCGGCGCAAGGTGCTAAAACTATAGAGATGTGAAACATCTAACAAGAGGTAAGGAGAGGATATTTCATGTATTCCGTGTTCCGTGATCTGGCGATCATCATTTTGAGCGCAAAGTTCTTTGCGCTGGTCGCCCGCAAATGCAAGGCCCCGCAGGTCGTGGGCGAAATCATTGCCGGCCTGCTCATCGGACCGTGCCTGTTGAACCTGGTGCAGACCAGCGATGCCATCTCGATTTTTGCGGAAATCGGCGTGGTGCTGCTGATGTTCTCCACCGGCCTTGGCACGAACCTGAAGGAGCTGATGCGCGCAGGCCCCATTGCGACGCTGATCGCCTGCGTCGGCGTCTTTGTGCCGCTGGTAGGCGGCACGCTGCTGTACGGCGCATTCTACGGCTTTGCGGCGGTGGGCAGCCCGGAGTTCTACCGCGCACTGTTCATCGGCACCATCATGACGGCGACGAGTGTCTCCATCACGGTGGCGACGCTGCAGGAGCTGGGCCACTTAAAGAGCTTCCTTGGTACGACCATCGTCAGTGCGGCAGTCATTGATGACGTCATCGGCATCATCGTGCTGACCTGCGTGCTGGGTGCCAGCTCGGGTGAGGGCACCGGCATCGGCGGCGTGCTCATCCAGACCGTGCTGTTCTTCCTCGTCGCCATCGGCGTCGGCGTCGTCATCCACTTTGCCATGAAATGGCTTGACAAGCGCAACCCCCACACCCAGCGCATCACCATCGTCAGCATTGCGTTCTGCTTTGCCATGGCCTACATTGCCGAGCAGTACTTCGGCATTGCCGACATCACCGGCGCGTACATTGCGGGCATCGTGCTCTGTGCGATGGACGACGCCCCCTACGTGGAGCGCCGCGTTGACATCAGCAACTACGTCATCTTTGCGCCGGTGTTCTTCGCCTCCATCGGCTTAAAGACCGACATCAGCGGCCTGACGCCGGAAATTTTGCTGTTCTGCATCTGCTTCGTCATTGTTGCGCTGCTGACCAAGATCATCGGCTGCGGTCTGGCCGCGAAAATCTGCCGCTTCAACTGGGGCGATTCCCTCAAGGTCGGCGTCGGCATGATGACCCGCGGCGAGGTCGCGCTGATCGTTGCCCAGAAGGGTCTGGACGTCGGCGTTGTGGACCCCGTGTATTTCACGGCGGTCATCCTGCTCATCGTTGTCTCGTCCGTTGCGACGCCGCTGGTGCTGAAGGCCCTGTTCACGAAAATGCCGCCCGTGCCGCACCCGAGCCAGGTACAGGCGTAAAACAAATAAAACCGGCAGACGTCTTGAAAACGCCTGTCGGTTTTTGTTTGGTGTAGGGGCGGATGTTCGCATCCGCCCGCGGGTCGATGCAAGCATCGACCCCTGCAAAACAGGATTATTCCGCCTCTACGGCGTGCAGATGATTATCCACCCACTTGATCAGCAGCTCCAGCGCCACCAGGTTGTGCCCGCCCTCGGGGACGATCAGGTCGGCCTTGCGCTTGCTCGGCTCGACGAACTGCTCGTGCATCGGCTTGACGGTGGTCAGGTACTGGTTGACAACGCTGTCCAGCGTGCGCCCGCGCTCCTTGACGTCGCGGACGATGCGGCGCAGGATGCGCACATCGGCGTCGGTGTCCACAAAGACCTTCATGTCCATTAAGTCGCACAGCTCGGGAGAGTCAAAGATCAGGATCCCCTCCACGATAATGACCGGCGCGGGCTGCACGGTCACGGTCTTGTCGCTGCGGTTGTGGATGGTGTAGTCGTAGACCGGCACCTGTACGGGGTGACCCGCGCGCAGCTCCCGCAGGTGGGCGACCATCAGCGGCGTGTCAAAGCTGTCCGGGTGGTCGTAGTTCAGCTTGCAGCGCTCCTCATAAGGCAGCTCGTCGTGGCGCTTGTAGTAGCTGTCGTGGTTGATGACGCTGACCTCGTTTGCGCCGAAATGGTCGCGCAGCTTCTCAGTCAGGGTGGTTTTGCCGCTGCCCGTGCCTCCTGCAATGCCGATGATGATAGTCTTCATGTCCATAGCTCCTTATACATCCAATTTGATCTCACGCCCGGTGGGCTTGTATGCGCGGTATTTGACGCCGGTCATGGTGAACATCCGGCGGCTGGCGATGCTGGCGTGGGTGTCGTGGTATTTGTCAGAGAGATAGATCAGCTCCTTGATGCCGCTCTGGATGATGGCCTTGGCGCACTCGTTGCAGGGGAACAGCGTCACATACATCCGCGAACCGCGCAGATCGTGGTTCGGGCTGTTCAAAATGGCATTCAGCTCCGAGTGGCAGACGTACATATATTTTGTGTCAAGGTCGTCACCCTCGCGCTCCCATGGCATCGCATCATCGTCACAGCCGATGGGCATGCCGTTGTAGCCCAGCGACAAAATTTTATTCTCCGGGCTGACGATACACGCGCCGACCTGACTGTTGTTGTCCTTCGACCGCATGGCCGAAAGCAGGGCAATGCCCATAAAATATTCATCCCAGCTGATGTAATCTTGCCGTTTCATAGGTACACCGTCCTTTATTTTTTATTCTATTATACTGTGCTGTGGTGCGCCGCGCAAGATGCTGTCTGCAAATATTTGCGCCGTGTGGCCTCACCGCCGCGCAGGTGTCGCTCGGCCTTGTTTTTCTGTACAACGGCCTGCACCTCCGCCCAAAGGCCGGGGTTCTGGCGGCGCAGCCGGTGCTGATCCTTCCAGATCGTCGATTTGCTCACGCCGAACACGGCTGCCGCCGCCCGCACGGTCGCGCCGCTCTCGACGATGTACCGTCCCACCGCTGCGGCGCGCTCCTCAGGGTCGCCCTTCATAGCCTGACCTCCTCGCATAGAATTTTCTGTCAAATCCTATGTGAAGAGGCGGCGGAGTATGCTACTTTACTTTATACACCCTGCACCCATTATTCTCATACCAAACCGGGTACCGCTCGGCATACCATTCCTCGTCCGCGTCGCTGAATTTGCCGTAGACCGAGGAATCAAACAAAACATACGCAACGCCCCAGCCGGTCAGCACGCTCTCGTCGGGGCGCTCGTACAGGGTGACCATGGCGTTGTACTCGGCCGAATAGTCCATGCCGTGATAGTAGACAAAGCTGCCCGACCCGCACAGAATGCGCCGCCCGGCCAGCGCAAAGACCGGCGTAAGATGGCTGTCGCTCGTCAAAAACAGCGCACCGCTCTCGGCGTTTTCATCAATATACGCCGCCAGCGCAATATCGTCGGCGCTCCACTGCCAGTAATCACTGAAGATCTCCCGCCCGACGGTCAGCACACTGCCAAACATGGCGGCAAAGCAGCACGCCGCCAGCCCCAGCGCCCGCCACGGCAGCGCGCGAATCTTCGCAAACAGGTCGACCAGCAGCTGTGCCACCAGAATGCAGCCCAGCATATGCCAGACGTAGAGCAATTTGTTGTTATCGTAGTTGTTCGGCTGAAAGACGACGAACTCTGCCAGCGCCAGTATCGCCAGCCCGCCGCCGTACAGCCACCGCTGCTTGCGGCTTGCGTGGACAAACGCCGGGATCAGCAAGAGATACACAAGGCCGATGTTTTTGATATAGAACCAGAAATAGTTGTCCTTCAGCGTGCCGTCGTCCTGCCCGTTGATCCAGTTGAAGTGCAGCCGCAGCATATGCTGGCCGTCGAGGCTCTGCGCCAGCACGGTGGGCAGCATCTGGAAAAGCCACGCCGCACCGCAGACTGCCGCCAGCCCCAGCCACGGCAGCAGCGTTTCGCGCCGCACACCCTGTGCCAGCGTGTAGACGCCGCCCACCAAGCAGAGCAGTGCCAGCGCCAGCGCACTGTGGGTATGCAGCAGCGGCAGGGGCAGCACGAGCGCTGCCAGCCACGGCCAAAGGCGGCGCTCGCCCTCATAACAGAACCGCCACAAGAGATAGAGGGCGGGCAGCAGTACGCACCAGCCGAACAGCGTCGCCCGCTGGGGGAGCATCAGATCGACGATGGGGTTGACCCACTCGATATTCTCGGTCACGTAGTTCGTCGGCGTCGTGTAAAAGCCGGTAAAAATGCCGCCGAACGCCTCCGCCGAGCCGAGAAAATACACAAATCCGAACCCGCTGCCCATAAAGAACAGATAAAACGCCAGACACGCCTTGCCGATGCTGCCCGCCACGCGGCGCGCCAGCTGCCAGAACATACCGTACACCGCCAAAAATGCGGGCAGCATCGGCAGAATGTACGCCGTGCGCAGGTTGGCCCCCAGAACAACGAAAACGCTGGAAACCGTCTCGCACAAAAACGGATACCCGAACCGATGCGCACCGCCCAGCAGGGGATAGCTGGGCAGAAATTCACCGCTCTGCGCGATATATTTGATGAAGCCGAGGTGCATCGCCATGTCACCGTAGCAGCTTTGCCCCGTGTGGTACGCGCCGTCCACCATGTGCAGCACATGGGTGTGCAAAAGATAGAGCGTCACGGCGGCGACGGGCAGCACGCACGCCCAGAGCGCCCCGCTGTCGGTGTCCTTCGCCATGCCGCGCAGCCGCGTACCGTGGCACAAAAGCGCCCCGCCGATCGCTGCTGCCCCCGCCGCGCCCAGCAGCACGGCGGGCATCGTGAAGCCGAGCACCAGCGCGAACGCCGCAGGCAGCACGGCCAATAGCGAGACGCCGAACCCGCAGCCCAGCGGTACAATGACCGCCGCTGAGCCGTCCGACACCGCCCGCCGCGCCAGCAGCAGGCCAACATATAAAAATAGGGCTAGATAGAGAATAGAAACGAACATAAATACCTCACTCCGATAAAATTGCGCTGGAAAAGCCGGTTACACACCTTCCAAATCAAACGGCGGGGTGTATTCCTCCCGCGCACTGCTCTTTTCCTGCATGTAGCCGTCGGTCAGCCCCAGCCGCACGGCCTCGTCGATGACCTGCCGATATTCGTAGGTCGTGATGCGCCGCCCCAGCCCATGTTCCGCCGCCTTATAAAAAGGTGTGAACTGGCTCATCAGGCTGGGAATAAATGCAACACCCGTCTGCGCCCGCAGCTCCGCCAGCCGCCGCAGCACGGCCTTGCTGTCCGCCACATGGCCGGGCAGCGCCAGATGCCGCA
Source organism: uncultured Gemmiger sp. (assembly GCA_934502625.1). Lineage (GTDB taxonomy): Bacteria > Bacillota > Clostridia > Oscillospirales > Ruminococcaceae > Gemmiger. Next base: position 47,655 of record CAKSUQ010000007.1, read on the forward strand.
CGATGACGCCCCTTTGCAGATAGCCGTCCGCATCGTACACCGGCGCGCCGGTCTGCAACAGCATCTGCCGCAGCGCAGCGTCGGCCACGGCGGGGTAGTCCCGCGCCGCCGAAAGCGCTGCCGCCAGCGCCCCGTCGGCATACTTGTAGTCGGTCAGCCAGACGTCCACATACCCGGCCAGCGCCTGCACGGCGTCCACCGTCTCGTACCCGCCGGTGTTGTAGACGACGGGAAGGGCGAACCCCTGCGCCCGCGCAGCGTCCAGCGCCTCGACGATCCACGGCAGGTAGTGTGACGCCGTGACGAGGTTCAGATTTTTTGCGCCGCCGCTTTGCAGGTTCATGAAAATTTCCGCCAGCCGCGCGGCCGTGACAGCCTTGCCGACGCTGCCCTGACTGATCGGATAATTTTGACAGTAGCAGCATTTCAGCGTGCAGCCGCTGAAAAACACCGTGCCGCTGCCCGTGGCGGCGCTGGGGTCTCCGCTCAAACACGGCTCCTCCCAGTGGTGCAGGGCGGCACGGGCGATGCGCAGGGTGTCGTCCGCCCCACAGAAGCCACGCTGCCCGGCGGCGCGGTCAGCCCTGCAGGCGCGGGGGCACAGGGTACAAGAATGCGGCAGCTGCATACAGCAAAAACCTCTTTCACAAAATTTCTTATTTTAATTTTACCACAAACGGCGAAAATGTGGTATACTGTACCTACGATTATCTTAAAATAAAGGAGTGTGCTCTTATGTCTACCCCTCATAACCGCGCCGAAAACGGCGCTTTCGCCAAGACCGTCCTGATGCCTGGCGACCCGCTGCGCGCAAAATTCATCGCCGAGACCTTCCTCGAAAATCCGCAGCTCGTCACCGACGTGCGCGGCATGTACGGCTACACCGGCACCTACCAAGGCCGCCCCATCAGCGTCATGGGCAGCGGCATGGGCATGCCGTCCATCGGCATCTATTCCTACGAGCTGTACACCCAGTACGGCGTCGAGAACATTATCCGCATCGGCTCGGCCGGCTCCTACACCGACAAGGCCAAGCTGTTCGACGTCGTGCTGGCGACCGGCGCGTACTCCGAGAGCAACTACGCCGTGACCCAAAGCGGCGACACCGACGACATCCAGACCCCCAGCGCCGAGTTGAACGACGCCCTGCGCGCCAGCGCTAAGGCAGCGGACATCCCGCTGATCGAGGGCAATATCCATTCCTCCGACGTCTTCTACCGCCAGCCCAGTGACGCCAAGCCGACCTATTGGGAGAAGCTGCGCGACGAAAAGGGCTGCCTTGCCGTCGAGATGGAGAGCTTCGCGCTGTTCCACAACGCGAAGGTGCTGGGTAAGCGCGCCGCCTGCCTGCTGACGATCTCGGACAGCTTCGTCTCGCCGGAGATCACCACTGCTGAGCAGCGCCAGACCAGTTTCACCGCCATGATGAAGGTGGCGCTGGGCGTCGACGCCTTTTTGGAGAAGTAACATGGAAAAAGCAGAGATTCAAGCCCTGATCCGCGCTGCGTTTGCGGGGCAGAAGTTCGCCTATGTGCCCTACTCCCGCTTTCACGTGGGCGCGGCGCTGCGCGGCAAAAACGGGCAGGTGTTCAAGGGCTGCAACATCGAGAACGCGGGCTACACCCCCACGAACTGCGCCGAGCGCACCGCCCTGTTCAAGGCGGTCAGCGAGGGCGTGCGCGAGTTTGACGCCATTGCCATCGTCGGCAGCAAGGTGGGGGAGAAGAACACCCTCGTCACCGGCCCCTGCGGCGTCTGCCGTCAGGCGCTGTATGAGTTTGGCGGTCCCAAGCTGACCGTCATCATGGCGAAGAGCGAGGACGACTACATCGTCACGACCCTCGGCGACCTGCTGCCCTACGGCTTCGGCCCGGCGAATTTGGAGTAACAAGGAGTTCCCTTAACCCATGAAGAAATTCTTATCATTGTTCCTGTCCCTGACGCTGCTGTTGGCGCTGACGGCCTGCAAGACCGCCGAGGCAGCCAGCGGCGCACAGCAGGAGCAGCGGACTGTGACCGCCCCCACCGACGACGCAACCTTCGTCTACCAGCCGGAGGATCCCACCGTGACCCCGGCGGGCGGCGAGACCATTGCGCTTGTGACCGGCGCGTCCGGCACTGAGTCGGGCGCGGACGCGATGCTGTGGCAGGGTGTGCAGACCTTCGCCAGCGCCTACGGCTACACGGCCACGACCCAGACGGCGGAGGGCGATTCCTCGGCGGACGCCGAAACCGCCCTGCGCACGGCGGCGGAAAGCGGCGCAAAGCTCGTCATCTGCCGCGGCGACGCGGCGGCGACGGCGCTGTACCGCATTCAGGAAAACTACCCCGATGTCCACTACCTTTTGTTCGACGACGAGCCGCACAACGACGACTACAGTGCTTACAAGACGGCGAACCTCGTCCACTGCGTGCTGTTTCAGGAGGAGCAGGCCGGGTATCTGGCAGGCTACGCCGCCGTGATCGACGGCTATACCTCGCTGGGCTTTGTCGGCGCACGGGAGATCCCCGGCATCGTGCGGTACGGCACGGGCTTTTTGCAGGGCGCGGAGGCCGCCGCCGAGCAGCAGGGCGAGACTGTCAACCTGAAATTCTGGTTCGCGGATACCTACGATGAGAACGACGCTGTCACGCAGCGGATGGCCGACTGGTATAACGGCGGCGTGTCGCTGATCTTTGTCAGCGGCGGCACACTGTACAAGGGCGCTGCGCAGGCGGCCGAGCAGACCGGCGGCAAGGTCATGGCCGGCGACACCAACGTCACAGCGCTGAGCGACAGTATCCTTGCCAGCGCCGTAAAGTGCTACAACGCCGCCGTACAGCGCCAGCTGTACGAGTTCTTCACGGCAGGCAGCTGGAGCACCCAGAACGCCGGGCAGACCGAGCGCGTCGGCATCACGAACGCCGAGGTCGCGCTGGAAGGTGATACCTCGTGGCGGCTGGACAGCTTCACCCTCGACGATTACCGCAGCCTGTACGAAGACCTGCGCACCAGTGTGAAGCGGGTGGACGCCTACGCCGACATGGAGACCCTGCCCGACACACCCAACGTCACGGTCAGCCGTTGAACGTAAAGCCTTTGTTATGCTTTTGTAATGTTTTTTGTGCTGTTTTTTCATTGAACTGGCACGGAAAATGCGGTATACTGAACGTACTACAGCGGGGAACTCGCCCCGCTGTGCAACTGAAAACAACCTAAGGAGATCAAAACCATGAAAAAGTTTCTCGCTTTTGTAATGGCTGCCAGCATGGCACTCTCTCTGGCTGCTTGCGGCGGTTCTGCCGCTTCCAGCGCTGCGGAGAGCACCACGACGGAGGCTACCTCTGAGGCCGCTGCTTCCACTTCTGGCAGCAAGACCGATGTCGCTTTCGTCACCGACGTTGGCAACATCGACGACCAGTCCTTCAACCAGTACACTTGGCAGGGCGTGCAGGATTTCTGCGCTGCCAACAGCCTGAATGCCAACTACTATCGTCCCACTGAGGACTCCGACGCTGCTCGTCTGGAGCAGATGGACAACGCTGTCAACGATGGCGCTAAGTCCATCGTCGTCGCCGGCTACCTGTTCGGTTCTGCCATCGCCGAGGCACAGGAGAAGTACCCCGACGTTCAGTTCCTCGCGCTGGATGTTTCCACCGGCGATCTGGGCGACAAGACGCCTGCCTCCAACACCGCGCTGATCACCTATAAGGAAGAGCAGGCCGGTTATCTGGCTGGCTACGCCGCTGTTTACGACGGCTACAAGGAGCTGGGCTTCCTGGGCGGCATGGCCGTTCCCGCTGTTATCCGTTACGGCTACGGCTTCGTGCAGGGCGCTGATGCTGCTGCTAAGGAGCTGGGCGTTGACGATGTCAACATCAAGTACTGGTACTCCGGCGGCTTCGCTGCTACCGATGAGGTCAAGAACAAGATGGACGGCTGGTACTCTGAGGGTACCGAGGCCGTCTTCGCCTGCGGCGGCCCCGTCTGCCAGAGCTGCGACGCTGCTGCGCAGGCCAACGGCGGCAAGATGATTGGCGTTGACGTTGACCAGTCCGGCCAGTTTGACACGGTCATCACCTCCGCTACGAAGGGTCTGGCCGAGTCCGTCAACGAGGCTCTGACCGACGCTTTGAACAACGGCTGGAAGTTCAGCGAGACCTACTCCGGCAAGGAGACCAAGCTCGGCGCTGCCGAGAACTGCGTTGGTCTGCCGATGGAGACCTCCAAGTTCGCCAAGTTCACGCAGGAGCAGTATGACTCCATGTACGCTGCCATCGTTGACGGCTCTCTGGCCATCGACGACAGCTACGATGCTGACGTGCATCCCGCTACCACCAACGTGAACGTGGATTACCAGAGCTGATTTTAGCTTAAAAGTGCAACTTTTGACCGCCCTGTGCAGACCGCGCAGGGCGGTTTTTGTGGTTTTCGCCGACTTTTTGCGCAGATTCACTTGTACATGGGCGAAATTTTCTGTATAATATAGAGCAAGAATCTGTGTACAAGTCTGTACACATCGAAAGGGGCGTGCAACGATTGGCAGATAATAATTATGTCATCGAAATGCTGCACATCACCAAGGAGTTCCCCGGTATCAAGGCAAACGACGATATTACCCTGCAGCTGCGCAAGGGTGAGATCCACGCCCTGCTGGGCGAAAACGGTGCCGGTAAATCCACCTTGATGAGCGTGCTGTTCGGTCTGTACCAGCCGGAACAGGGTACAATCCGGAAAAACGGACAGGAAGTCAAGATCAATAACCCGAACGATGCCAACGCATTGGGCATCGGTATGGTGCATCAGCACTTCAAGCTCGTCGAATGCTTCACTGTGCTCGACAACATTATCCTCGGCGTCGAGGACACGAAGCACGGCTTCCTCCAGAAGGACGAAGCCCGCAAAAAGGTCGTGGCACTGAGCGAGAAGTATGGCCTGAAGGTCGACCCGGATGCGCTTGTCAGCGACATTTCTGTCGGTATGCAGCAGCGTGTCGAAATCCTGAAGATGCTCTACCGCGATAATGAGATTTTGATTTTCGACGAGCCTACGGCCGTTCTGACCCCGCAGGAGATCGACGAGCTCATGGACATCATGCGCGGCTTCAAGGCCGAGGGCAAGAGCATCCTCTTCATCACCCATAAGCTGAACGAGATCATGGCCGTTTCCGACCGATGCAGCGTCCTGCGCAAGGGCAAGTACATCGGCACGGTGGACATCAAGGACACCACGAAAGAGGAACTGTCCAAGATGATGGTCGGCCGCGACGTGCAGTTTGCCGTCGAGAAGAAGCCCAGCGAGCCGGGAAAGCCGATTCTGGAGGTCGAAAACCTCGTTGTGCCTAGCAAGGTGCACAAGAACAACGCCGTGCGCGGCGTCAGCTTCAACGTCCGTGCGGGCGAGATCGTCTGCGTCGCCGGTATCGACGGCAACGGCCAGAGTGAGCTGATCTACGGCATCACGGGTCTGGAAAAGCCCACCGGCGGCACCATCAAGCTGGAGGGCAAGGACATCACGAACGCCCCGATCCGCGAGCGCAGCAAGGCGGGCATGAGCCACATCCCCGAAGACCGCCACAAGCACGGCCTTGTGCTGGACTACACGCTGGCAGACAATATGGTCTTGCAGCGCTACTGGCAGCCGGAGTTCCAGAACCATGGCTTCATCAAGAAGGGCGCCGTGCTCGACTATGCCGAGCGCCTGATCAAACAGTACGACGTGCGCAGCGGTCAGGGTGCTGCGACGATTGCGCGCAGCATGTCCGGCGGCAACCAGCAGAAGGCCATCATCGCCCGCGAGGTCGATAAGGAGCCGGAGCTGCTCGTCGCTGTGCAGCCGACCCGCGGTCTGGACGTCGGCGCGATCGAGTATATCCACAAGCAGATCGTGGCCGAGCGCGACAAAGGCCGCGCCGTCCTGCTCGTCAGTCTCGAACTGGACGAGGTCATGAACCTGTCCGACCGCATCCTTGTGATTTATGAGGGCGAGATCGTCGGCGAATTTGACCCGCGCAAGACAACCGTCGAGGAGTTGGGTCTGTATATGGCCGGCGCGAAGAAGCAAGGGGAGGCGAAAGCATGAGTAAACAGAATAAACAGCCGCTTTTGCAGCACCCCGCTGTAGTAGGCGTGCTGGCAAGCCTTTTGTCCATCGTCATCGGTCTGGTGCTGGGCTTTGTGCTGCTGGTGGTGCTGAACCCCGGCGCTTCGCTGGGCGGCATGAAAGCCATGATGACGACCGGCTTTTCCAGCATGGACAAGCTGGGCAAGGTGCTGTATCAGGCAGCGCCCCTGATGATGTGCGGCCTGTCCGTCGGCTTTGCCTTCAAGACCGGCCTTTTCAACATCGGCGCGTCCGGCCAGTACACGATGGGCGCGTTTTTCTCGCTGCTGTGCGCGATCCAGTTCCAGATGCCGTGGTACGTCTGCCTGCTGGCGGGCGCGGTCGGCGGCGCGATCTGGGGCATCTTCCCCGGTCTGTTCAAGGCCTACTTCAACGTCAACGAGGTCATCACCGCCATCATGTTCAACTGGATCGGCATGTACCTCGTCAACCTGCTGCTGGCGAACATGCCCACTATGCTGGCCTCCGGCTGGGGTGCATCCAACTCTGACCGTACGGCGGCGCTGAGCGCGGCCAACCCCGGCGCGATTCTGCCCAAAGGCCCCTTTGCGGCGCTGTTTGGCAATTCCAGCTGGATCAACATTTCCATCATCATCACGATTCTGTTCGCCATCCTTGTCTGGGTCATTTTGCAGAAGACGACCTTCGGCTATGAGCTGAAGGCCTGCGGCCTCAGCCGTGACGCTGCCCAGTACGCGGGCATCAACTCCAAGCGAAACATTGTGCTGTCCATGGTGATCTCCGGCGCGCTGTCCGGCATCGGCGGCGGCATCTACTATCTGGCCGGTACCGGCCAGTACGTGCTGGAAAAATCCATCCTCGGCATGGGCTTCAACGGCATTCCCGTCGCCCTGCTGGCAAGCTCGAACCCCATCGGCACGATCTTCTCGGCGCTGTTCATCAGCTATATTCAGGTCGGCGGCGCGGCCATGCAGCCCGCTTACTCCTCCGAGACCATCGACATCGTGATCGCCGTCATCATCTATCTGGCTGCTTTCGCCCTGCTGATGCGCGGCGTCATTGCCAAGGCGGTCTCCGGCCGCAAAGAGAAGGGAGGTGCTGCGAAATGATGATCGCTGCCAACATTATCAGTCTGACGATCCTGTTCGCAGTGCCGCTGCTGCTCGTCGCGCTGGGCGGCATGTTCAGCGAGCATTCCGGCGTCATCAACATCGCGCTGGAAGGCATGATGATCATTGGTGCGCTGTTCGCCTGCTTCACGCTGCAGGGTCTTGACCAGAGCGGCTTCGGTTCCGCGCACCCGCAGATTTCCATGCTCATCGCCATCCTTGTGGCGGGCGTCACGGGCATGATCTTCTCACTGCTGCTGGGCTTCGCGGCCATCAACCTGAAGGCCGACCAGACCATCGGCGGCACGGCTCTGAACCAGTTCGCGCCCGCCTTCGCCGTCGTTATGACTTGGGCGATTCAGGGTCAGGGTCTGACGACCATCTCGATCCCCAGTTGGGTGCGCATCACCCGCGAGACCTTCGGCCTCGCCCCGGTGGACGGCCCTAGCTTCTGGAACAACCTGATCTTCAAGTACTTCTACCTGACGACCCCCGTCGCTATCATCCTGTTCATCGCAGCCTACATTGTGATGTACAAGACCCGCTTCGGTCTGCGCCTGCGCGCCTGCGGCGAACACCCGCAGGCGGCGGACTCCGTCGGCATCAACGTCTACAAGATGCGCTATGCCGGCGTGCTGATCTCCGGCTTCCTTGGCGGCGTCGGCGGTCTGGCCTACACGGTGGCGGCCGGTTCCGGCTTCAACTCTGACGTCGGCGGCTACGGCTTCCTTGCGCTGGCCGTCATGATCTTCGGCAACTGGAAACCATTCCCGATTCTGGCCTCGTCGCTCTTCTTCGCACTGTTCAAGGTCATTGCGGCGTACTCTTCGTCGCTGTCCTTCCTGCCGAAGTTCGAGGGCGTCAAGGAGGTCTCGAACTTTTACCAGATGCTGCCGTATATCGTCACGATGATCGTGCTGATCTTCACCTCCAAGAACTCTCAGGCACCTAAGGCCGAGGGTATCCCGTACGATAAGGGCAGCCGCTAACCCGAAATATGCAGAGCCGCCCAGCTTCCTGCGGGGCGGCTTTGCTGTTTTTTAAAAGGAGAAAAATTATGCGAATGTACGATATTATCGCGAAGAAGCGCGACGGCGGCACGCTGAACCACGCCGAGATTTCCTTCGCTGTCAACGGCTATGTGGCGGGCGACGTGCCCGACTACCAGATGTCGGCACTGCTCATGGCCATCTACCTGCGCGGCATGACCGACGAGGAGACCGCCATGCTGACCGACGTCATGGCGCATTCCGGCGATATGGTTGATCTGTCGGCCATCGCGGGCGTCAAGGCGGACAAGCACTCCACCGGCGGCGTCGGCGACAAGACGACCCTCGTCATTGCGCCTATCGTCGCGGCCTGCGGCGTGAAGATCGCCAAGATGAGCGGCCGCGGCCTCGGCCACACCGGCGGCACCATCGACAAGATGGAGGCTGTGCCCGGCACCCGCACGAGCCTGACGCAGGAAGAATTCTTCAAGCAGGTCAATGAGATCGGCATCTCGGTCATCGGCCAGAGCGGCAAGATCGCTGTCGCCGACAAAAAAATGTACGCTCTGCGCGACGTGACCGCGACGGTCGGCTGCATCCCGCTGATTGCGTCCTCCATCATGTCGAAGAAGTTGGCCGCCGGTTCGGACGCGATCCTGCTCGACGTCACGATGGGCGACGGCGCGTTCATGAAGGATCTGGACGGCGCGTTGGAGCTGGCACGCCAGATGGTCGCCATCGGCACGGCGCACGGCCGCAAGGTCGCGGCGCTCATTACCGATATGGATAAGCCCTTGGGCAAAAACATCGGCAATTCGCTGGAAGTGGCCGAGAGCATGGCCGTGCTGCAGGGCAAAGGCCCCGCCGACCTGACCGAGGTCTGCCTGCAATTGGCAAGCAACATGCTGGTGCTGGCGGGCAAGGGCGATATGCCGACCTGCCGCAAGCTGGCCGAGGGCGTCATCGCCGACGGCTCCGCCTTTGAAAAGTGCTGCCAGATGTTTGCCGCGCAGGGCGGCGACATCAGCGTGCTGAAGGACGCCAGCAAATTCCGAAAGGCAAAGTACAGCTACGAGCTGACCGCCCCGGCGGATGGCTATATCTATAAGAACGATGTCGAGAAGATCGGCAACGCCAGTGTGCTGCTGGGTGCAGGCCGCATCAAGAAAGAGGACAGCATCGACTTCGCCGCCGGTATCACGATGCACAAAAAGCTCGGCGACGCCGTCAAGGCGGGGGAGAGCATCTGCACCTTCTACGCCGACGACGAAAGCCTGTTTGCCGCAGCCGAGGAGATGTATCGCGGCGGCCTTGTCATCTGTGACGAAAAGCCCACCGTCCCGCCGCTGATCTACGCCCGCGTTACCAGTGAAGGGGTAGAGAAATTCTAAATTAAAAATCCCTTCCTCACAAACAACAAAAAATTCCTGCAACGTTTTCTGCGTTGCAGGAATTTTTTATTTCCTCTTTCTCTTCAGCCAGAATACCTTCCACTTGCCATACCCATTCGCCTTGTCCTCGGCAAATTCCTCGGTCTGGACGTAATGCTTAAATGCACCGTCAAACTGCAAGCCACCGTCCTCGGCGCGGATGTCGGTCAACACGCGGGGGATCGCTTTTTGCTGGCTTTCAAACTCTGGCTCGCGATCCCACAAAATTTTCCCATCGGCGTCAAAGCCGTGCGCCCATACGCTGAAGACAAGGCAGGCCGCCTCACCGTAGCAGTACCGCTCAAACCGGATGCGGCCATCCAGATAAAACAACATACAATCGCGGAAATGCGTCTCCAGCTCTTTCTCGTATCGGCGTCCGCACCCGGCACCGGCAAAATCGGCAGCGTTGGCAGTCATGGCGTGCCCTCCTTGTTTGTGTTGGCTTTATTATACCGTTTCGTTGCGCGGTTGGCAACAAAAATCGCAGTTTTCCCACCCGGCGGGATTTTTTCGTTCTACACAAAAAATCCTCCTGATTTTAGTGGATTTTTTTGGCATGAACCTGTATAATGTTCTACATAGGATATAAAAGGGGGTAGTGTGCCCATGGCACAACCAAACATGCCCGCCGTGACGGCGGTAATCGTGGCGGCGGGGGCATCCCGTCGAATGGGGTTTGACAAACTCAGCTTCCGCCTGCAGGATGGCCGCACCGTGCTGGAAACCAGCTGCGCCGCGCTGGCCGCCCACCCGGCTGTCACCCAGCTCGTGTTGGTTTGCGGCGGCAACCGCGCCGCCTGCGAGGCCATCGCCGCGCATTGCCCCAAGCCCTGCACCGTCGTACATGGCGGCGCGACCCGCGCCGACAGCGTGCGCAACGGTCTGGCCGCCGCGACGGGGGAGTTGGTCGCCATCCACGACGCCGCCCGCCCCTTCGTCAGCGAGGCCGTCATCACCGCCGCGCTGACCGGTGCGGCCGCCACCGGTGCCGCTGCGCCCGCTGTACCCGTGAAGGACACGATCAAGGTTGCGGACGATGCCTGCCGCGTTATCGACACCCCCGACCGTGCGACGCTCTACGCCGTGCAGACGCCGCAGTGCTTCCGGCGCGCGCTGTATGTAAAGGCACTCGACGCCGTCACCGGCGAAAAAGCCAGCCTTGTCACCGACGACTGCAGCCTGTTTGAGCTGGCCGGTCTGCCGGTCACGCTGACGGAGGGCGACTACGCGAATTACAAAATCACCACAAAAGAGGATCTGCAAAAGGAGAAGACTATGCGCATCGGTCATGGATATGATGTTCACCGCCTCGTGGAGGATCGCAAGCTGATTTTGGGCGGCGTCGAGGTGCCCTATGAAAAGGGGCTGCTCGGCCACTCGGACGCTGACGTGCTGCTGCATGCCGTCATGGACGCCGTGCTGGGCGCGGCGGCGTTGGGGGACATCGGCCAGCATTTCCCGGACAACGACCCCGCCTACAAGGGCGCGGACTCGCTGGCGCTGACCCGCGAAGTGGCTAAGATCATCGCCGCCCACGGCTATAAGGTCGGCAACATCGACGCGACGATTTTGTGCCAGCGCCCGAAGCTGGCGCCGCACATCCCGGCCATGCGCCAGAATATCGCCGATGCCTTCGGCCTGCCGGTCGACGCCGTCAGCGTCAAGGCTACGACCGAGGAGCACCTCGGCTTCACCGGCGAGGGTCTCGGCATCGCCGCCCACGCCGTCGCGCTGATTGAGTGAAGATAATTTAACTTTGACCCAGAAAGGGGGACGCAGGACACATGCTGCCCAACCAGACATTCAACGCCATTATCAGCAGCCTGCGCACATTTGACCCGTTGTCCGACACGCTGGACATCCTTATCATCTCCTTCGCGTTCTACCAGCTCTTGCAGTTCGCGCGCAAATCCCGCGCGGGGCAGCTGGTCAAGGGCATCATCCTGATCCTTGTGTTCTACGGTCTGGCCGTTATGCTGAACCTGAAAACCGTTACATGGGTCCTGAACAACGTCATCACCATCGGCTTTATGGCCGCTGTCGTCATCTTCCAGCCGGAGCTGCGCCGCACCCTCGAACGCATGGGGCAGAGCACCCATTGGGCGAACCTGCTGCTGGGCAGCCGCCGCAGTGACCCGTCGCTGCGCGGCGTGTGGCAGAACGCCGTCGTCGCCATCTGCGACGCAGCCGAGCAATTGTCCGATACCCGCACCGGTGCGCTGATGGTGCTGGAGCGCAACAATAACCTTGACGAGATCATCCGCACCGGCACGCCGATGCACGCCGACGTTATCCGCGAGATGCTGGGTACGATCTTCTACGAGGGCACGCCGCTGCACGACGGCGCGGTCGTTATCCGCGACGGTGTTATTGTGGCCGCAGGCTGCGTGCTGCCGCTGTCCAACAACTTGGAAATGGGCAAGGACATGGGCACCCGCCACCGCGCCGGCCTTGGCATGAGCGAAAACTCCGACGCCATCGTCATCATCGTCAGCGAGGAGACCGGCATTATTTCGATGGCGAAAAACGGCGTGCTCATCCGCCGCCTTGACCGCCAGAATCTATTCAACCTTTTGCAGGAGGAAATCGTCCCGCCGGAGCAAAGCGAGGACGAAAGCACCTCGCCGCTGCAAAAGCTGCTGCGCAAGGGAGGCGCGCTGAACCATGCCAAACCCGAATAAACCCACAGCGCCGACCCCGAAGGCCGCGCCCAAAGGCCCCCGCACGATCTGGGACAACCCGGTATTCACAATGGTGATGGCGCTCATCATGGGCTTTGCCACTTGGACGATCGTGACCGTCTTCATCGACCCGCAGGGCACGAAGATCGTGACGAACGTACCCATCAACTACACCAGCGGCGCGTCGACCTACACGGCGCAGGGGCTGGACATCGTCGAAAAGCCGGATATCGAGGGTGTTACCGTCAAGGTCGAGGGCAACAGCACGATCATCGGCAACATCCAGAACTCCGACATTATGGTCTACCCCAGCTACGCGGGTGTCAGCGGCGCGGGCAAGGTCACGCTGCGCCTGCAGGCGCGTGTGACGAACACCACCGATTTCCCCGGTGATATTGACTGCACGGTCGAGTCGCCGGATACCGTCGACGTCGTCTTTGACGAGGTCAGCGAGAAGACCGTGCCCGTCACGGTGGACGCTTCCGCCGTGCCGATCTCGTCGGGCTATATGCTGAACAAGACCTCGGCTGTTCCGGCGGAGATCACGCTGCGCGGCCCCACGAGCGAGCTTGACCAGATCAGCAGCGTCGTTGCGCCGGTGCAGACCGACGGTGAGTTGGCCGATACGACGACCGTGCCCGCTGCGCTGGAGCTGCGCGACGAGGAGGGCAATGTCTTTACGCCGCAGTATGTCACGCTGGAAAGCGATTCCGCCAACGTCACGCTGACGGTCTATCAGGTGCGGGAGCTGCCGCTGAAGGTGGACTTCATCGGCACGCCGAACGGCTTTGACGTCGAGAGTCTGCACTACTCCCTCAGCCAGCAGACACTGCGGGTCGCGGGGCCCGCCCGCACGATCGGCGCGCTGGAATCGCTGACCGTGACCGATTTTGACCTCGCGCGCGAGTTCGAGCCGGGGCGCGATTATCAGCGCTTGGTCGAGCTGCCCGCCGGTATCGTCTCGCTGGACGGCGTGACGAACGTGACGCTGGACTTCGACACATCCGATATGGAGTCGACGAAGCTGAACATCTCGAACATCCGCGCCATCAACGTGCCCAGCAACTACGAGCTGCAAATTTTGTCCAGCCTCGTCAGCAACGTGACGCTGTACGGGCCAAAAGATGAGATCGAGGCACTGTCCGCCGACAGCATCGTAGCGCAGATCGATTGCCAGAGTTTGAACCTGACCGTCGGCCAGCAGACGATCGCCGTCAGCATCCAGATCCCATCCTCGACCCGCATCTTTGCCACCGGCAGCTACACCGTCCAGTGCGAGGTCACATCGAAATAAAGGAAACACAAACCTATGCTTCTAGTCCGCAACATCCGCCTGCCGCTGACCTGCCCCGACCCTGACGCCGAGGCAGCGGCGAAGGCACTGGCTATCCTGCGCGTGCCCGCCCGCAAGGCGGCGCACTGCGGCGTGGCAAAACTCAGCGTGGACGCTCGGCACGGTACGCCGGTGCTCGTCTATACCATCGCAGTCACACTCCACGACGAGGGTGAGGAATCGGCGCTGGCCGGGGCCTCGCCCTGTGTCTGTCATACACAGCCGCCGAAATTCGACTTCCCAACGGGGAAAACGCCGCTGGCGCACCGTCCCGTCGTCGTGGGGCTGGGGCCTGCGGGACTGTTTGCGGCGCTGCTGCTGGCGCGTAAGGGCTACCGCCCCCTTGTGCTGGAACGCGGTGCGGCATTGGACGAACGCATCCGCGCGGTCGAGCATTTTGAGCAGACCGGCGAATTGAACCGGAACGCCAACATCCAGTTTGGTGAGGGCGGCGCGGGCACTTTCTCGGACGGCAAGCTGACGACCCGCGTCGGTGACCCGCTCTGCGCGTTTGTGACCGGGGCGTTCCTCGATCACGGCGCGCCAGCCGACATTGCGTGGCGGCAGAAGCCCCACGTCGGCACTGACCTGTTGCGCGGCGTCATCCGCAGCATCCGCGGCGAGATCGAAGCGCTGGGCGGCGAGGTGCGGTTTAACACCGCGCTGACCGGGCTGCAAATCAAAAACAGTGCGCTCGTCGGCATCGACACGACGGCGGGCAGCGTGCCCTGCGAGCAGCTGATTCTGGCCGTCGGCCACAGCGCGCGGGACACGTTCGGGATGCTGCACGCGCTGGGGCTGCCGCTGGAATGTAAGCCGTTCTCGGTGGGCTTCCGCGCCGAGCACCTGCAAACGGAGATCGACAAAAGCCTCTACCACGCCGCCGCCGGGCACACGGCGCTGCCGAAGGGTGAGTACCAGCTCAGCCAGCATGTCAGCGGCGGGCGGTGCGTTTACACCTTCTGCATGTGCCCCGGCGGGCAGGTCTGCGCCGCCGCCAGCGAGGAGGGCGGCGTAGTCACCAATGGCATGAGCCTGCACGCCCGCGACGGCCGCAACGCCAACGCGGCGGTCGTCGTCAGCGTGGATGGCCGCGATTTCGACGATGATCCGGCGAAGGCCGTCGCGTTCCAGCGCGGGCTGGAGCAGGCCGCCTACCGCGCGGGCGGCGGGGGATACCTCGCCCCGGCCGAGACGGTGGGCAGCTTTTTGGCCGGGCGCGGCACGCTGGAATTGGGCGCGGTGCAGCCGACCTATCCGCGCGGCGTGACGCCCTGCGATTTGGGCAGCCTGCTGCCCGGCGCACTCAGCGGTGCGCTGCGGGAGGGTCTGACCGCCTTTGGCCGCAAGCTGGCCGCCTACCGCGCACCCGACGCCGTGCTGACCGGGTTGGAGACCCGCACCAGCAGCCCGGTGCGCCTGCTGCGCGGCAAGGAAGATTTGCAGTGCACCGGCCTTTCCGGCCTGTACCCCTGCGGCGAGGGCGCGGGCTACGCGGGCGGCATCATGACCGCCGCCGTCGACGGCGTGCGCTGCGCCGCCGAATTGATGAAAAATTGGGCACCGAACGAATAACAGATTGGACAAACCATGCCAGATAACAGAAACGACAATTGCAACTACGACCTCGGTGATGTGATCGACAACGCCGTCGAGATGGGCAGCAAGATCGGCTCGACGGTGCTGGGCAGCATTGCCGACGCACTGGAACAGGCGGGCGACGCCATGGGCATGCGCCAGCCGGACAGCTTCTCCGCATGGAAGCGCCGGCTGGAGCGCAAGTGGAAAAACGGCGGGCAGGCAGCGGCCATCGTCTTTACGGCGGTGGGCTGGTCGCTGGCCGGGTGCTTCGGCATCACAGCGCTGGTGATGGGGATTCTTACCGCCGTCGGCGCTGCGCCGCTGGGGCTGACCCATGATGAATTTATGGCGATCCCCATCCTGTTCGTCTGCTTTACGCCGGTTACGGTCGGCTGCGCGATCATGGGCTGGTTCGGCACGAAAAAGCTCTTCTATTTTGGCCGCCTGCGCAAGCTGCTGCGCGCCGCAAACGACTGGACGTGCGATTTGCCCACCCTTGCCCGCAAGGCGCAGATCAAGCAGGAGAAGGCCTACGACACGGTTGCCAAGGCCGTCGGCAGCGGCGATCTGCCCAACGCCGCCATCAGCGACGATTACAGCACACTCTATCTGGATGATTCGCTCCTGCCGTCCGCGCCGCAGCCCGCTGCCGCACCGCAGCCCGCATCTGCTGCGCCGCTGACCGAGACCGAGCAGTTCCAGCGCGAGGGCGTGGATTTTCTGAACTATTTAAAGGCTTGCTGCGGCAGACTGGGCAGCGATGCCGATGAAGAATTGGTGCAGATGCGCAAGATCTGCGCGTCCATTCTTGGCTTTGTGCATAACCACCCGGAGCAGCTGAACCGGGTGCGCCGCTTCCGCGAATATTACCTGCCCACGACCCGCAAGCTGCTGGATACGGCGCAGGGCTTGGGCGAGTCAGACACGGCCAACGCGTCGGAGATCCGCCGCGACATCACCGGCATTTTGCACACGCTGAACGCTGCCTATGAAAAGCTGTACGACACGCTTTTGCAGGACGTCAGCATGGACGTTTCGACCGAGATCGACACGCTGGAAGCCATGCTGCGGCAGGACGGCCTGACCCACGATTTTGAAGCTGATTTTAACACAAGGAGCTAAACTGTATGAATTATCCTGCGTGGCAACTGAAAAAGGGCGATCCGGCGGCGGAAACCGTGCTGGCCGGTGCCGGGTGCGGCGTACTGCTGCGCCGGGTGCTGGCGGCGCGCGGCTGCGCCGACCCCGCCGCCGCGCAGGCTATGCTGGGGCAGGGCACGCCGCTGAGCGACCCGTTTCTGCTCAAGGATATGGACAAAGCGGTCGCCCGCATCGAACAGGCCATCGAGGACGAAGAACTCATGGTGATCTACGGCGACTACGACGTCGACGGTATTTCGGCCACCGCAATTTTGTACGAATGTCTCACCAGTCAGGGCGCGCACGTCCGCTGCAAGCTGCCGACGCGCGGCTCCGGCTACGGCCTGACGAAGACCGCGCTGCAATCGCTGGCGGACAAGGGCTTCAAGCTCGTTGTTACGGTGGACAACGGCATCTCCGCCGTTGAGGAAGCCGCCTGTGCGAAGGAGCTGGGGCTTGACCTCATCGTGACCGACCACCACCTGCCGGGCGACACGCTGCCCGACGCCATCGCAGTCGTTGATCCAAAGCGCGCCGACGACGAAAGCCCGTTCAAGGATCTGTGCGGCGCGGGCGTCGCGTTCAAGCTCTGCGCTGCGCTGGAGGGCTGCGACCCCGCCGAGCTGCTGGAAATGTACGGCGAGCTGGCTGCGCTGGGCACTGTGGCCGACGTCATGCCGTTGGTGGGGGAGAACCGCACCATCGTCCGCGAGGGGCTTGCCCTTTTGCAGGACACGATGCGCCCCGGCCTGCACGCCCTGCTGGAAAGTGCGGGCTGCGCAGGCAAGCCCGTCACGGCGGACACGGTCAGCTACGGCCTTGCGCCCCGGCTGAACGCCGCCGGGCGGATGGACAACGCCGCCGTGGCGCTGAAGCTGCTGCTCTGCGGTGATGAGGATCAGGCCGTCGGCATCGCCGAGCGTCTGGCCGAGATCAACACCGAGCGCCAGCAGACCGAGCAGCAGGTCTTTGCGGCGGCGCTGCAGACGCTGGAGGCTGATCCCGCCCGCACCCGCGACCGGGTGCTCGTCGTCAGCGGCGAGGACTGGCACCCCGGCGTCATCGGCATCGTGGCGGCGCGCCTTATGGAGCGGTTTGGCCGCCCGGCCATTGTGATCTCGATGCACGAGGGCGAGGGACGCGGCAGCGGACGTGCGCCCGATCCGTTCGATCTGCACGGCGCACTGGCGGGCTGCGCGCAGTATCTGACCCGCTTCGGCGGGCATGCGGCAGCGGCGGGCGTTGAAATTGAAGAAGAAAACCTCGCTGGGTTCCGGCAGGCCATCAACGTTTGGGCAGCCGAGCACGCCGCCCAGCCGGAGGCAGTCAGCCTGCAGCTGGACGCTGCCGCCACGCTGGGCGAGCTGAACCTTGCCAATGTGCAGGAGCTTGGCCGCCTTGCCCCGTTCGGCCGCGAAAACCCGACACCCGTTCTGCTGGTGCAGCACACCTTTGTGGACGGGCTGTTCCCGATGGGTGCAGAAGGCCGCCACACCCGCGTGCGGCTGCGGCAGGGGAACGACACGCTGTTTGCATCCATCTTCGGCGTATCACCGAAGGATTTTGCCTATCCTGTAGGCTGTGAGGTTGAGGCCGCGCTGGAGGTTTCGATTTTCAGCGGCCGCAGCGGGCCGATGGTGTCCGCCCACCTCAAGGCCATCCGCCCGGCGGGGCTGGGTAACACCCCCAGCGAACAGGCCGCGTGGTTCGAGGCGTTCCGCACCGGCGGCGAGCTGCCCGCCGAACGCGCCGCCGTCCTGCTGCCGCAGCGCGCGGACACGGTGGCGCTCTACCGCCGTATCCGCACCGGACAGGTCGTGGCCGGGGACTTGCAGCCGGTCTTTGCCGCCGAGGGTGCGCGGAACACCGGCAAAATGCTGGCAAGCCTTACTGCTTTACAGGAACTCGGCCTTGTGGAGGAGCGCGACGGCCGCTGGCTGCCGGTCGCCGTGACCGCCAAGCAGGACTTGGCCAGCGCGCCGGTGCTGCAAAAGCTGGCCGGGATGGCAAAACAGGAATAAAGCGCGATTTTATCCGGGGCTGCCCAAGATACTGGAATCCGGAGAGGGGAACGGACTATGGAAAACATGGAAAACAAAACTGTGCAGGAAGTACCGATGCCAATTACCTACGACGACCTCAAGCAGAGTCTCGTCGACAGTGGACGTCCGTATGACTTCGATATGATCGACCGCGCCTATGCACTGGCCGAAAAAGCCCACGGCGAACAGCGCCGCCGCAGCGGCGAGCCGTATATCTGCCATCCGCTTTCGGTGGCGCGGATTCTCGTCGAGCTGGGCATGGACAGCGAGAGCATCGCCGCCGCCCTCATGCACGATGTGGCCGAGGACACCCCCGTCACGGTGGCCGAGATCAAGCAGAAATTCGGCCCCGAAGTCGCGCTGCTCGTCGACGGCGTTACCAAACTGACCCAGATCAAATTCTCGAACGTCGAGGATCGTCAGGCCGAAAACCTGCGCAAGATGCTGCTGGCGATGAGTCAGGACGTCCGTGTCATGATTATCAAGCTATGCGACCGGCTGCACAATATGCGCACCGGCGACGCCTGGCCGGAGCAGAAGCGCCGTGATAAAGCCTTGGAAACGATGGAGGTCTACGCGCCCATCGCCCACCGCCTCGGCATCTCCAATATTAAAGAGGAACTCGAAGACCGCAGCCTGCATTACCTTGACCCCGTGGGCTATGAGACGATCCGCGACCTTTTGAATAAGCACGGCGACGAGTTCCTGCATCAGGTCTGCCACACGATCGCCAAGCATTTGGCGGAAAACGGCATCCAGAAGGCCACCATCCGCCACCGCGTCAAGAGCATCTACGGCATCTACCGCAAGATGTATATGCAGAACAAGGACTTCGAGGAAATCTACGATATCTACGCGGTGCGCATCATCCTTGACAACGTCCCTGAATGCTACACGGCGCTCGGCCTCATCCATGATATGTACCACCCGTTGCCGAACCGCTTTAAAGATTATATCTCGACGCCGAAGCCCAACGGCTACCAGAGTCTGCACACGACGGTCATCGGCCGTGAGGCCATCCCGTTCGAGGTGCAGATTCGCACGTGGGACATGGATCGCATGGCGGAGTACGGCATCGCCGCCCACTGGAAGTACAAGGCCGGCATCACGGGCAGCAACGACAAGCTGGACGAGCGCCTTGCGTGGGTGCGCCAACTGCTCGAAAGCCAGCGCTCCAGCGCCGACGCTACCGATCTGCTCAGCGACATCAAGAGCGACCTGCTGCCGGAGGAAGTCTTCGCCTTCACGCCGCGCGGCGACGTTATCAACCTGCCCGCAGGTGCGACGGTCATCGACTTCGCCTATGCCATCCACTCCGCCGTCGGCAACCGGATGATCGGCGCGAAGGTCAACAACCGCATCGTGCCCATCGACCATAAAGTCCAGACGGGCGAGATCATCGAGATCATCACCGGCCCCGAAAACCGCGGACCCAGCCGCGATTGGCTCAACATCGTCAAGACAAGCGAGGCCAAGAACAAAATCCGCAACTGGTTCAAAAAAGAACGCAGGGAAGAAAATATTGAGGAAGGCCGCGACGCGCTGGAGCGCGAGATGCGCCGAAACCTCATGACGCTGACCGACGAGCAGCACGACGTCTTTATGGAGGCGCTGGCGCGCCGCAACCGCTGCAACAGCGTCGAGGAAATGTACGCGGCCATCGGCTACGGCGGTTTGCAGATTTCCCGTATGCTGCCCAAGCTGAAGGAGGAGTACACCAAGCTGCAGGCCGTCGAGCCAAGGCCGGTCACGGTCGAACTGAAGCGGATGCACTCCTCCGAGGGTGTCGTGGTCGAGGGCATCGACAACTGCCCCATCAAGTTTGCGAAGTGCTGCTCGCCGCTGCCGGGCGACGACATCATCGGCTTTGTCACCCGTGGCTTCGGCGTGTCCATCCACAAGAAGGACTGCGCCAACGCCCGCGAGAGCATGCGCCACCCGGAGAACACCGACCGCTGGGTCAAGGCCTATTGGGACGACGACGCCCGCGAGAACTACAAGGCGACGGTGGACATCGTCTGCATGGATCGCCCGAACCTTGTCTCCGACGTGGCGCTGGCGCTGGGTGACATGCGGGTGCCCATCTACTCACTGACCGCTCGCGCCGCCGAGCAGGGGCGCGCCCGCATGAGCGTGACCGTCGGCATCACGAACACCGAGCACCTGAACAGCGTCGTCGCCCGCCTGAAGAAGATCAAGGACGTTGTCAGCGTGACGAGAAACTAAAGGAGAACCCTATGCGAGCCATCATCCAGCGCGTGACCGGCGCGAATGTCACGGTCAACGGCGGGAAACCCCGCGCCATCGGCCCCGGCCTTGTCATTCTGCTGGGCGTGCGCGATACCGACGACATTGCCATCGTGCCCAAGCTGGCCGAAAAATGTGCCCACCTGCGCATTTTTGAGGACGAAAACGGCAAGCTGAACCGCAGCGCGGTCGAGTTGGGCTACTCGGCGCTCGTCGTCTCCAACTTCACGCTCTACGGCGAAACGGCCAAGGGCAAGCGCCCCAGCTTCATCCACGCTGCCAAGGGCGAGCTGGCCGCGCCCTGCTACGACAAATTCATCGAGGAGATGAACCGTCAGGGGCTCAGGGACGTCCAGCACGGCGAGTTCGGCGCGGACATGCAGATCAGCCTTGTCAACGACGGTCCCGTCACCATCGTCATCGATACCGACGAGTGGAAAAAGTAAAGGGAGGACGCAATGAACATCCAGCATATCCACGGCGTTCCGCCGCTGTACACGAATACATTTTTAATTGTCACCAACGCAAAGCACGGCATCCTCATTGATGCCGCCGCCGAGCCCGGCGTCTACCTAAAAGCGCTGGATGAGGCGGGCGCGACGCTGACCCATATCTTGCTGACCCACGGCCACTACGACCATGTGGGCGCGGTGGCCGCGCTGAAAAAAGCGACAGGCTGCAAGGTGTATATGGACAAGGCCGACGCGCAGGGCAGCCAGCTGCTGCCTCTGACACCCGATGTCGTCACCGACGAATGGCCTGCGGACGGCAAGTTGCAAATCGACGAGCTGCCCCTCACGGTCTGCCACACGCCCGGCCACACGCCCGGCGGCGTCTGTATTGCTTGCTACGGCCTGCTGTTCAGCGGCGATACGCTGTTTGCAGGCTCCTGTGGGCGGACGGATTTCCCCGGCGGCAGTATGCAGGAGATGGGGAAAAGCCTGTCGCTGCTGGCAGAATTGCCGCTGCCCGATGCAACAAAAGTCCTGCCCGGCCATGGCGAGTTCTCGACGCTGGGGCAGGAGCGGCGTTCCAATCCTTATATGAATGGGGCATGGTATTGATGCAGATCATTTTACGCGGCACAGCGGCGGGGTACGAGGCCGAGCACACGGCGCGGCTGTTTTTCCCCGGCGCAGAAAAAACTGAAAATCTGCCGCAGAACAGTGATTTTGTGCTGGTGCAGAGCCACCTCTGCACCGACACGATCCTGCTGCGCCTAAACGGAAAACTGCAGTGGAAGATTGCCCTGCGCCCGAAGGACGCCGACCCGGAATATGCGCTTTGCCGCCTGTTGTACGGGCTGCTCTGTCAGGCCACCGGCATGACGCCGCCTTGGGGCATGATGACCGGCGTGCGCCCGGTGCGCATCATTCACGACATGCGCGCCAGCGGCGCGACCGAGGAGGAAGTCCGCGTACGGTTCCTCGACCATTTCGCCTGCACGCCGGAAAAATTCGCACTCGCCCTCGGCATCGCCGACCTGCAAAAGCCGGTGCTGGACGCCGCCGATCCAATGGACTGCAGCGTCTACGCGGGTATTCCGTTCTGCCCGACGCGGTGCAGCTATTGCAGCTTTGTGTCCCGCACGGTGGGGGACAAGGCGACCCGCGCACTGGTGCAGCCCTACGTCGACAAGCTCTGCGAGGAGCTGACTGCCATCCGCGAGACCGCCGACCGCTGCGGGCTGCGCATCCGCACGTTTTATATCGGCGGCGGCACGCCCACGAGCCTGAACGCGCCGCAGCTGGAACAGCTGATGTCCCACATTGCCAGAACATTCGATTTAGCGAAACTGGACGAGTACACCGTCGAGGCCGGCCGCCCTGACTGCACCGACGCCGAGAAGCTGCGCATCATCAAAAAATACGGCGCGACGCGTATTTCCATCAACCCGCAGACCTTCTCGGACACGGTCTTACAGAACATCGGCCGCCGCCACACCGCGCAGGACATCGTCGATTGTTTCGCCGCTGCCCGCGCGGCAGGGCATACGAATATCAATATGGATCTGATCGCCGGGCTGCCGGGGGACACGGTCGAGGGCTTTGAGGCCAGTCTGCGGCAGGCCATCGCCCTTGCCCCGGAAAATATCACCGTCCACACGCTGACCCTAAAGCGCGCGTCCAATATCGTGGTCGAACACCGCGCCGCCGAATACGACGACGTGGCTGCTATGCTGGACAAGTGCAGCCTGCTGTCCAATGCGGGCTACCGTCCCTACTATATGTACCGCCAGAAGGGGACGCTGCAAAATCTTGAAAATATCGGCTGGGCCAAGCCCGGCTATGAGTGTCTGTATAATATCTATATTATGGAGGAGGTGCACACGATCCTGTCGGCCGGCGCGGGAGGCTCGACGAAACTTGTCATACCGGGGCAGCGCCGCGGCAAGATCGAGCGCATCTTCAACTTCAAATATCCCACCGAATATATTGACCGTTTTGACGAGATTCTCGCCCGCAAACAGGGCGTGGAGGATTTTTATGCACGTTACACAGCGCAAGCGCTTCGTCAGCCGTGATCTGATCGCGCTGGCGGCGCGCTACCCAGAAGAACTGGCCGCCCTGAGCGAGCGCCACTATCACGACCAGATCGAGAGCATTGCCGACGAGGTGCTGGCCGCCGGACAGCGCATCGTCATGCTGACGGGGCCGTCGGCGGCTGGCAAGACGACGTCCGCCCACAAAATTGCCGACGCTATCGCGGCACGCGGCCGCCACAGTCAGGTCGTCAGTCTCGACGATTTCTACATCGGCGAGGGCAAATACCCGAAAAACCCCGACGGCAGCGACGATTACGAGAGTTTGCAGTCCCTCGACCTTGTGCGGCTGCACGCCTGCCTGAGCGATTTGTACCGCACCGGCGTCTGCGACGCGCCGATCTTCGACTTCACGCGGCAGCAGCCTAGCGGCACGCGGCGCATCGACGCGCGCGGCGGCGTTGTCATCATCGAGGGGCTGCACGCGTTGAACCCCGCTCTGACCGAGCGGCTGCCTGACGACGCGGCGCTCTGCCTGTACGCCGGTCTGCGTGAGGAGTACGCCGACAGCGACGACACCCGCTGCCTTGCCACGCGGGATGTGCGTCTGGCGCGGCGCATCGTGCGGGATTATCTCTTCCGCGGCCACGGCGCGGCGTTCACGCTGGGGCTGTGGGGGCATGTCTGCGCGGGCGAGAATCAGTATATCAAGCCCTACAAGCCTCGCGCACATTTTATGTTGGACACGACCCACACTTATGAAGTTTGCCTGTGGCGCGGCGTGCTGGATACGATGCCCGCAGACCCGGACTTGACCCCGACGCAGGCGCGCCAGCTGAAAGCGCTGCAGGGCAAATTTGCAAAATTCCCGGCGCTGGGCACCGAACTCGTGCCGCAAAACAGCCTTTTGCGGGAATTTATCGGCCAATAATGCCGTACAATTCACGGAAAATATACATTTGCGCGTTGCAAACCGCGCCGCAATAGGCTATAATAGACCTAAATCGCACGGCAGAGCGCCGCGCAGAAGGCTAGTGAAAGAGGTGTATAACCATGTTTGAATTGGATATTGAGATGCTGAAGGAGCAGGGGCTGCAGCTGGTGGATTCCGCAAAGAAGACCGCACAGGATCTGGCAGATAAGGGCAAAAACAAACTGGATCTGCTGAACCAGCAGGCGCGGCTGTCCAAGGCACAGCGTCAGCTTGGTGCGCTTGTCTACAGCCTGCACAAGGCCGGCGAGGAGAACCCCGCGCTGGTCGAGAAGTATATCGACGCCGTCGCCGAGGTCGAGAAGGCCATCGAAGAGATCAAGGCTAATATGACCGAGGACGAGCGTGCCGAGGTCGAGGCTGCCGAGGACGCTGCCGAAGCTCCCGCCGAGGAGGAAGAGGAGATCATCGAGGAGGAGCCTGTCCACCTGCGCGGCGAGACGAAGATCTGCCCCGTCTGCAAGTCTGAGGTGGACGGCGACGCGCTGTTCTGCAACCACTGCGGCGCGCAGCTGTAAAACCAAAACTGCGCAGACACGCGCGAGATTTGCACATGCGGCGGCACAAGCCTTGACAAATCCCGCAATATGTGTAAAATGAAGCGTAATGCGCCGACGGTGAGAGTGAATGAACGCATACCCGGAAAAACAGCAGTATACGGCAGAAGACTTGGCCGCCATCATCGCGATCCTGCGCGACCCCGAAAACGGGTGCCCGTGGGATAAGGTGCAGACCCATGTGTCCATCCGGATGAATTTTCTGGAGGAAGCCTACGAGGCGGTCGACGCCATCGACCTCGATGACCCGGAGTTGCTTCGCGAGGAGCTGGGCGACGTGCTGATGCAGGTCGTCTTTCACGCGCAGATCGAGCGCGAGGCCGGGCGCTTCACCTTTGACGAGGTCTGCGACGGTGTCTGCCGCAAGCTGATCGACCGGCATCCGCATATTTTTGGCGGCGATGACAGCATAAAAGACTGGGATTCGCTCAAGAATAAGGAAAAGGGACGTCTTACCTTGCAGGACGACTTGGACAGCGTGCCGAAAGCGCTGCCCGCCCTGATGCGCGCCGCCAAGCTGCAAAAACGCGCGGCGCGCTACGGCGTCACGACCGCCGCCACGACAGAGCAGATCGCCGCTGCCGCCAAGGCCGCCGAGACCGCGCCCGACAAGGACGTGGCCATGCAGGCGATGGGTGAGCTGCTGTTTGCCGCCGCTGCGCTGGCGCGCCAAGCGGACATCGACCCGGAGCAGGCGCTGCAGCAGCGCAATGCCGCTTTCACCGCAGAAAACCACGATAGCTAAGAAGTGTGCCGAGCGGACGGAAATTTCCGCAGCCGCTTTTTGCTGATATAACACTTTGGAGGTATAATACCATGACGAAAGTTGAACTGATCGCCGCTGTTGCGAACGAAGCTAACCTGACCAAGAAGGACGCCGAGGCTGCTGTCAACAGCACCCTGAACGCCATCACCAACGCCCTGAAGGAGGGCGACAAGGTCACGCTGGTCGGCTTCGGCACCTTCGAGGTTCGCGAGCGCCCCGCCCGCAAGGGTCGCAACCCCCAGACCGGCGAGGAGATCACCATCGAGGCTTCCAAGCTGCCCGCTTTCAAGGCCGGCAAGGCTCTGAAGGACTCCGTTCAGTAAGTAAGAAACCGGTTCGCCCCACCGCGTCATTGCGGCGGGGCGATTTTATATCACAGCGAAAGGAAAAGAACCCTTATGCGTTTGGATAAATACCTGAAGGTCAGCCGCGTCATCAAGCGCCGCACCCTCGCCAACGAGGTCGCCGACGCGGGGCGTGTGCTCGTCAACGGTAAGCCCGCCAAGGCCAGCTACACAGTCAAGGTCGGCGACATCATCGAGGTCACCTTCGGCAACCGCCCCGTAAAGATCCGCGTCCTCTCCGACGTCGAGCAGAAGGGCAAGGATGTCGCGCGGGAGATGTTTGAAGTGATCGAGGGGTAAGCGGTGCGGGCGCATTCCATATCTGCCCGCAGACAGCGGCAGGCGTCCCGGTTCTAAAGCATCCTACCTGTGCATACACTACCATTGTACACACGCAGTGGGAGGAACCGCCATGCCGGAAACCAAGATCGAGCCGCGCGCGCCCCGCGCCGCTGAATCCATCCAGCCCAAAAGCCACAGCCTTGCGCTGAAGGATCGCCGCCATCTGGCCGTGACCGGCGTCAGCCGGGTCATCAGCTGCGACGAGAACGCCGCCGTGCTTGAAACGCCGCTGGGCAACCTGACCGTCGGAGGGCAGGAATTGCAGATCGGCGAACTTTCGACCCAGAGCGGGCAGGTGCAGCTTTCCGGCAAAATTGAATACCTGCAATACGCCGAAAACCACCAGTCCGGCGGCCTGCTGGCGCGGCTCTTCCGCTGATGGCGCCGACGCCCGCCCCGTGGGCGGTAGCGGGGGACGTGCTGTGGTGTCTGGGGCTGGGCTGCCTGCTGGCCGCACTGCGCGACGGCGTGCGGCTGCTTTTCGGAGAGGGCGCGGTGCGCTGCTTTTTCCGGGACATAGTGTTTTTTGCGGCGGCGTCGGTGCTGGTCTGCGGCTTTGCGGCCGGGGTCAGCGCGGGCGGCCTTGCCCGCTGGTACATGAGCGCGGCGGCGCTGGCCGGGGCGCTGTGCTGGCATTGGGCGGTGCAGCCCGCCGTCCACGCGGCGGCAAAATGCGCGGCCAACGCCCTGCTGTGGCCGCTGCATGCGGTGCACAGACGCCTTGTACGCCCTGTACAAAACCGCCTTGCGGCATGCCGAAAGGCGCGCAAACCCCACCGTGCGGCAAAAAAATCCAAGAAAACTCCAAATTCCGCCGGAAAACAGTTGCAAAAGGCGTCGACAATATTATATAATTAGCTATGTCTAGTGGCATGTGCATTTTTATGGAAAGGGGGCATCCCAATTGAACAAACGCAAAGGGCTGCTCTCGCAAGGATTCCTTCCGTGGTGGATCACCGTACCGGTGTTCCTTATCGTCTGCGGCTCGCTGTTCGTCAACCTCGTGCAGTATCAGGTATCCATTGCGTCCAAACAGCAGGAACTGCAATCGGTGCAGAACCAGCTCAGCGCACAGCTTACCGAAAATGCCGAGCTGTCCGGCACGCTGGAGCAGGGCGAGGACGCTATCATCGAGCGCTACGCCCGCGAGCAGGGCTACGCCAAGCCCAACGAGCGCGTGTTTGTGGACATCAGCGGCAAATAAATCGTTTTCAGCGGGGACGCTTTGCGGCAGCCCTCTGTAATAAAATTACTTTTAAAGGGGTATCTTAGTTTGGCATTACAAGTTGGGGATATTGTCGAGGGCAAGGTCACTGGGATCAAGCCGTTCGGCGCGTTCGTTTCTCTGCCGGAGGGCAAGACCGGTCTTGTCCATATTTCGGAGGTTTCCTACGAGTTCGTGCAGGATCTTTCCGCAGTGCTCAGCGAGGGGCAGACCGTCTCCGTCAAGGTGATCTCGGTTGCACCGGACGGCAAGATTGCGCTGTCCATCAAGCGCACCCAGCCCGCGCCGGAGCGCGGCGCACGTCCGCAGCGCGGTGAGCACAGCGGCAACGGCAGCAATAACGGCGAACGCCGCGGTGCCCCGCGCCCCAAGCGCGAGGAAAAGCCCCGCGTCTGGCAGCCCAAGCCCGCCGCCCCGCAGGGCGAGATGAGCTTCGAGGACATGATGGCGCGCTACAAGACCCGCAGCGAGGAAAAGATCGCTGACCTCAAGCGCGTGACCGAGAACCATCGCGGCGGCTATTCCCGCCGCCGCGGCTGATCCCACCACCAGAACGAACGGCCCTAACCTGACGGCTGTCAGCCGCCGGGCTGGGGTCTTTTTGCAATTTTTAGAACCTCCCTCGCAGAGGAAGGCAAGAAAATCAACAAGAAAGGACACCTATGTCTACACTTTACACCATGGTCGCGCCCTGCTTTTTCGGCACGGAGTCGACGCTGAACTTCGAGGTCAAGCGCCTCGGCGCGCAGAACATTCAGGTCACGGATGGTCGCGTGGCGTTTCAGGGTGGGGCGGACGTGATTGCCGCCGCCAACCTGAACCTGCGCACGGCCGAGCGCGTGCTGCTTCTGCTGGCGACCTACAAGGCCACGACCTTCGACGAGCTGTTCGACGGCTGCTATAACATCGCGTGGGAGGAGCTGCTGCCCGCCAACGCGGCGTTCCCGGTCAAGGGCTCCAGCCTGTCCAGCCAGCTGTCCAGCGTGCCCGCCTGCCAGAGCATCGTCAAAAAAGCCATTGTCAAGCGGCTGATGCACGGCCATAAGGTCGGCACGCTGCCGGAGGACGGCGCACTGTACAAAGTCCGCTTTGCCCTGCGCAAGGACAACGTAGAAATTTACCTCGACACCTCCGGCGACGGCCTGCACAAGCGCGGCTACCGCAAAAACGCGACCCTCGCGCCCATCAAGGAGACGCTGGCCGCTGCCATCGCCGACCTTGGCCGCGTGCGCCGCGACTCCCTCGTACAGGATCCGTTCTGCGGCTCCGGCACGCTGGTCATCGAGGCCGCGCAGAAGGCGCTGAACCTCGCGCCCGGCCTGCGCCGCCGCTTTGCCGCCGAGCACTTCGACTTTGTGCCCGCCGAAATCTGGGCGGAGCAGCGCCAGAAAGCACTGGACGAAGTCCGCAAGGACGCTGCGTTCGAAGGCATTGGCTACGACATCGACCCCGCTGCCGTCGCGCTGGCGAACGCGAACGCCAAGCTCGCGGGCGTGGGCGACCGCTGCCGCTTTGAGGTCGCCGACGTCAAGGACTTCCGCGCGCTGGATAACGCCACCGTCCTGACGAACCCGCCCTACGGCGAGCGCCTCGGCGACGCATCCGAGGCTGCGAGCCTTGCGAAAACCCTCGGTCAGGTCTGGCAGGCGCATCCCGCGCAGGGGCTGTATGCCATCACCGCCGATGCCGAGTTTGAACAGCACTTTGGCAAAAAAGCCGCGCGCCGCCGCAAAATTTACAACGGCATGATCCCGTGCCAGCTCTATATGTACTTTGAGCAGCCCAAGCGCGAGAGGAAGTAAGCCATGGAAGATTTAAAACTGGCGATCCTTATCGACGCAGACAATATCTCGCCGAAATACGTCAAGGTCATTCTGGACGAGGCCGCGACCTTCGGCGTTGCCGCCTGCAAGCGCATCTACGGCGACTGGTCGGATGTGCGGCTGAAAAGCTGGAAGGATGCGCTGCTGAATAACTCCATCATCCCCATCCAGCAGTACAGCTACACGACGGGCAAAAATGCCACCGACTCGGCCATGATCATCGACGCGATGGACTTGCTGTACGGCGGCAATCTGGACGGCTTCTGCATCGTCTCGTCGGACAGTGACTTCACGCGGCTGGCCGCCCGCCTGCGGGAAGCGGGCAAGCTCGTCATCGGCATGGGCGAGAGCAAAGCCCTCGGCCCCTTCGTCAAGGCGTGTGACCAGTTCAAATATCTCGATTTGATCCTCGACCACGGCGAGACCGACGACACCGCCCCCGCCGAGCCTGCCGCCGAGGCCGCCGCCCGCGCCACGGCAGGGGACGATGCGGCCATCAACCGCGATTCCATCGGCCGCATCATCCACGGCCTGATCGACGAAATGGACGACGGCACGGGCTGGGTGCGCACCTCCCGCGTGGGCGACCAGCTTATCAAGCGGTATCCCGACTTTGACGTGCGAAACTTTGGCTCTAAGAGCCTGAACAAATTTTTGGCGTCGCTGCCGGAGCTGGAAGTCGAGGAGCGCATCCTCGCCAACGGCAACCCCATCCAGTTTGTCCACGTCAAGCCCACCCCGAAACCCGCCAAAAAGCCGCCCCAGCGGCGCACCGTAAAGCGCACAACGCGGAAGAAAAAACAGTAAAAGAAGTAGCCCCCTGAACGCATCGCGTTCAGGGGGCATTTTTCTATTCCGCAGGCAGCAAATACGACGTGTTCACCCAGCCGAAATGGGGCATCCCATACAGCGGATCATACCGCACCAGTGCCCAGCCGGGGGCGGCGCTGGCGTACCCATACACCCGCAGCGTGCTGAAAGATATCCGGTCGATGATATCATATTCCGTCCCTGGCCCGGTGCGCAGATTCAAACGGTTGCTGCTATCGGCGTCCGCCCGAAAATACACGGTATCCGTCCGCGTGGGCCGCGTATCCGGGGCGACGATATCCCCGGACAGCGTATCCAGCGGGTCGGGCTTTGCCACACCGGGAATTGTGTACTCGTGCCAGCCGTCGTTCTGCTTGACCCAGGCTGTGCCGCCGTCCCACACAAGACCGTCATAGGTGCAGGGAACAAACTCAGCCCCGCTGCCATCCAACAGGCCAAACTGACCATCCCGGCACACGACCGCATAGCCGTTCAACAGCGGTGCGGCGCGGGCGGCAGTCAGCGGTGTGTCGGAGTAAATGTCAAAATTGTACACGGCATCATAGCATAAGCCTGTCGCCTCGCGGCCCGTTGTGTCGAGATATACCCAGAGGCCATCCCGTTGGGCAGGGGCCAGCGGTGCGTCAAAGAAGAAATCAGCCGCGCTGTATGTGCAGCCATTAGCCGCTGTGCCGTTCCTGTCCCGATACACATAGACCCCGTCGCTGACGAAATTGTACCAATCGTCGCTCTCGTGGGTGGTCGTGCCGCTGACCGTGGGTACGATGCCGTCGGCGCGGCCACTGTACAGGCATAGGGCCTCGTCGGTAGGGGCGGCGAACTCGCCGGGACCGATGCTGCCTGCGTAGACGTACACGCTGGCATCCTGCAAATAGACAAACATCCGATAGCCGCCGCCGTCGTGGGCGTCGCAGAGCACGCCGTCGCCGGTCTCCTTCAGCTGGGCGTTCAACTGCTCTTGCAGCGGCTCGATTTCCTCCCATGTCATGCCGTCTGTGTAACCGTGCCAGCGGTGGGCGTTCCAGCCGCATTCAAACAGCGGGTACGGTGCACGGCAGGGAAGAACCTCGGTGCCATCGCTGCGCATCAAGCCCCATTTGCCGTCCCTGCACATGGTATAGTAGTCGGTATCAGGATAGGTCTGGAACTCCCGCGCATAGGCAATGAGCCGGATGTTGTCGTAGTCCAGCACGGGCGCAGCGGTCGGGATAAGACCCTGGGGCGCTGCCGCGACCCCGGCGGTTTCCGCAGTTTCCGAGGACTGTGCCGTGTCGGGCGTTTCGGGCGCGGCGGTGGGCTGCACGGTTGGCACATCTGTCCCGGCGGCACAGCCTGTCAGCAGCAAAGCGGATAACAGGGGAGACAAAACTTTTTTCACGACATTCACCGCCTTTTTTCTTTAGTATAGCACAAGCGCCCCGCACCGGGAAATACAGTGCAGGGCGCTTGTGCAAATTTTACAAAATTATTCGTAGGTACGCCGCCCGGCGAACACGCACAAGGGGCGCTTGGCCTTGCCCATGTTCATCAGCTGGACGGCAGCGGCCAGCGTCGCCCCGGCGCTGGTGCAGGCGGGTACACCATCGAAGAACAGCACTTCCCGCGCGGCGCGCTCGGCGTCGGCGGTCGTGACGGTCAGGACGGTGTCCACGACGTAGGGGTTGTAGTTCTCCGGCACAAAACCGGGGCCGATGCCCGCAATGCCGTGCTGCCCGATGAACCCGCCGGAGATGGCCGCGCACTCGGCGGGCTCGACCGCCACGATGCGCACCATGCTGTTCCACGCCTTGATGTACTCGGCCACGCCGGTGATCGTGCCGCCGCTGCCCACGCCGATGACGATGGCGTCGATAGCGTCGCCTGCGTGCTTGAGAATCTGCGGCCCCGTCACACGGCGGTGGTATTCGGGATTGTCATCGTTGGAAAAATAGTGGGTGTAGTACCCGCCGTAGCGCTTGGCCGTGTCGGCGGCAATGCGATCCATCGCCCGGCGGCTGGCGTTGCTGCTGGCAATGATGCGCGCGCCGAGATCCTGCAAATGCTTGCGCCGTGCGATGGGCAGGCTGCTGGGCACAACGAGGATGCAGGGGTGGCCGGTCGTGGCACAGCTGACGGCCAGCGCCGCGCCGAAGCTGCCGGAGCTGGCTTCGACGACCGGCATACCGGGCTGCAATGCGCCGCGCTCGGTGGCGAAGGCGAGCATCGTCTCGGCCAGACCGTCCTTCGAGGTGCCCGTCGCCCCGCCGAAATCGAGATAGGCGAGGATGCCTGCCTCCAGCCCGTGACGGCCGGAGTAGCCGTCCAGCCGCACGACGGGGGAGCGGTAGACCTCCTGATAATAGCTGTTCAGAATCGCCACGCCGGGCATACCTCGCTTTCCTTATATAAAAGTATTTCTATTATAGCATGTTTCGACACGGTTTGCCACGTCTGCCGGGGAAAAAATATGGCAAAAAACAGAACAAAATCTGTCGCACCCTCTTGACTTTTCCGCCCCCGCCTGTTATAATTCATAGGCTGATGTAAAGAAAATTACTTTACACAGCATCACAGGCAGCAAAGGGGGCGCGGGCATGGCTGGCAAGCCGCAGAAAAACCTTGCCTACTCCGTCCTGCTGGACTTCTACGGTCCGGTGCTGACGGAAAAGCAGCGCGTCATCCTGACAGAATATTATGACGAGGATCTGTCCCTCGCCGAGATTGCCGAAAACCTCGGCATTACGCGGCAGGGCGTGCGCGACGCCATCAAGCATGGCGAGGCCTCGCTGGACGAGCTGGAAGCAAAGCTCGGCAACGCCCGCCGCCACGCGCAGATGCAGGCCGACTTAGACCGCCTGCACGAGCTTGTTACCGAGGTGCGCTGCCTGAACTCCGGCCTGTACACACCGGAGCCCCGCATCGCCAACGACACGGCGGAGATGCTCACGATCTTACAACGCTTGGACACGCAGGAGGATGCCGATGGCCTTTGAGTCTTTAACAGAGCGCTTGAATGGTGTTTTCAAAAAGCTGCGCGGCAAGGGCAAACTGAACGAGGCCGACATCAAGGCCGCAATGCGCGAGGTGCGCATGGCGCTGCTGGAAGCCGACGTCAATTACAAGGTCGCGAAGGACTTCTGCGCTCAGGTCTCCGAGCGCGCCATGGGGCAGGAGGTCATGGAAAGCCTGACCCCCGCCCAGCAGGTCGTCAAGATCGTCAACGAGGAACTGACGAACCTCATGGGCGGCAACGAGCCGAAATACCTGCGCCTGAAAAACAAAGGCCAGACTGTGCTGATGATGTGCGGCCTGCAAGGTAACGGTAAAACCACCCACGCCGCAAAGCTCGGCAAGTATTACCGCAGTCAGGGTCGCCGCCCGCTGCTGGTCGCCTGCGACATCTACCGCCCCGCCGCCATTGAGCAGTTGAAGGTGGTGGGCGAGCAGGCCGGTGTGCCGGTCTTCACCCTCGGCACCGAAAAGCCGGAGATCATCGCCCAGAAGGCGATGGCTTATGCGAAGGATCACGGCAACGACATTGTCATTCTCGATACGGCAGGCCGTTTGCAGATTGACGATCAGCTCATGGATGAGTTGGTGCGCATCAAGCAGGCTGTCGAGGTCGATGAAACGCTTCTGGTCGTCGACGCCATGGCCGGTCAGGAGGCCGTCAACGTCGCCAAGACCTTCAACGAGAAGGTTGGCATCAGCGGCGTCATCCTGACAAAGACCGACGGCGATACCCGCGGCGGCGCGGCGCTTTCCGTACTGGCCGTCACCGGTATGCCGATCTACTTCCAAGGCACGGGCGAAAAGCTCGACGATCTGGAACCGTTCTATCCCGCCCGCATGGCGAACCGCATCCTTGGCATGGGCGATGTGCTTTCCTTGATCGAGAAGGCGCAGACGCTGCAGGACGACAAGGAAGCCGAGGCCGCCGCCAAGCGGCTGATGGAGAACAAGTTCGACATGAACGACCTGCTCGCCCAGTTCCAGCAGGTGAAAAAGATGGGCGGTGCGTCGGCGCTGCTGGCTATGATGCCCGGCGGCAATCAGATCGACGCGGACTCTCTCGACGAGAAGGCGCTGCCCCGTATCGAGGTGATCATCTACTCGATGACCCCGGCGGAACGCGCCAAGCCCGACATTATCAACCCCAAGCGTAAGCGCCGCATCGCAGCGGGTTCCGGTACCTCGGTCGAGGACGTGAACAAGCTGCTGCGTCAGTTTGAAATGATGCAGAAGATGATGAAAAAGGTCAAGCGCAACCCCAAAGGCTTCATGCGCAGCCTAGGCAATATGGGCGGCATGGGCGGCGGCTTCAGAGGCTTTGGCCGCAGATGATTTCAGGTATGACCCGCACGGCTATACGGCCCACGGGATGTACAATATATTTAAAGATGCCCCGCAAGGGCCGTAAACAATTTTTGGAGGAATATTACCATGGTTAAGATTCGTCTGCGCCGCATGGGCGCCAAGAAGGCTCCTTTCTACCGCGTTGTCGTTGCTGACAGCCGCTTCGCCCGTGATGGCCGCTTCATTGAGGAAATCGGCTACTACGATCCGACCAAGGAGCCGACCGTTGTCAAGATCGACGCCGACAAGGCTAAGCAGTGGCTGGCCAACGGCGCTCAGCCCACCGATACCGTTCGTGAGCTGCTGAAGAAGGCTTCCGTTCTGTAATCTGTTCGCTTTTCAGGGAGGGAACGCACAATGCAGGAACTCTTAGTAGCCGTCGCCCGCGGCCTTGTCGAGGACAAGGATGCCGTGCAGGTGACTGTTGATCCCATGCGTGAGGATGGCACCGTCGTGTACCACCTCAAGGTGGCTGAGGCCGATATGGGCCGCGTCATCGGCAAGCAGGGTCGTATCGCCAAGGCGATCCGCGTTGTCATGCGTGCCGCTGCCGTCCGTCAGGGCGAAAAAGTCATCGTTGAGATCGACTAAGACCCGTTACGAAGCACTTTG
Source organism: uncultured Gemmiger sp. (assembly GCA_934502625.1). Taxonomy (GTDB): domain Bacteria; phylum Bacillota; class Clostridia; order Oscillospirales; family Ruminococcaceae; genus Gemmiger. Next base: position 82,582 of record CAKSUQ010000007.1, read on the forward strand.
CCGCAGGGTAAAGTGCTTTTTTTGTACCGCTGTATCATATCAGGAGGAACCCATGCAAAACTATCTTCCCGCCTGCAAGATCGTGTCCACCCATGGCGTGCGCGGCGAAATGAAAGCCCTGCCCCTTTGCGACGGCGCGGCATTTCTGGCAAAGTTCAAGCGCCTGTTCACCACCGCCGACGGCACGGGGGAGACCCGCGTGCTGGGCGTGCGCGCGCAGGGCAACGTGATCTTGCTGCGGCTGGACGGCGTCACCGATATGGACGCCGCCCGCGCGCAGGTCGGCCGCACCTACTACCTTGCCAAGGCCGACGCCCGCCTGCCGAAGGGACGCTATTTCATCGACGATCTGCTGAGCTGCGATGTCGTCGATGCCGAAACGGGCAAAGTCTACGGCACGCTGACCGACGTCGACCACCCCGCCGCGCAGGACATCTACACCGTGACAGACGCCGCAGGCGAGGAACATATGCTGCCCGCTGTGCCGGAGTTTGTCAAGAAAATCGACATCGACGCGCGTAAAATTCTGGTGACACCTATCGAGGGTATGTTCACTGACGCCGTGAACGGCGACGAGGACTGAGCCGATGCGCATTGATATTGTAACGCTTTTCCCGGAGCTGTGCGACAGCTTCCTCTCGGCCAGCATCCTTGGCCGCGCCCGCGCGAAGAATTTGTTCGAAGCGCACTGCCACCAGATCCGCGATTACACGAAAAATAAGCAGAAACAGACCGACGACTACCCATACGGCGGCGGCTGTGGCATGGTGCTGTACGCCCAGCCCATCGCCGACTGCCTGCGCGCCGTGCAGGCGCAGTGCGCCGAGCAGGGACGCGCCAAGCCCCATGTCGTCTTCCTTACCGCCGCAGGGCACCCCTACAACGAGGAAAAAGCCCGCGAGCTGGCCGCCTACGACGCCGTGACGCTGGTCTGCGGCCACTATGAGGGCATCGACCAGCGCGTCATCGACGCCTTTGGTGACGAGGAAATTTCCATCGGCGACTATGTGCTGACCGGCGGTGAGCTGGCAAGCCTTGTCGTGGCTGACAGCGTGCTGCGCCTGCAGCCCGGCGTGCTGGCCGAGGAAAAGGGCTATCAGGACGAGAGCTACTGGGACGGCCTGCTGGAATATCCGCAGTTTACCCGCCCCGAAGTCTGGGAAGGACGCGCTGTACCGCCCGTGCTGCTGACCGGCGATCACAAAAAAATCGACGAATGGCGCGGTGCGCAAAGCCGCGAGCGCACGCGGGCGCGCCGCCCTGACCTCTACGGCGCGTGGTGCGAGAGCCACCCGCTGACCGAGCTGCCGAAGTGGAAGCGCGGCGAAAATATGCGCCTTGTGAAAAATGACGAACAGCTTGCCATCTGCGCCGCGCTGATGGCAGAAGGCCGCCGCACCGTCTGTGCGCCGGTCTGCGACGAAGCGTACCTTGCCAAGATGACGCCCGACTTCTGGCTGCCGGATCTGCAAGACAAGAAAAAGGACGGCTGGGCGTTCTATCTTCATTATACGAGGGATGTGCCCGACGCGATGGTCGGTGTCTGCCACAAAACGGGGGAGTTGGGACATCTGTTTGTCACTGAGGCTGCCCGCAGCAGGGGGATTGGGGCAAAAGTGCTCGATTTTGCACGCAAAAAGCTGCGGGAGCACCCCCATCCGACGCTGGGTGTCTTGTCTACCAACACCCGCGCTATCGCGTTGTACAAGCGGATGGGTTGGCGATTGACCGGCACGGTGCTGCACCGCTACGACCCCGACGCAGAGGGAGCTTTCACGCAGGTTTTGTGCGAAGAATGGCAGATGCGGTACGAGGATTGACCGTTGTTTTTGTCGTCAATCCACAACGTTGTTGAAAATAAACTGGTTAAAATGCACAAACGGGGACACGCAGATTTGGCGGAATTACAGAATCCTGCCAAATTTGCAATTTTCCACTGTACAAAATCGACGAAATAGGATAAAATAGAAGCAATCAAGGCGGCGTATTACACGCAATAGACCGCCTGGAAGTCGCCCACGGTAGATACGCAAGGGCATATTATTTTCAAAATAGGAGAGAATAACTATGTACGTCAAAGAAGTTACCGTTGAGAATCAGGTTGGTCTGCACGCACGTCCGGCTACCTTCTTCATCCAGAAGGCCAACGAGTATAAGTCCTCCATCTGGGTCGAGAAAGAGGAGCGCCGCGTCAACGCGAAGTCTCTGCTCGGCGTTCTGAGCCTCGGCATTGTCGGTGGTACTACCATCCGCATCATTGCGGACGGTGCCGATGAGCAGGCCGCAGTCGATGGCCTCGTCAAGCTGGTCAGCTCCGGCTTTGCCGAGTAATTTATTCCAGAACAATCAGCGGTGGGGCGACCCGCCGCTTTTTTTGTATAGGAAAGGCAACACCCCCATGACAAAAGCTGAACTTTATAAAAAAGCCTGTATGCTGCCGCTGCTGCCCGGCGTCTACATCATCCGGGACAAGTCGGACACAATCATCTATATCGGCAAAGCCAAGCGCCTCAAAACCCGCGTGTCGCAGTATTTCCGGGAGGGGGTGCCCCACGACGCCAAGGTCAGCCAGATGATCGCCCATGCATTCACGTTTGACGTTATCGTCTGCCAGAGTGAGTTCGAGGCGCTCGTCCTCGAAGCCAGCCAGATCAAGGCGCACACGCCGAAATATAACATCCTGCTCAAGGACGACAAGGGCTACAGCTATGTCAAGATCACCCGCGGCGCGTGGCCGCGCATCTCGGCGGCACTGCAAAAGGACGACGACGGTGCGGACTACATCGGCCCCTTCACCTCGTCGTTTGCAGTGCGGGAGATGGTCGAGACCGCGCAGGACTGCTTCCTGCTGCCGCGCTGCAACAAGAATTTTCCGCAGGATTTCGGCAAAGGCCGCCCGTGTCTCAACGCTCACATCGGCAAGTGCATGGCCGTGTGCAGCGGCAAAATCACCTGCGAAGCCTACAACGACGCCGTGCAGGGCGCACTGCGGATGATCCGCTACGGCAAAAAGGACATCGTCAAGCAATTGCGTGAGAAGATGGAGGCCGCGTCGGAACGCCTTGACTTTGAGACGGCGGCGCTGCTGCGCGATCAGATCATGGCCATCGACCGCGTCGCGGCAGGGCAGAAGGTCGTCATGGACAGCGATACCGAGATGGACGTCATCGCGCTGGCGGGCACGACCCGCGCTGTCTGTGCCGCCGTCCTGCGCTACCGCGACGGCCGCCTGACCGACAAGCGGGAGTTTGTATTCCACGACACGACAGACATCAACGCCGTGCGGGAGGAATTTCTGCCGCAGTATTACCTCGACGGCGAGACCGTGCCCAAAACCATCGCAGTCGACGCACTGCCGCCCGACGCCGAGGCGCTGAACAAGGCGCTTGAGCAGGTGCGCGGCACAAAAGTGGAGCTGTATGTGCCGCAGCGCGGCGACGTGGCGAAGCTCGTCACGATGGCCTACACCAACGCCGTCGAGCGTCTGGGGCGCGAGAGCGGCCGCTACACCCGCGAGGAAAAGCTGTTGGAGGAGGCCGCGCAGGTGCTGGGGCTGAAAAAGCCGCCCCGCGTCATCGAGAGCTACGATATTTCCAACTGGGGCGACGGGTCGAGCGTCTGCGGCATGGTCGTGTTTCAGGACGGAAAGCCGCACCGTTCGGGCTACCGCCGCTTTAAGATGAAGACCGTCGCCGGCACCGACGACTACGCCTCGCTTGCCGAGACGCTGTCCCGCCGCGCGGCGGAGTACGAGGCCGCCCGGCGCGGCGAAAAGCCCGACAACGCCCAGAACCAGTTTGCAACATTGCCCGACCTGCTGCTGATCGACGGCGGCAGGGGGCAGGTGGGCGCGGTCAAGCAGGCGTTAAAGGGCACGGCGCTCGAACACGTGCCGACCTTCGGCATGGTGAAGGACGACCACCACCGCACCCGCGCCATCGTCGACGACGCAGGCGGCGAGATCGCCATCAACCGCCACCGCAATATCTTCACGTTTGTGACGAACATTCAGGACGAGACCCACCGTTACGCCAACGACTATCGCAAGCGCGCCATGAAGAAAAAGTCCTACGCCGCTACGCTGACGGCCATCCCCGGCGTCGGTGAAAAGACAAGCGCCGCCCTGCTGGCGCACTTCAAGACCGTCGCCGCCGTCAAGACCGCCTCGATTTCCGACCTAGAGGAAGTCAAGGGCATCAGCCACGCCAAAGCGGAAATGCTGTACAATGCGCTGCGGAATGGTATATAATAAAGCAACCCCTGCTCCGTAGGGTACAGCTATGTGTGTGCCCGCTACCCTCTACAACAAAAGGACAATCAATCTATGGCTGATAAAAACATCTACACCGTCGTCGTGGCCGACGACGAGGACGAGCTGCGCGAGGCCGTCTGCACGATGATCCCGTGGGAGGCGCTGGGCTTTCACCTCGTAGGCAATGCCAGCAACGGCCTCGACGCGCTGGAACTGGTCGAGCAGCTGGAACCAGACCTGCTGCTGACCGACATCCGTATGCCGTTCATCTCCGGCATTGAGCTGGCGCGGCAGGTGCGCGAGATCCGCCCCGCCATGCACATCGCGTTCCTCAGCGGCTTCGACGATTTCGAATATGCGAAGCAGGCTATCCAGTACAACATCATCAGCTACATGCTCAAGCCGCTGACGATGGACGGCCTTGCGGCAGAGCTGAAAGCCATCCACGAGAAGATCGACGCCCGCTATGCGGGGCTGCGCCGCGCCGACGCCGCTCACGCCGACCGCGCGGCCTTCCTCATCCCGCTGGTGTTGGAGCGCTACGACAGCGCCCCCGCCAACCTTGAAGATCGGCTGCGCCAGTCTGCCGCCAACTGCGGCCTGCTGCGCGGCACAGACGACCGCAGTACCCTTGTAGTGCTGGCCGCCGCGCTGGAAGGCAGCGCCGACTACGAGGCGGGCTTTACCCAGCTGGTAGAGCAGAGCGCCAACAAATATCTGCGCCATTTCGTGTTTTATTGCTGCGGTCGCGCCGTGGCCGTGCTGCTGGGCAATCCCTCGGACTTCGAGGAATACCTCCACATCCTCGCGGATGAAATCTGCCAGCTGGCTGACCGCGCGCTGGGGCGCACGGCCAACGTCGGCGTCAGCCGCGAGTTTGCCAAATTCAGCGATCTCAACGACGCCTACCGGCAGGCCGTTGAGGCGCTGCGCGCTGCTGCCGAGGGCGAGGGCGGCGTCAGCTTTACGGCGGATGTCCGCAAGACGGGCAGCCTGTGCGACCGCGCGCTGGAGATCATCGAGCAGCACTACATGGACGAGGACTTGTCCCTCGCGTCGCTGTCGGCCATGCTGGACGTCAGCCCGAACCACCTGAGCGCCTGCATCAAGAAATCCGAGGGCGAGACCTTCATCAACATCCTTGTGCGCCGCCGCATGGAGACCGCGCAGGAGCTGCTGCTGACGACGGATTTGCAGATTCAGGAGATCGCCCGCCGCTGCGGCTACACCGATCAGCACTATTTCAGCTATTGCTTCAAAAAATACAGCGGTACGTCGCCGGTGGCGCTGCGCCGCGCCCGCGCAGCGGGGGAGGTACACCCGTGAAAAAGCCCCGCGTGCCGCGCACCGCGCACCTGACGGTATTTTTGATCACCGCTGTGGCGGCGCTGGTGCTGACGCTCTGCACTGTGCTGTTTCTGCGCAGCTACCGCACCGCCGTCGTCGAAGCCGCCCGCACCAACAGCGCGCAGGCAGTCAGTCAGGTCGTCGGCTCGGTCGGCAACTATGTCAAGACGCTGGACAGCGCCGTGGCTGTCGTCATGGAGCAGCTGGACGGTGCGGACGAGGAGCATGACGCCTTTCTGCGCGCGTTTCTGACTGCCCGGCCGGAGGTCGCAGCCATCACGGCCTACGACGAAAACGGCACGCTGCTGGACTGCTGGGCGCAGGACGGCCGCACGCCGAAGGGAAGCATTCTGCGCAACCTTTCTTTTGATCTGAACACCGCCAACCGTCTGGGACGCGGCTATATCAGCACACCCCACGTCGAGTCGATTTTCGAGGGCTACTACCCGTGGGTCGTCTCGGTCGTGCGCCAGATGCCCGAAGACGCCGCCAAGCGCTGGCTGTCGGTCGACCTGCGCTTTGACGAGCTGGCCGCCACCATCAGCAACGTCGGCATCGGCCAGCACGGCTACTGCTACCTGATGGACGAGCGCGGCAACATGGTCTACCACCCGCAGCAGCAGCTTTTGTACGCGGGACTGAAAAAGGAGGAGGCCGGGCGTCTGGCCTGCCTCGGCGACGGAACCTATGTCGAGGACACCGTCATCTACAGTGTGCAGAAGGTGCCGGGCAGCCCGTGGCGCGTCGTCGGCGTCAGCTACATCGACGAGACGGTCAACGAGAGCTTCTGGCAGATGGCGCGCATCGCGGTGGCGACGGCCATCCTGATTCTGCTGGCCGCGCTGGCCGCCGGGTGGGTGCTGTCCCGTTCGCTGTCGCGTCCACTGCAGCAGCTGGAAAACGCGATGGAACAGTTCGAGCAGGACGCCGACCGCTTCGCCTTCCACGCCGTGCGCGGCACCCGCGAGGTGCAGAACCTGTCCGACTCCTTCGGCCACATGGTCGGGCGCATCCAGCAGCTGATGACGACGGTACGCGAGGAAGAGATCGTGCTGCGCAAGACTGAGCTGAAAGCCCTGCAGGCGCAGATCAACCCGCATTTCCTCTATAACACGCTGGATTCGATCGCGTGGATGTGCGAGCGCGGCAAAAACGCCGACGCCGTCCAGATGGTGCACGCGCTGGCGCGGCTGTTCCGCATCAGCATCAGCCGCGGGCACGAGCTGATCCCCATTGAAAAAGAACTGCAGCACGCCGAAGCGTATTTGCAGATTCAAAAATACCGCTACAAAAATCAGTTTACCTATCATTTCACGGTGGACGAGAGCTGCCTGCACTGCCTGTGCAACAAAATCACCCTGCAGCCCATCATCGAGAACGCCATCGTCCACGGCCTTGATCTAATGGTCGATTCCGGCCATATCGAGATCACCGTCAAACCCGACGGTGACGACATCCTGCTCATCGTCGCGGACGACGGCATCGGCATGGAGCCGGAGCAGGTCGCCGCGCTTTTGCAGAACGAGCCCAGCGACCGCACCGGCATCGGCGTCAAGAACGTCAACGACCGCCTGCGCATCTATTTCGGCGCGGCCTACGGCATTTCCATCGTCAGCGCCCCCTATGAGGGCACGACCGTTACCATCCGCACCCCGCGCGTGCCGGAGGACAGGGAGGCAGACTATGACAAAACACGGTAAACGCTTGCTGCCCGCCGCCCTTGCTGCGCTGGTGCTGACGGGCTGCGCCATGCCCGCACCGGACAGCACGACGACCCGCTACAAGGTCGCCATCGTAGCCAAAAACGACCGGGAGTCGGAGTTCTGGGACGCCGTCTTTACGGGTGCCGAGGCCGCCGCGACCGAGTACAATATGCAGCTGACGGTATCCGCCCCCAACAACGAGGAAAACTACGAGGTGCAGAACCGCCTGATCGCAAAGGCCGTCGAGGACGGCGCGCAGGCCATTGTATTTTCGGCCATCGACTACGAGGAAAACGCCGCCGCCATCGACGCCGCCGCTGCGGCGGGCGTGACGATCGTCGGCATCGACTCGGCGGTCGACTCTGACCATGTGGAGGCCTATATCGGCGTCGACAACTACGGCGCGGGGCAGATGGCCGCCCAGAGCGCGCTGGACGGCATGGAAGGGGAGCTGCACGTCGGGCTGATCAACTACGAGGTCAACGGCGCAAACGGGCAGGAGCGCGAACAGGGCGCACGGGATACCTTTGCGGCCAGCGGCCGTGCGGACATTATAGCCGCCGTATCGACCCACCCCAACGCGAAAAGCGCCCGCACCGACGCGCTGGCGATGCTGCGCGACCACCCGGAGCTGAACGTCCTGATCGCCTTCAACGAAATGACCGCCGTCGGTGTGGCGCAGGCTGTGCAGCAGATGCAGCGCACGGACGACCTCTGGCTGGTGGCGTTTGACTCAAACGTCACGACGGTGGACGCCTTGCAGATCGGCGCGGTGGACGCGCTGGTGGTTCAGAATACCTACGCCATGGGCTATTTCGGGGTCGAGAGCGCCTACAAGCTGCTGGCCGGGCAGGGGAGCAGCGTCGAAAAGGAAAACATCACTGCCGCCCGCGTCATCACCCGTGACAATCTCTTCGCCATGGATAAGCAGAAGATGCTGTTCCCGTTTGGGTAAAACGCATCGACCCAGCAGAGCCTTCCCCCTAAAGGGAAGGCTGTTTTTTTTTTGCCGACATTTCTTACAAATTTAAAACAGCCATAACCATTTTGTCACTTTTTGCAAGCATTTTGCACAAAATGGAAACGATTCGTATGTGGATAATGCTCAGGATGGTGAAAAATCACCCCTTTCATCGGTGAAATTTCACCTTGTTTTTTTACCCGCCGCCGAGTAATATAATAACTGTCAACCGGGTTCGCTCCTCTACAAGCGACCCAAATAAAATCCACTGCAAAAAGAAGGAGAACATTATTATGAAAAAGTTCGCTGCTCTGGCCGTTGCTGGCTGCATGGCTGTATCCCTCGCCGCTTGCGGCAGCTCCGCTTCCACCCCCGCTTCCAGCGAGGCTGCCTCTACTGAGTCCGCCGCCACCTCCGCTGCCGAGAGCGCAGCTGAGAGCGTTACCGAGGCCACTCAGGGCGGTAAGGTCGGCGTCTGCATCTACAAGTTCGA
>CAKSUQ010000008.1 GCA_934502625.1 uncultured Gemmiger sp.
ATGGGCAAGGTAGCTGCTGCCATCTGGCCGTGGAAGTGCAAGGATGCGTTGTTCCGCTATAACGAAGCCGTTGACACGCGGCTCAATCAGGACGGCATGGCTTACGATGCAGACTCCGGCGACGGTACGGTGTATGAGCACAACTACAGCCGCATGAATGAGGGCGGCTGCGTGATGTTCTGCTTGGAAGAAGCCATCCACAACACTTTCCGTGACAACGTCAGCTATGACGACCTCGGCGGCACGATCAGCCCCTCCCAAAACCCGGATGCCCATTTGGAGCATAATATCTTCTATGTGCGTGATGGTGTCCCCTTCGTGCGCGCCCGCATGGATGGAGGCAGCTACACCGAGAAGGATGATAAAATCATCCCGATGCCCTAAAAAGCACAAAAACGATACCGCCCGGAATGTTGAGCTTTTCAACATTCCGGGCGCTTTTTGTGGATAAATCTTGCAGAGTCGGCAGGCAAAAAAAGGGGAGCGGTCAGCCGGCTTTGCCTCGGACGAGCAGTATTTCTCCCGCGCCTTCCGCAAATTTTCTTTTGACAATGCTGTGCGGCTCTGGTATACTAAAACTATGGTCAGCCCCTCTCGTTTTTGCGCGAAAACGAAAGGGGCTTATTTTTATGCTGCAATTTCAACAGGAGGCAGAACGCTGCCTGCAATGCAAAAATCCGGGCTGCCGCAAGGCCTGCCCGGTGGGGACGGACATCCCCGGCGCGATCCACAAGCTGCGGGAGGGCAGACTGAACGAGGCCGGTGCACAGCTGTTTGAAAACAACCCGCTGTCGCTCATCTGCGCCATCGTCTGCAACCACGGCCGACAGTGCGAGGGGCACTGTGTGCGCGGCATCAAGGGTGCGCCCGTCGTGTGGGAGAACGTCGAGCGCTACATCTCCGATACCTGCCTTGACCGCATGAAGATCGTGCAGGCACCGCCGACGGGACGGCGCGCGGCCATCATCGGCAGCGGCCCGGCGGGACTGACGGCGGCCATCCGGCTGGCGGCGCACGGCCATGACGTGACGATCTTCGAGGCCGAGAACAAGCTGGGCGGCATGCTGCGGTACGGCATCCCGGAATTCCGCCTGCCCAAAAGCATCCTTGACCGCTACACCGTACTGATCAAAAAGGCGGGCATCCATCTGCGGCTGAACACGGCCATCGGCACCTCGCTGGCGATCCCCGACCTGTTCCGCGACGGGTACGATGCGGTGTTCATCGCCACCGGCCTGTGGCGCGCCCGCCCGCTGAATGTGCCCGGCGAGAGCCTGCCCAACGTCTGCTACGGCATCCACTACCTCGCCTCGCCGGAGAGCTTCGATATCGGCAAGCGGGTGGCGGTCATCGGCACCGGCAATACGGCGATGGATGTGGCGCGCACAGCCATCCACGGCGGCGCAGACTATGTGACGCTGTACGCCCGCCGCGCCCAGAGCGCCGCCGACCCGCGGGAGATCGAGCTGGCGAAGCTGGAGGGCGCAGAGTTCCGCACCGGGATGCAGATCGTGCGCATCACGCCGGAGGGGCCTGTCTTCCGCCGTACCCAGCTGGACGAGAACGGCAATATCGTCGCGCTGGAGGCGGACGAGATCCTCGAACCGGCCGATTTCACGGTCATTGCGGCCAGTCAGGGGCCGAAAGCGAAGCTCATCAACACGACCGAAGGGCTGGAGGGTACCGAGAAGGGCTTGCTGAAGGTCGACGCCGAGGGGCGCACGACGGTGCCCGGCGTTTTCGCGGCGGGCGACGTCGTCCACGGCGGCCGCACCGTCGTCGAGGCCGTGGCCGGTGCGAAGATCACCGCGCAGGTCATGGAGGAATATATGATGCGGAAGGGGAACGGGAACGGGCAATAACGGTAAGGCTGCCCCTGCGTCTAACGGCATCGTTATCCGTAGGGGGGCGGCGTCCCCGACGCCCCGCGGAACGTTACCGCAGCCGCAAAGTTCTGCGGGCGGATATGGAATCCGCCCCTACGGATGGATGCGCGCACCCCCATTCCCTTGTGTTTTTCACCCAGCACACTGCTAAGTTTTCGTCATGTTGCAAAGGTTTGCATACGCAATTTTGAACAAAAAGACGAATTCTCAAGGTTGATATTGACAAATTGTAATCAAGAGAGTATAGTTTGAGCATAAGATTTCTGATGGAACCGCAAAGAAGCGGAAACATACCATCGGAATTTATATTTTCTCCTTTCTGCAAACGTTTGCAGAAAGGAAACGAAAACAGAGCACACAAACAAAAAGGCAAAAACGGAGAGAATGGCTGACCAAATTCCATTTGACTCAGGCCTGAAAAAGGGGGCAGAGCACACAAAAAATACAGACTGTAATATTTTGCGACCGAACATCAAGAAGGAGAGAAAAACACCATGAAACGCATTGCATCTTTCGTTATGGCGGCCGGTATGGCCCTGAGCCTCGCTGCCTGCGGCGGCGCTGCCAGTTCCACCGCTGCCTCTACCGCTGAGTCTACCTCCACTGCTGCAACCGAGACCGCCGACGGCGGCGAGATCCTAATCGGCTGCCTGCAGGACATCACCGGCAACACCTCCGGTCTGGGTCTGTCCGTCCAGAAGGGCGCGCAGGCTGCAGTCGATGAGATCAACGCCAACGGCGGCATCGACGGCAAGACCCTCGTCATGAACACCTACGACACCAAGGGTGACGTTACCGAGGCTGTCAACTCCTACATCACCGCTGTTACCGTCGATCAGGTCAGCCTGATCGTTGGCCCGCCGGTTGCCAACATCGCCAACGCCATCAAGGAGACCTCCGAGGGCTACGATGTGCCCATCGTCGGTCTGGCTATGGACCCCGCCTGCCAGACGAAGGACGACGGTACCCCCTACAAGAACATGTTTGCTCTGCAGCCCAGCGCCACTTCTCAGGGCGACATCATGGCTGCTTTCGCAGTGAAGAACGGCTACAAGACCTTCGGCGTCCTGTACAATCAGGAGAACTCCTACTCCGTCTCTCTGCTGAGCCCCTTCATCGATCGTCTGGCCTCTGAGGGCATCACCGTGGACGATAACATGATCGTCGCTTACGGCGCTGCCGACACTGACTACAAGACCCTGCTGCAGCCGCTGGTCGCCGCCAACGTCGACGCCATCTACTGCCCGAACTACACCCAGCAGCTCGTTGCCATCGAGACCGCTGCTACCGAGCTGGGCTATCAGGGCAAGATCATCACCGGTCTGGACGGCGCACCTGCCTTCAACACCACCTACGGCGGTGACTGCTCCAACATCTACTACATCAACAACATCAACACCGAGGACGAGTCCATCGCCGCGAAGATCGAGGAGATCCAGAACGACGTCAGCGCCCCCAACAAGTACTTCCTCGGCTACGACATCGTCATGGCCGCTGCTGACTGCATCGAGAAGGTCGGCACCGACTACACCGCCCTGCACGACGCCTTCGAGAACCTGAGCTACGAGGGCATCACCGGCAAGATCACCATCGATCCCGCCAACCACATGCCCACCGGTATGAGCATGTACATGTACACCTACGACAACCAGACTCCCGTCATGCTGGAGCAGTTCGCTGGCTGATTCTGAGTTTCCCTTCTTTTCCTTTCTAATATCCGTTTCATCTGACAGGCAGCTCCGCAAAAGCTTCACCGCTTCGGCGGGGCTGCTTGCTTTTTCTAGGAGGCAAAACAACTTATGTCGCTGCAAGTTCTCATAAACGGCATCGCGACCGGCTCGATCTACGCCCTGATCGCTACCGGCTTTGCCCTGATCTTCAACATTCTAAAGTTCTCCAACTTCTCGCACGGTGCCACTATGACAGCGGCAGCCTTTATCGCGTACTTCCTCGTGTCCAGCAAGGGCATGGGTCTGGTGCCCACCCTGCTGACAGCGGCGCTCGCCGGTGCTGTTATCTCGCTGTTCGGCGAGTTCGTCGGCTTCCGCCGCATTTTGAAGAACCACTCCGCGCCCACCTACTTCTTCGTGTCCTCCATCACGCTGGGCACCCTGTATGAAGGTCTTGTCACCATCAAGGCGGGCTCGAACTTCTTCAACTTCCCCAGCTTCTTCACGAATCCCACCGTCAACGTGGCGTCCCTCGTCATCTCCACCGGCGACCTGATGATGTTCGTCATCAGCGCCGTCGCCCTGCTGGTGCTGGCCTACGTTATCCAGAAGACCCGCCTTGGCCGCGCACTGCGCGCTGTCTCCTTTGACCGCGACACCGCACAGCTCATGGGCATCGATTCCACCCGCATCATCCAGTTCGCCTTCATCATCTCCGGCATTCTGGCCGGTATCGCGGGCGTCTTCCTCGGCATGAAGTACACGCTGTACCCCACGCTGGGCAGCCTCGTCGTCAAGGGCTTCATCGCCTCCGTTATCGGTGGTCTGGGCAGCCTGACGGGCGCGGTCATCGGCGCGCTGCTGCTGGGCATTCTGGAGACTGTCCTGCTGGCCGTGTTGGGTTCCGGCTATTCCACGATTGCGGTGTTCGCTGTTATGCTCGTCTTCCTGCTGGTTCGTCCGCAGGGCATCGCGGGCAGCAACGTTCAGGAAAAAGCGTAAGGAGGATATAAAACAAATGAATGCACTTGTATCCAACGTTCTTACGCAGGTATTTATTACCCTGATTGCCGTCGCGGGCGTTTACGTCCTGACGGGTCTGACTGGCATGTTCAGCCTTGGCCAGGCGGCCTTCATGGCAATCGGCTCCTACGTGGCCGGTCTGCTGGTTATCCGCGCACATGTTCCCTTCGTGCTGGCCGCCATTCTGGCTGTCGTCGGTGCGACCGCCATCGGTTACCTCATCGGCTACCCCGTCGTCCGCCTGCGCCGCGACTATATCTCGCTGGTTACGCTGGGCTTCGGCGAGGCCATCGCCGCCCTGCTGAACCGCATGACGACCCTGACCGGCGGTGCCTCCGGCCTGACCGGCATCCCCCGTCTGGTCGGCCTGCCGATGGCCGCGATCTCCGCTGTCGTCGCCATCGCGCTGGCTGCCTTCTTCAAGACCAGCAAATACGGCCGCCAGTGCATCGCCCTGAAGGGTGACGAGCTGGCCGCCAAGGCCATGGGCATCAACGTGACCCGCATCAAGATGATCGCCTTCCTGCTCAGCGTCGCGCTGACGAGCTACTCCGGCGTGCTGTATGCCTTCTACATGTCCTACGTCGACCCCACCGGCTTCGGCTGGAAGAAGAGCGCCGACTGGGTCATCATGGTCTTCTTCGGCGGCGTCAACAGCCTGACAGGCTCCACGCTGGGTGCGTTCATCCTGAGCGCGCTGCCGCAGGCACTGCGCGGCCTGCAGAACTACCGCTACGTCATCTACGCCGTGCTGGTTCTGCTCATCCTCAACTTCAAGCCGTCCGGCCTGCTGGGCGAGTGGGAGCTGACCCCGCGTAACATCAAAGAAACCTTTGCCAAGCTCGGCAAGAAAAACGCAAAGAAGGAGGGTTAAGCCATGGCACTGCTGGAAGTAAAGAACATTTATAAGAGTTTTGGCGGCGTCAAGGCGATCCAGAACTTCTCCATCGAGGCCAACGCCGGGGAGATCCACGGCATCATCGGCCCCAACGGCGCCGGCAAGACGACGATCTTCAACACGATCTCCGGCGTGTACACCGCCGATCAGGGCTCGGTGCTGCTGGACGGTCAGGACATCACCAAATTGGAACAGTACAAGATCACCCGTCTGGGCATGGGTCGTACCTTCCAGAACATCCGCCTGTTCAAAGGCCTGACTGTCGAAGAGAACGTCATGTGCGCCTTTGACCCGCAGAGCAAGTACAGCATCGTGGGCGGCCTGCTGCCCACCCCGAAGCGCCGTGCCGAGGAAAAGCGCGGCCGCGAGCTGTGCGAGAAGTACCTCGAAATCGTCGGCATGAAGGACTACCTGCATGAGCGCCCGGAGAACCTCTCCTACGGCATGCAGCGCCGCATCGAGATCGCCCGCGCGTTGATGTGCGAGCCGAAGATCCTGCTGCTGGACGAGCCCGCCGCCGGTCTGAACCCGACCGAGGTCGGCGAGCTGACCGAGCTGATCCAGCGCATCAGCAAGGACATCGGCTTCGGCATCCTGCTCATCGAGCACCGTCTGGAGCTGGTCATGAGCATTTCGGACATGATCCACGTGCAGAACTTCGGCGAGACGATCGCCGTCGGCACGCCGGACGAAGTCCAGCACAACCCTGAGGTCATTGAGGCCTACTTAGGCAAGGAGGAATAACGATGGAACCTATGCTGAAAGTGACCGATCTGGCTGTCAGCTACGGCCATGTGGAAGCCCTGCGCGGCATCAACGTTGAAGTCCACAAAGGGCAGATCGTCTCGATCATCGGCGCGAACGGCGCTGGCAAAACGACGCTGCTGCGCACGATCTCCGGCTTGGTGAAGCCCAAGACCGGCACCATCGAGTTTGAGGGCGCACAGCTGCCCCGCAAGCCGAGCAAGATCGTCGGCGCGGGCGTTGTCCATGTGCCGGAAGGCCGCAAGTGCTTCTCCGGCCTGACGATCCGCGACAACCTGCTCGTCGGCGGCTACCTTTTTAAAGGCGCTGACCTTGAAAAGGACATTGAGGAGCAGTACAAGCGCTTCCCGATTCTGGAAAAGCGCAAGGATCAGTTCGCCGGTACGCTGTCCGGCGGCGAGCAGCAGATGTTGGCCGTCGCCCGCGGTCTGATGTCCCGCCCCAAGATCTTGCTGCTGGACGAGCCGTCCATGGGTCTGGCACCCATCATCGTCAACCAGATTTATGATCTGATCCGCGAGATCCGCGATTCCGGCATCACGGTGCTGCTGGTCGAGCAGAATGCCCGCAAGGCGCTGGGCATCTGCGACTACGCCTACGTGCTGGAAAACGGCAAGATCAATCTGGAGGGCGCAGGCGAGGAACTGCTGAAGTCCGACGCCGTCCGCAAGGCCTATCTGGGAGGCTAAGGCAATGGCATACACACCCGATTTTGAGATCGTGCACATCGGCGTCAACTGCGCTAACGCAGCCGAGGCCGAGAACTGTGCCGAACAGTTTGCCTCTTTGTTTCAGCTGGCTGTGAACCCGGCCAAGGAAAGCGCAGATGCGCGGTTTACCGGCACGCAGATCGAATGGATGAAAGCCCCCGGCCGCGGCAAAAACGGCCATATTGCGCTGGCTACGAGCGACCTGCCCGCAGCCCGCCGATATCTTGAGGAAAAGGGCTTCGCCTTTGACGATGCTTCGATCAAACGAATGGCAGACGGCCGTATCCTTGTGATCTATGCAAAACAGGAGATCGGCGGTTTTGCCATCCATCTGATGCAGAAATAAACGCAATTGGCAATGTGAAAATGTGCGGTGGAGCAGCCGCCGCAGAAAGTGAGCAAAGTATATGATTCGCGAATGGAATGAAGAATCTCTCGACCACCGCAATACCCTGCTGTACGCCATGGGCATTTCCGAGGAGGACGCCAAGCGCCCCATCATCGGCCTTGTCAACACTTGGAACGAGATGAACCCCGGCCACTACCCGTTTGACAAGAACCTCATCGCTGAGATGAAGGAAGAAATCTACAAGCTCGGCGGCCTCGCGCTGGAGCTGCCCATCAGCGGCATCTGCGACGGCATCTGCAGCAACACCCCCGGCGACCGTTACACCCTGCCCGCCCGTGACCTCGTTTCCAGTGAGGTCGAGATGGTTGCCAACCTGAACATGCTGGAAGGCATGGTCATCATGGCGACCTGCGACAAGGTTGTGCCCGGTATGCTGATGGGCGCTGTCCGCGTTGACATCCCCACCGTCATGTTCACCGGCGGCTACATGGCAGCCGGTCACCGCTCTGACGGCCGCATGATCACCCTGACCCACACCAAGCAGGCCTACGCCGCTTATGTCGAGGGCTCGATCACCCGCGAGGAGTACAAGGACGTCGTCCGCCACGCCTGCCCCACCCCCGGCGCCTGCCCCTTCATGGGCACCGCCCAGACCATGAGCGCCATGGCCGAGATCCTCGGCTTTGCCCCGCACGACAACGCCAGCACCCGCAGCCAGTCCGAGAAGTGGCACGATCTGGCGCGTCAGGCTGCCCGTCAGGTCATGTACGCGTGGGAGCATGAGATCCGCCCCAGCGACATCCTGAGCCAGTCCAGCTTCGAGAATGTCGTCCGCTATATGATGGCGACCGGCGGCAGCACCAACAGCCTGCTGCACATCCCTGCAGTGGCACGTCAGGGCGGCTTCGACATCACGCCGGAGACGTTTGACAAGATCTCCCGCGAGGTGCCCCTGCTGAGCACCATCTACCCGAACCACCCCACCTACACGATGGAGGAGTTCGACGCCGCAGGCGGTATCGGCGCAGTCGTCAAGGAGCTGGCTGCCGCCGGTAAGATCGACACCGAGGCGAAGGGCATGTTCGGCACCATCGGCGACAAGGCTGCCCGTGCCGAGAACAAGAACCACGACGTCATCCACACCGTTGCCGAGCCCATCTACGAGCACGGCGGTCTGGCCGTTCTGCACGGCAACATCGGCACCGACAGCGCCATCGTCAAGTTCAGCGCCGTCGACCCCGCCGCTTGGAAATTCAGCGGCCCCGCCAAGTGCTATGACTCGCAGGATGATGCTTGGCACGCCATCCTGAAGGACGAGATCGTTGCAGGCGACGTTGTCATCATCCGTTACGAAGGCCCCAAGGGCGCGCCCGGCATGCCCCACATGGAGACCTTCATGGCGGCGGTTCTGGGCAAGGGTCTGGGCAGCCAGATCGCGCTGGTCTCCGACGGCCGCTTCAGCGGCGCTACCGGCGGCCTTGCCATCGGCCACGTTTCCCCCGAAGCCTACGAGGGCGGCAATTTGGCATTGATTCAGGACGGCGATATGGTGTATATTGATATTGAAGCCCGTACACTGAACGTAGATGTAAGCGACGAAGAGTTCGCTCGCCGCAAGGAGAACTGGAAGCCCATTGTGAAACCGGCGACCGGCTGGCTGCAGCTGTTCCGCAAGCAGTGCACCTCCGCCCACCGCGGCGCGACCGTCTACTGGGACAAGGACTAATTCAGGGGCAGGGGAAGCCTGCTTCTGATAAAAATATCAGTAGAACAGCAGGAGGAACCCCCTATGAATCTCAAACAGGTCGCAGCACTGGCAGGCGTCTCGGTCAGCACGGTATCCCGTGTGTTGAACGGCAAGACCTATGTCAACGAGGACACGCGCAAAGTCGTGATGGAAGCCATCCGCAAGACGAACTACCAGCCCAACGCACTGGCGCAAAGCCTGAAAATGGGGCGCAGCAACACGATCTGCCTGATGATTCCCTCCATCGAGAACCTGATGTTCCCGAAACTGACCCGCGGCGTCGAGGACGAAGCGCGCAAGAACGGCCTGACCGTCATCCTGTGCAACACCGACGAGGACGCCGTAACCGAAAAATCTTACATAGAGACCATGAAGCAGCGTTGGATCGACGGTTTTATCGTCTGCTCGCTGGGCAGCGACGCACCGCACATCCGCGCCCTGCGGGACGAAGGCTATCCGCTTGTGCTTGTCAACCGTTTTGAAGAAAGCGACGTCGGCAAGGTCGATACCGTCTCCTCCGATAACTACCAGATCGGCTATGACGCAACGCGGTATCTGATCCGCACCGGGCACAAGCAGATCGCCATCGCCTGCGGCCGCGAGGAGCTGCTGCTCTACCGCGAACGTCTGCGCGGCTACCGCAAGGCGATGGAGGACAACGGCCTGCCCGTGCGGGAGGAGTTTATCCTGCACGAAGCGGGCGGCAACAATGGTTTCTACTACCAAGTCCGCGATCTGGTCGAGCAGGGCAGCGTCCCCGACGCGATCTTCTGCACCAGTGACCCGAAGGCCTTCGTCGTCATGCACGCCCTGCACGATCTGGGGCTGCGCATGCCGGAGGATGTGGCGGTCATCGGCGTGGATAACGTCAGCATGGCGTCCATGGTCGAGCCGCCGCTGTCCACCATCTCGCAGCATCTGCACGATATGGGCGTGGCCGCCGCCAAGAGCCTGATCCGCCAGATCGAATACAAAGACAAATATGGGCAGCTGCCCAAGCCGCAGCGCACGATCATGAACAGCGATCTGATCGTGCGGCGCTCGACGAACTGACAGCGTGCCCCGACGGAAAATGCTATGAATAAACTGGGTATCAATCTTTGGAACTGGGTGCCGGGGCTGTCGGATGCCTGCTGCGGCCTGCCGACCAAGGTGGCCAAGCTGGGCTTCACAGCGGTGGAGCTGCCCATGACGCAGACACAGCTCAGCCCGGCGCTGCGCGACGAAGTCCGCGCCTGCGGGCTGGAGGTGTCCCTCTGCGCCGCCATGGGCGCGGGGCGCGACCTGTCGAGCTTTGACGCCGATGTCCGCGCGTCTACGATGGACTACCTGACCGACTGCCTGAAAACCGGCGCGGAGGTCGGCGCGGTCATGCTGGCAGGCCCCCTGTACGCAGGCGGCGGCAAGCGGCATGTCCTGCCGCCCGACGAAGCCGCCCGCGAATGGGAGTTGGCCGTCACCGGCCTGCAGGAGCTTTCCCGCCGCGCCGAGGAATACGGCATCAAACTGGCATTGGAACCGCTGAACCGTTACCGCACCAGCGTCATCAACACGGTGGAGCAGGTGCTGCGGCTGCTGGCGGACGTTGACCGCGCCAATGTGGGCATCCACTACGACACCTACCACGCCTGTCTGGAGGAAGCCGACCTGCTGGCCTCGCTGGAAACAGCGCTGCAAAGCGGCAAGGTCACCCACTTCCACGCCTGCGGCAACAACCGCGGTGCGCCCGGCGACGGCATCGTGCCGTGGGGCGACGTCTTTGCCCTGCTGAAAAAATACGGCTACGACGGCCATGTGACTATGGAAACGTTTGCACCCGGCGGTTTGGATGCCAGCTGGGTCAACGTCCACGGCACCCCGGACGAAGTCGCAGCGCGCGGCGTGCATTTTCTGAAACGCTATTTCTGATTTTTTCAACTTTTTGAATCGAGATATAAGCCTGAAATAAGGAGGCTTTTACGATGGAAGAACTTATGAATCGTGTCGGAGAGGTCTATGAGCCTTTCAAGGTACATTTTCTGAGGAAGCCCGTCCGCCCGCTGGGTCCGGACGAGGTTCTCGTCAAGGTGCGCGCCAGCGCGATCTGCGGCAGTGACCTGCACATCGCCCGCGGCCTGCACCCCTCTGCGCCGCTGCCTGTGACCATCGGCCACGAGTTCTCCGGCGATGTCGTTGCCATCGGCAGCGAGGTCACCAAGGCTCGCGTCGGCGAGCGCGTCACCGTCGAGCCGTGCATCGTCTGCGGCAAGTGCGATGCCTGCCGCCACGGCCAGTACGGCTACTGCGAGCACATCAGCTTCACCTACCGCAACGGCGATGGCGCTATGGCTGACTATGTCGTTGTCAAGGAGCCCTATGTCTACGAGCTGCCCGACTACCTGACCTATGAGACCGGCGCACTGATCGAGCCCCTGTCCGTCGCCACCCATGCGGTGCGCCGTGCGGACATCCGCCTCGGCGAGACCGTCCTCGTCATCGGCGCGGGTGCCATCGGCATGATGGTCGCCGCCATGTGCCGCCGCAGCGGTGCAGCCGAGGTCATCATCGCCGACTTCTCTGACCAGCGCCTTGAGATGGCGAAGCAGGTCGGCGCGACCTACACCGTCAACAGCGGCAAGGAAGACCTCGAAGAGGCCGTTGCCCGCATCACCGGCGGCAAGGGCGTCGACAAGAGCTTCGAGTGCGTCGGCCGCGAGAGCTGCTTCCTGCAGGCCATCATGACCCTGAAGCGCAACGGCACCGCCACCATCATCGGCATCTACGAGAAGCCGCAGATCCAGATCCCCGCCAGCCGCTTTGTCACCCATGAGATCCATGTGCAGGGCGCACAGGGCTATTGCTGGGACTTCCCCATCGCCATCGCCGCAGCGCGTGACATCCCGCTGGAGAAGTTCATCACCCACACCTTCCCGCTGGATGACCTGCAGACCGCGCTGGAGACCGCACTGGACAGCAAGAGCGGCAGCATCAAGGTCATCCTGAAGCCGTAAGATTCGCCTATATAGAAGGAGAAAAGCTATGGCACACGAGAAATTCCACTACAAATCCCTCGACGAGGTGCAGCAGAAGGCAGCCGAGCTCGGCGTATCCCTTCCCTTTGCAAACGATACCAAGGTGCTGGCACAGCCCCTGACCGTGCGCAACATCACCTTCCCGAACCGGCTGGGCATCGCGCCCATGGAGGGCGCGGACTCGACGCCCGAAGGCGCCCCCACCGAGTATACGACCCGCCGCTATGTCAACGAGGCCATCGGCGGCAGCTCGGTCATCTGGTTCGAGGCCATCTCCATCGTGGAGGAGGGGCGTTCGTCCAAGACGCAGCTGCTGCTGACCCGCGACACGCTGGACGAGTTCAAGAAAATGACCGCCGCCGTCAAGGAGGCCGGCATGAAGGCCAACGGCTATGCGCCGTACCTCATCATGCAGGCCAACCACAGCGGCCGCTACTCCAACCCCGGCAACAAGCCCGCCCCGATGATCGCCTACCGCCACCCGATTCTGGAGCAGTACCGCGCGGCGGATGATTCCTGCATCGTGACGGACGACTACCTGAAAGGGCTGGAAGAAAAGTTCGGCGAGGCCGCGAAGCTCGCCAAGGAGGCCGGTTTCGACGCCGTCGACATCAAGAGCTGCCACGGCTACCTGCTGGCAGAGCTGGCGTCCGCCTACAACCGCCCCGGCGAGTACGGCGGCTGCTTTGAAAACCGCTTCCGCCTTTTGAAAAATGGCATCCGCGCCGCTAAGGTGTACGAGGACGACAGCTTTATGGTCACGGCGCGCGTCGGCATCTACGATGGCTACGCCTACCCGTGGGGCTTTGGCGTCAGCCCGGAGAGCGGCACAACGCCCGATCTGACCGAGCCGACCCGCCTTGTGCACGAGCTGCACGACGAGCTGGGGCTGGACATGGTGAACCTGACGATGGGCAACCCCTACGCCACGACCCATGTGACCCGCCCGTTCGACTTTGGCAAATATGCGCCGGACGAGCACCCGTTTGTCGGGCTTTCCCGCATGATCCACGGCATCGGCGCGGTCAAGAAGGCCGTGCCCGAAATGACGGTCTGGGCATCCGCGCCCAGCTACCTGCGCGCTTACGCTGACCTGTTCACTGCCGGTGCGGTGGAGCAGGGTCTCTGCGACGGTATGCTGTTCGGCCGCATGGCCTTTGCTGACCCGGATTTTGCCAACGAGATCGTCAAAAATGGCCGCATCGATCCCAAGCGCGTCTGCCTGACCTGCGGCAAGTGCGGCGACCTGATCCGCGCGCACAAGCCCACCGGCTGCGTCATCCGCGACAGCAAGACGTTTATGCCGTTCTACAAGGAATTTTTGGAGATCAAGAAAACGCAGCCCGCGAACTTCCGCGGCTGATAGGAGTATTTGGTTATGAAAAAAACTGCAATCGTCACCGGTTCCAGCCGCGGCATCGGCTTTGCCATCGCCAAACAGCTGGGTCTGGATGGCTGCAATATCGTCATGGTCGCCACCGGCCCGCAGGAGAAAAACCAGCATGCGCTGGATGAGCTGAAAGCGATGGGCATTGACTGCGCCTATGTGCAGGCAAACATCGGCTCCACCGACGACCGCAAGAAGATCCTTGACGGCGCGCTGGCCGCCTTTGGCCGCGTCGACATCCTCGTCAACAACGCCGGTGTCGCGCCGAAAGTCCGCGCTGACCTGCTGGATATGAGCGAGGAGAGCTTTGACTATGTTGTCGGCATCAACACCAAGGGCAACATGTTCCTGACGCAGCTCGTCGCCAACCAGATGATCAAACAGGAGCCGCTGGACGGCCGCAAGGGCGTTATCGTCAATGTGTCCAGCTGCAGTGCGGCGGTTTCCTCCACCAACCGCGGCGAATACTGCGTCTCCAAGGCGGGCGTGTCGATGCTGACAACGCTCTACGCAGACCGCCTTGCGTCGGAAGGCATCCTCGTCAACGAGGTGCGCCCCGGCGTCATCGCCACCGATATGACCAGCAAGGTGCAGGGCAAGTATGATGCCTTGATTGAAAAGGGCACCTTCCCCATCGCCCGCTGGGGCACACCGGAGGATGTGGCCGGTGCGGTCAGCCTGCTGTGCAGCCCCCGCCTGCGCTACACCACCGGCAACTATATCGACGTGGACGGCGGCTTCCATATCCAGCGCCTGTAAGGGAGCAACGAAATGGAAAACGAAATTTTCCGCGCCGGAAATTACACCGCCAAGGTCGTCCGCTGCAACACGGCCATCGTGGGCAGCGGCGCGGCGGGCTTCAACGCCGCCGACCGCCTGTGGCAGCTGGGGCAGCATGACATCGTCCTCGTCACCGAGAACCGCGTCGGCGGCACCAGCCGCAACACCGGCAGCGACAAGCAGACCTACTATAAGCTGACCCTGTCCGGGGGCGACCCCGACAGCGTGCGCGAGATGGCCGACACCCTGTTTGCCGGGCGCTGCGTCGACGGCGACATTGCGCTGTGCGAAGCCGCGCTCTCGACCCAGTGCTTCCTGAAGCTGGTCGAGCTGGGCGTGCCGTTCCCCCGCAACCGCTACGGCGAGTACATCGGCTACAAGACCGACCACGACCCGCGCCGCCGCGCGACGAGCGTGGGCCCCTACACCAGCAAGCAGATGACCGAGTGCTTGGAGGCAGCCGTGCAGGCCAAGGGCGTGCCGATGCTGGACAAGACCCAAGTCATCAAGGTGCTGAGCGACAACGGCACCGTCTGCGGCCTGCTCTGCCTGAATGTGACCGCGCAGGACGAGGCTGACCGCTTCACGCTGATTCGATGCAAAAATGTCGTCTACGCCACCGGCGGCCCCGCCGGTATGTATGCCGACAGCGTTTACCCGTTCAGCCAGTACGGCGCGACGGGACTTGCACTGGAAGCGGGCGCACGCGGCAAAAACCTGACCGAGTGGCAGTACGGCCTTGCGTCGGTTGCACCGCGCTGGAATGTGTCGGGCACCTACATGCAGGTGCTGCCGCGGGTCTTTTCCACGGCGGCGGACGGCAGTGACGAGCGCGAGTTTTTGATGGACTTCTTCACCGATGCCCACGACATGCTGAGCAAGCTGTTTTTGAAGGGCTACCAGTGGCCGTTCGACGTGCGCAAGGTCGCCGACGGCAGCTCGATCATCGACATCCTTGTGTATCTGGAAACCTGCAAGGGTCGCAAAGTCTATCTCGATTACCGCAAAAACCCGGTGGACGGCGCGTTCGATTACAGCGCCCTGCTGCCCGAAGCACGGGAGTATCTGGAGCGGGCGGGCGCCTGCTTCGGCACGCCCATCGAGCGGCTGGCGCATATGAACCAGCCCGCCATCGACTTCTACCGCGACAAGGGCGTGGATTTGTACACCCAGCCGTTGGAGATCGCCCTCTGCGCCCAGCACAACAACGGCGGTCTGGGCATTGACTGCTGGTGGCAGACGAACGTCAAGGGACTGTTCGCGGTGGGCGAAGCCGCAGCAAGCCACGGCGTCTACCGTCCCGGCGGCACGGCGCTGAACGCCGGGCAGGTGGGCAGCACCCGCGCGGCGCAGTACATCGCCGCCCGCTGCCAAGGCGATGCGCCGGACAATTTCGGTCTGGCTGCCGCCGAGGCGCTGGCCGAGATGGGCGCACTGGCCGACGGCTGCAAGGCCGAGACCGGCAACGTCCGCGCGCTGTGGAAGCAGGCCGCCGAGGAAATGAGCCGCTGCGGTGCCGCCATACGCGACCCCGCGCAGATACGCGCCTACGGCAAACAGGTGGAAGCACAGCTTGCCGACTTTGCCCAAACGGTCAAGGCGGGCAGCCGCGCCGAGCTGGCGATGGTCTACCGCCTGCGCGACATGCTGCTGAGCCAGCGCGCCTACCTGACCGCCATGACCGACTACACGGCTCACGGCGGCAAGAGCCGCGGCAGCGCCCTGTACACCGACCTGACGGGCGGCGTCAAGCCGTTCGCCCAGCTGCCGGACACCTTCACCTTCGCCTTGGATGAGACGGAAGCCCCGCTCATTCAGGAGCTGTGGTTCGAGGACGGCACCTGCAAGACCGACTGGCGCGCCCCGCGCCCCATCCCCGAAGACGACGACTTCTTCGAGAATGTCTGGCGCAGCTACCGCGAGACCGGCAACATTGATTAAATAAAAAGTTCCCACCTGCAAACCGGACGATCTGGTTTGCAGGTGGGAATCTTTTTCTTCCGCCGCAAAATCACCACGGCCGCCAGCCCCGGCGCACTGAGGATCAGCACCACCACAAGGGCGGTCAGCTGTGTGTTTTACCATGTCGGGCTGCTGATCGGGGGATAAATTCTGGTGGGTCAGCCATATAAATCTGATATGGCAGACATACACAAAATACTTTTTACATACTGCCCCTTTCTGCGTATAATAGAGAATGCGAGAGGAAAGAGGAGTGGGAATTATGCAATACACAGAGCTGACGCGCAAGGAGCTGCAGCGGGAGTACACCCGCCTGACCCGGCGGTACACGAGCTTTATCCGTGAGCCGCTGGAGCTGGACATGGCGGCGGAAGACCCGCTGTTGGGCGGCTGCACAAGCCGCCGCGCGGTGCGGCATTTCGGCACGGTGCTGGGCAAGGAACTGAGCGACACCGGTGCCGCGCGCCCCGCCCCGGCGCAGGACGCTGTAGCCGCGCTGGCCACGATGCCGGGCTGTGCCCACCGCACGGTGGAGCTGTGCCGCAAGGCGGGCGTGCGGTTTGACGCCGTCGACCACAGCACGGTGCTGGCGCGCATCATCCCGGTGGACGCCAAGTCCGAGCAGCTGACCCACGCGGCCAGCGTCTTCGCTGTCAGCGCCCGCATGGCTGCACTGGAACGATTGCAGGGGACGCTGATGCGGGCGTGAGAAAACCACATATATAAATATAGGCAGCAGCCAACGTCGGCGGCGCGGCCTCGCTCAGGGTGCCGGTCTCGGCGATGGCGGTCACATACCGCAGCTGCTGCAGGGTCATTGTGCGGCCTCCTTTTGGGCAGTGCCCAGCAACAGCCGCTGAAATTCCCGTGCGGCGGTGTTCAGCGGGCGGTGGCGGTCATACACCAGACAGACCGAGCGCGGCGGAATTTCCTCCCGCAGGTGCAGCTGCACGATGCGCCCGCGGTGCAGGCTGCCCCGCGCCATCGGCTCCGGCATGAAGGCCAGCCCCAGCTCGCTGCGCACCAGCGTCAGCATCTGGTCGGTGGTGGCGGCCTCGGTGTCGGGGTGCAGCGCGGCGTTGTGCTCTAAGAAAAATTGGCGGTAGAATGCGCGGCTCATGCTCTCGCTGCCCAGCATGATGAGCGGGTAGTCGGCCAGCTCTTGTAAGGCCAGCGTGCGGTCGGCCAGCGCAGCAAAGCTCTTGCCCGCAACGAGGATCTCGTTGAAGGGCATCAGCGGGACGGTTTTCAGCTCGCTGTCGGTCTCGGCGGGGGTCGTCACGACGGCGAAATCCACCTCGCCGTTTTTGACGGCCTGCACGGCCTGCGGCGTCGAGTGGTTCGACAGCCGCAGCCGGATGCCGGGGTAGTGGGCGTGGAACTCCCGCAGGCGCTCCGACAGGTAGATGTTCAGCGCGGTCTCGGTGGCGCTGATGCTGATGGTGCCGTGGGTGAGGGTGGTGCTGGCGCTCAGCTCGGCTTCGGCGTCCTGAATCTGGACGGCGGCAGACGCGATGCGGGCGTAAAGGGTTTCGCCCTCCGGCGTCAGCGTCACGCCCCGGTTCGACCGGATGAACAGCACGCAGTGCAGCTGGGCTTCCAGTTTGTTCATCGTGTGGGTGATGTTGGGCTGGTTGCTGCCCAGCACGCGGGCGGCCTTGGTGAAGTTCTGGTATTTTGCCACGTAGTAAAAGATTTTGTAGTATTCCCAATCCACGTACACGGGCGCGGCCTTCTTTCATGGAAAAATCATATGCCAGCTATGAGCAGAATGCATTTTACACATTGCTTTGCAACCAGTATAATAGCATCGTACCCCAAAAGCAAGCCCCAGCTGCCGGGAACCCCTTCCCCGGCGGCTCTCCTTACCTTCCATCCTATATTTGCAGGAAGCGCCCCGGAGGTTTTCCACCTCCGGGGCGCTTCATTGTGGAAAGTTTCTTTTACGCCAGCCCGGCGGCCTTTGTCAGCGGCGCTTTGCAGAAATGGTTGAACACCGCGATGACCCGGCCGACGCCGACCATCGAGATGACTGTGCCCAGCCCGATGCCCAGCAGCGCATTGCCGAAGCAAAGCCCCACCAGCAGCGACGCCGCCACGCAGCCGAGGTCGAAGCAGTTTTTGCAGAAGCCCAACTCGCGGCCGCAGCGGCGGGCGATGCTGCCGACGATGCCGTCGCCGGGGTTCGGGATCAGCTGCATGTCCACCGTCATGGCCGCGCCGATGCCGGTCAGCACAATGCCGGCGGCCAGCATCAGCAGATCGGTGGGCAGAAAACCGCTCTTATAAGGTATCGCGGTCTTGAACAAATTCATAAAACGTGTAAAAACAAGGCTCAGCGGCAGCTGCAGCAGGTCGAGCCAGCTGCGGTTTTTGCCGTTGATGACCATTTGCGCGGCGATGAACAGGCAGTAAATGACGAGCGTCATATTGCCGAGATTCAGCCCCGTGCCCTGACTGATCGTGTAGGCCACCGACATGATGGCCGACGAGCCCAGCCCGGCCTCGATGTTCAAAATCAGCCCCAGTGCAAGGACAATCATCCCCACAAGGTAGATAAACCAACGTGCAACAGTTGTTTTTTTCTTCATGCGCCTAACCTTCCTTTTGCCGAAATATGTCGATTTCATTATACACCCGGCGGGGCAGATTTGCAAAACAGAAAAAATCTTGGCTATTTTCCTATATACATATTGACATAGTAGGTAAATTGGTGTATGATACAGCCATCGAATCCGAACAGAGCAAAATGAAAGGAGAGGAATGCTAT
Organism: uncultured Gemmiger sp.; assembly: GCA_934502625.1. Taxonomy (GTDB): domain Bacteria; phylum Bacillota; class Clostridia; order Oscillospirales; family Ruminococcaceae; genus Gemmiger. Next base: position 18,959 of record CAKSUQ010000008.1, read on the forward strand.
GACCACCATCCGCAAGAGCGTTTTCAGCATGTGTTGTCGAATGTGGTACTGCCGGGCAAACTGTATGGCCGCGGTGCATTCGATCTCCTTTGCTGCACCGATGTTTGACACTTTGTAATAAAGTGTACTATAGCTATACATGTCACCTGCCCGGCCGCTGTACCCAGCGCCGGGCATTTTTGTGTTCGGATTCCCAATAAAAGATTGAAAAACCACAACAACGAAAACATAGAGAGGGTATTTATCATGAAAAAGATTTGGAAAAAAACCGCCGCCGCTCTGCTGGCCTTCACGCTGACTGCTGCCGCGCTGACCGGCTGCGGCGGGTCGGCATCCAGCGCTGCCGCTGACACCGCCGACGCAGCCTCCGCTGCCGATACGACCACCGCCGCCGACACTGCCAGCGCCGAGACCTCCGACGAAGGCGAGCTGGAAAAGGTCAAGGCCGCAGGCAAGCTCGTCATTGGCATCGAGGGCACCTACCCGCCGTTCACCTACCATAACGACGACGGCTCGCTGGCCGGGCTTGATGTGGAGCTGGGCACGGCACTGGCCGAAAAGCTCGGCGTCGAGGTCGAGTTTCAGGAGGCCGCGTGGGATTCGTTGCTGATCGGCATTGATTCCGGCCGCTTCGACACGGTCATCAACAGCGTCAGCATCACCGACGAGCGCGCGGAGAAATACGATTTCTCCGACCCGTACTACTACGAAGCCCGCCGCGTGGTCGTGCGCGCCGACGACGACAGCATCCAAGCCCCCGAAGACCTGAACGGCAAGAAGATTGCCACGAACGCGACGAACGCCTTCATCCCGTGGTATGAGGAGCAGGGTGCCGAGATCGTCGGCATCGACACGAGCGCCGAGGCCATCGATTTGGTGCTCTCCGGCCGGGCAGACTTCCTCGGCACCAGCGTCCCGGTGCTGAATGCCTATCTGGACGAGCACCCCGACGCGAAGGATAAGCTGAAGGAAGCATTCGTCATCCCGAACTCCGAGGATGTCATCGCCATCCCCGTCCGCAAGGGTGAGACCGAGTTCCTCGATGCCATCAACGCTGCGCTGGCCGAGCTGCGGGCGGACGGCACGCTGAAAGCCATCTCCGAGAAATACCTCGGCGGCGATTATACCGAGTCGGCGTACAAATAACCGAAACACACGCAGGGGCGGGCATTGGCGGGTCGTCGAGGACGCCGACCCCTACAGGTAGGGGCGGATTCCATATCCGCCCGCAGGACATCGCAACGAGTAAAGGTGAAACACAATGACGGAAAGATTGGTGGAGATCTTAGTCTCCTCGTTCCCGCGGCTGGTGCTCTACTGCTTCAAGGCCACCATCCCGCTCACCGTATGTATCTACGCGCTGAGTCTGGTGCTGGCGTTCGTGCTGGCCATCATTCAGGTGCAGAACATCAAGGTGCTCAAGCAGCTGGCGCGCGTTTATGTCTGGGTGTTCCGCGGCACGCCGCTCATCGTCCAGATGTACATTATCTTCTTTGGGCTGCCGTCGCTGGGCGTCACGCTGGATGCGTTCCCGTCCGCCGTCATTGCCTTCTCGCTGAACTACGCGGCCTACATGTCCGAGACGATCCGCGCAGCCATTCTGTCCGTGCCGGAAGGTCAGTGGGAGGCCGGGTATATGATCGGCCTCAGCTCCGGGCAGATCATGCTGCGGGTCATCCTGCCGCAGGCGGCGCGGGTCGCCTTCCCGACGCTGTTCAGCTCGCTCATCGGGCTGACGAAGGACAGCTCGCTGGCCGCCAGCATCACGGTGGTGGAAATGTTCAAAACCGCCCAGCAGATCGCCGCCCGCACCTTTGAACCTTTCGCCCTCTACTGCGAGGTCGCGTTCGTTTACCTTATCCTCAACACCGTGCTGACCCTGATCCAAGGAGTGCTGGAAAAGCGCCTTGCGTGGAAGCAGCCGAAAACCCAAACCACACAACCAGCAAAGGAGATTGCATAACCATGGCCAGAATCAGTGAGATCAACCCCGAAACCGCCCCCGCCGACATCCAGAAGATCATCGCCGACCATGTGGCGGGCGGCCACGCCCTGACCGCCGAAAAGCGCACCCTGCTGCACAACGCCGCTGCCTTCAACGCGGTGGAGGCAGGCTCCTACGCGCTGGACGACGAGCTGCAGCGCCTCATCGGCAAGCGCGCCGCCGATTGCTACGAGTACGCCATTTCCCAGAAAAACGGCTGCCTCGTGTGCAGCATCTATTTCCGCAATTTGCTCAAAAAAAACGGCATCGACTTTGATACCTTCGCGTTTACCGAAAAAGAACAGATCCTCATCGACTACGGCCAAGCCATCGCCGAAGACCCCAAGCATGTGCCGGAGGAATTGTTTGCAAAGCTCAAGGCCAATTTCACCGAGGAGGAGATCGTCGTCATCACCGCCATGGGCGTCATGATGATTGCGAACAACTACTTCAACGACATTCTCGATGTGACGCCGGACAAACTCGTCTGACAAAAAGGAGCGTATCTATGCTGGAAGTGAAAGACCTGCATTGCAGCTACGGCACGACCCAAGTGCTGAAGGGCGTCGATCTCACGGTCAATAAGGGCGAGGTCATCTCGATTCTGGGCAGCAGCGGCTCTGGCAAAACGACACTGCTGCGCTGCATCAGCTTTTTGCAGAAGGCTGACAGCGGCACGATCCGCTTTGGCAATTTCGAGAAGGACATCACAAAGCTGCGCCACAGCGAGATACGCGCCCTGCGGATGAAGATGGGGTATGTCTTCCAGAACTTCAACCTTTTCCGCAACATGACGGTGCGGCAGAACGTGCTGGAAGGGCTTATCACCGCCCGCGGCGTCGACCGCTCCGAGGCCGAAAAGATCACCGATGAGGTGCTGGAAAAGGTCGGGATGCTGCACCGCAGCGACTTTTACCCCGACCAGCTCTCCGGCGGGCAGCAGCAGCGCGTTGCCATCGCGCGGGCAATCGCCTTCCGGCCGGAGGTACTGCTGTTTGACGAGCCGACCTCCGCCCTTGACCCCGAACTGACCCGCGAGGTGCTGAACACCATCACCCAGCTGGCCGCCGACGGGCTTACGCTGGTCGTCGTCACGCACGAGATGGGCTTTGCCCGCAACGTATCCGACCGCATCGTGTTTATGAGCAACGGTGTCGTGGCCGAGGAAGCCCCCGCAAAGGAATTTTTCCTGCACCCCAAGCAGGAGGCAAGCAAGCGCTTTTTGCGGACGGTCACCGACGACCTCGACTACAGCATTTGACGAAGGGAGCTGGGCAGTATGGCAGGGGTGGTACATTCGCTGGACGAGCTGGTGGGGCATACGCCGCTGATGGAGCTTGACCGCTTTGAGCGGCTGCAGCACTGCGGCGCGCACCTGCTGGCGAAGCTGGAATTTTTCAACCCCACCGGCAGCGTAAAGGATCGCGCGGCGCTCTCGATGATACGGGCTGCCGAGCAAAGCGGCCAGCTCGCCCCCGGCGGCACGATCGTTGAACAGACCAGCGGCAACACCGGCATCGGGCTGGCGGCCTTCGCCGCCGCGCGCGGGTATAAAATGGAAATCTTTTTAGAAAGGGGCGCGTCGCTGGAACGCCGCCTGATTTTGCAGGCCTACGGCGCACGATTGCTCGACTATAAAGACGCCACCGGTGAACGCCCTGACGCCGCGCGCGACCACCCGTGGGTGGAGCCGGACCGCGAGGCAACGCTGGCAGAGATCGCCGCCTACTGCCGCCGCACGGGGGCGTACTTCAACAATCAGGCGGCCAACCCCGCCAACCCCGACGCCCACTTCCGCACCACGGGTCCCGAAATCTGGCAGGACACCGGCGGCAAGGTCGACGTGCTGGTCTGCATGGCCGGTACGGGCGGCACAGGCAGCGGCACGGCGCGGTATCTGCGCAGCTGCAACCCGGCCTTGCAGGTCGTGCTGGTGCAGCCGCACCCCGATTCCCGCCTGACGCCGGAGCACCCCGACGTGCAGATCATCGACGGCGTTCTGCCCGCCTACGGCGTGCCGCAGAGCGAACTGTCCGACTACCTCACCCCCGCGTGGAGTGACGAGTACATCGACGTGCGCACCGAGGAAGCCTACGCCACCGCCCACGAGGTGCTGCGCGCCGAAGGATTGTTCTTGGGCACATCGGCCGCCGCCGCGCTGCACGCCGCCGTGCAGGTGGGCCGCCGCCCCGAAAACGCGGGCAAAAACATCGCCATCATCATCCCCGACAACGGGATGAAATATCTGTCCACACCCATGTATCAGTAAGGAGGAAACGAAAATGAGAATCGGCAACGCAGGTATTTTTGTGAAGGATCTGGAAGGCGCGAAGAAGTTTTTCGAGGATTACTTCGGCGCGACCGTGCTGAAAACCTACAACGAGGAGGAGAACAACTACTACTCCTACATTTTGCAGCTGGACGAGGGCGCGTGGATCGAGCTGATGACGAAGCCCGGCATCGTGGACGAGCCGAAAGACCCTAACCGCACGGGGCTGGCGCACATCTGCATCAAGGTCGACACCCGCCCGGAGCTGGACGAGATCATCAAGAAGTTCAAGCAGGATGGGTATAAAATTCAGTACGAGCCGTCCTCGCCCGTGGGCGGCGGCGAAGTCCGCGCCGTGACCTTCGAGGATATTGTGCTGGAGGTCAATTACACGCCGGCGGCGTGAGGCAGTGAATATTCGCACCGCACCGCACGACACAACCATATATAAAGGAAGTACCACCATGAGCCTTTCGATCGAGAGCCGATGTATCCATCTGGAGGGGGACGACCGCGCAAGCCGGTTTGGCGCGGTCAGCTTCCCTATCTATCAGACCGCGACCTTTGCCCACCCCGCGCTGGGTGAAAGCACCGGCTATGACTACAGCCGCGTGCAGAACCCCACCCGCCAGCAGCTTGAAAAAACCGTGGCTTCGCTGGAGCAGGGCACCGACGCGGTGGCGTTTTCCAGCGGCATGGCGGCCATTCTGGCGGTCATGGAGCTGTTCGCGCCGGGGGAGCATATCGTGACCGAGGCCGACCTCTACGGCGGTACACCGCGTTTGTTCCACACCATCAGCGAGCCGCGCGGCATCACGTTTACGTCTGTCTCTTTTAGTGACGGCATCGGCCGCGCGGCAGCTGCAATCCGCCCCGAAACGAAGGCGCTCTACATCGAAACACCCACCAACCCGATGATGAACGTCACCGACATCCGCGCCGCCGCTGAACTGGCGCACGCGCACGGGGCGCTGCTCATCGTGGATAATACGTTTTTGTCGCCCTATCTGCAGAACCCGCTGGCGCTGGGGGCGGACATCGTCGTACACAGCGGCACAAAGTACCTGTCCGGCCACAATGACACGCTGGCGGGCTTTGCGGTCGTCAAGGACGCCGCCCTCGCCGCCCGCCTGCGGGAGATCAGCAAGACCATCGGCGCGAATCTGGCACCCTTTGACTCGTGGCTGCTGCTGCGGGGCATCCAGACTCTCGCCGTGCGGATGGATCGCGCCGAGGAAAACGCGCTGGCGCTGGCCGAATGGCTCAAGCTCCAGCCGCAGGTCACGCGGGTCATCTACCCCGGCCTGCCGGAACACCCCGGCCACGCCCTGATGCAGCGGCAGGCGCGGGGCTTCGGCGCGATGCTGACCTTTGAGGTGCACGACAAGCGCGACGTGCCCGTGCTGCTGAAGACCGTGAAGCTCATCCGCTTTGCCGAGAGCTTGGGCGGCACCGAAAGCCTGCTGACCTACCCCATCACCCAGACCCACGCCGACGTCGCGCCGGAGGTGCTGGCCGCCAACGGCCTGACCGACCGCATCCTGCGTCTGTCGGTGGGCATCGAGAACGTCAACGACCTGATCGCCGACTTGGCGCAGGCCTTTGCCGCCCTGAACGCATAAGGAGCCGAGCATGAGCGAACGCAACCTTGATTTTGATGCGGTCATCGACCGCTGTGGCACCAAGTGCCTGAAATACGACTTTGCCGTCCAGCGCGGCCGCCCGGCGGATGTGCTGCCGCTCTGGGTCGCGGATATGGATTTCAAGACATCCTCCTACGTCGAGGACGCGCTGGTGCGCCAGGCGCAGCACGCGATCTACGGCTACACAGAGTCGGACGACGCCTACTTTGCCGCCGTGCAGGGCTGGCTGGCCGCCCGCCACGGCTGGCAGGTGCAGCCGGAATGGCTGCAAAAAACGCCGGGCGTCGTCTTTGCCATTGCGGTGGCGGTCAAGGCCTGCACCCGGCCCGGTGATGCGGTGCTGATCCAGCAGCCGGTCTACTACCCGTTCAGCGAGGTCATCCTCGACAACGGGCGCAGGCTGGTGTCCAGTGACTTGGTGCTGAACGCTGCGACCGGGAAATATGAGATTGACTTCGCCGATTTCGAGGCGAAGATCGTCGAGAACGGCGTCAAGCTCTTTCTGCTGTGCAGCCCCCACAACCCCGTGGGGCGCGTGTGGCGCTGCGACGAGCTGCTGCAGCTGGGGCGCATCTGCCGGCGCCACGGCGTGACCGTGTTCAGTGATGAGATTCACGCGGATTTCGTCTGGCAGGGGCGGCATCAGGTATTTGCGGCGGTCGACCCGGCGTTTGCGGCGTTTACCATCACCGCGACGTCACCGAGCAAGACGTTTAACATTGCAGGGCTGCAGGCGTCGAATATTTTTATACCCGACGAGGCGCTGCGGAAAAAATTCCGCCACGCCTACAACGCCAGCGGCTACAGCCAGCTGAACGCGGCGGGGCTGATCGCTGCCGAGGCCGCCTACAACGACGGCGGCGTCTGGTACGAGGCCGTGAAGGCGTATATCCTGGCTAATATCGCGTATATGCGCGAGTTTTTGAAAGTGCGCCTGCCGGAACTGAAAATGACCGAGCCGGAGGGAACGTATCTCGTCTGGGTGGATTTCCGTGGGCTGGGCTTGGACGGCGATGCGCTGGAGGATTTTGTGCTACACAAGGCGAAGCTCTGGCTCGACAGCGGCGCGATCTTCGGCAAGGTTGGCGAGGGCTTCCAGCGGTTCAACACGGCCTGCCCCCGCGCGACGTTGCAGCAGGCGCTGGAGCAATTGGAACGGGCGGTGAGGGAAAACTGCCCGATGGCAGCACCTTTATGAGCACCGGCGACATCCCGGCCATGTGGCGGTGGGATTCCGCTGCGCAGATGCATCACTACCTGCCGTTGGCCGCCCGCAACGAGGGTGTGACGCTGGACATCATGCCGCCCTTCACCCCACCTGCCCGTCGCGTTTCGTGGTGCGCAATTGGGCACGGTACTCGCTGGGGGTGACGCCGTAAAGCTGGCGGAAGCTCTTTAAAAAGCTGCTGTAATTCGTAAAACCGCTGGAAGTACACGCATCCAGCACACTGGAGCCCGCCGCGATAGCGTTGCGGCAGTGCTGCATCCGCAGGTTCGTCAGGTAGCCGTGCACACTTTCCAGCGTGTACTCCCGGAAAACGCGGGACAGATGCTCGCGGCTGGTGTAGGTGTACTTTGCCAACTGCGCCACCGTCAGCTGCGGGTCGGTGTAGTTGGCCTGCAGGTAGGCGACGGCCTTCGACACCAGCACGCTTGTCGCGCCGGGGGGCGTGGCACGCTGGTGCTCCAGCGTGTGATCCAGCAGCAGGGTCAGCTCGGCCACTTCGCAGCACTGCACGGCGATCTGCGCCCGCGGCGTCAAGTAGGCGGACTGCGCCATCCGCTCAAACAGGCCGCGCAGATCCCATAGCGCCACGGCGTCGGCGTCCAAGATCACCAGCTGCCCGTGCCAGCTGCAATTCTCCAGCCCGCTCTGGTACAGCGCCTCCTCCCACAAATCGGCGTTGATCTGGACGATCATCCGCTTCGAGACGCTGTCGGTAATATTGAACACGCCGGCGTGGTACAGCCCCGCAGGGAAAATAATCATTTCGCCGACGTGCAGGTCGTAGATACTGCCGTCGATGGAGTAGCGCACCGCGCTGCCCGCCACCGGCAGCACAATTTCATAATACGGGTGCGAGTGGACGACCGACTGGCTGTTCGACTGGTTCGTGTACCAGCCAACCTCGATCTGCCCGGCGCGCAGCGCGGCGCTGGCGTCCTCCCGCGTCAGGATGGAATCGACATACTGTGGTATTTTTTGGATGACCATGGCGGCGTTCCTCCTATAATTTTTCTTGCTGATTCGATTATATCACATTTTGCAATATTCATGTTACAAAAACATGAGAAAATCTGTGAATAATTTGTTATGATAAGGGCGAAATAGGACGAACGGCTTAAATATGCACAAAAACTGAACATAATTTTTGTACATATTGCCGATTCGCGCGTAAATAGCAGAACCATAAGGAAAGGGGAAAACCTATGAAAGTGTGCTACACTGCCGGTGCTGTCAAGGACTGCGGCAGCTACTACAGCGTTGCGACCAACGCCGTCGAGCTGCGCCTCTGGTTCCTGACCGACGACATCCTGCGCATCCGTGCAGGCTTTGACGGCGACTGGGACGAGGCATCCTACAGCCTGACGATGACCGCGTGGGAGTCCCGCACCGACGAACTGATGAAGGACTGCCGCAAGCGCGTCCAGTCCGCCGCTGCCGCGTTGACCGACGGCGACAAGCAGGCCGTGCTTCAGGGCAAGCGCCTGAAGGTCGTCATCGAGAAAGCGCCGTTCCGCATCATGGTCTACGACAAGGACGGCAGCCTGCTGCATGCCGACATCCCTGACCTTGCTTACCGCGAGGACAGCAACCACCGCCGCATCCACGCCAGCCAGATCGAGGCGGACGACTGCTTCTACGGCTTCGGCGAGAAGTCCGGCGAGATCAACAAGGCCGAGAAATATATGAACATGGCGCCCGGCGACGCCATGGGCTACAACGCCAAGGAGACCGACTCCCTCTACAAGCACATCCCGTTCTACATCCGCCTGAACCGCGGCACAAAGCAGGCTGTCGGCTACTTCTACCACAACACCGCCGAGTGCGATTTCAACATGGGGCGCGAGAAGCGCAACTATTGGCACCGCTACTCGTCCTACCGCACCGACGCGGGCGACATTGATCTCTTCCTGATCGCGGGTCCGTCCATCCGCGAGATCATCGAGCGCTACACTGACCTGACCGGCAAGAGCGTCATGCTGCCGAAGGCGGCGCTGGGCTACCTCGGCAGTTCGATGTACTACCCCGAACTGCCGGAAAACAGCGACGACGCGGTGCTCGATTTCATCGACACCACCCGCGAGGAGGGCATCCCCGCCGACGGCTTCCAGCTGTCCAGCGGCTACTGCGCCGTCGAGACCGAGGAGGGCATCAAGCGCTGCACCTTCACGTGGAACAACAAGCGCTTCAAAGACCCGGCGGACTGGTTCGCCCAGATGGAAAAGCGCGGCATCGTCGTTTCGCCCAACATCAAGCCCGGCATGCTGCTGGTACACCCGCTGCTGGACGAGATGAAGGCGAAGGGCATGTTCCTGCCCGCCTCCGACGACAATGCGGGGATTGACGGTCTGGCCGTCGGTACTTGGTGGGGCGGCCCCGGCCTCTTCGTTGACTTCACGAAGGAGTCCACCCGCCTGCACTGGAAAGAATATATCAAGGAAGCGCTGCTCAAGTACGGCTGCCGTTCGCTGTGGAACGATAACTGCGAGTATGACTCCCTCGTCGACAAGGACGCGAAGGTCTGGTTCGAGGGCAAGGGCAGCACGATCGGCACGATGAAACCGGTCATGAGCAACCTGATGTGCCAGCTGTCCAACGAGGCGGTCGAGGAGTACGACCCCGACTGCCGCCCCTTCTCGGTCTGCCGCTCCGGCCATGCCGGTATCCAGCGGTACGCGCAGGTCTGGGCGGGCGACAACCTGACCCACTGGGACAGCCTGAAATACAACATCGCGACGATCCTTGGCATGGCGCTGTGCGGTGTGTCGAACCACGGCTGTGACGTCGGCGGCTTCTACGGCGTTGCGCCGGAGAGCGAGCTGTTCGTGCGCTGGGTGCAGAACGGTATCTTCATGCCGCGCTTCTCCATCCACTCCACCAACACCGACAACACCGTCACCGAGCCGTGGATGTACAGCGATAAAAAGCAGTACATCAGGGACGCCATCAACTTCCGCTACAAGCTCAGCCCGACGCTCTACTCGCTGATGGAGCGCGCGCATGAGAACGGCCTGCCCATCTGGCAGCCAACGTTCGGCGTCTTCCAGAACGACCCGGCCACCTACGACGAGGGCGTCGACTTCATGTTCGGCGACTCGCTGCTGGTCGCAAACGTCGTCGAAAAAGGCCAGACCGTCCGCCCGGTCTACCTGCCGAAGACCGAGAGCGAAGCCGAGCGCTTCTACGACTTCTACACCCGCGAGGAGTACGCCCCCGGCCAGACCGTGAGCGTGCCGGTCGACATTGCCAGCATCCCGCTGTTTGTGCGCAGCGGTGCCATCCTCCCGATGAGCGGCAATGCCCTGCACAACCTGATGACCGAGAAGACCACCGCGCTGGAGATCCTGATGGCGCCGGACATCGACTCTGACTTCACGCTGTACGAGGACGACGGCCGCACAAACAACTACCGCAAGGGTGACTACCTCAAGACGAAGATCGCCGTCAAGGCGGGCGTCAAGACCATCGTCACCTTCACGAACGAGGGCAGCTACGAGACGGCGGTCGAGAGCATGTATCTCGACATGATCCACCGCGAGAAATCCCCGTTCTATGTGCAGGTCGACGGCAAGGAGCTGCCGCACTTCCTGCACCGCCGCAAGTTCGAGGAAGCCGAGAGCGGCTGGTACTACAGCCAGCGCCTCAAGAGCGTCCAGATCAAGTACCCCAACCCCAAGCAGGATCATGAGGTGCTCGTGTCCTTCGAGCAATTTGATTTGATCGGGATGTAACCCAGCTTCTTGCCTCCCCTAGCAGGGGAGGTGCCCCGTAGGGGCGGAGGGGTTGAACCTTGCCGCAGCCCGAAATATTTCGGGTAATGGCACGGTTCTCTCCCCCAGCCGCTGCGGCGGCAGCCCCCTCTCAGAGGGGGCCAAGGGGAAAACGGCATACATACAAGAAGGAGAAATACCATGTTCAAAAAATTCGCAGCATTGGCTGCTGCGGCTGCGCTGGGGATCGGTCTGCTGACCGGCTGCGGCGCATCCGCCTCCACGGCCGATGCAGGCTACAGCGCACAGAATCCGCTGGTTCTTACGCTGGCCCACGGCCTGTCGGAGACCCACACCGTCCATATCGCCATGACCCAGTTTGCGGAGGAGGTCAACGAAAAGACCGATGGCCGTATTCAGGTCAAGATCTTCCCCAACGGCCAGCTTGGCAGCGAGAACGAGAACCTTGAGCAGCTGCAGGCGGGCGTTATCGCCATGACGAAGGTCTCCGCCCCCGGCCTTGCCACCTACAACGAGGCCTACAACGCCTTCGGCCTGCCCTACATTTTTAATGACACGGAGGATTTCTACCATGTCATGGACTCGCAGGAGATGCAGGACTTCTTCCTCTCGACCGGCGAGGACGGCTTTGTCACGCTGACCTACTACACCTCCGGCGCCCGCTCCTTCTACACGAAGGATAAGGCCATCCGCACCCCGGCAGACCTCAAGGGTCTGAAGATCCGCGTGCAGGATATGAAGAGCCAGACCGATATGATGAGCTACCTCGGCGGTATCCCCGTTGCCATGTCCTACGGCGATGTTTACACCTCGCTGCAGACCGGCATCATTGACGGCACCGAGAACAACGAGACCGCCCTGACCACCGGCAAGCACGGCGAGGTCTGCAAGGTCTACTCGGTGGACCAGCACGCCATGATCCCCGACGTCCTTATCATGAGTGAGAAGGTCTGGGAGACCATCAGCCCCGAGGATCAGGAGATCATTCTGGAGGCCGCCCACGATTCCACCGATGCCCACAAGGTCATGTGGGACACCGCTGTGGAGGAGGCCGTCAAGGAAGCACAGGAGACGATGGGCGTTGAGTTCGTCTATGACGTCGACAAGGAGGCCTTCCGCGAGGCGACCCAGCCCATGATCGAAGCCTACGAGGAGCAGTATCCCGGCGTCAAGACGCTGCTGGATACCATCGACGCCGCAAGAGGGGAGGAGTAAGCCATGAAAAACACCTTTGCTGCCATCAAATTCTGGATGGACAAAATTTTGAGCATTGCCTGCGCCGTGCTGCTTACCTTTATGACGGTGCTGGTTCTGATCCAGGTTTTCTCCCGCTATATCCTCAACAGCCCCGTGGCTTTCACTGAGGAGCTTGTCCGCTACAGCCTGATCTGGACCGGCTTCATCGGCGCGGCCTACGCCTTCTCCACCCGGGAGCACATGTCCCTGACCCTCGTTCGCGACAAATTCACCGGCAAGGCGCACACCGCCCTGCTGGTGGCCATCGATGGTCTGATTCTGCTGATGGCCATCTTCGTATTCACTATCGGCGGCTTTAAGCTGGCTGTCTCTGCCAGCCGCGAGTTCTCGGCCCTGCTGGGCATTCCCCGCAGCCTTGTTTACTCCATCGCCCCGATTTCCGGCGTGTTCATCGTCCTGGCACAGATCATCAACATCTATGAGGACGTCACCGGCGAAAAAGTTGAATCCAAGGAGGGTGCAGACAAATGAGTATCACCATGACCACCGTTATCCTGTTCGCCGTGTTCGGCGTGCTGCTGTTCCTCGGCGTGCCCATCTCTATCAGCATCGTGGCGTCCTCCATCGTAACCGCGATGTCCACCCTGTCTTGGAATCAGATCACCTTCATCACGATGCAGAAGATGAACTCCGGCGTTGAGTCGTTCTCTCTGCTGGCCGTGCCCCTGTTTATCCTCGCGGGCAACATCATGAACAACGGCGGCATCGCAAAGCGCCTTGTCAACTTTGCCCAGCTGTTTGTCGGCAAGATCCCCGGCTCTATGGCGCAGGCCAACATTCTGGGCAACATGCTGTTCGGCGCGCTGTCCGGCTCCTCCGTCGCCGCTGCGTCCGCCATGGGCGGCTGCATCAGCCCCATTGAGGAGGAAAACGGCTACGACCCCGCCTACTCCGCTGCGGCGAACATCGCCTCCGCCCCCACGGGTCTGCTGATCCCCCCGACGTCCGCCTTCATCGTTTACTCCACCGTCGCAGGCGGTGTCTCGATCTCGACGCTGTTCATGGCCGGTTACATCCCCGGCATCCTGATGGGTCTGTGCTGCATGGTCGTCGCCTTCATCGGCGCGAAGAAGGCCGGCATGAAGGCCACCGGCTTTGACAAGAGCCAGAGCGTGCTGAAGACCGTGTGGGACGCCGTGCCCAGCCTGCTGCTGATCGTCATCGTCATCGGCGGCATCGTCTCCGGCATCTTCACCGCCACCGAGGGCGCGGGCATCGCGGTTCTGTACTGCCTGATCCTCTCTATCATTTATAAGAGCATCGATTTCAAGGGCTTCCTCAACATCCTGCTCAACTCCGCGAAGACCTCCGGCATCATCCTGTTCCTGATTTCCGCTTCCTCTGCCATGTCCTTCGTCATGGCGTACTCCGGCATCCCGGCCGCCATCTCCAACGGCCTGATGAGCCTGACCGACAACAAGTATATCATCTTCCTGCTGATGAATATTATCCTGCTGGTCATCGGCATGTTCATGGACATCACCCCGGCCATCCTGATCTTCACCCCGATCTTCCTGCCCATTGCCACCAGCTTTGGCATGACCGAGATCCAGTTCGGCGTTATGCTGATCTTCAATATGTGCTTGGGCAACATCACCCCGCCGGTCGGCTCGGTTCTGTTCGTCGGCTGCGGCATCGGCCATGTTTCCATCGAGCAGGTCACCTCCAAGCTGATCCCGTATTTCGTGACCTTGATTGCGGCTCTGCTGGCCGTCACCTATATCCCGGCGCTCTCTCTGGGGCTGCCCAGCCTGATGGGACTGATTTGAGGATTTTGATTTAAGCAGCGCAGAAGGAGGCATCCGAAAGGATGCCTCCTTCTCAGACTGTCGAAAAAGTACCTTACCCCCGGATAAGAATATCGTCTTTGTTGCGGATTCGTAGGGGCGGGGCTCTGCTCCGCCCGCCGACCTGACGTAGCAACGCTTTTTCGGGAAAGTTTCTCACATGGCAAACGGCCACGGGCGGAGCAGAGCCCCGCCCCTACCGCGTTTTTTGACAAACGGAGGCATCCGAAAGGATGCCTCCTTCTTTTTTGCGTTTGCGGCGGCGGGAACGTTGCCGGAGGGGTCAAGACCCCTCCCTACAAGCCTCCCGTTCGCGCCGCATTGTAGGGAGCGGTCTTGACCGCTCCGTGCCACCTCGCGGCAGGCACAATGTCAAACCATCGCCGCCATCTGCTCAAATCCACACACAATTGTCTGCTACTCACGTACAACCCACCCCCTCGCCCCAAATTTTTTTCGCAAAACCGCCCCAGAATCCCGCAAAAACCCCGCTGAAATTCACCTAAACCGCGCAATTTCTGGGCAACAATTCGACAAAAATTGCGCAAAGTGAGCAAAACGCGGCAAAAAATACGCACGGTTAGCCGTATATAACTGTCAAGTTGAACAATTGCAACCCGCCAAATTTTAGCAAAACGATGAAAATTCAGAATGACTTCATCGACTATTGCGATTTTGAAACAAAAAGTGTATAGTTTTTATATAAATGAATCGGTTACAAAGCGCGGCGGACAGCCGCTGCATTTTTGCACAAATGGACAACGGTTGCGCAACGGCGCAATTGCAGTATGACAGGCAAGCGGGGGTACCCCCGCTCCTATTCCGCATTACCTGCGGAATAAAGATTTCTGACAGCAGGAGGGGATTCCGGATGGCAAAAGCAAAATCGGCACTTCGGCGCGCGGCGGCCTTGTTGGCTGCACTCTGCCTTGCCGCAAGTATGACCCTCCCCGTATACGCCGGGGGCGCAGAAGCCGCTGACGCCCCCGCCATCGTCGAGCAGGCCGATACGATCGAGACACCCGCCCCGGAGGGAACCACGACCGAGCCGCAGGACGCGGAGGCAACCCCCACCACGGAGCCGACCGCCGAACCCACGGCCGAGCCAATCATCACCCCAGAGCCGACCGCCGAACCCACGGCCGAGCCAATCATCACCCCGGAGCCGACCGCCGAACCCACGACCGAGCCAACCATCACCCCGGAAATAACCGCTGAACCGACCTCGACCCCGAAACCGACCCATACCTCGGAACCCACGGTCACCCCCGCCCCGGACGAGGACGCGGCAGACGATGCGGACGAGGTGGAGACGGATGACAATATAGACAGTACCAATGATATAGCCGTTTGCGCAGAAAGCGGAAACTACTACAATGTGTACTTCGCCCCGCCGAGTGGTTGGGGTGCGCCGAATACGGTTACGGTACGCGTAAAACGCGGGCAGAACGATAATGCTGAGCCAACGCAGGCCATGACCAAAACCGACAGAAACACATCGGATGGCCGTCCGATTTACACAACGGCGATTCAGTACGTGAAGGATTCAGACGGCTTCTGCCCTTACGGCGGCTTTGTATGGATTCATTTCGAACGAGGCGATAACAACAGATGGGTCGGCATGAAAGGCCCTAACTCAACTAACTGGATCACTCTTGATTCGATTAGCGATAAGTGCTTTGATGCGGCAGGCGCCGATACTGGGGAGATGAACTGGGACGAGAAAAAGTGGAAAGACCTCAGTGTAATTTCCGTACCCTATAAAAAATACGCCAATCAGCAAATCCGCTTCTGCAACAAGAGCGAAACTGAACTGAAGCAGGTCACTGCGCAGTTCTACATAAAGGACGATAAGGGCACATTACAAACGGTCGGCGACCCCATCACCTTTGACACAGTCAAGGCCGGGGAAACGTCCGCCCAAGCGATCACGATTCCGAATAAATCCTGCGCCTATATCAGCTTTACGGTAGAGTTGGGCAAGACCTACTACTACAACTTCTACGGCGAAGACGAGACAGATACAATCGACTCGTTCACCTACAGCAGCGCGAACTCCTGCTTCATTTATAACGGCGCAGATAAAGACCCCACATGGGGCGTGCCCGGAACGCCGCCCGGATATGCGCGTATTTACTTCGACGCAACCTTCTCGTATATGTCCTACGAGAACATGGACGAAGGTGCGACATGCGGAATGCCGGATAATTCCGGCAACCTGTATTGCACCTTGAGCGGCGGCAGCAGTGTGACAACCACGTGGAGAATGTCCCGCCTCAGCGACACAGAGAGAATCTGGTATGTAGACATTCCGAGCGGGTACACCACCTGCCAATTCTCCACGAGCGGTAAACCCAGCGATTGCCATAACGGCACGGCGACTGCGCAATTGAATATTAAGGATGCTCAGGAAAAATACACAGAGCCGTGCTTTTACGCGGACAGCAGCGACGATGTTATCGTGAATGGCGGCCAGCGCGACGGTTACTGGGGTGAAAAATCCGCAATCCGCGATGTGGAAAAAGGCAAAACCAAGCAGATCGTCACGCTGGATAAAACAAATATATTTACCGCACAAAAAAATACAAAGTACATCAGCACAACGCTGTATGACTACTACACGGATTTCGAGCTGAACGGCAACCAACGCAAAGATTATGGTCATGATAATGATTATAACAGCAACCGCAGCTACGTTACTTTTGAACAGTTCGACCGCGCACTAAGCAACTACTACAGCGACTATGTCGCGAATAACCCAGGTAAGCAGATTGATTTCCCGATTTATACCGGTCACTTCCAGCCTTACTGGAGAACAAATAATGCGGATTGGGATCACCCGTTCGGAAATATTGCGAACAATCTGGCCTTGTACGGTTGGGGCGATAGGGACACCCAAGAGTATAGGAACTTCATGTCTGTCAACAACTCGACCATGAACGTTGAGGGAAACGGCACCTTCTTCACCTCCGCGTTTCAGGGGCTGGTTAACAGCAAGCTCGGCGCGGACGGTGAACCCACGATTTACAACACTGGCCTGACGGAGCCACATTTCAACAAAGCATTCCTGACAGGCACAAACGACGAACACGCCGTGCTGGGCAAGGTGTACGACGACGTTGCGTTCCCCTTCACGCAGAGTAACGTGTTCAGGGGTACGAACGGTGACCCCAACGAGGCCATTGCCAAGTACTGGTACTTTAACAGTGACGAGCGTTCCCTCTACCTGAAACAGGACATGGACGACGGCAGCTACTATCTGGAAGGCAGCACAACGGACGATAATTCTCGCAACAGAGGCTCCAACAATGATACTTATGACAAGGACAACGGCTGCGACCGTGGCTATGGCTTCTTCCCCTTCAACCAGGACACGAAGGGCAACGCGAACCGGTACAACTACGGTTTCGGCGCAAAGCTGCAATTCCAGTTCACCCTGACGGACGACGGCAAGGTCGTCGTCGGCAATAATGGAGCGGAAGTCCCCATTCGGTTCTTCTTCTCCGGCGACGACGACGTGTGGGTCTTCATCGACGGTAATCTGGCACTGGACGTTGGCGGTGCGCACGGTAAGGCGTCCGGCTTGCTGGAATTTGGACAGACGGCAGACGGAGAAGCCAACACCGTGACCCCCTATGTCAGCTCCAACAAAGCAGGCGGTGAGACTTACACAACAGGCGTAGACAAAACCGTATACTTCAACGACAAGCAAGTCAAATTCACCAAGCAGGGCACAACCACCACCTTACCCAAAGGCACCACCCACACCCTCACCATGTACTACATGGAGCGCGGCATGTGGGAGTCCAACATGGCGGTCGCCTACAACTTCCCCGACCACAACGAACTGCAGGTCGAGAAAAAGGTCGATGTTTCGCAGGTGGATGATGCGTTCAAGCACTTCTTCACGGATCAAAGCCTGAAGCTGTTCACCGTCAACATCCGCAATCAGGCGACCCACTACGCCGCAGTTGAAGCCAACACCGGCGACGCGCCCGCTGACGTCACCCTGCCGGCGGATTTTACCGCCTGCTATTACAATTCAGGAAGCTATCAAGATACAAATGACAACTACCTGAAAAAAGGCGAGACACCGACAAAAGAAGAGTCGGACACCCAATACGCCGGTCAGACGGTGCTCTGGTACGCGCAGGACAACGACATAGGCAGCAACTTCCGCGAGAAACGCCTCGGCTCGATCCGAATACCGGACGGCGAGCTGCTGAACGTCAGCCAGATGGACACCTTGACGTTCCAAGTCTACGCAAAGGGCGGCAATAATGTCGGCAGCCTGTCCACAAACTTCCTGTACTTACAGCTGGTCGACAAAAACAACAAAGTGATGGGCTGCCTTAACAGGACAACCTACCTGAACGACAAAACCAGCAACAACCCCGCGATGCGCAACGACACATGGGTCACGGTCAGGGTGAGCATGGAGAAGCTGAAAGCGGAGAAGGAAGACGACTTTGACCTGACACAGGTCAAGGAGATCCGCATCGGCGACGACTATCAGCGCACCGTCTACTTCCGCAATTTCACCTTCACGGCCAAGCGCACCATAAACGCGAGCTTTGGCTTCACCGTCAAGCAGGAAGCGATTCCCGACTATGGATCGGCGCAGGCAAAGGCGCTGAAACCGGCCTACGGTGCGTTGTTCACCTCCAACGAGGGAAACGGCACGCAGATGGTCGACGCAAACGGCCAGTTTGAGCTGGGGGACGGCGAGATCGTTACCTTCAGCGATCAGTTCCGCCGCGGCAGTTATATCTCGCTGGAGGAGGTCGCCAACGACGACCTCTACGATACCAGCTGGGAGGTATACGAAAACGGCCAGCTGGTGAATGCACTGAATGACGGCACTACCGTCACCAACGATAGCAGCGTCCCGCTGCCGCTGCGCAAAGACAATGACAACCGGCCGGAGGACGGCCGCACGGAGAAGGTTAGCACCAACGAGGGCGAGCAGGCGGGCAACAAGTACGACGGCGAAAAGCCCGACGCAAACACGCTGGTGTTCCGCAGCTACACCGCCCCGGACAATGCCGACCCGTTTACAAAGCTGAAGGTCAGGTTCATCAACAAGATCAAAGTCGGTACGCTGACGATCGAAAAGAAGGAACCCGAAGGCGAAACCACGCTGAAAGATCGCGGCACAACCTACAAGTTTACGATCCACTTCAGCAACATCGGCGGTATCGGCTTGGGCGGAAACGGTGTGACGATGACCCGCGAGCTGAAAGTCGGCGAAAGCACGACCATCCCCGGTATTCCCATCGGGACGCGGTTCACCGTGACGGAGGAAGCTGCCGAGGGCAGCAACCTGCAAAGCGTGACGGTCGACGCGACGGACGGTGAGATCATTGATAACGCCGCGCGCGGAACGATCACGACCGACAACCCCGCAGTCACAGCGACGTTCACCAACACGGCGCGCACACTGATCGACTTGAACGTGATAAAGCTCTGGAAAGATGCGGAAGGCAATGATCTTGCAGTGGCAGATATGCCGGCCGCCATTTGGATCAAGCTGGAGCGCCGCCATGAGGGGGGTACGGACACCGAGTGGAGCACCACGCGGGAGTACCCGAACCCCATACAGCTGAAGCGGAATGGTATGTCCGGTCAGTGGACGTGCAAGTTCGAGCATCTGGATCAGTACGATGTCACCAAAGACCCGCAGGTAGAATACGAGTACCGCAT
Source organism: uncultured Gemmiger sp. (assembly GCA_934502625.1). Taxonomy (GTDB): domain Bacteria; phylum Bacillota; class Clostridia; order Oscillospirales; family Ruminococcaceae; genus Gemmiger. The sequence goes on from CAKSUQ010000008.1 coordinate 38,558, forward strand.
TACGGAATCCGGCACGGAAGGCGGCACATATGTGCCGACCGGCGGCCAGATGACGGCGGCTGACGGCTTTACCTACACGCTGACCCAGCAGACCGAAGGCAACACGATCACGCTGAAAAACACGCGCGAAAAGCCGAAGTATCAGCTGAATATTACCAAACAGGGCATCGACGGCGAAAATGAGCCGGTGCTGCTGAAAGGTGTGCAGTTTACGCTGGAAGTGAAGGGGACGGATGAATCGTACACAGCGGTCACAGGCAGCCCCCAGACTACCGACGGAAACGGTAAATGCAGCTTTACAGGGTTGGAGCCGGGCAGCTATCGGCTGACCGAGGTCAAGACGGCGGACAGCTATACCCTGTTGGCAGAGCCAATCGAATTTGTACTGACGGATAAAGGAGAATGCACGCACGACAACGCAAAGTTTGGCACAGTCAAACGCGACGAGAAAAGCGGCGTGTATACCATCGCCCTGACGATCAACAACCGAAAGGGGCTTACGCTGCCGCACACGGGTGCGGATGCGCCGAGCCTGTGGGTGCTGATCGGGCTGCCGCTGCTGGTGGCCGGGCTGTTGGTGCTGGTATTCCGATACAACAGGAAAGGGGGCAAGCGTTCCTGACTATGCGCCCCCCTGAACCTGAAAATCTTAAAAAGAGAGAGGTAACAGCAAGATGAAACTGAAACGTTTACTCACGGGCGTCCTCAGTGCCGTCATGGCCTTGAGCGTCTGCGCCATGCCCGCACTGGCGGATGAAAATAACGCCGCCACGCCAACAACGGGTAGCTTGACGATTACGAAGTACGAGCAGCCGAAAGGAACGACGGGAGACGACTGGCAAGAGAAGGACATAGGTAACCCACTTGCAGGTGTAACCTTCACGGTCTACAAGGTTGCAGAAGTCAACCAGACAGTAGATGCGAGCGGCAATGTATCGCTGAGCTATGATTTGGTTGATACGTTGAAAAACGGCGGCGTTTCGATTAATTGGGATTCCTACCTTACAGAGACAGAGCCTAAACAGTATGATTCTGCGAGAATTTTCAATATACTTTATGGTCAGCTGACAGAAAATGACAAGACGCTGAAAAGCTGGAGTTTGTTTTCTAAGAGTGCGATTACGAACGATAAAGGTGAAGCTAAATTCGATAGTCTCGAAACGGGCGTTTACATGGTCGAAGAGACTTCTGCCCCGACACAGATTACGAGCAGAACAGCTAACTTTATGGTTTCCATCCCGATGACGGTAACGAAGGAGAATGGAACACAGGAAATCACCTATAATGTTGAAGCAAAGCCGAAAAACGTTTCCACTTACGGCGGTGTTACGCTTAACAAATATGGACAGGTAGCGGGCGATAACACAACAAAGGCGGCTATTGCAGGTGCAGTGTTCCAGTTGTATCGCGATAATGGCACGGAAGATGCCTCTAATTGGAAAACTGTAGACCTGACGGCAAGGGGCATCAAAGTGGACGGCGAAGTTGTCGCTGTCACAGATGAAAATGCTAAGATCGGTAAAGTTACCACAACGACTACGGGTGTTAACATTGCGGGTCTGACCCCCGGCAAATACAAATTCATGGAAATTTCCGCCCCTGCCGGCTACATTGCGGACACGAAAACCGAGCACAAATTTAAGCTGGATGACAATGGCGATGTTTGGGTTGACAATGCAAAAGTGGATGACAGAGTAGTTGAGGTAGTCAACGAAAAGCCGGATTTTGAAAAGACGGTTGCCGAGCGCGGCAAGACGACTTCTGTGGGTAACCATGATGCGGATTATGGTATCGATGATTTGATTCCCTACACGCTGACCGTTAAGGTGCCGACTACTATTGCGAATCTTAAGACTTTCTATGTAACGGATTCTATCAATACTGAACAGTTGGCATACGAGCAAAATACTGTTACGGTTTCGTGCAGCGACAATGTACCTATTACGAAAGATATCAACTACACAATTACATTTGAGCCTGACGGTAGCGGGTTTAAGATTGACTTCAAGCCGGATGGAAAAACGGGTCTGACGGCAGACTTCGCAGGAAAAACGATTACTATTACCTACAAAGCTAAGTTGCAGAGCGGTGCAAAAGTCGACAAAAGTGGTAACATTAACAATGCGGAGTTGATTTACTCCAACAAGACGAACACCGTCGCGGAAGAAGGAAGCAAAGACATCGATAAAATCCAGGACGAAGCTGTTGTCTATACCTTCCAGACGAGCATTATGAAAACAGGTTCTGACGGTGCAAAACTGGCCGGCGTAAAGTTCGATTTGTACAAAAAATACGATGCAACTACGGATGGGACGATTGCGGATAGCTCGATTACCTTCCGCAATGGACCGTGCCCGGTTATTGATGGTGAAGCGGCATATAAGCTGAAACTGAATAGCACTGCTAGCAGTAACGATAAGTGGATTCTGGTTAAAAAGGATATGACAACGGCAGATGGTGGTGCCGCAATCGAAAAGGGCTTGCCGAAGGGTGATTACTATTTGGTCGAAACGGAAACAAAGCCGGGATACAATTTGCTGAGCGAGCCGGTGAAGGCAGACTTGAGCATTCAGTATGCAGCAAAGTGGACGGAGAGCAAGGAGTATACGGATGGCGTTCTGACGAAGCATACATATAATAAGGACGAAACTACGTTTGATAGCACTGCGGCGGCCAAGGTGATCAATATCGTCAACCGCAAGGGCTTTACTCTGCCTGTTACGGGCGGTTTCGGTACGCTGCTGTTCAGCGGCATCGGTGTGCTGCTGGTTCTGGCCGGCGTTTGTGTGCTGTTCAGCATGAAGAAAAAGAACAACCGCGCATAATTTGCGCAATGCAAAAACCAAAAGCAAAATAAAGGGGTAAGCCATAGGGGAAGAGCCGGAAAAAGCTCTTCCCCTATGGATGGTTATGGGGGTATAATAAAACCGACGCCCCGGCGGGATGGGGCGGCAATGGCAAAGTCCCCCGGCGGCATGAGGGCATGCCGCCGTACATCCGACATTATCATTGCATGTAGGGCGGGGTGCCCCCACCCCGCCGGGGGCGCTGCGGCCACCGCAAAGTTCCACGGGCGGAGCAGAGCCCCGCCCCTACGGAGTTGTAGGGGGCGGCGTCCCCGACGCCCCGGCGGGATGCGGCGGCCATGGCAAAGTCCCCCGGCGGCATGAGGGCATGCCGCCGTACATCCAACAATATCATTGCATGTAGGGCGGGGTGCCCCCACCCCGCCGGGGGCGTTGCGGCCATGGCAAAGTCCCACGGGCGGAGCAGAGCCCCGCCCCTACGGAGATGTGGGAAATGTTTCTAACGCAGAAAGGTTCACATATGGATACCACGGCAAAATTAAAACTTGGGTTTGCGGCGCTGATGATCTTTTCGGGCGTGGCGGTGGCGGCGTATCCGGTCGTCAGCAACGCACTGGCGCAGCGCAATGCGTCGCAGGTCATCGACAGCTACGACGAGGCGGTTCAATCCATGGACGTCGAAAAGCTCGATGCTGCGAAGGAAGCTGCCCGCACCTACAACGCGCAGCTTGCCAACGCGGTCGACCGCGACGCGGCGGGCGAGGCCGACGCCTACCTCTCGCTGCATCAGGGCGACGACAGCCTTGGCTACATCACGATCCCCAAGATCAACGTGAACCTGCCCATCTACGAGGGCACGTCCGACGAGGTGCTCGCCAAGGGCGTCGGCCATCTGGAAGGCACGAGCTATCCCCTTGGCGGCGAGAGCACCCACAGCGTGCTGACCGGCCACCGCGGTCTGGCCGAGGCCGTGCTCTTCACTGATTTGGACAAACTCGGTGAAGGTGACAAATTTTACCTGCACATCATGGACGAAGTGCTGGCCTATCAGGTCGACCAAGTCGACGTCGTCGAGCCGGAACGCACCGAGGGGCTGGACATCATCCCCGGCGGGGACTACTGCACCCTCGTCACCTGCACGCCCTACGCCATCAACACCCACCGTATGCTGGTGCGCGGCGTCCGCGTGCCCTACAACGGCGAGGACGAGCAGACCGCCCAGACCGTGCAGTATCAGGCGCTGAACACCGGCAACATCGTCAAGCGCATCGTCGATGCGTGGCCGTGGATCAGCGTGACCGGCAGTATTATCATCGGCGGCGAGGCGCTGCTGCTGCTTTTGCTGCTGCGCCGCTGCAAAAAGCGCGAGGAGGAAGACTGATGAAGCGCCTGCTTCTGCAAATTTTTGCGTGGCTCGCCATTCTGGTGGGCGTCGGGCTGATGCTGCAGCCGACGGTCAGCCAGTACATGACCGGCCGCAAAAGCACCCAACTGACCGCAGACTTTGTGCAGGCGGCCGCAGATGCCGCCGACACCGCGCCGGAAGACGAGCGCCCCTACGCTGATCTGTACGACGCGTTCCGGCGCTACAACGATGAAATTTACGCCGATGGCCAAAGCGGCCTGCAAGACCCCTTCGCCTACGAGACGCCGGCCTTTGACCTGACGGCCTACGGCCTGCCCGACGACATGGTCGCGGCGCTGTGGATCCCCCGCCTTGACCTTGACCTGCCGGTGTACCTTGGCGCCAGCACCGCCAACATGGCGCGGGGCGGCGCACTGCTGGGGCAGACGTCGATGCCGCTGGGCGGCGAAAACACCAACACTGTCATCGCCGCGCACCGGGGGTACTACGGCGCGGAGATGCTGCGCAACGTGCAGCAGATTCAAATCGGCGACAAAATCACCCTGACGACCCCGTGGGAAACGCTGGTATACCGCGTCTGCGAGCTGAAGATCATCCAGCCCGACGACGTCAGCGCTATTTTGATCCAGCCGGGGCGTGATTTGCTGACGCTGTCCACCTGTCACCCCTACACCCAAAATTATCAGCGCTACATCGTCATTGCGGAGCGCGTACATGACGCCGCACCCACGACCCACGAGGAGGACTTGGCCGAGTGCGGCACCACGTGGGACGCCGCGCCGCGCCAAGTCACGGTGGAAAACACCGACGGCACGACCGCGATCGAGGAAGTCGCGCCCGAAAGCATCACCCCGCTGCCCAACGAGGGCGGCAGCGAGGACGCGGGCGGCGCGTACTCCAACTGGATGATCTGGCTGGAAAACAACGCCCTGTGGGCAGGAATTGTGATCATTGCCGCCGTGGTGGGCTGCCTGCTGATCTGGCAGCGCCGCAGAAAGGACTGAAACATGCAGTACAGAGAAAAAGCGCTGGCCGTGACGGCCGAGGTGGGCAAGGCCGTGCTGGGCAAGCCCGAAGCGATCTTGAAAATTATGATGGCGATGCTTGCGCGCGGGCATGTGCTGATCGAGGATATCCCCGGCGTGGGCAAAACGACGCTGGCACAAGCATTTGCGCGGGCAATGAGCCTGACGCAGAACCGCGTGCAGTTCACACCCGACGTGCTGCCGTCCGACATTGTGGGCTTTTCGCTGTACCAGAAGGAGACGGGCAAGTTCGTCTATCACCCCGGCGCGGTGGCCTGCAACCTGTTTCTGGCGGATGAGATCAACCGTACCTCCGCCCGCACCCAGTCCGCGCTGCTGGAGGTCATGGAGGAGAGCGCCGTCACCGTCGACGGCGTGACCCGCGCGCTGCCGCAGCCCTTCACGGTCATGGCGACCGAAAACCCCGTGGGCTCGGTGGGTACGCAGATGCTGCCGGAATCCCAGCTTGACCGTTTCATGGTCTGTGTCGTCATGGGCTACCCCGACACCGAGGCCGAGATGGAGATTCTGAGCCGCCAGCCGCGCCACGGCCTGCTGGACAGGGTGCAGCCCGTCATGGACAAAAACGAACTGCTGGCAATGCAGCAGGAGGTCGACAACGTCTACATGAGCGATGATATTATGCGGTACATCGTGAGTTTGTCGCAGACGACGCGGCAGGAGCCGCGCTTTGCGCTGGGGCTTAGCCCCCGTGGCTCGCTGGCGGTGGCCGGCATGGCGCGGGCGGCGGCGTACCTCGCCGGGCGGGAGTTCGTCGCGCCGCAGGATGTGACGGCGATCTTTGTCGACGCCGCGCACCACCGTCTGCGGCTGACCGAGCAGGCGCAGACGGCGGGGGAAACGGTGGAAAATGTGCTGAACGACCTGCTGCACACCGTGCCGCGTCCCCGCCCGGAGAAGGGCGGCCGCCATGGCAGGTAAGGTCGGCTGCGGGCTGACGCTGGCGGTGCTGTTCGCCATTGCGGCTATCAGCCGCGCGCCGTTTGCGGTGCTGCTGCTGGCGCTGGGGCTGGTGGGGACGGCGTTCCTTGTGTGGGATGCCCGCACGCTGCGCCGCGATGTGCAGGCCGACTTGCAGCTGCCCACAAAGCCGGTGCGCCCCGGCGAGGAATTTGCGGCTGTGGTGAAGCTGCACAACACAGGGCGGCGGCCGATCCCCGAACTGCGGGTGGCCGTGCAGGCGGCGGACGCCGAGAGCGGCACGGCTGTTGTGCTGCCCTGCGGCGCGATGCTGGCGGCGGGGCAGCGCGCGGAATTGCGCATCACGCTGCGCGCGGCAAAGAGCGGGCTGTGGCGGTTCCGTTTGCAGCGCGTCACGGTGCGCGACCATCTGGGGGTGTTCGCGGCGGACTGCCCGCTGCCCGACACCGCGTGGGAACTGTGCGTCCTGCCGCCAGCCGAGGGCGAGGACGACGGCGCGGGGCACGACCCGCAGAATAAGGCCGAGCGCGAGACGACCGCCCACGGGCAGGACATGGCCGAGGGCGTCTACGACCTGCGCCCCTACCGCGCGGGAGACTCGCTGAAACAGATCCACTGGAAATTGACCGCCAAGCTCGACGAGCTGACGGTGCGCGCGCCGCTGGGCACGGTGTACAGCGCCGACCCGACGGGCGCGGTGCTGGCCGAGGGCGGCGACGCGCCCCGGACGGCGTTCCACTTTGGGCAGGCGGCTGTGACACGGCTGCGCACCCTGACCCGCCGCAAGGCCGCCGACCCGGACACCGGGCTTGTCTTTGTGGACAGGCGGCTGCTGCCGCTGACCCGTGCGGCGGTGCGGCCTGCGCTGCGCGCGGCGGTGGACTATGCGATTTTGCTGCTGCTGACGCTGGGGCTGCTGGCGGCGGTGGGCGGCGCGTTTGCGCTGACCCTGCCGTGGTGGCTCTGGCCGGGGGCGGCGGCGCTCTGCGCGTTCTGGCTGGCCGTCGGCGCGGCACCGCTGGGCACGGCGGCGCGGCGCGGGCTGGCGCTGGCGCTGACCGTGGGGTATCTGGTGCTGCTGTTTGTGCAGCAGGGGGGCTTTCTGGCCGGGGCGGCGCAGTTTGGCGGCGCGGTGGCCGCAAGCCTGAACGCGCGCTTCGGCGCGTCGCTGGCCATGAACGCGGCGGGCGGCGGAAGCGTCGGCACGTTTTTGCTGCTGGCGCTGGTACCGATCACGGCGTTTTTGGCGGCGGTAACGGTCTGGCACGCCGACGCGCTGCTGCTGGGACTGGTGCTGCTGCCGACGGCGGTGTTTTTGCTGCTGGCCGGGCAGAGCGTCGCGGCAATCGGCTGGCTGGCGCTGCTGCTGGGCTGTGTCGGTGCGCGGGCGGCTGCGCGGCCGGTGCGCCGCAAGCGGCTGTGGGGCGAGATGAATTCCGCCGCCTACGCCGCGAATGTGCAGACCTTTTTGCAGGTGCAAAAGGCCGCAGCCGCCGGGATGCTGCTGGCGGGCGCGGCACTGCTGCTGCCCGCGTGGGCGCTGCGCCCGGTGCTGACGCTGCCGCTGAACGCGCTGCAGCCGGTCAGTGATACCGTGCAGTCCGCCGTGGTGAGCGCGGCGGTGCAGTGGCTGCCGCAGATCAGCGGCGGCGCGCTGAACTTCCACGTCAGCGCGGCGGCGGGCGGCGTCGAGGATGGCAGCCTGTCGGAGGGCGACGGCTTGAACCTGACCGGGCTGGAAGACCTTGCCGTCACGGCGAGCGAAAAGCCCGATGAAACCGTCTACCTGCGCGGATTCATCGGCGAAACTTATGACGGCACGAACTGGCAGGCACCCGACGCCGAGGCGTTCGACGCGGCCGCCGCCAACTGGAAGACCGACGGCGACAGCCGCTTGGCGATCGCAAACCTGCCGTTTTTGCGCGCGGCCTACGGCGGCGCGGAGCCGCAGATGCTGACGGTGCAGCGCATCCACGCCAACGATGCCTACACCTACGCGCCCTACAACGCCTACCTGAACGACTGGTACGCACTGACAGGCGACGGCGCGGCGGCGGGGCAGACCGCGCAGGATGATACCTTTTACTATTTCCCGCGCAAAACGGCGCAGACCCTGCTGGCCGCCCGCGCGGACGCGGACGTCAGCGTGCTGGACGCGCTGGAAAGCGCCTACGCCGGGTACGTGAAGCTGCATGATCTGGCCGTGCCGGAGGGCGACGGCTATGCTGCCCTGAAGGACGAGCTGGACGCAGCGGTCAAGGAGCGCAAGCTCAAGACCGGCGACACCGACGGGCTGAAAAATTTTGTGCGCAGCTGGCTCAACGAGCGCTGCACCTACAGCGATGACGCGCCCCAGCCGCCGGACGGCAGCGACCCGGTGCTGTATTTCCTGACCGAGAGCTGCAGCGGCGGCAGTACGCAGTTTGCCTCGGCGGCGGTGGTGCTCTGCCGGATGGCGGGGCTGCCTGCGCGGTACGTGGTGGGCTACGCCGCGCCGCAGACGGTTTTCGCCGCGCAGACGGACGGCACCTACCGCGCCGTGCTGCGGGACGACAGCGCCCATGCGTGGGCGGAAATTTACGTCGACGGGCAGGGCTGGACGCCGCTGGAGGTGACGCCCGGCGTGCTGAGTGAGCTGGAGGAAAACACGTTGGACGCCGCGACGGCGGCCGCGCTGGAAAACCCCGATGCTGCTGCCGACGACACGCCGCCCGAAGCGCAGGCTGCGCCGCAGGTGGAAACGCCCGCGCAGGGCAAGACGCACGGGCTGCTTTGGCTGCTGCCCGCCGCCCTGCTGCTGGCGGCGCTGGCCGTGGTGTCGGTGCGCCGCGCCCGCCGCACACCCGAACAGCGTGTGCGGGACGCTTTCCGCGCGCTGTACCGCAAGATGCGCCGCTGCGGACTGCCGGAGGGGGTATCCTCCGACGAGGAAGCCTTTGCCGATTTTCTGGTCGCCCACTGCGGCGCGGGGGAACGGCAGACCGTGGAAACGCTGTTGGCACTGGTGCAGGCGGTGGAATTTTCCGGCCAAGGCTGCACCGCCGAGACTGCGCAAAAGGTGCGAGGACACTGCGCGACATTGCGCAAGAAATTAAAGCGGAAAGAACTGGAAAAGTTGTGAAATTTACAGGGGGAAGGGTATGTTGTAACAAATCACATCTTGACGGTTTTGGAAAAAACTACTATGATAATAGGTAGAATACCTTACTCTGGAGATGAGAGATAATGGCACGCAAGCCCAAAGATGATAAGATCGTGGACATCGGCACGATTGCCGAAGCCCTTGGCGTATCCAAAACGACTGTTTCCCGCGCGATTTCCGGCAACGGCCGCGTGGGGCCTGCGACCCGCCAGCGGGTGCAGGACTATGTGAAGGAACACAACTACACCCCCAGCGTCATGGCACGCGGGCTGGCGCTGCGCTGCTCGTACAACATCGCGCTGGTGATCTCCAAGCAATTCTCGGATTTTGAGATGGCCTTTTTGCGCAAAACGATGCGCTCGGTCTATCAGGTGGCCGAGGACAGTGATTACGACATTGTGCTGACAATGGTGGGCGAGCAGGAGACCCGCCCTGTAGAGCGGCTGCTGGACAACCGCAAGATCGACGGCGCGATCCTGACCCGCACGCTGGAGCGCGACCCGCTGGTGCCGCTGCTGAAATCCCGCCACGTGCCGTTTGTTGCGATCGGCCGTCCGGAGGATGAGACGGTGCTGTCAGTCGACCACGATCAGGTCGGCGGCTGCCGCGAGTTGACGAGCCTGCTGCTGATGAAAGGACTGAAGCGCATTGCGCTGCTTGGCGGCTCGATGCTGTACACCGTCAACCAGTCCCGCTTGGAGGGCTTCAAGCAGGCGTATGAGCAGATGGGGCAGAAAATCGACGAGAGCATGTTGTTCTTGGAGCTGGAAACCGACGACCTGCGGGTGCAGGCCATCGGCAGCGCCATTGAGAAGCAGCCGGACTGCATCCTGTGCATGGACGAGCGGCTGACGAACATGACGATGAATATGCTCAAGCATATGAACATTCAGGTGCCCCAGCAGATGAAGATCGCCTCGATGTACGACAGCGAGGGGCTTGCCGCCGCAACGCCGCCCATAACGGCGGTGCAGTTCGACGCCGACCAGCTTGGCCGCCGCGCTGCGCAGCAGCTTTTGCAGGCGCTGAAAGGCCGCGAGGTCGAGACCCGCGTCGAACTGGGGTATCAGGTCAGCATGCGCGAGTCGACGAAGACCTGAGACTTGTAGCTATAATAGGGAAGAAAGAGTCCATGTGCCGCTGGGAAAGCGGGGCGTGGGCTTTTTTGTGTGCTGCCGTTTTATCATTTTCGCCTCAAAAATTGCCCGGAGATTCTAAAAAATATTGCGCCTTTTCGGGTGGAACGCTGGATAAAAACCGAAATTCTGCGCAACAAAACTGCAAGCGATTGCACAACAAAGGAACCGTTTCCGACAAAAACCGCGATTTTTTTGGAACGTTTCCACAAAAATAGGGGGTGCGTTTTTATGCAAAGATACAATCTTCGGTAAAATCACTATTTTGTGGTTGATTTTCTGAAATAAATGGTGTATTATAATGTCAATCCGGAACGGAAACGTTTCCGAATGAGCTGGAACGCTCACAACACTGCAAACAATGTTTTTCTTTAGAAGGAGGAAAAACCATGAAAGCAAAAAAGACTTTGTCCCTGACCTTGGCGGCCGCAATGACCGCTGGTCTGCTGGCTGGCTGCGGCGGCGCAGCTTCCAGCACGGCCGCTTCCACCACCGATGACTCCGCAGCAACTGCCGAGTCCACCGCCGCTTCTACCGAGGCTACTTCCGATGCCGCCGGCAAGGTTTACTACCTGAACTTCAAGCCGGAGCAGGATCAGGCTTGGCAGGATCTGGCTGCCAAGTACACCGAGGAGACCGGCGTTCCCGTCACTGTCGTGACCGCCGCCTCCGGCCAGTACGAGACTACGCTGATGAGCGAGATGGCCAAGAGCGATGCGCCCACCCTGTTCCAGGTCAACGGCCCTGTCGGTCTGGCAAACTGGAAGGATTACTGCTATGATCTGACCGGCACCAAGATCCTCGGCGATCTGACGAGCGATTCCTACGCCCTGAAGGACGGCGACGCCACGCTGGGTGTTGGCTATGTTATCGAGAGCTACGGCCTGATCACCAACAAGACCCTGCTGGAGAAGGCCGGCTACAGCGTTGACGACATCAAGAGCTTCGACGACCTGAAGAAGGTTGCCGAGGACATCACCGCCCGCAAGGACGAGCTGGGCTTCTCCGCCTTCACCTCTGCCGGTATGGACGGCTCCTCTGACTGGCGCTACAAGACCCATCTGGCCAACCTGCCCATCTACTTCGAGTATCAGGAGGACGGCATCGACAACACCGACGCCATCAAGGGCACCTATCTCGACAACTACAAGGATATTTTTGACCTGTACATCAACAACTCCACCTGCGACCCTGCCGAACTGGCTGGCAAGACCGGCGACGACAGCCGCAACGAGTTCCTGAACGAAGAGGCCGTCTTCTTCCAGAACGGTTCCTGGGAGTACAACAACCTCGTCGGCGATGGCAAGCCCTTCACCGATGACGATCTGACCATGCTGCCCATCTACATTGGCGTCGGCGATGAAGCCAACCAGGGCCTGTGCACCGGCACTGAGAACTACTGGTGCGTCAACAAGGACGCCAGCGAGGACGACATCAACGCAACGCTCGACTTCATGTACTGGTGCGTTTCCTCTGACGAGGGCACCAAGGCCATGGCTGATGACATGGGCTTCGTTATCCCCTTCAAGAATGCTGCCGAGTCCCCCAACCTCTTCGTCAAGGTCGATAAGGAAATGACCGCCGCCGGCAAGACTCCTGTGGCCTGGTGCTTCTCCACGATGCCTTCCGAGAACTGGAAGAACGGCGTTGGTTCTGCTCTGACCGCTTACGCCGCCGGTACCGGCAGCTGGGATGACGTCGTCACCGCTTTCGTCGATGGCTGGGCATCCGAGGCCGCGCTGAACGCTGCAGCGTAACATAAGACACTTTCTCTGAGCAAATCCTCCGATTTAGCTTTTCTTTCCTTACCTTTTTCTCCTAAGTTGTTTTTCTCTCGCTTTTCTCCTTAAATCTCTTATCACCGGTCAGCGGGGCGGGCGGCTACGCCCGCCCCGCTATCTTTTATGGAATCCTAAATTCACAAAAGGGGGCTTTTTTATGGAAAAAGCCATTCGACGCTATTGGCCTGTTTTCGTGCTGCCGACCCTCATTGCGTTCATCATTGGCTTTGTCTGGCCGTTCATCTGGGGTGCAGGGCTGTCGTTCTGCAAATTCACCACGGTTAAGAATGTGCAGTTTGCGGGTCTGAGCAACTATGCGATGATCTGGGCGGATAATACCTTTACCCACGCGTTCTGGTTCACGGCGGCCTTCACGGTCGTGTCCACCATCACGATCAACGTGCTGGCCTTCGCCATCGCGCTGCTGCTCACCCGCGGCATGCGCGGCACGAACGCCTTCCGTACCATCTTCTTCCTGCCGAACCTGATCGGCGGTATCGTGCTGGGCTATATCTGGCAGATTTTGCTCAACGGTATCCTGTCCGCGCTGGGCAAGCCGCTGCTGGCACTGAACGCCACCTACGGCTTCTGGGGTTTGATCATCCTGATGTGCTGGCAGCAGATTGGCTACATGATGATCATCTACATCGCCGGTTTGCAGAATGTGCCCACGGATCTGATTGAGGCAGCGCGCATTGATGGCGCGACGAACAGCCAGATCCTGTTCAAGATCAAAATTCCGATGGTCATGCCGAGCGTCACGATCTGCACCTTCCTGACGTTGACAAACTCTTTCAAGCTGTTCGACCAGAACCTCTCGCTGACAGCCGGCGAGCCTGCCAAGCAGTCTATGATGCTGGCCTACAACATCTACGATACGTTCTATGCCCGCTCCGGACCCCAGTGGAAGGGCATCGGCCAAGCAAAGGCTGTTGTCTTCTTCCTGTTCGTGGTTGTGATCTCGCTGATCCAGCTGCATTTAACCCGCTCTAAGGAGGTGCAGGCATAATGGGTGCTACCAAAAAAGACCGCCGCATCAATGCGGTGCTGTCCGTCCTGCTGACCATCCTGTGCATTGCTTGGATGTACCCCGTGTTCATGATCCTCATGAACTCGCTCAAGACTGAGCGCGCCATCACGACGACCCACGCCTTTGAGCTGCCGAACGCCGAGACCTTCGTTGGGCTCAAAAACTACATTTACGGCATTCAGGAGATGGACTTTTTGTCCTCCTTCTGGTATAGTTTAGTCATCACGGTCTCGTCGGTCGCGCTGATTTTGCTGTGCTGCTCGATGTGCGCATGGTACATCACCCGCGTGCAGAACACCCTGTCCAAGGGTATGTACTATCTGTGCGTGTTCAGTATGATCGTCCCCTTCCAGATGGTTATGTTCACGCTGGCGAAAACCGCCGATACCTTAAAGCTGAATAACCCCTACAACATCTGCATCATCTATCTGGGCTTCGGCGCGGGTCTTGCGGTGTTCATGTTCACCGGCTTTGTCAAGAGTATGCCCATCGCTATCGAGGAAGCCGCCATGATCGACGGCTGCAACCCGTTGCAGATCTTCTTCAAGGTCGTATGCCCCATCCTGAAGCCGACGATGATTTCGACTGCCATTCTGGAAACGATGTGGGTCTGGAACGACTACCTGCTGCCCACACTGGTGCTGGACATCAAGACCTACCGCACGATCCCCATGGCGATCCAGTACTTCCGCGGCAGCTACGGCAAGGTCGAGATGGCACCCATGATGGCCTGCATCATGATTACGGTGCTGCCCGTCATCGTGCTGTACCTGCTGTGCCAGAAGTACATCATTGACGGCGTCGTGGCCGGTGCTGTCAAGGGGTAAAATCGACACTCCTTCAAGAAAGAGACCCGGCAAATGACCATCAAAGATATTGCGCGGGAGTCCGGCTATGCGGTCGGTACCGTCTCGCGCGCCTTGAATAATGCACCCGGCGTAAGCGCCGAAACCCGGCAGAAGATATTGGAGGTCGTGAACCGCCACAATTACGAGCCGAACGCCAACGCCAAACACCTGAAGCAGCAGGCCAATGACGGCATTGCACTGATCGTGAAAGGCACCCAGAACATGCTGTTCGCCGATATTCTGGAGCAGCTGCAGCGGGTCATCGAGGAGAGCGGCTACGTTGCGACGGTCTACTACATCGACGAGGAAGCCAATGAGGTCGCGCAGGCACGGCGCATCTGTGCCGAGCGCAAGCCCTACGGCATCTTATTCCTTGGCTCGAACCTTGAATACTTCACCCCGGAGTTGGAAGCGCTGGGTATCCCGTGTCTGCTGCTGACAAACAGCGCGGCGTCCCTGCGTATCCACAATCTGTCCAGCGTATCCGTCGACGATGCGGCGGCGTCGGACATGATGATCGAATATCTGTACAAAAAAGGCCACCGCCGCATCGGCATCATCGGCGGTCGGCCGAACCTGTCCCGCCCCAGTCTCGCCCGTCTGGCCGGCTGCCAGAGCGCTATGCTGCGCTTGGGTCTGCCCTTCGACATGGAAAAGCAGTACGCCTTCGCGCGGTTCTCGCTTTCCAGTGGGTATGAGGCGATGGAATATCTGCTGCAGCACAGCCCCGACATCACGGCGGTATTCGCGATGTCTGACCTGATGGCGCTCGGCGCGATCCGTGCGCTGCAGGATCACGGGCTGCGTGTGCCGCAGGATATTTCGGTCACGGGCTACGACGGTATCGCTTTGGGGCGGTACAGCGTGCCTAGGCTGACGACCATCCGGCAGGATATGGAGCAGTTGGCACAGCGCTCTGCGCGCATCCTGCTCCACGCCATCGAGACCCCCGGCAGTGCCGTGCACGAGGTCGTCCCCTTCGATTTGACCGAAGGGGAGAGCGTACAGGCGATGTGAAGCGGGCAGGGCGCGTGAACCAAAGTTTCAAAAGAAAGAGGTTTTCTCTGATGAGAGCAAGCGGCATCCTAATGCCCATTTCCAGCCTGCCCTCGCCCTACGGCATCGGTACCATGGGCGCGGCTGCCCGCAGCTTTGTGGATTTTCTGGCGAAGGCCGGGCAGGCGTACTGGCAAATTTTACCCATCTGCCCCACCAGCTATGGTGACAGCCCGTATCAGTCCTTCTCGACGTTCGCGGGCAACCCGTACTTTATCGATCTGGACGAACTGGCAAAGCAGGGACTGCTTCTGCCGGAGGAATACCAGAACATCGACTGGGAGTGTACCCCCGACTGCATCAACTACGGCGCGATGTACGAAAAGCGCTACAAGGTGCTGCGCTGCGCCTGTGACCGCCTGCTGAAGAATCCCCCGGCGGAGTATAAGCGCTTTGTGCGCAACAACAGCTTCTGGCTGCCCGACTACGCGCTGTTCATGGCGCTGAAGGATGCCCACGGCGGCGCCTGCTGGCTGGAGTGGGAGGAACCGCTCCGCCGCCGTGACCCCGCCGCGCTGGAATCCGCTTTGATCCGGCACTGTGCGGATGTGGACTTCTGGCAGGCGGTGCAGTACCTGTTCTACAACCAGTGGAACAAACTGAAGGCTTACGCCAACGGCAAGGGCGTACAGGTCATCGGCGATCTGCCCATCTACGTTGCGCTGGACAGCGTCGACGTGTGGAGCTGTCCGAAGGAGTTCCAGCTGGACGAAAACCTGTACCCGACCGAGGTCGCCGGCTGCCCGCCGGACGGCTTCTCGGCCACCGGCCAGCTGTGGGGCAACCCGCTGTTTGACTGGGACGCCATGGCGAAGAACGGCTATGCGTGGTGGGTGCGGCGCATCAGGCACCTTAACAATATCTACGACGTCGTGCGCATCGACCATTTCCGCGGCTTCGCGGGATACTACGCCATCCCCTACGGCGACAAGACCGCCGAGCATGGCCGCTGGCGCAAGGGTCCCGGCTACGCGCTGTTTGCAGCCATCAAGAAGAAGCTGGGCAGCCCGCGCATCATCGCGGAGGATCTGGGCTTCCTGACCGAGGACGTGAACAAGCTGCTGCGCGACTGCGGCTACCCCGGCATGAAGGTGCTGGAGTTCGCGTTTGACAGCCGCGACGGCGGCGACTACCGCCCTCACAGCTACCCGGAGAACTGCATCGCCTACGTTGGCACCCACGACAACGAGCCGGTCAACGGCTGGATGGCGACGGCTGCCCCGGAGGACGTCGAGCGCGCGGTGCGTTACCTGAACCTGACAAAGCAGGAGGGGTACCACTGGGGCATGATGCGCGGCGTCTGGGCAAGCACGGCCGACTTGGCAATCGTGCAGGCGCAGGACGTGCTGGGTCTGGGGCACGAGTCCCGGATGAACACCCCGTCCACCTTGGGCGGCAACTGGTGCTGGCGCGCCGAGCCGGGCGTCTTCCATGCACGTCTGGCGCGGAAGATGTACAGCCTGATGGAGCTGTACGGCCGCCTGCCGGAAAAGAAATAAGCCATCCACTATCGTTCATAAACGAAAAAGCCCGCTGCATGTTTTGCAGCGGGCTTTTTCGCTGGAAAGGGACAAGGTCTTGAAAAAAACGCCGACAGGCGGTACAATATAAATAACTGCTTCGGCAAAGGAATCCTGTACACCCCGGCAAGACAACAGAGGAAAGGAGACCTCATCATGGTGGAACAGAGCTTTTGGGAGATGCTGCGCGTCAGGCGCGACAGCTTGACGAAGTCAGGCATCATCGTCGCGGACTATCTGGCGCAGCACGCCGAGGACGCGCAATATCTGTCGATTTCGTCGTTGGCGAAGGCCTGCGGCGTGGCAGAAGCGACGATCTTCCGGTTCTGCCGCTCGCTGGGATTCGAAGGCTATAACGAGATGAAGATCGCGCTGGCAAAGGCCACGGCCACTGCCATGCCGGTCCATCAAAAGCTGGAGCCGGGCGTCGACACCCAGACGCTGTGTACCCACGCCTACAACACGGCCGTAGACGCGCTGAGCGGCACCCGCGCGGCGCTTGACCCCGACGCCGTGGACAAGGCCGCCACACTGCTGCAGCGTGCGCGGCAGGTGTTCTGCTTCGGGCAGGGCGGCAGTCAGCTGCTGGCGGGGGACATCTGGTCGCGCTTTGCGACGATCTCGACCAAGTTCCGCACGGCGGGCGACAGCCATATGCAGGTCATCGCAGCCAGCCTGATGGGGCCGGAGGACGTCGTGATCTTTGTGTCGTACTCCGGCTCGACGCGGGACATGATGGACACGCTGCACCTCGCCAAAGAAAACGGCGCGAAGGTCATCCTCATCACCCACTACGACGACGCCCCCGGCACGGCGCTGGCCGACGTGGTGCTGCTTTGCGGCGCGAAGGAGAACCCGCTGGACTCCGGCAGTATGCCGGTCAAGCTGGCGGTGCTTTTCGTGGCGAACGTGCTGGTGCTGCGCTACACGCTTGACAATCAGGAACTGACCGCCCTGTCCCTCTCCCGCACAAGTCACGCACTGGGGAGTAAGTTGATGTAAAGGGGGGGGGACGCTGCCGGGGAAGATAAATCCCTCCCGTGGGCGTTTCCGGCATCGCAACGCAAAAACCCTCGCCCCCAAACACGGGGGCGAGGGTTTTGTGCGTAGGGGCTTACTGGCACATCACCCACCCTTCAAACCTCGCGGACATCCCGGCGTAGACGTCGGGCACGGCAGGCCAGCCCCGCCATACTTGGAATACAAAAACAAAAAAACGAGACGGCCACTGCCCCGTCTCGTTTTTTTTAAAAAGAAGGAGAAAAACAGAACGTCTCGCCGGCGCCTGCATGCGAACGGAACCACCCCTCTACAAGTGATACCCTCCCTACGGATACGGCAGGGCGCTCTGGTATTCTTCCTCTTTATCTCGGAAGATCTTCGCTTTCGACGCTATTATAATACACTTTTCTTGTCGAATTTGCAAGGGGGGCGCTTGTACAATGTGCTGTAAAATGCATGTATAATTTTGTGCAATATGTACAGCCGGCCACGGAAAATCATACAAAAAGCGCCCGGAACGTCTAAACGCTCCGGGCGCAAGAAAGATGCTATTTACCGGGGAAAAATTATTCCACGGGGACAATCCAGCCCTTCGTGTCGGGCAGCTTGCCCCACTGGATGCCGGTCAGGGTGTCGTACAGCTTCTGAGTCAGCTCACCGATCTTGCCGCCGCTGATGTGGGCGACCTTGCCCTCCCAGTCAAGCTCCTTGACGGGGGAGACGACGGCGGCCGTGCCGGTGCCGAAGACTTCCTCCAGCTTGCCTTCGTCGGCAGCCTTCATGATGTCGGCGATGGCAACGCGCTCCTCGTGCACCTTGTAGCCCCAGTCCTTCAGCAGCTCGATGATGCTGCGGCGGGTGACACCGGGCAGGACCGTGCCCACGCAGGGTGCGGTGTAGATCTCGCCGTCGATCTTGAACATGATATTCATGGAGCCGACTTCCTCGACGTACTTCTTCTCGACGCCGTCCAGCCACAGAACCTGCGAGAAGCCGCGCTCCTCCGCCAGCTCACCGGCCTTGATGGAGGCCGCGTAGTTGCCGCCGCACTTCGTGAAGCCGGTCAGGCCGGGCGCTGCGCGGATGTACTGATCTTCAACGTAGATGCGGACGGGGTCAAGACCCTCAGCATAGTAGGCACCGGACGGAGCCGCGATGACGGCGAAGCGGTAATGCTTGGCGGCGTGGACGCCAAGACCGACGTCGGTCGCGATGCAGAACGGGCGGATGTACAGAGACGCGCCGTCAGAATGCGGAACCCAGTCGCGGTCGACGTCGACCAGCGCCTTGACAGCCTGCACGAAATCCTCCGGCGGGATCGGGGGCATGCCCAGACGATCTGCGGAATCATTGAAACGGTTGGCGTTGCACTCCGGGCGGAACAGCTGGATCTTGCCCTCGGCGGTGCGGTAGGCCTTCATGCCCTCGAAAATTTCTTGGGCATAGTGGAACACGGTGGTGGCGGGATCCATCTCCCAGCAGCCATAGGGGACGATGCGGGCGTCATGCCAGCCCTCGCCTGCGGTGTAGTCCATCACGAACATATGGTCGCTGAAGATCTTGCCAAAGCCCAGCTTCGACTCGTCCTGCGGTTTCTGTTTCGGATGCTCGGTTTTCACGATTTTAATGTCCAACATTTTTCGCACTCTCCCTTTATATTCAAGCGCGCTGCCGCACAGCAGACGCGGGTGATGATTAGTTTTATTATAGCGCTGCCGGGCGGCAAATACAACCCCCTATTTACAATTTGTCTATTTTGTGTTGCAAAAAATGCAAGGGATACTTTTCCACCGCTTTCCACATTTTCCACGGTCGAATTGTGGAAAACCGACGGCAATAAAACAATCACCTGCGTGCTTTTTTGCAGTTTTCCGCTTTTGCACCGGGAAAACGGATGCGGTTTTCCACGGATTCCACAGGGTTTTCAACATTTCCACGGTGGATAACCGCTATACACGGTGGATAACCGGCGGGAAATATACGCATTGTGAACGTTGTGTGAACAGAAAAAAGCGACCGCCCGCAGAAGGGCAGCCGCCAGAAATTTTAGCAAATCAGAAATCGCGTCGGCGCAGGAAGAACATCACAAGGCTGAACACCAGCAGGAAGGCCGCCAGCCCCGCCAGAATCAGCAGCACAAGCTGGAAGACCTGCACGTTGAAGCTGTTCTGCAGCGTCTCGGTCGCGCCGGAAATGACGCTGGACGAGCTGTTGACAGCGGATTCGGCACCGCTGGCGGCTGCGTCTGCGGCGGCCAGCGCCGCCTGTGCGGCGTCGGTGTCGCCCAGCGCGGTCAGTGCGTCGGACAGCGCCTGCCCGCCCATCGCGACAAGGCGGTCGTTTGTCTCGCTCTTGATCTTCTCGTGGTTGACTGTGTTGGCCAGATACTCAGCCAGCAGGTCGGTCGCGCCGCGCACGGCGGGGGCATAGTCGTCCTTGATCTTCCAGCCGTCGCTCGACCACATGCCGTTCATGTAGAGCAGCAGCTGCATGCCGGAGTCCTCCAGCAGTGCGTTGTAGACGGCGTCGCCAAAGCTGGCGTCGGCGGTGTCCACTGTGCCGAAGCTCAGCGAGATGAAGCGGCTGGCGCGGTCGTAGTCGGTCAGGTTCGCGTAGTAGCTGCGCAGCGCCTCGGCGAGGTCGGTGTCCTTCGTGACCTGCGAGCCGACGACGACCGAGTCGAGGTCGGCGTGGAGATCCTGATCGCCGAATTTGCTCAGCGTCCCGTCGTCATCGATGTTGAAGGTGGCGCGCATCGCCTCGGCGTACCCGGCGGCGTCGCTGGCCTGCCCGTAATATTGCTGCGCCAGCTCCTGACAGTCGCCGCCCCAGCTGCCGGTGATGGGCAGCCCGTTGTAGACGAGGTTCAGCGACGCGAGCAGGTGGCCGAAGTCGACGTTCTCGCCGTTGGGCAGCGCGACGGTCGTCACGTCCTGCAGCGCGGCCACATCGGGGTCGCTGCTGTTGACATAGGCCTCAAATTCCGGGTCGCGGGTGCCGGCGATCAGCTGCCAGATCGTTGTGTTGTAGCTGCCTACGCGGGTGTAGGCCAGCGTCAGCTCAATGGGGTCGGGCGTGTCGCTCTGGCTGGCGGAAAACTCCCGCGCCAGCGCCTGCAGGCGGGACAGCCGGTCGATGGTGGTGTCGTAATCGTCGGCGTGGACGGGCAGCGCCGCGCCGCAAAAGACCGCCAGCAGCACAACAAGCATAGCCAGCAGCCGGGGCATACGGTTCGGGATGGAATTCGTAGTCAAACACCTCCGGGTAGTACACGGCAAAGCCGGGGCATACGCTTTGCGACCCATGCCCCGGTCAAAGACAGATTTGTTACCGTTTTGTATTTTTTAGTATACCACATTGCGGGGGTGTTTGTCACCTGTTTTTTTGGAATGTAGTATTTGAACAGAAAAAGCCCCTCCGAGGAGGGGCGAAAGAGGTTGGATCAGGCGTCGCAGTTGTTCAGCACCGCGCCGAGCAGCGTGGCGTTGACGCTTTCGAGCTTTTCCTTGCACTTGCGGGCGCTGTCCAAACGGGTGGCATCGGCGGCCAGCAGCAGCACGGTGCCATCGACGCGCTGGCTCAGCACGACCGCGTCAGTGTAGTCGGCCACATTGGGCGCAGTGAAAAGGATGTAGCCGAAGCGGCCGCGCAGTTCGGCGAGCAGCGCGGCGGCCTTTTTGCCGGCAAACAGCTCGGCCGGGTCGGTGCAGGCGGTGCCGCAAGGCAGCACAGTCAAGTCATCGACCTTGCCGGGGACGAAGGCGTCCTCAATCTGGCAGGCGCTGCGCAGCAGGTCGGACAGACCGACATGGTCAGCGACGTTCAGAGATTTCGTCAGTGCGCCGTCGCGCAGATCGGCGTCGACGAGCAGAACTTTGCGCTCGGCACAGGCCATCGTGAGCGCGAGGTTCTCGGAGAAGACAGCGGAGTCAGCATCCTTCTCCGGGCTGGCGAGCAGAACCGCGCGGCAGTCCTTCTCGCTGGCGTAGAACGCCAGATTCGTGCGCAGGGAACGGTATGCCTCCGCGGCGGCGGAGTGGTTGTCCTTCGTCATACGGAAGGTAGATTTCTTTTTCGTATCAAACATGCTGGGCAGCCTCCTTTGCAGAAGCGGTGGGGATAGTGCTGAGGAGTTTCAGGCCGAGCGTGCCGGTGACGTCCTCCTCGGTGCGGACGCAGGGAACCAGAAGGTAGCGCAGGACGATGGCACCGGCGCAGAGCACCGCGCCAAGCAGCGCGCCGAGCAGCGCGTTCTTGGCACGGCTGCCGGAGGCTGCTTTTTCAGGAAGACGGGCGGCGGAGAGGACTTCGGTGGAGGTGACCATGTCGGTGACTTTGGCCATGGAGTCGGAGGTTATATCAGTCAAGCGCTGGCAGATTGCCTGCGCGGTAGCGGGGTCTGCGTCGGTCACGGTGATCTGCATGATTTTGGTATCGGAAGCAGCGGTGATGTCGATTGCATTGGCGAGTTGATCACAAGTAACACCAAGATTCAACTCGTCGATAATCTGTTGGAGCACGTCATCACTCGTGAGGATGACCTTGCATAATGTGACAAGTTGAGGCCCCATGGAGAGGGAAGCGCTTTCGTCGTCGGAGTAATTGTTCTGCTCGACTTTTGTGTCGGAGCCAAAGAAGGTACCATTGCCTTGCAGGCTTGTCACCGTCTGGGAGGTCGTGCCGCGCCCGTTGACAACAATCAGCGAGGTGGATTCATAGGTCTTGGAGGTGACGGCGAAGCCAATGATTGCGGCGACGACAGCAACCGCGAGGATGGCCTTCAATTTTTGAAAGATGGCCTTGCACAAATCAAGTAGGTCGATCGTGTACTCAGAGTTGTTCATAGAAATTAACAGGATCCTTTCTTTGTGATAGTTTGATGCGGGCAATGCCCATTACATTAGGTAAGTAAATGCCGCAAATGCGATGGGCAGTGCTGCGGCAATTGTGAAGCCGCCGATGTCCTTCCAGCGCTTTGTCCGCAGGAGATAACACAGTCCCCAAATAGCTAGCTCCACGGGAATCAAGAAGAAGAGTGTAGCGGCGAACATGCAGCAGCTCCAACTGGCTAAAATCAGGCCGAGCCAAGCGTCTCGGCGGGCAGAGACATCCTTGGCGTTTTCCACGCGCAACAGAAAGAGCAGCACCAGCGGCAGTGCGATGCTGGCCGACAATGCCTTGCCTGACCAGCCGTTGACTACGAACCAAAATTCGCTGCTTTCGCCTCCTCCTCTTGACGCTGTAACGACGGTGAAAATTTCAACGTAGAGCAGCGCGAGCAGAGCGTACTTGCGGTCTTTGGGTTCCTTGAAGAACGACCGAAGGATCAAATATGTAATGCCGTAAGCGGCGGGTGTCTCGACCAGAGGAAGCAGCGTGCGGTAAATGATGGCAGGATGGACGCCGGTAAGTAACGCCAGCGAAGCGCTGAAGGTAGGCCAAGCGGGTAGGGTGTAATTTATATTAAAAAATGCATCCTTCAACAAGCCAGAGATGGGTGAAAACCTATTTACAGTATTCGTTGATAAGGAAGTGGTTGCGATGGCGCAGTAGTAGTGATCATCCAGATTGCCGTAGTAAGTGCGAAAAACAGTATTAAAGGTCTGCAGAAGAAAAAACACTACGACGGCAAAGAAAAGAATGGTATCCCAGTGCCCCCAGCTTTGAATGAAGGTCGAAATAGACAAGACATTCCGCTGAAAACGTTGCGTTTTCAACAAGCTGACAGAGGTGATTGCAACACAGGTAGCAAGCCAAAGGAATGTCATAACTGTTAGACTTCCGAGGGTGATATGGAAGAAAAGGTAGAGTAGCTGATAGAGGAAAAAGCAGAGGCAAAGACCAAAAATCCAAGAATAGAGCTTGCTTTTATTGGATGTAAATAGGGAACCTGTGCCATAGGGAAACAGGAAAAACACGGCCACAAAAACGATGCAAACACGAACAACGGTCATGATTTTGCCTTTCTGCGATAAAGGTAATACTGCATGTGGTAAGCGCTCCAACGACTATAATCTCCATCTTCGGTTTGGAGATATCTATCGTTTACGGTATAAACAAACTCATAGCCACTACCTTCAAGGGAACCCGTGGTGGATACGTATGCAGGAATTACAATATAGTTAAAGGGATAGGAAGAAGCGAGCGCACCAACCAAAGACAAATCGTACGTACCGGAAGAATTAGTAGCGGAATAAAGTGGAAAATAGTCGACCGTATTACTGATATAAAAGTCGTAATGATTTGCAGAATAGGGCATAACAATGTCACTTTGGTACTGCCGCACCCAAGCACTAAGAAGCGACGGCATAATAACTGTTTTTTCATCGAAGGTGCTATCATTTTCAATATAATCGCATAAATCAATAACACATTCTGGAATCTTATACCAGTTTGGTGTATCATTTGTCCAATACTCGTCTAGGAATGAGCCAAGCTGAAAATTCACTCCAACAAAGAGAATTGGCGCAAGCGCAGCTACGAAAATTTTTACTGGCTTAAATGGAAGCGTTTGGATAACACCTACCATGGCGAGGGCAATAACGATTAGAACAGGAAGAATCCAAGAAAAGCGAAAAAAACGGCTTGCCATCATTACTTTAGAAATAAGAAGCGATGCAGAAAACGGATTGAAAACCAAAATGGTCAGAAGGAAGGAAGGAAATACCAGCTTATTGCGAATTTGAAAAAACGGAGAAACATCAGGTTTCTTGGAGAACACTGCGAGGAGACAAATAAAAAGGCAGCAGACAAAAAAGAAGACGATGTATTTGGGATCGTTTTGGAAATACGAATATAAAAGGAATACGTTCTCCACAAAAACATCCCCCACTCAATTATCGTACATCTTTTTATCTTAAGCAATGTCTTAAGCAATGTCTTAAGCAATGTCTTAAGCAATGTTAAGATAAAATAAGATTATCTCAAATGCAAAACCGCTAGCTATAAGTATACAGAATGAAAAAAAAAAATCAAGACCCTGCAGCGCAAAGGAACTGGAAAAATGACGAAGAATGTGAAAATGAGTTGAAGTATGCAAAAAAATATGCTAATATAAATGAACACTTAATATTGTATGAAAGTTGTGCCAATTTGCGGCATCAAATCAAAAGCGGGAGAGGAAGAAAATGAGTTCATTCCAGCGGCGCACCAGTGTGCGAGTCGTCAAAATATTGAACATTCTCTTGATGACGGCGGTGTTCGGGGTCATGTGGTATATTTTTTATGCGGACACAATTCTAGCGCCTTTCTACAACAAGGGAAACTGGGTCGTCATCGGCATTTTCACTGTATTGTATTCCCTGTATGGCCGTACCTATGATGCTTTTAAAATGTCATTGTACCGTATTTCGGAAATGGTCTACTCTCAGACATTGGCAGCATTCTTTGCTGATGCAGTCATGTATGTCATCATTTGGCTACTAAATAAATACGTCCCGGCGGTGTGGCCATTGCTGCTCTGTCTGAGCGGGCAGATCGTCGCAGCCGTGATCTGGTCGTATGCAGCCCATAAATGGTACTACTTCGCCTTCCCTGCGCGCAAGACCGCCATCATCTACGACCGCCGCCCCGGCATGGAGCAGCTGATCAAGGAATACGGCCTCTCTAAAAAATTTGACGTAGTCGCAGTTCTGCCGGTGCAGGACTGCCTTGACAAAAATATGGAGATGCTCGATGGCGTGGAGGTTGTCTTCCTGAGCGGCATCCACAGCCACGAGCGCAACCTAATCCTGAAATACTGTGTAGCAAGAGACATTCAAGTCTATATGCTGCCCCGCGTCGGCGACGTGCTGGTCAGCAGCGCGAAGCAGATGCACCTGTTCCACCTGCCGATGCTGCAGATCACCCGCTACGAACCGATCCCAGAATACCTGATCATCAAGCGCCTGTTTGACATCGTGGTCTCCGGCATGGCGCTGCTGGTGCTGTCGCCGATCATGATCGCGGTTTCGATCGCCATCAAAGCCTACGACGGCGGCCCTGTGTTTTACAAGCAGTGCCGCCTGACGAAGGACGGCAAGACCTTCATGGTACATAAGTTCCGCAGCATGAAGGTGGATGCGGAAAAGGACGGCGTGGCGCGCCTGTCCACCGGCGACAAGGACGACCGCGTCACTCCGATTGGGCATTTCATCCGCAAGGTGCGCCTCGACGAGCTGCCGCAGCTGCTGGACATCCTGAAGGGCGATATGTCCATCGTCGGCCCGCGCCCGGAGCGCCCGGAGATAGCAGCGCAGTACGAGAAGGAACTGCCGGAGTTTGCGCTTCGTTTGCAGGCAAAGGCTGGCCTGACCGGCTATGCGCAGGTGTACGGAAAATATAACACAACGCCGTATGACAAGCTGCAGATGGATTTGATGTACATTGCCAAGCCGAGCTTTATCGAGGATCTGCGCATTATCTTCGCGACGATTAAGATCCTATTTATCCCTGAGAGCACCGAAGGCGTGGCAGAGGGTGCGACCACGGCGATGGGGCAGGAAAAGTGTGAGGAGAGCAGTAAATGAAAAAGGCAGTCATGTTGATCAACGATACGACCTATGCATTTAATTTGCGTGGTGCTGTTATCGAGAAGTTGATTGATGAAAATTTTGAAGTGGTAATTGTCGGTCAATTATTAAAGCACCAGGATAAGTTAAAAGCAATGGGTGCTAAGCTGATTGGCGTTGAAACTGGCCGTCATGGCACCAATCCTATCTCTGATTTGCAGTTGATGCATACCTACAAGAAAATTTTGAAAGTCGAAAAACCAGACGTTGTTCTTACATATAATATCAAGCCGAATGTGTACGGTGGTATGGCGTGCCAGCAGTTAAAGATTCCGTATCTTCCGAATGTAACCGGCCTCGGTACTCCGGTAGAAACCCCCGGTCCTTTGCAGGCACTGACGACCCGGCTTTACAAGATGGGCGTGGCCGGTGCAAGCTGCATCTTTTTCCAGAACAGCGAAAATCAGCGCTTCTTTGAGACGCACAAGATGATGCCGAAGCATTCGAGAGTCCGGTTGCTGCCGGGGTCCGGCGTGGATCTGGAGAGCCATCCGGCGTTCCCGTATCCGGAAGAGGAAATGATGCACTTCCAGTTTACATCCCGAATCTTGAAGGAGAAAGGCATCGACCTGTATCTTGCTGCGGCCAAACGAATCCATGTAGAGTACCCCCACACGGTGTTCCATATCTGTGGCGGCTGTGACGATCCTGCCTACGAAGTGATTTTAAAGCAGGCACAGGAAGCTGGAGATGTGGTCTATCATGGCCAGCAGAAGGATATGATCCCGTTCCTAAAACAGGCAAGCTGCATCGTACATCCGTCCTACTATCCGGAGGGAATGAGCAACGTGCTTCTGGAGGGTGCGGCTAGCGCCCGGCCTATCATTGCCACCGACCGTGCAGGTTGCCGGGAAACGGTGGAAGATGGAATGACCGGATTCCTGATTCCCATTCAGGACGAGGAAGCTCTAGTACATGCGCTGGAACGGTTTATGCAGATGACGCCGGAGCAGCGGAAAGCCATGGGTCTGGCCGGCCGTGCAAAAATGGAAAGGGAATTCGACCGGAAAATCGTGGTGAAAGCTTATTTGGAAGAAATTCAGGAAATCATGAGGGGTTGAGCATGAATACCACACCGATACGAGTGCTACAGGTTCTTGGAGGGTTGGAAGCTGGTGGAGCAGAATCCTTTGTCATGAATTTATATCGAGCGGTTGACAGGGAAAAAGTTCAGTTCGATTTTGTGAGACATATCGAACATAACGGTGTTTTTGAGGATGAAATAACGCAGATGGGCGGTAAAATTTATCGCTGTCCCCAATACACCGGTAAAAACCATTTCGCATACTGCAAGTGGTGGAATTCCTTCTTTAAGGGGCACCCGGAGTACCATGTGGTTCACGGCCATGTTCGAAGCACTGCGTCGATTTATCTGAAAATTGCGAAAAAGAACGGCTTAGCAACGATTGCACACAGCCATAGCACTTCAAACGGAAGTGGCATTTCTGCCATTGTGAAAGATATGTTGCAACTGCCAATTCGGCGTACAGCGGATTATTTGTTTGCTTGTTCCGATAAAGCGGGCAAATGGCTGTATGGAGAAAAGGCTACAAAACAGCCGAATTATCGAATAATCCCCAATGGCGTAGATTTGAGGCGCTTTGCGTTTTGTGAGGAAAAGCGGCAGCAGATGCGTCAGGAACTCGGAATTGCCAAGGATACCTTTGTTCTGGGGCACATCGGGCGGATCACTGTTCCCAAAAACCATCAATTCTTGGTGGAGTTGTTCGCAGGGTACCACAAGGAGAACCCCAACAGCAAACTGCTTCTGGTAGGCGATGGCGAGTTGTTTGAAACGGTACAGCAGCAATGCACACAGCTTGGAATCAGTGACACAGTTATCATGGTCGGCAGTAAAACCAATACGGAGGATTACTACCAAGCTATGGATGTATTTGTATTTCCATCCTTGTGGGAGGGGCTTGGAATCGTTGCCATCGAGGCACAAGCAAATGGATTGACCTGCTTAGTGTCAAAAAATGTTCCCAAGGAGGCAATTCTTACGGAGAACACAAAGGTTCTTTCGCTTCAGTCTAGAGGTGTGTGGCTGGATGAGCTGAAAAAGGTGTCTGTGAGTGAAAGAATGCAGACAAAAAACAATAATATACAGCAGTACGACATCTGTACTATTGCAGATCGGCTACAGCAATTTTATTTGGAACAGCACGAAAAGGCGAGACGATGAGTCAATATATTATGCGATTGGACGATGCGTCTGAATATATGGACGTTGAAAAGTGGCAGCGGATGGAAGCTCTGCTGGACAAATATCATATTAAACCGATTGTGGGTGTGATTCCAAACAATCAGGATCCGGATATGGTTGGGGTTTATCCGAAGGACGAACAGTTCTGGGAGAAAGTCCAACGCTGGAAGGAAAAGGGGTGGATCATTGCACTTCACGGCTATACCCATGTGTTTGAGACCAGAGAGGGCGGTTTGAATCCGGTCAATGACCGCAGCGAATTTGCCGGTGTGCCTCTGGAACGCCAAAAAGAGAAAATCCGTGCAGGCGTTCGGATTCTTCAAGATCACGGAATTGAATCTGAAATATTCTTCGCACCGGCGCATACTTTTGACGAAAGTACGTTAGAAGCGCTGAAGGAAGAATCCAATATTCGAATCATCAGCGATACCATCGCAAATGATGTATACTTTGAAAAAGGCTTTTACTTTATTCCGCAGCAATCTGGGCGGGTAAGAAATCTGCCGTTCAAAACAGTGACTTTTTGTTATCATCCGAATATTATGGTTCAGCAAAGATTTGAAGAACTTGACCGGTTTATTAAAGCTAATCAAAGTGAATTTGTTGAATCAAGTCACAGAGGTTGTTTGAAAAATAGAAAGATAAACGTGTTTGATGGAATCCTAAGAAAAATTTATTTTTTTATACATAGAAATAGAAGTTAACAAGGTGAGCAAAAATGAAGCACGAGGCAATTATTATTGGCGGAAACCATCATAATGGGTTGGGGTTGGCTCGAATACTAGGCATAAACGGTGTGAAAGTCCATGCGGTAGTTGTAGATAAATGCAAGGACAGCTTTTTAAAAGAATCAAAATATATCGATTCTTGCCGCGTTTTTCAAAATGTTGACATGGCCTTGGATTATATAAAGAAAAGCTATACAGAGTATCCAAAGTATGTCATAATTCCATATTCGGATGTTGCCGCACAGGGGCTGGATAATAGGTTGAATGAGTTCGAAGGTTATCATATCCCTTCTATTGAACGGCAACAAGGTATGATTGCAAAGTTGATGCAGAAAAATGAACAATGTAAATTTGCTAAGGAAAATGGAATAAAAATGGCAAAGACGTGGGTCTGTTCATTGGAGAATGAAATAGAGATTCCACAAGATATTTTGATACCATGTATTGTTAAACCCGTGATTAGTTCGGAGGGAGATAAAAAAGATATAAGAGTTTGTCGAACGATAAGTCAATTAAAAGATTGCTTGTATATGTATAAATCAAATGGGTATTGTAGAGCACTTGTTCAAGAATATCTGAAAATCGATTATGAAATAGATGTCTTTGGCTGTATATTAAAACAGTCTCCATATATTTGCCTTATTCCAACGAAGACAATTCGATCATGGCCACCAGAAGGCGGAACAAATTCTTTCTCTCAAATAATAACAGATCCAGTTATTGTGAATAAATGTAAAATGATCATTAAGAAGCTGGAGAAGAGTGGATTTTACGGCTTATATGATATTGAATTATTTGTGGTAGGAAATGAAGTGCTCCTTAATGAAATAAACTACCGGAATTCTGGGGACGTATATATGGGGATTCAGCAAGCATACTACTATCCATATGCTTGGTTTTTAGATTGTATTGGAGAAACAGTTGACATTAATAGCAATCCACAGTGTGACAGCTTTGCTATGACAGAATTTGCGGATTTTCGCAATGTACTAAAGAAAAAAGTGAAATTACTGGAATGGGTAGATGACTTTGAAAAAGCAAAAGATTTTGCATTGTTCTTTAAAGGCGATATGCGGCCTGCCTTTAATAGATTAATATATTACATCAAACAGTTTTTTTGCGGGAAGAAGATGTAACTGAATTATCAGGAGAATTACTTTTAAAATCAGATTTCACGAGGAAAACAATTGGGAGATAAAATGAAACTACTGGTTCTAACAGATAAATACTTCCCCCGTCCATACGCAAATGGAATGTGTGCACAGGAATTGATTCGGGTCTGGACAAGGCGGGGTGATTCCGTTGATGTATTGGCGTATGATGACTTTGATGGGACGCCTGACCGGTGGGAGGGCAATGCGGTCTATTATGTGAAGCCCGATGAAAGATTGCGTCTTTTTTATTATGCGGATACCTACCGCAATACCCCAAAAGGTAAAACGGCGCATATATTAGCCAATATGCTGTCAAAAGTTAAAGGATCGATTCTTTTGCCGTGGCAGCCGTTTTACTCCTTTTCTTTTCCTCGCAGAATTTATAAGGAGATGTGCGAACTTCAGAAGAAAAACTGCTACGACGGCGTAGTTGCAATATTAAATCCTTTGGATTCCAATATTGCAGCGTGCAAATTCAAAGCTAAATACCCGGATGTTCCGTATGTCGTGTTCTGTGTGGATACGCTGCGAAAGACATTTGTCGAGCAGCATATCAGTAAAACGTTTGCCGATGCATTTATCTGGGAGAAAAAGATCCTCCAAAATTGTGATGCCTATTTTTATATGCATTCACGAAAAGGGGATTATGAATTGCCGAGATATGATCCGTATCGCAGTAAGTTGAGAGAGACTGATATGCCGCGCTTTAAAGTGAAGGATATCGATAAAATTCCGCAGTATGATTTCGGCGAGGATGGCGAGCACTGGGTATATGCTGGTTCTATTGGAGGGCCGCACTATAATCCGAAGCAGTTTTTGGAAATCTTTAAGAAAATCGAAAATTCGCCGAAAAGAGTGCTGCATTTATATACACGAGGAGCAGAGGCAGATCGCATTGCTGCAATGGCAAATAAGGAAAATCTGAACGTCCGGGTCCATGGATATGTTGATGCTGCTACGTTGGAGAGCATTATGGCAACGGCCGATGTGATCGTATCGTTGAAAACCAGCGATCAGATTTCTGCAAAGATATTTGAGTGTATGTCTTACGGAAAACCAATCGTGCATTTTTCAGGGCATAAGAACGACCCCAATGTATACTATTTGGAAAAGTATACATTGGGCAATATTGTTAAAATGTACGAGGAAAATCAAGAAAGTGAACTTAATAAATTAGTACAGTTTCTTGAAAACTCCGCTGGAAAACAAATTGATCCGACAGAGCTGAAAAAGACATTTGAAGCAAGTACGCCGGAATATTCGGCAGAGAGAATAGCGGAAGAAATAATGCGAGTAAAGAATACATAAACATAAAGAAAAGACGGAGAATTGGAATGACGCAAAAAGCACTAAAAAAATGGTACAGTATCACACTTCCGCTGTTTCCGATGCTTACACTGTATGGATTTAAAATACTTCCATTTGTAACGTTCACGGATTATCTGCTTCTTTTTTTTATGATTGCAGAAATCAGTACAAAAGGTTTTAGGCTGGTGTTTAATAGAATATTTGTGCCGCTGATTGCATATTTGATTCTGCAGCCAGTCGTTCTTTTATGCTTTTCATCGATCAACCTAGATCCTATAGATGCGCTTGGAACATCATGGAGGTTGGCGGTTTATATCTTTGGCGTATCTTTGCTACAAAAAAATCTGCAAAAAGAGGAATTTGTAAAATCAATCAGAATTATTGGTGCTTCCAGTACAGTTTATGGCTTCTTTCAGTTCGTCCTCGGTACCTATGCACATATTTCGCTGAGCCCCTACTTGCCTTTTCTCCCTGTTTTACGAACAGGATTAAAAGAGCAGCAAGACGGCTGGATTGCATATAACTGGACCGTTCGCCCGAGAGCGTGGTTTTCAGAACCTTCTACATTTGCCATTTTTCTATTGATGGCACTGTTGGTTGAACTGTTTGTTGTATATAGCGATAAACGAAAGAACGTACTTTGTTTGATTTACGCGTTTGGCATCATCATATCGCATTCCTCCACAGGTACGATTGGTCTTATTATCTTGGTGTTGGCATGGATGTTGATTTGCCCGGAAGACTTTTTGTACAGGACACCTAAAAATGTCATGATTGGGATTGTGTTATTTTTGCCTGTCTGCTTGTTTCTTTTGTATAAAAGCGGATATATAGACACCTTTATCGGGCACACATTTGCTGACGGCCGAGGCCTTTCATCACAGTCACATTTTGCGTTTATTGAAAGCGCATTCTCGGAGGATACAAATTTCTTGCAGGCTTTCTTTGGTAAAAGCTTGCAAGAAGTAGCGGCCGGTTATCTCCCAGGGTGGTTCGGTGCATATTATTGTTTGGGAGCGGTAGGCGTATTACTTTATATAGGTGTGTTCTATAAAGTGTTTAAAAGAAGTTTTCTCAGATCGCGTATTATTGTGTTGACATTTGTAGGTCTTAATTTTGGCACTGAAATCATGTTGGGCGTGTTTATGCTGCTATATATGTCAGTTGCATTGCTGCAAGAAGATAGTTGTGAGGATGGATGGAATGAGAGCTCTGCTGGATACATCGATATTAAAAACGTGTCGCTTTAATTTGCACTATTTTGGAATCAAGGGATTTCGTCTTCCTGTATTGGTCAGCAAGAATGTTATGTTGAAAAATTTACGGGGGAGGGTGAAAATTGAGTCCTATAAAACAGCGAATGTACGCATTGGCTTTAATGGCACCGGAATTTGCGATTCTAGATTTCAAAGAGGAATTTGGCATGTGAGTGGAACGGTCCGCTTTGGAGAAAACGTCCGGATTGCTGCAGGAGTAAAGTTGAGCTGTGCAGAGGGTGCAACGCTTCAAATCGGAAGAAATTCCAGCATAAATGTTAATTCGCAGGTGATTTGCATGGAGCATATTGCTTTGGGCGAAAACGTGATGCTGAGTTGGGATGATCTGGTAATGGACTCGGATTTTCACCCGATTCGAGAAGGAGCGGTTGAAAAGCCTGTTTCAAAACCAATCATAATTGGAAACGATGTCTGGGTGGGCTGCAGAACAACGATTCTAAAGGGATGTACAGTGCCGGATGGATGTGTTGTTGCGGCAAATAGTACGGTAACAAGAATTTATCAGGAAGAACACTGCTTAATAACAACAAACGGTGTGGTAAAGCACAATGTGTTTTGGATACGGTAAAAAATGAGGGACTGAAAGATGTCTATTCGTGAAGGTGCAAAGTCTCTGTTAAGGGAAACCGCAAACTTGGCACAATGGCTACGCTTCAACTTGAGCAGTAGCATTGAAATTGGTCGAAAATCAAAGGTTCGAGGAGCAAAAATTGCAAAAAATGTAAAAATTGGATCACATTGTAATATTCAACGGGGGAGGGTAAGTAGTTTCTCATATGTGGGAGATTACTGTGAATTGCCACAAGTAGAGATTGGCAAATTCTGTTCTATAGCGACGCACGTAACGTTAGCCGCAGGAAATCACCCGATGAGTTATGTGAGTACATCCCCCTACACTTATTCGACCATCAGAAATTCTTTTACAAAAAAACAGCTATATGCGCAAGAGTTCTTTTATACCGACGAAAACCATAAATACCTCGGCAAAATTGGAAACGATGTTTGGATCGGAACAGGAGCAACGCTCGTGTGTGGAAGTAAGGCGTTGAATATTGGCGATGGTGCAGTGATTGCAGCCGGAGCGGTCGTCACGAAAGATGTTCCACCGTATGCGGTAGTGGCTGGGTGTCCGGCGAGAATACTTAAATATCGTTTTCCGAAAGAAACAATCTGCAGGCTGGAAAAAGAACAGTGGTGGGATAAAGATACGGATTGGTTAAAAGGCACCGTTGAATACTTCTCGACTCCCGATAAACTGTTTGCTAGAGAGGAAAATTAAATTGTTGTGCTGGTTTATCAAACGGATTGCAGAAAAAAGTGTGCGATTATTTAGATATATTGAGTTGCGGGCTTTTTATCGCCCAAAAGGATTTGTTAACATTTTGGGTAAGGTGTACTTGGACAACCCGAACATTCAATTTGGAAGGAATGTGACGGTATTTCCGAATGTACATATTTTTGGGTTGGGAAAAGTTACGTTAGGTGACAATGTTTCAATCGGAGACGGAACAATCATATGTGCTGCGCAAGATATAGTCATAGGGAAAAATACCATGATTGCAGCACAGTGCTATATCATAGATTGTAACCATGGGATGCATCTGTGTGTGGGGGGGATGCGTGAACAACCACTATCGATACATCCAACAAAAATTGGAGAGAATGTATGGCTTGGTTGTGGGTGCAAGATTTTGGCAGGAGCTGAAATATCTGATGGTGCAGTAATTGGAGCAGGAACTGTAATATCGGGCAAGGTGGAGGAAAACACGATTTGCTTTACCAGGCGAGAATACTGTGAAAAGGCGAGAAAATAGAAAATGATTCAAATGAAAAAGGTGCTGACACGTTATTTAGGGGATAAAGATAATCGAAGATTATTGCTTAACGTGGCCGGAAATTATCTGGTAAAAGGTGGCGCGATGTTGGTATCGCTTCTGGTGATGCCGGCATACATGCGATATTTCGAATCGCAGGCGGTTCTTGGAATGTGGTTTACGTTGATTCAGTTGTTGAACTGGATCATGCTTTTGGATTTTGGAATCGGGGGAGGTCTGCGAAATAAAATCGTAGCGCCGTTGCAGAGGGGCGATAAAGAAAGAGTTACCGAGTTGGTCTCGGCTGCTTATTTTTCGGTTGCAGGAATCGTTTTGATTTTAATAGTGTTGCAGCAAATTGTTGTGGGTCGGCTGAATTGGTATAGAATTCTTGGGCTTTCGTCGGGCGATATATCAGAAGATACCTTGGTGACCATGGTTCATATTTTGGTAATTGGAGTTTGTGTCCGTTTCTTTTCAGTGTTGGTATGCCATGTCTTGTATGCACTACAAAAAGCAGTTCTTCCGGGAGTTATAGGTCTGACGTCCAGTGCATTGATAATGCTTTACCTTGTTTGCTCCAAACCCACGGGTAGTGAGTCGGATATCATTACGTTAGCGTATATCAATACGCTCGCAAATAATGTTCCCGCCTTGATTGCGACAATATGGATTTTTGCAACCATTCTTAGAGGAATGTGGCCACGCTTCAGAGCGTTTACATGGAATGCTGCAAAGGAAGTATTGGGAACGGGTGGAGCGCTGTTCTATCTGCAAATCATCATTATGGTTCTTTTTAATGTGAAAGAACTTTACATTTCATGGTTTGTAGGAGCCGAAGCCGTTGTTGATTACCAAGTTTACTATAAACTGATTGGAATGATCGGAGGATTATTTTCACTGGCGCTGAATCCGGTATGGTCCGCCGTAACGAAGGCGCTTGTGGAAAAAAAAGAACAATGGATTCGGGGTCTGTATCGAAAAGGAATGGGACTGATTGCGCTATTTGGCGTAGCACAGCTTGTTTTGGTCGCGGTAATGCCGATGGTCGTTAAGCTCTGGCTTGGAGAAAGTGCAATTGAAGTTTCCAGAGTAGAAGGTCTCTTGTTTTGCGTATACAATCTCGTGTATATGTGGATGATGCTTAACTACAATTTTGCGTGTGGCATGGGAAGAACAAAAGTTATTTCCATATGGTTGACGGTGGCGGGTGCTGGAAACTTGCTCTTAACGATGTGGGGATGCAGTGTTTACAAAAGCTGGATCACGGTAGTTGTCGCAACAGCAGTTGCTACGATTCCGTGTGCCTTTTTTGTTCAAAAAGATGTCTTTGGCGTAATAAGAAGTATGAATCCTGAGAAAGAAGGAAATAAAAATGTCTGCATTTGATAACGCAACCCTTATGATTACTGGTGGTACTGGTTCTTTCGGCTCTACCGTTCTGAAGCACTTCTTGGATTCTGACCTGAAGGAGATTCGTATATTCTCCCGTGATGAAAAGAAGCAGGACGATATGCGTCACGAACTTCAGGCCAAGCACCCGGAGAATGCTAAGAAGGTCAAATTCTACATCGGCGATGTCCGCAATCCCCAGTCCATACGTGACGCCATGCCCGGTGTTGACTACATCTTCCATGCTGCTGCTCTGAAGCAGGTTCCTTCCTGCGAGTTCTTCCCCATGCAGGCCGTCCAGACCAACATTATCGGTACGGATAACGTCCTGCACGCTGCAATCGATGCAGGCGTTAAGCGTGTTGTCTGTCTGTCCACCGATAAAGCAGCCTACCCCATCAATGCTATGGGCATCTCCAAGGCCATGATGGAGCACGTCATCTACGCCAATGCCCGTGTGGCTGCTGAGCGTGGCGGCACCACCATCTGCTGCACCCGTTACGGTAACGTCATGTGCAGCCGCGGCTCCGTCATTCCTCTGTTCATCGACCAGATCAAAGCTGGCAACCCCATCACTATCACTGACCCCAACATGACCCGTTTTCTGATGAACCTGGACGAGGCTGTGGATCTGGTTATGTTCGCTTTCCAGCACGCCAATCCCGGCGATCTGTTCATCCAGAAGGCTGATGCTTCTACCATCGGCGATCTGGCTAAGGCAGTCCAGCAGCTGTTTGGCAATACCGGTACGAACATCATCGGCACTCGTCACGGTGAGAAGCTGTTCGAGACTCTGATGACTCGTGAGGAGCGTCTGCGTAGTGAGGATATGGGTCACTACTTCCGTGTTGCTGCTGACAACCGCGACCTGAACTACGACAAGTTTGTCGTCAACGGTGAGGTACATACCATGGCAGATGAGTCCTACACCAGCCACAACACTACCCGTCTGGATGTGGAAGGCACTGTTAAGAAGATCCTGACCACCGAGTATGTCCAGAACGCACTGAAGGGCATCTAAGGAAAAGCTACTGCTGGTCGGAGATGCTCAATTCAGACGCATGGTGGCGGAGCATGGAGAGTTCCAATGCAATTGTGTTTTTGATAATGGACAGTCTGCGGGTACTGAGATTTGTGACATCCCGGTGGTTGCCAATCTTGCCGATTGAACCCGAACCATCCGGACACCTTCTTTGAGTCGGTGTAAAAAGAATGCCGGTTGGCAATAGGAGAATTCTATGGAACATAATTTTAAATGGAAAAACGACGGGCGCACCAAGGTCATGATTGGTTGCGGTACCCGTCCGGAAATCATCCGACTGGCTGCGGTTATCAAGCGCTGCCGGGAATATTTTGACTGCTGCGTGGTCTATTACAATCAGAACTGGGACAGAAATCTTTCCACCGTTTTCTGGGAAGACTTTGAACTGAAGAACACCTTCGGGGAGTATGGTCCTGACATTCTGGTGCCGGTGGTGGGCGAGAACCTGGGCGTAACCTGCGGTAACATTCTGGGACGCAGCTATGAGCTTCTGTCCGAGTTGCAGCCGGAGGGCTATCTGGTGCTGGGCGATACCAACTCCTGCCTGTCTGCCATCTCTGCGAAGCGGCTGCACATTCCGCTGTTTCACATGGAAGCAGGCAACCGCTGCAAGGATGAGTGCCTGCCAGAGGAGACCAACCGCCGCATCGTGGACGTGATCTCCGACGTGAACCTGTGCTACTCCGAGTTTGCCCGGAAGTATCTGGCAGATACCGGTTTGCCCAAGGAGCGCACCTACCAGACAGGCTCTCCTATGGCTGAGGTGCTGCACATGAATCTGGAGAAGATTCAGAAAAGCGATGTGCTGGAGCGTCTTGGACTGGAAAAGGACAAGTACATTCTACTGTCCGCCCATCGGGAGGAGAACATCGACACTGAAAAGAACTTCCTGAGTCTGTTTACCTCCATCAACGCTCTGGCAGAAAAGTACGATATGCCCATCCTATACTCCTGCCATCCCCGCAGTAAGCACCGGCTGGAAAAGAGCGGCTTCAAACTCGACCCTCGTGTCCGGGTCAACGAGCCGCTGGGCTTCAACGACTACAACAAGCTGCAAATGAATGCGCTGGCAATTGTCTCCGACTCTGGCACCCTGCCAGAGGAGAGTAGCTTCTATCTGTCCATCGGTCATCCCATCGCTGCGGTGTGCATTCGCACCTCTACCGAGCGCCCCGAGGCATTGGAAGCCGGTGACTTCATTCTGGCTGGCATTACTACCCGGGAACTACTCAACGCCACCGATATGGCTATTGAGATGAAGCAAAAGGGTATTCTGGGCAAACCTTGCCCCGACTATGTGGACGAGACCGTGTCTATGAAGGTGGTTCGCATCATTCAGGGGTACGTAAACATGGTCAATAAGATGGTGTGGAGAAAGGGATAAGTGTGATTGAAATGGATAAAACAATTTTCATTACTGGAGCATCCGGTTTCATTGGCTCCAACCTTGCCAAGCGTATCTTGACCACTGAGCCGGATACCAAGGTCATCGGTCTGGACAACATGAACGATTATTACGACGTTCGCATCAAGGAAGCCCGTCTGGCGGAGCTTCAGAAGTTCGAGAACTATACATTTATCAAGGGAAACCTTGCGGACAAAGCACTTATCAACAGCATTTTTGAGCAGCATCACCCGGATATTGTGGTCAATCTGGGTGCTCAGGCTGGTGTGCGTTACTCCATCACCAACCCGGATGCTTACATCGAGAGCAACATGATTGGCTTCTATAACATTCTGGAAGCTTGCCGTCATTATCCAGTGGAGCATCTGGTGTATGCATCTTCCAGTTCTGTCTACGGAAGTAACAAGAAGGTGCCTTACTCCACCGATGACAAGGTGGATAACCCCGTTTCTCTGTATGCGGCTACCAAGAAGTCCAACGAGCTCATGGCACACGCTTACTCCAAACTTTACAATATCCCCTCCACCGGTCTGCGCTTCTTCACCGTGTATGGTCCTGCCGGTCGTCCGGATATGGCTTACTTTGGCTTCACCAACAAGCTGGTGAACGGTGAGACTATCAAGATTTTCAACTATGGCAACTGCAAGCGGGACTTTACCTATGTGGATGACATCGTGGAAGGTGTTGTCCGTGTAATGGCAAAAGCGCCTGAAAAGAAGAATGGCGAAGATGGCTTGCCCATTCCTCCCTATGCGGTTTACAACATCGGCAATTCCAACCCGGAGAACTTGCTGGACTTTGTGCAGATCCTGTCGGAGGAGCTGGTGCGTGCTGGTGTGCTGCCTGCGGACTATGATTTTGAGGCGCACAAGGAGCTTGTACCTATGCAGCCTGGTGACGTGCCTGTGACCTTTGCAGACACAGAGCCGCTGGAGCGTGACTTTGGCTTTAAGCCTCACACTCCGCTGCGGGAGGGCTTGCGGAAATTTGCTGAGTGGTATAAAGAGTTTTATATGGAATAAAAAGAGAGGGAAAAGATGATGAAAATCGCAGTTGCAGGTACCGGCTATGTTGGACTATCCATTGCCACGCTGCTGTCGCAGCACCACGAGGTCATGGCAGTGGATATTATCCCAGAGAAAATTGACCTTATTAACCACAAAAAGTCCCCAATTCAGGACGAGTACATTGAAAAGTATTTGGCAGAGAAAGACCTAAATCTAACGGCAACACTTGATGCAGAAGCCGCCTACAAGGATGCGGATTTTGTCGTCATTGCAGCACCTACCAACTATGACAGCAGGAAGAATTTCTTTGATACTTCGGCAGTGGAAGCGGTCATCAAGCTGGTCATTCAATACAATCCAGATGCCATCATGGTCATCAAGTCCACTATTCCTGTGGGCTTTACTGCCAGCGTCAGGGAAAAATACCACTGTGACAACATCATCTTCAGCCCGGAGTTCCTACGGGAATCCAAGGCTCTGTACGACAACCTGTACCCAAGCCGTATCATTGTAGGCACTGATGTGGACAATGCACGTTTGGTGAAAGCTGCCGGCACCTTCGCTGGCCTGCTGCAGGAAGGTGCTATCAAAGAGAACATCGATACCCTGATTATGGGCTTTACTGAGGCAGAAGCTGTCAAGTTGTTTGCCAACACCTATCTGGCCTTGCGTGTCAGCTATTTCAACGAGTTGGACACCTATGCTGAGATGAAGGGGCTGAACACCCAGCAGATTATCGAGGGCGTCTGCTTGGATCCTCGCATTGGCAGCCATTACAACAACCCTAGCTTCGGTTATGGCGGTTACTGCCTGCCCAAGGATACCAAGCAGTTGTTGGCTAACTACGCCGATGTTCCAGAGAACCTGATTGAAGCAATCGTGGAATCTAACCGTACCCGAAAAGACTACATTGCTGACCGTGTTTTGGAGATTGCCGGCGCGTATGAAGCCAACGAGGCTTATGATCCCAGCAAGGAGCACAACGTAATTGTTGGCGTATACCGCTTGACCATGAAATCCAACTCTGATAACTTCCGGCAGTCCTCTATTCAGGGTGTCATGAAACGTATCAAGGCAAAGGGAGCAACGATCATCATCTATGAGCCGACTTTGGAGAATGGCTCAACTTTCTTCGGTAGTGAAGTCGTAAATGACCTTGAAGAGTTCAAGAAACGCAGCCAGTCCATCATCGCGAACCGCTATGATAGCTGCCTCGACGATGTGAAGGATAAGGTCTATACCCGCGATTTGTTCCGCAGAGATTAATACTTATAGCAGCCATGTGTTTAGCCACATGGCTGTGCTGCTCAAGTGTGCTGCCTCTCCGTGGTGAGCAGTAGGCAACAAGAGTCCCTCTCGGCTAAAGCGTATAATCGTCAATTCACTCTTTGGATGAGGAAAAACTATAATGGGAAAGTATTTTGGAACGCTTGAATGCAAAAACAAAACCCATATATGGATGTCGCCCATAACATGAAATGCAAAAGTGGGGCCTCTAAACCTTGCTGGCAGCGTGTACAAACGCAGCAATGAACCGAAAATCGAGCTTTCCGCCATAAAAATCTACATAGCAAACAGGCGGGGAGTTAAGCTCTGTGCAAAAGTAAACGCGACCCGCCAAGGTAAGGAAATATGGTCAAGCCGATCGCTGCTTTTGCAGATAGTTGTTAAGTTTGAGAGGAGAAAAGGTCCGGAGCTAAATGTACTTCATCGGGTGAGATGCGCTGCATCTGCAAGAAATCCCAAAGGGCGAAGTTGTCCTCAGTTCCCTCTTGCAGAAGCAAATCATAAGGGGATTTGTTGTTCAAGCTGGGTCTTGTGGTACTGTTAATATGGTTCATCAAAAGTGAAATGTCTTTCTGCGTATAGCAGCTTAAGCTCTTGCCTTTGGAAATCGCATAGCGGATAAACTCGTGGTTCTTTTCAATATGCGCTTTTCGTCAAGAAGCCATCGGGTCGCAGTAGAAAATGCCGGTGAGGTATTCAAGTTCATCGGAATACTCCAAGCCATCCACATGTTTGAACTCGCTGCCATTGTCGGTGAAAATCACCGGGAACAGCCTGCGGAACACATCCAGACCGAGTCCTGCTTCAAGGTAATCAAATACCCGCTTTACAGACTCTGCCTTACCGTCCGGCATCAGGAAGAGCAGCATCACACTGTTCTTGCGGAAAATCATCGTAAGAAGCCGTTTTCCTGTTTCACGAACGCCTTTAACAGTGTCCATTTCCACAACATCGTTATCGCAAAAGGCTTACCTTCATCACCTTCTCAAAGTCATCGTAGGTGCGGCTCTTGCGAAATTCTTGGTTCTGAAATCCAAGCTTTGGCTCGCACTTCTTTTTACGCGGCTTGTAGCTGTTTTTTCGCTGCAAATCAATAGGAGGCTTTTCAAAGCGATGACAGGCAGTGGAACGGTAACGAGCGCACTTGGTTCGGCAGTCAACAACCCGGCAGCGGCAGCAGCTCATAATGCAGTCGCCGTCTCCGCAGACATGCTGCTCTTTGCACTTGCGGACAAAATAGCAGTCTTTTCCGAGAAAATAACGGCCGGGAAGAAAGGTCCTATTTTCTTTGACTTCATGCGAGATGGTGGTTGGATGGCGATGCAAAAACAACGCAATTTTCCGAAATGAGTCTTTATGGCAGATTCCTGTTTCAATAGCAATACGGTCGGTAAGCGTCATCTGCTCTTGCGTAAGATTGCATTTCATTTGCCTGTTCCTTTCTGCGCAGGCAGCGGTCGAACTTAACTTATTAACAGTATATCAAAAACCTATTGCAGAAGTAAATTAGACACTTTTAAGTCTAAAATTTTGAAAAACTTCAGGTTTACTCTTGCATTTTAGGACCCGGAGTTCCTGCGGGAATCGAAGGCGCTGTACGATAACCTGTACCCCAGCCGCATCATCGTCGGCACTGACATGGACGACCCGCGCTTGGTGCAGGCGGCAAACGCCTTTGCCGGTCTCTTGCAGGAGGGCGCGATCAAGGAGAACATCGACACCCTCATCATGGGCTACACCGAGGCCGAGGCGGTCAAGCTGTTCGCCAACACCTATCTTGCGCTGCGCGTCTCCTACTTCAACGAGCTGGACACCTATGCTGAGATGCGCGGCCTGAACACGAAGCAGATCATCGATGGCGTCTGCCTTGACCCGCGCATTGGCACCCAGTACAACGAGTATGATGCCAAGGCCGAGAAGACCTGCGTTATCGGCGTCTACCGCCTGACGATGAAGTCGAATTCCGACAATTTCCGCCAGTCGTCGATCCAAGGCGTCATGAAGCGCATCAAGGCCAAGGGCGCGACGGTCATTATCTACGAGCCGACGCTGGAGAACGGCAGCACTTTCTTCGGCAGCGAGGTCGTCAACGATCTGGACGAGTTCAAGCGGCGCAGCCAGTCCATCATCGCGAACCGCTATGACAGCAGCCTCGACGATGTGAAGGACAAGGTTTACACCCGCGATCTGTTCCGCAGGGATTAAAAGGCAACAAAACAGCCGCCCGCATGACCCTGCGGACGGCTGATTTTTGTAAAGGGAGGACGCGCCATGACACTGCGCCACATGCGAATTTTTGGGGAGGTCTACCGCACCGGCAGCGTGACCCGCGCGGCGGAGAGCCTGCACATGACCCAGCCCGCCGTGACCCGCGCGGTGCAGGAGTTGGAGCAGCACTACGGCGTGCGGCTGTTCGAGCGGATGTACCGCCGCCTGACGCCCACCGAGGCCGCGCAGCGGCTGTACCCGCAGGCGGTCTATCTGCTGGACACCTTCGACCGGATGGAGCGCGAGCTGCAGGGCTGGGACGCCCACGGCACGGTGCGGGTGGGCGCGACGGTGACGCTGGGCAGCACGCTGCTGCCGACGCTGGCAAAGGCGTTTGCCGCACAGTACCCGGACATCACATTGCAGGTGCAGGTCG
Organism: uncultured Gemmiger sp.; assembly: GCA_934502625.1. Taxonomy (GTDB): domain Bacteria; phylum Bacillota; class Clostridia; order Oscillospirales; family Ruminococcaceae; genus Gemmiger. Next base: position 82,026 of record CAKSUQ010000008.1, read on the forward strand.
CCAACGGCCGCACGCTGGCGGACGCGCTCTGTGACAATAGGCTTGATCTGGCGCTGCTGGAAAACGGCGTACCTGTGCCGGAATTGCACAGCGAGCCGCTGGGTGAGGACAGGCTATGCGCCGTGATGGCACCCGACGGCGCGCTGGCAGGGGAGGGCGAGCTGGCGCTGGAGCAGCTGGCCGGGCAGCCGCTGCTGGTGCGGGAGTGCGGCAGCACAGCGCGAGCAGTATTGGAGAGCGCCTTTACCCAGCATGGGCTGACGCTGCGCCCCGCGTGGGAGAGCGTCAGCGCCGACGCCCTAGTGCAGGCGGCGGCCAAGGGGCTGGGCGTCGCAGTTTTGCCGGAACCGGTCGCAGCACAAAGCGCGGCGGACGGGCGCGTTGTGGTGTGCCCCATCCGGGGAACAGCGCTTTTGCGGCGGCATGTGTTGGTGTGGCACAAGGAAAAATATCTGACCGCAGCGATGGAGCGGTTTATTGAGATGTGCAGGGAGCGGACGGGGTGAGAGGCGATGCTGTGGCTGCCGGAAAGCTGCACGGGCGGCATATATGCCGCCCCTACGGTATAACGGTAACGGGCGGTTCATATATGCGTCCCGTGGGGCGTGGCCGTAATGGCAATGGGAAGGGGTTACTATCCCATCGTCCCCGGTATCACGAGATGCAGCACCAGCCCGGCGGCACCGCAGAGGCACATGGTCAAAATCGGGTTCCACTTGTACTTGCGCAGCACAAAGAACGCTGCCAAGAAGCTGCACGCGCCGATCCAGTCGACGTTGGCGAGGGTGGTGTCCTTGCCGCTGAACAGCACCAGCATCAAAATCGACAAACCGGCACCCAAAATCAGGGACACCACGACCGGGCGCAGGCAGGCCAGCACGTTCTGCAAAAGGGAAATATCCTTGTATTTCTTGTAAATGCAGGCCAGCAGCGAGACGAAGATCAGCGCCGGGGTGATGCAGCCCAGCGTCGCGATGATCGCGCCGGGGACGGACGCGATGCGCAGCCCGACGAAGGTGGCGGAGTTGACCGCGATGGGGCCGGGGGTCATCTCGGCGATTGTGATGAGGTCGGTAAACTCCTGCATCGTCAGCCACGCGTGCTGCTCGACGACCTGACTGCGGATCAGCGGCATGGCGGCATACCCGCCGCCCACGCTGAACATGCCCACCTGCAGAAAGCTGAGAAACAGCTGCCAGTAGATCATTGTGCACCGCCTTTCTTGAGCTGCAGCAAAGCGCGCACGACGCCGAAGGCCGCAGCGGCCAGAATGACGACGATAACGTTCACGTTGAACACAAAGTTCGCGACGAACGCCCCGACCATCAGTAGGATGTACAGCGGCGAGCGGGTCTGCAGCACATTGCCGCCCAGCCCGCACACGACGTCAAGGATGACGGCGGCGACGCCAGCCTGCATCCCCTTGAGGACGAGCGCGACGTAGGTGTTGGTGGCAAACGCTACGTAAAACAGCGATATGACGGACAAAATTACCATCGGTGGGATGATCGTGCCCAACACGGCAATCACCATGCCCAGCAGCCCTTCGACCTGCCAGCCGACGAGGATGGCGGCGTTGACGGCAATCGCGCCCGGCGACGACTGCGCAAGGGCGGTCATGTCGAGCATCTCCTGCTCGTCGATCCAGTGGAGCTCGTCGACGAACTTTTTCTTCATAAACGTCACGATGACAAAGCCGCCGCCGAAGGTAAAGCTGCTGATGTACAGCGTGCTGAAAAACAGCTTGAGCAGCCGCTGGGCGCGGGTCATCGTCTGGGTGGGTTCTTCCATGGGGGCAGTCCTCCTTTTTGCACTGCTTCTATGATACCACTTGCAGAACCATATGTAAAATGCTATTATTTTATAAATACCATGCGTTTTGTGCATAAAATGCTTTGGGCGGCGTTCCGAGACCCTACATCAATCTGCTCATCAAGCCCGCATCCAGCCTGTGCAACATGCGGTGCTGCTACTGCTTTTACGCCGACGAGGCCGCGAACCGCGAGCTGCCCAGCGGCACCTGCGCCACCAGTGGCAGATGCGGCAATTATTTCGTCGTCGAGGGCGACGGCGGCATCTATCCCTGCGATTTCTACGTGCTGGACGAGTGGAAGCTCGGCAGCGTAGCGGACACGAGTTTTACTGCATTGCGGGACGCGCCGCTGACCTGGCAGTTTTTCGCCCACGCCGCCCCGCGGCTGCGGGAGATCGCTGAAGCGGAAAAAAGAGCGATGCAGAGATAATAGAAAACGACCGACGTCGGGGAGGCGTCGGTCGTTTTTGAGGTTAATCATAGCACAAAAATTTGCCAAAGCAAGAGGGAAAAAATTATCGGTTCAGTCGGCGGAAGTCGCTGGGGGACATGCCCTGCGCCTTGCGGAACACCCGGTTGAAGCTGCGGATCGTGCCGAAGCCGCACTGCTCGGCCACCTGCGTGATGGGCAGGCTGCTGCCCTGTAACAGTGCCGCTGCGTGGCTGACGCGGTACTGGTTGACAAAATCCTGAAAGCCGGTGTGCAGCCGCTGGTTGAAATATGCCGACAGATAGGTGTAATTATAGCCAAACTCGCGTGCCATCTCCTCCAGCGTCAGCGCACGGGTGTAGTTGGCCTGTACATAGTTGATGATGCGCGCCGTCAGGTGGGCGTCGGCATCCTGATGCGGGCGTGGGCAGAGGGTGCATTGCTCCAGCGCTGTGCCGCAGATCAGGTACAGCCCGGCCAGCTTTTTGCAGCGATTGTTGCCCTGCCACAGCAGCTCCATCAGCGGGGCGGCGTCCATCTTAAACACCGGGGCGGCGAAGGCGCGCTGCCCCAGCTGCGCCGAAAATTCCGGCACCCAATCGTCAGAAAATACCCACAGCACGCTCTGGGAAAAGTCCTGCGTGTGGTAGCTGTGGATCTGGTCGGGCAGCACCAGCAGCCCCTCGCCGGGGTGGACGGCGTAGGACTTGGTCTCCAGCGTACAGGTCATGACCCCGGCCTGCACAGTGAGAAATTCATAGCTGTGGTGCAGGTGGGCGGGAAAGCTGAAATTGTGGTCGCGCTGGCAGTAGAGATAGTCGCGCCGGTCAGAGCGCTCGGCTTCATAGATGAGCATGGAAACCTCCTTTTTGGAGACGAAAAATCCAAACTTCTGTCTATTATTTTATAGCCTCTTTCTTGCCAGCGCAAGGGGACGCGGGGTAAAATAAAAGAAAAACGCAAAGGAGCTTTGCCATGTATTACATCGGGATCGACCTTGGCACTTCGGCGGTGAAGCTGCTGCTGATGGACGAGGCGGGCAGCATTGCCAACATCGTCAGCCGCGAATACCCGCTGGCCTTCCCGCATCCGGGCTGGAGCGAGCAGAACCCCGCCGACTGGTGGGCGGCGGTCTGCGGCGGCATCCCCGCGCTGCTGGATGGGTTTGACGCCAAACAGGTGCGCGGCATCGGCGCGGGCGGCCAGATGCACGGGCTGGTGGTGCTGGATAAAAACGACGCCGTCATCCGCCCCTGCATCCTGTGGAACGATGGCCGCACCCAAAAGCAGGTCGACTACTTAAACGGCATTATCGGCAAAGATAAGTTGAGCCGTTACACGGCGAACATCGCGTTTGCGGGCTTCACCGCGCCAAAGCTGCTCTGGCTGCGGGACAATGAACCTGACCACTTCGCCCGCATCGAAAAAATCATGCTGCCGAAGGATTACATCAACTACAAGCTGACCGGCGTCCACTGCACCGATTATTCCGACGCATCGGGCATGCTGCTGTTGGACGTGCAGCATAAGTGCTGGAACAAGGAAATGCTGGACATCTGCGGCGTGCAGGAGTCCCAGCTGCCGAAGCTGTTCGAGAGCTGGCAGCCTGTCGGTACGCTGACCGCCGAGGTGGCTAAAACGCTCGGCCTGCCCGCCGACGTCGCGGTCTGCGCGGGTGCGGGCGACAACGCTGCGGCGGCTGTCGGCTGCGGCGCGGTGGGCGGCGGCAAGTGCAATATCAGCTTGGGCACGTCGGGCACGGTGTTCATCACCAGCGATACCTTCGGCGTTGACAAACACAATGCACTGCACAGCTTCGCCCACGCGGACGGAGGGTATCATTTGATGGGCTGCATCCTCTCGGCCGCCAGCTGCAACAAGTGGTGGAACGAGGAAGTGCTGCACACCACCGATTACGCCGCCGAGCAGGTGCCCATCACGCAGGATAAGCTGGGCGCGAACGATGTCTACTTTCTGCCGTACTTAATGGGCGAGCGCAGTCCACACAACGACCCTGCCGCGCGCGGTGCGTTTGTCGGGCTGCGGATGGACACCCCGCGCGCCGCGCTGACGCAGGCTGTGCTGGAGGGCGTGGCGTTTGCCATCCGCGATTGTGTTGAGATCGCCAAGGCACAGGGCGTGGAAATTGCCGCCAGCACCTTATGCGGCGGCGGTGCAAAAAGCCCGCTGTGGCGGGAGATTCTGGCAAACGTGCTGGGCATCCCGCTGACGCTGCCCCAGACCGAGCAGGGCCCCGGCTACGGCGGCGCGATGCTGGCGGCGGTGGCCTGCGGGGCATACCCCAGCGTACAGACCTGCGCCGAGGTGCTTGTCCACGCCAAGAGCACAACCGAGCCGGACGCCGCGCTGGTAGAAAAGTACAATGCACGGTATGCCGTGTGGCACAAGCTGTACCCGGCACTGAAAGCATCCTTTGCGGAAATGGAGACATTGCAATGAAGATTTTTTCTGTGACCGACCCGGAATTTAAGCCCTATGGCCGCGTTGTGACCGGGCTGGATGCCGCCAAAACGGAAATTTTGGCCGCCTTAGCCAATACGCCGCTGCCTGCGGCTACGGATTATGTGGCCGAGGACGCGGCCCTGCAAGAACTGCCCGCCGCCGTCGAAGTGTCGGAGCATCTTTTCGGCGGCATGCCCTGTCAACTGGGCTGGTGCAACGGGCACAACACCTATTTGAACTGCCTGGAATACCACCGCGACAGCGAGTTTAACCTGGGCACCGAGGATTTTGTGCTGCTGCTGGCCAAATTGAATGAGATCGAAAACGGCAAGCTGGACACCACCAAGGTCAAGGCGTTCCGCGTCCCGGCAGGCACGCTGGTGGAAGTCTACGCCACGACGCTGCACTATGCGCCCTGCCACGTGGACGCCGCCAAGGGCTTCCGCGTACTGGTCGCCCTGCCCAAAGGCACCAATACCGCGAAGCCCGCTATCAAGAATGACGGCGGCGATGACCCACTGCTGTGGGCCTGCAACAAGTGGCTGCTCGCCCATCCCGACAGCGCCGAGGCCAAGGCCGGGGCGTATGTGGGGCTGGTCGGGGAGAATATCCACATTTGATTCTTGCCGCACCGTAGGGGCCGGACATGTCCGGCCCGGTACATACAAACCGCAACCCATTCACGGGCAGCAAACGCAATGTTGCGGGGCGGGCATGCCCGCCCCCTACAGAGCATCACATAAAAGGGAGGAAACCACCATGAAATCCACCAACATTCCTGAAGTCAAGCTGGGCATTATCGCCGTCAGCCGTGACTGTTTTCCCATCGCGTTGAGCGAGAAGCGCCGCGCGGCGATTGCTGCCGCCTGCGCCGCCAAGGGCACTGACCTCTACGAGTGCAAGATCACCGTCGAGAACGAGCAGGATATGCAGAAGGCTGTGGCCGAAGTCACCGCTGTCGGCTGCAATGCCCTGACCGTATTCCTCGGCAACTTCGGTCCCGAAACGCCGGAAACGCTGATTGCCAAGCACTTCGACGGCCCCTGCATGTTTGTGGCGGCAGCCGAGGGCGACGGCGACATGATCAACGGCCGCGGCGACGCGTACTGCGGCATGCTGAACTGCTCCTACAACCTCGGCATGCGCCATCTGAAAGGTTACATCCCCGAATATCCCGTCGGCACTGCCGAAGAGATCGCGGACAAAATGGTCGAGTTTGTGCCGATTGCCCGCACGCTGTTGGGTGTGCGCGACCTTAAAATCATCACCTTCGGCCCCCGCCCGCAGGACTTCTTCGCCTGCAACGCCCCCATCAAAGGTCTGTATGAACTGGGTGTCGAGGTCGAGGAAAACTCCGAACTGGATCTGCTCGTTTCCTATAAAGAACATGCTAACGACCCGCGCATTGCGGAGGTCTGCGCCGACATGGCCGCCGAGATGGGGGAGGGGCACTATTACCCCGACCTGCTGACCCGCATGGCGCAGTTCGAACTGACGCTGCTGGATTGGGCGGAAAACCACAAGGGCAGCAAAAAGTATGTCGCCTTCGCCGACAAGTGCTGGCCTGCCTTCCCGTCGCAGTTCGGGTTTGAGCCGTGCTACGTCAACTCCCGCCTTGTCAGCCGGGGCATCCCCGTGGCCTGCGAGGTTGATATTTACGGCGCTTTGTCCGAGTACATCGGCATATGCGCCTCCGGCGACACCGTCACCCTGCTGGACATCAACAACAGCGTGCCCAAGTACATTTATGACGAGGACATTGCCGGTAAGTTTGGCTATAAGCTGACCGATACCTTCATGGGCTTCCACTGCGGCAACACGCCGTCCTGCAAGATGTGCAGCGACCGTGCGGTCAAGTACCAGCTTATCCAGCACCGTTTGCTGGAACCGACGGGCAGCGACCCCGATTTCACCCGCGGCACGCTGGAGGGTGACATTGCGCCGTCCGACATCACCTTCTACCGTTTACAGTGTGACAGCGAAGGTCAGCTGCGCGCCTACATTGCGCAGGGCGAGATCTTGCCCGTTGCCACCCGCAGCTTTGGCGGCATCGCCATCTTCGCCATCCCCGAAATGGGGCGCTTCTACCGCCATGTCCTGATCCAGAAGCGCTACCCGCACCACGGTGCGGTGGCGTTCGGTCATTATGGCAGGACGCTGTTTGAGGTGTTCAAGTTCTTCGGCATTGCGGACATTGCCTACAACCAGCCCAAGAGCCTGCCGTACCCGACCGAAAATCCGTTTGCCTGATACCCCGAAAAATATCCAAGGTGCTGCCCTGCAGAAATGTGCGGGGCAGCGCTTTTTTGCATTTCTGCAAAGGTTTGCAAAACCGAATATTTCTTCTTTACATTTCCCGTGAAATACGGTACAATACTATTGTATATTAACCAAAAAACAAAGAGAAGGAGAGATCGCTTTGTTTACTATCATCAAACGGCGGGAGCTGAACCCCACCGTGACCGAACTCTGCATCCATGCGCCGCTCGTCGCCAAAAAGGCGAAGGCCGGCCAGTTTATCATCGTCCGCGCAAAGGAAGATTCCGAGCGTATCCCCCTGACGATCGCGGGCTTTGACCGCGAGGCGGGTACTGTCTCCATCATCTTCCAGGTCGTCGGCGCAGGCACCATGCAGCTGAATGCCCTCAAGGAGGGCGAGGCTGTGCATGACTTCGTCGGCCCCCTGGGC
>CAKSUQ010000009.1 GCA_934502625.1 uncultured Gemmiger sp.
GGGCAACGCAGACCTGCTGGCCGAGGATGCTCTGTCCGCCGACCAGCAGACACAGGTCGAAGCCATCCTGCGCGGCAGTGCGCGTGCACAGCAGTATCTTGCCGCGCTGCGCATGGTCGATGCACTGCCCGCCCCGATGGAATCGTTTTTCAGCGGCGAGCTGACCTCCGCGCTGGACGGGACAGCCCGTGCCCTCTGCGCCCCCGCCGGTGTGCAGTTCGTCTTGGACGAACAGTGGCAGGGGCAGATTTTTGCCGCGAAGGCTGACCTGCTGCGCGCTGGGGAGAACCTGCTGGATAACGCCGTGCGCTACACGCCGCAAGGCGGCACGGTGACACTGTCCGCCACGCGGGAGGGAAACGACTATCTCCTGCGCGTCACCGATACCGGCGCGGGCTTCACCGCCGAGGCACTGGCGAAGGCGGGGGAGTTGCTTTACACCGACGCCGCCCGCAGCGACGCCGCACATCAGGGGATGGGGCTGTATTTTGCCCGCAAGACTGCCACCTACCATGGCGGCACGCTGGCACTTTCCAATGTCCCCGGCGGCTGCGCCGTGCTTCGCCTTCCGATTTGCCGTGCGGAGTAAAAGAATATAAAAAACGGGAAGCTGAGAGCGGATCTCGGCTTCCCGCTTTATTTTTGAAACGCTTATTTTTTCCGCACGGCAAAGCCGAACGCCGTGCCACACACACCGCCGACGATGTGCATAAAGTTGGCGACGTTGTCCGTGACAAACAGAATATCATGTATCTGCTGGCTGAGGTACAGCGCACCGACCAACAGCAGCGTGATTGGCACACCGCCGTTGCGGCTGCCCGCCAGACTGGACAGCATGATAAGCATAAACACAATGCCGGACGCCCCCAGCAGCGCCGTGCCGGGGAACAACACGCATTGCAGAACGCCGGACACCACCGCCGTCATTGCAATACCGCACAGCAGGGTGCGGCTGCCGTAGCGTTCCTCCAGAGGCGGCGCCACGACCAGAAACAGCAGCATATTGTTGATGAAGTGATCCCAGTTCGCGTGCCCCAGCACATGCCCAAACAGCCGGACGTAGAATAGCGGATCAGCCATCGACCCGCGGTAGACACTGAAAAGATGCGCCGTCGTCCACCCGCCGGTAAAATGCCCCAGCAGCAGCGCCGCCAGCGACAAAAAGAAAAAACTCAACGTGACCGGGGCGTTATAATCCAGACGTATCGTGCGGCGTTTCATAGGGGAGTCTCCTTTATTTTCAGCATTGCGGCATCTTCGGCCGCCCTACCGCTATTATACGTGGTTTGCCCGCCTGCCGCAAGATGTGAACAAATTGAAAAATTACAAATAAATTACAATACACTATTGACTTTCGATGACAAAACAGTTACAATTTAGTTGCAAGCTAAATGAACCCCAAGTCAAATAGCTTTAACCACATTTTCATGTGTTCTTCTCCTCCTTTCTTGTAAATCCCCGCCCATCCCTCAGGGCGGGGATTTCTTTTTTGTAACCGAACGTTGCGTTCTTCGGCTTTACAAGCTTTTCTAATCGTGATAAAATAAAAGTCGTATGTCCTTACCGGTCTGCCTTTGCGTAGACTACTTATTATATATAAACGTCTACTGAATCATCAAGAGAGGGAATTACTGTAACATGGCACAATCTCGTTCCGGTAAAAAATCAACGAAAAGCTCCAGCACCAAAAAGCGCTCCGCCTCTTCTTCCCGCAGCAGCAGCCGTTCTTCCTCGGCGCGTGGCAGCACATCTGCCCGCAGCCGTCAGCCGTCCCGCCGCGCCCAGCGCCGTGCCGAGACCCCGAACCTTGCCCGCAGCGTCCTGCTTGTCGGGCTGGGGCTGCTTTGCGTTGCGCTTGTGCTCGTGCCCGGCCAAAATCTATGGCGCACGCTGCGCAGCTGGTATTTCGGTTTCTTCGGCGTGACGAGCTACCTCGTCGGCCCGTTTTTGCTGTACCTCGCTTACCTGCTGGCCTCCGGCTACCGCATCGCACTGTTCGCGGGCAAGGTGTCCCTGATGGGCGTCCTTTGCGCCAGCGTGCCGGTCATCTTCTCAAAGCTGAATGTCGAAGGCCTTGGCGCGTGGGAAGTCATCAAAATGCTGTTCAACCGCGGCGGCACCTATTTCTGGGAGGGCGGCGTCCTCGGCGCGCCCATCGGCGCGTCGCTGCTGGCGCTGTTTGGCCGCCCCGCGTCCAACATTCTGATGCTACTCGTCTTCCTGCTGGGACTGATGTTCTTCTTTGCCATTACCCCGGCGGACGTCGTGCTGTTCGTCAACACGCAATATCAGAAGTTCCAAGCTGCGCAGGCAGCCCGCGCCGAGGCTGAGACTGCCTACGACACCCGCCTGTTCGAGCAGGAGCCGGAGGAGGAGAGCGTCGAGAACCTGACCGGTGCGCTGCCTGATACCTCCAACCGCCCGCACCATCCGGTCTATGACGTCATCGCGGACACGAGCCGTTTCCCGAAGCAGCAGCCCGCGCCCATGCAGCAGCCTGTCCCGCAGCAGAATTATGCTGCGCCCATCACTCCGGTCACACCCGACGCGCCTTTTGCGGCACAGCCCACGCAGATGCGCCCGTCGTTCGACGTCGATCTTGGCCCCAACGCCAGCGACAGCGCCCGCGCCAAGGCGCAGGTAAACGACCCGCTGCAGCCGGTCAGCATCGGCCCCGGCGGCACGTTCGGTATGGATCCGCTCTCCAACAAGACAAACAGCCCGCTGCACTATGCCCACCCACAGCCCGCCGCGCCCGCGCCTGCCCCGCAGGAGGATTTCGAGCTGCAATTGCAGCCTGCCGAAGAGCCGGAGACCTCGTCGTTCTCGACGCCCCTCACACCTGTGGAGCCGGAGCCGGTCGACGAGCTGGATGCGCTTATCAACCGCGCCGTCAGTGGCCACGCGCCCTACTACGCGCCGCAGGAAGTCAGCGCCGAGACGACACTTGACCTGCCGCAGCCCACCGAATTTGAAACCCCGCTGACGCCCGTCCCGCAGGAGCCGACATTTGACACACCGCTCACCCCCGTGGATGAGCCGGAGCAGACCCCCGTCCAGCTGCCGCAGATCGACATGACCGGCCGCGTGCAGGGGGATACCACTGTGATTTCTCCGGCTGACCTTGCCGCAGGCATGGCCGCCAAGACGGCCGCCGTGCCGCTGGGCGCAGCCCCCGCAGCGGCTGCCGTTGCGCCGGAAGTTCCCATCGTGCCCGCCGCGCCGATCCCGACGCTGGGCGGCAGCTTCAACGATACCGGAAGTGTCGTCAGCGCTGCGTGGCAGTCCGGCCGCTCGGTGTCCGACATGCTGGATGCCATGCAGGCAGAGCTCGACGCCCCCGCCGCGTCAGAGACGAATAACACTTACACCGCACCGTCTTACCCCAACGTCGTAACGACCGTTCAGCCCGCAGCCGCGCCCTGCATGACCCGACCGGCTGCCGAGACGACGCAGGATAGCTTCACCGTACCGCAGCAGGGCGAGGCCGCCCGTGTGCGGGTCAGCACCGCCGTGGGCAACTCGGCCGGTGCGCCCATCCACACGCCGCCGTCCACCGCCAAGGCCGATCCGAACGCCATGCGCCTGCCCACCTCCGAGGAGCAGCCGCCGGAACCCTACTGTTACCCGTCGCTGAACCTCTTTAACCCCACGCGCCCCGACGATGAAGCTGGTGCCGCGCGCGAGATGAAGAAGAACGCCGACACCCTCGTGAACACGCTGGATAGCTTCGGCGTCAAGACGACGATGCTTGACATCTGCCGCGGCCCGTCCGTCACCCGGTACGAGCTGCAGCCGCAGGCCGGCATCAAGGTCAGCCGCATCACGAGTCTCGCAGACGACATCGCGCTGAACCTTGCCACCGCAGGCGTGCGTATTGAAGCACCCATCCCCGGCAAGCCCGCCGTCGGCATCGAGGTGCCAAACAAAATTCGTTCCACCGTCAATATTCGTTCTGTCTTTGAGTCCCAGAATTACATCAACATGCGCAGCCCGCTGACGATGGCGCTGGGCAAGGACATTGCGGGCACGGCACAGGTCGCCGACCTGTGCAAGATGCCCCACCTGCTGATTGCAGGTTCCACCGGCAGTGGCAAATCCGTCTGCGTCAACTCCATCATCATCAGCTTCCTGTTCCGTTCAGGACCGGAAGATGTCAAGCTCATCCTCATAGATCCGAAGGTCGTCGAGCTGGCTGAATACAACGGCATACCGCACCTGCTGATGCCTGTCGTCACCGAGCCGCGCAAGGCCGCCGGTGCGCTGGGCGCGAGCGTCGCCGAGATGGAGCGCCGCTATAAGCTGTTCGCCGAGAACAACGTCCGCGAGATCAAGGCCTACAACAAGCTGGCCGCCCAGACCGGCATGGAGCACCTGCCCTACATTGCCATCGTCATTGACGAGTTGGCCGACCTGATGATGGTCGCGGGCAAGGAGGTCGAGGACTACATCTGCCGCATCGCGCAGAAGGCGCGTGCTGCAGGTATCCACCTGATCGTCGCGACCCAGCGCCCCAGCGTTGACGTTATCACCGGCCTGATCAAGGCCAACATCCCCAGCCGTATCGCCTTTGCTGTTTCCAGCCAGATCGACAGCCGAACCATTCTGGATTCCGGCGGTGCTGAAAAGCTGCTGGGCAACGGTGACATGCTCTTCCTGCCGGTCGGCGCGTCGAAGCCCGTCCGCGTGCAGGGCACCTTCGTCACCGACGAGGAGATCGGCGCTGTGCTGAGCTTCATCAAGTCCACCTCCACCGCACAGTACGACGAGGAAATGATCGCCGAGATGGAGCGCCGCGCGGTTGCTGAAAAGGGCAGCAAGAAGGGCGGCGACGAAGATAGCGACGGCGGCGGTGCGCTGGACGCCATGTTCGAGCAGGCCGTCGAGTGCGTCATCGACGCCGGGCAGGCCAGCACCAGCCTTTTGCAGCGCCGCTGCAAGCTGGGCTACGCCCGCGCCGCCCGTATCATGGATCAGATGGAGCAGGAGAAGATCATCGGCCCCTACGAGGGTGCGAAGCCCCGCGCCGTCTTGGTAACGAAGGCCGAGTGGGAGGAGCGCAAGCTCAACGGCCAGTATGACGAGTAAGCGTGCCGTCCGCATCGCGGCGGGTGTGCTGGTTTCCATTTTCATCGCAGTCGCATTTGTCATCCAGTATGCAGGCGGCAAAGGCGGCATCCCGGACTGGGCACAGCTGCGCGGTTTCCTCGGCATACCCTTACAAACCGAGGAAAGCGCACCGCAGGCCGCCTCCGGTGCCACCGCCGTCTATGTGCTGGACGTCGGGCAGGGCGACGCTGTGCTGCTTTATCAGGACGGCGCGTACTGCTTGATCGACACCGGCCCTGCCGAGGCTGAGGACGCACTGCTTTACGACCTGAACACCCTCGATGTGCGCACCCTCGATTACCTTGTGCTGACCCATCCCCACGCCGACCACACCGGCAACGCCTGCGCCGTTTTGCAGAATTTCCCGGTAAAAACGCTTTTGCTGCCCGCGTGGCAGCCCAGCGCCGACGATACTGCCGACTGGCCGCGCCGCTTGGCCACGACCGCCGCAGACAGCGGCGCGGAAATCATCACGGCGGAAGCAGGGGAGAATTACCCTCTTGGCAGCGGCGTTCTGCAAATTCTGCAGAGCGGCTCCGACGAGGCAGGCAGCGTCAACGACAGCTCGCTCTGCACAATGTTCACGGCCGGGGCATTCCGCTTTCTTGACACAGGCGACGCGGAGGCCGACGCCGAGCAGCGGCTCGTCGACACCTACGGCTCTGCGCTGCATGCGACCTTATTCAAGGCAGGGCACCACGGTTCCTACACCTCCAACGGCACGGCGCTTTTGCAGGCGGTGCAGCCGCAGGCCGTCGCCGTCAGCTGCGGGCTGAACAACGACTACGGCCACCCGCACCGCGAAGCCCTGCAAAATTTTGCCGACGTCGGCGCAGCCATTTACCGCACCGACGAGCTGGGCAGCCTGACCTTTATCTGGCAGGGCAACGCCCTCACTGTACAAACCACCGCCGACACTGCCGATCTAGCGGCATAAAAATAAGGAGAACAAAATGACGATTACGGAACAGTTCCAGAACAAGCGCTGCGTTTTCTCCCTCGAATGCTTCCCGCCGAAGCAGACGACCCAGATGGACAAGCTGAAGGACACCCTTAAGCAGATGCAGGGGCTGAACCCAGGCTTCATCAGCGTCACCTTCGGCGCGGGCGGCTCGGCAGGCGGCGTTTCCACCGCCGAGGTGGCCAACTATATCCAAAATGAGCTGCATGTGCCCACGCTGGCGCATCTGATCTGCATGGGCAACGACGAGACCCGCGCCGCCGCCATTCTTGACGAGCTGGAGGCCGTCGGCGTCCGCGACGTGCTGGCGCTGCGCGGCGACCGCACCCCGACCCGCCCCGAAAGCCCGGATTTCAAGCACGCGAGCGATCTGACCTCCTTCATCAAATGGAAGAAGCCCGGCTTCTCGGTGCACGGCGCTTGCTACCCGGAGGGTCACCCCGAAGCCGACACGCTGCTGCACGACGTCGAAAACCTGCGCATCAAGCAGGCGGCGGGTGCCGAGCATCTTGTCACCCAGCTGTTCTTCGATAACATGCACTTTTATCGCTTTCTGAATCTGGCGCGCCGCGCGGGCATCACACTGCCGGTCTCGGCGGGCGTCATGCCCATCGTCAAGCGCAGCCAGATTGAGCGCACCGTCGCTCTGTCCTCGGCCAGCCTGCCGTCGGAGTTCACCCGCATGATCTCCCGCTATCAGGACGATCCGGCCAGCCTGTACGATGCGGGCATCGATTACGCCGTCAAGCAGCTGCGCGACCTCATCGAGGGCGGCGCGGACGGCGTCCACCTGTACGCCATGAACGACGCCGCTGTGGCTGCCAAGGTCTACGACGGCATCAAGGATCTGCTATAATGGAACGCCGCAAGCCCGCCGCCATCGACCGCGCCACCGCACTGCGGTACATGGGTGCGGCCGGCTGGACGCCGGATGACGCCACGACCGCCCTGCTGGACAAGGCTGAGCAGACGATCCTGACCGCCGCCGCGCCCCGCGCTGTCTGGCGGCGTCTGCCGCGCACCGCGCTGCCGCTGGAAAACTGCGGCAGCGACCTGACACGGCATTTGCAGGGCTGCACGGAGGTTCTGCTCCTTGCCGCGACACTGGGCGGCGAGGTCGATAAACTGCTGCGCCGCATGGAGCTGACCGACATAGCCCTTGCGGCCGCCGCCGATGCGCTGGCCTCGGTGCTGCTGGAGCAGGTCTGCGACGAAACGGAAGCGGAGATTCGCGCCCAGATCGAGGCACAGGGCGTCTACATGACCGGCCGCTATGCGCCGGGCTATGGCGACTGTCCGCTGGAGCTGAACGACGCTTTGTGCTTGGCCGTTGACAGCGTGCGCGGCTGCGGCCTTGCTGTAACGCCGCAGCACCTGCTGGCACCGCGCAAAAGCACGACCGCCATCCTTGGCATTGCCGACCACCCCGTAACGGGTACCCGCGCAGGCTGTGCGACCTGCCATTTAAAGGAGACCTGCTCGTTCCGCAAGCGCGGCACGACCTGTTTCAAACAAGATCGATAGGGGAGAATCTTATGCAGATTCGTGAAGTTTTTGACCGCAAGAGGTTTGTTTTTCTCGACGGCGGCATGGGTACGCAATTGCAGGTGCGCGGTCTGCAGCCGGGGCAGAAGCCGGAGCTGGCCGCACTGGAAATGCCCGACACGCTGACGGCGATCCACACGGACTATGCCAACGCAGGCGCGGACATCCTGCTGGCGAACACCTTCGGCGCAAACGCGAAGAAGCTCGCGGGCTGCGGCCACACGGTCGAGGAGGTCGTCGCGGCCTCCATCGCCTGTGCCCGCAAGGCCGCCGAGACCACCGGCGCGTGCGTCGCGCTGGACATCGGCCCCTTGGGCGAGCTGCTCGTCCCCGCAGGCACCCTGAGCTTTGAGGACGCCTACGCCGAGTTTGCGCAGGTCATCCGCACGGGTGCAGCGGCGGGCGCGGACCTCGTCTTTTTGGAGACGATGACCGATCTGTACGAGTTGAAAGCCGCCATCCTCGCCGCCAAAGAGAACTGCGATCTGCCCGTTTTCACCTCGATGAGCTTCGAGAGCCGCGGCCGCACCTTCACGGGCTGCACCGTCGAAAGCTACGCCGTCACGGCAGCTGGCCTCGGCGCGGACGCCGTGGGCATCAACTGCTCGCTGGGTCCCAAGGAGATCCTGCCCTTCGCGCAGCGGCTCTGCCGCAGTGTGCCCGCCGATGTGCCCGTCTTTGTCAAGCCGAACGCCGGTCTGCCCAACCCGGACGGCAGCTACAACCTCGACCCCGACGAGTTTGCCGCCGAGATGAAGGAGTACGCCGCAATCGGCGTCTCGATGGTGGGTGGCTGCTGCGGCACGACCCCCGCGTTCATCGCAAAGCTGCACGAGACGTTCAGCCCGCTGACCCCGGCTGACAAAATTCCTATCCGCCGCAGCTGCCTTTGCACGCCGGTGCGCTTTGTCGACGTGCAGGGCATCACCGTCGTGGGTGAGCGCATCAACCCCACCGGCAAAAAGCGTCTGCAGCAGGCGCTGCGCGACGGCGACAGTGCCTACCCCTGCACGCAGGCTGTGGCACAGGCCGAGGCGGGCGCGCAGGTGCTGGACGTCAACGCCGGCCTGCCCGGTATCGACGAGGCCGCGACGCTGGAACAGCTGGTGAAAGATCTGCAGGCCGTCACCGACCTGCCGCTGCAGCTCGATTCCTCCAACCCGGATGCGCTGTCCCGCGCACTGCGCATCTACAACGGCAAGCCCATCGTCAACTCGGTCAACGGCGAGCAGGAAACGCTGGATAAAATTCTGCCGCTCTGCCAAAAATACGGCGCGGCGGTCGTCGGCCTTGCCCTCGACGAGAATGGCATTCCCTCCAGCGCCGAGGGGCGCTTTGCGATCGCCAAGCGCATCGTTGCCGCCGCCAATGCCGCCGGTATCCCGAACGAGGATATTTACATCGACTGCCTGACCCTGACCGCCAGCGCCCAGCAGGCGGGCGCGGTGCAGACACTGGAAGCACTGAGCCGCTGCAAGCGGGAGTTGGGTGTGCGCACCGTGCTGGGCGTGTCGAACATCAGCTTCGGCCTGCCGTGCCGCGGCTACCTGAACACGACCTTCCTGACGATGGCGATGACGGCCGGGCTTGACCTTGCCATCATGAACCCCAACACGCCGGAGATGATGGCCGCCGTGCGCGCCTACCGCGTGCTGACCTCGCAGGATAAGCAGAGCACCGACTATGTCGCCGCCTACGCCGACGTGCAGATCCAGACGACCCAGACGAGCAAATCCGCTGCCACCGTCGCCGAGGTCGGTGCCTCCGCACCGGGCGGGGACGCGCTGTTTGAGGCCGTGCGCCGCGGCCTGAAGGCCGAAGCCCGCGCCGCAGCGGACGCCGCCCTGACGATGCGCGAGCCGCTGGACGTCGTGAACACCTCGCTGATTCCCGCGCTGGACGTCGTCGGCGATGGGTTTGAGAAGGGAACCGTGTTCCTGCCGCAGCTTTTGCAGGCGGCCACCGCCGCTCAGGCCGCGTTCGAGGCCATCAAGGCGAAAATCGCCGCCAGCGGTCAGGCGCAGGGCAGCAAGGGCAAGATCGTCATTGCAACGGTCAAGGGCGATGTGCACGACATCGGCAAGAATATCGTCCGCGTCATCCTCGAAAACTACGGCTACGACGTGCTCGACCTCGGCCGTGACGTGCCGCCGGAGCGCGTCGTCGAGGCTGTGCGCCAGACGGGTGCAAAGCTCGTTGGGCTGTCCGCCCTGATGACGACGACCGTGCCCAACATGCAAGCAACGATCGAAGCGCTGCACGCGGCCAATCTCGACTGCAAGGTCATGGTGGGCGGCGCGGTGCTGACACCCGACTATGCCAAGGACATCGGTGCAGACTACTACTGCAAGGACGCCAAGGCCAGCGCCGACCTTGCCAAGCAGCTGCTGGGATAATTTTCAAGCTGCGTTTCGTGATGAAACGCAGCTTTTTTTGTTGGAATTGTAAAATCTTGTTCTTACCGACAAAGAGTCATTGCAAAAGCACATTATTCGCTGTATAATAGTTATGTTTGTCATTTTAGGACATTTCCCTTGATTTGTCTGTTTTTAAGGAGCGCATCTTTTGAAGTGTACATCCAAAATCGCAGCATTTATTGCGATTTTTCTTATTCTGAATTTGTTGCTCTGCGGATTCATGCCGCCGGACAACGGTTCCAGCGTCGACATGTGGCGCAGATACCATCAAAAGGAATCTGTTGACATTGCTGTCATCGGTTCGTCGCTGGCCTCCTGCGCTTTGCCTGAGGAGGATCTGGCCGCCGCAACCGGGAAGACCGTTTCGCTGATGGCAACCAACGCCCAGAGCTGGGATATGTCGCAGATCGCACTGGAGACGCTGCTGCAGGAGCACACGCCGGAGCGAGTCATTCTTGTCATGGATCCCTCCAACATGACGTGCGACCCGTACCCCAAGGCGCAGAAGGCATTCCTCTACGCCGAGCTGCAGACCGCTGAGCCGAAAGACATCCCTGCGGAGTTTCTGCACTATGTGACCAGTTCAGGCAACTTCACGGGTGCCGACTCGCTGAACGCCTTTTTCCCGTGGCAGAGCGGCACATGGCCGGACAACTGGCTTGAAAAAATCGGCCAAGAGGCTGCCAACGTCGGGGAACTTGTCTCGTCGCGCCTTAAGCACCGGCAGGACGACGGCGCGGAAAGCATTGTCGACTTCAATACCGTGGGCAACCAGAACACATGGAACTGGGTCGGGCATATCTTCAAGCAATCTGATATTGACGAATTGACCGCCATGCTGCAGCTGTGTCAGCAAAAAGGTGTGCCGCTGCTGCTTATTACTGCGCCCAGAACGACGCTGGATGTCATCAGCTACCAGACCTATTTTGACGATTACGCCTACTTTAAGCAGCTTTGTGCGCAGTACGGCGCGTCCTACTACGACTTCAACCTTGCAAAGCCTGTGCTGTTCGAGAGCGTCGAGCCGGACTATTTCGCCGACTATATTCATATGAGCCGCGCGGGCGGCCGCGCGTTCAGTCAAAGCATGGCGAAGTTTTTGGAGATGCTGGACGCGGGGCAGGAGGTGGACAGCCTCTTCAAAACGCCCGACGAATATCTGGCGGGTGTCGATTACATCACGAATGTGTACCTCACGCCGGAAATGCACGCGGACGAAAACAAGATCCTTTTGTTTGCCACGTCCTACCAAGGGCCTTCTGTTACGCCGGAGTATGAGTTCTGGGCAAAAAGTCCGCGCGATACGGAATACCAAAAAGTTTTGGATTATTCCGACCACACGTGGATCTCGTACCCCTTGACAGAGCGAGGCACTTATCAATTTCGCGTCAATGCGCGAGCAGTTGGGTCGGATACGGACTTTGACCGCTATTATGAATACTCTGTTGATTATTGATTTATTGGATGGTGTAGCGTGGAACTTTACTCATTAAGTTTTGTCCTGCTGGTGGCGGTCGGCCTTGTGCTGTATTACACCGTGCTGCGCCGCTGCCAGTGGATCTGCCTGCTGGCGCTGAGCCTTGTATTTTTTGCCTGCAGCGGCGTGCAGGGGTTTGCCTTTCTGCTGTTCACGGCACTGACGGTCTGGGGCGGCGGGCTTTGGCTTGCCCATTTGGATGCCGACTGCGCCGTTCGCCGCAAAGCGCCCGGCATCACCAAGGATGAGAAAAAGACCGTCAAAACGCAGACTACCCGCCGAAAAAAGGGCGTCGTCGCGCTGCTGTTAATAGCCAACTTTCTTGTACTGGGTTATTTTAAGTACTGGTCTTACTTTGCCCGCATCTTTGCGGGGGCTTTGGCGGCTTCCGCGCCGTCCGCGCTGGGGCTTGTCTTGCCTTTGGGCATCAGCTTTTACACGTTTCAGGCTGTCGGGTATCTGATCGACTGCTACCGCGGCCGCCACCCGGCTGAAAAGAATTTCGCAAAATTTCTGCTGTTTATCGCTTTTTTCCCGCAGCTGATCCAAGGCCCCATCAACCGGTACGGTGCCATGGAGCCACAGTTCACCACCGTACATACGTGGGAGTGGGAGCGCACAAAGCGCGCACTGTTTCTGCTTTTGTTCGGCGCAATGAAAAAGTACGCCATCTCCAACCTGACCGCCCCGACCATCGCAGCCATCCTTGATACCAACGACCCGACGCTGGCCGGTTCCATGGCGTTGACGGCAATTTTGCTCTACTCCTTGCAGCAGTATGCAGATTTTTCCGGCGGTATTGATATGGTACTGGGCGTCGCGCAGCTATACGGCATCGAGATGATGCCCAACTTCCGCCAACCGTATTTTTCCACGTCACTGGGGGATTTCTGGCGGCGCTGGCACATTTCCCTCGGCGCGTGGATGCGCGATTATCTGTTCTATCCGTTCGCACTGACAAAACCCATGCAGGCTTTCGGCAAGTGGGCGACAAAGCACGGCGGCAAGCATTTCGGCCGTGTGCTGCCCGCCGCCGTGGCAAACCTGCTTGTCTTCGCCGTCGTCGGCATCTGGCACGGCCCGCAAGCGCACTATCTTGTCTGGGGTCTCTACAACGGCGCGGTCATTGCACTGGCTGATTTGCTGGAACCCGCCTTTAAAAAAATCAACACCTGCCTGCATGTTCCAACCGAGAGCAAGGGCTGGCATCTCTTTCGCATCCTGCGCACCTTTGTCATTGTCAATATAGGCTGGTACTTTGACCGCATGGGGCTTACGATGGGTGCCGCCTGCCTGCGCAATACGTTTGTAAATTTCCAGCCCGCAGCCTTCACTAAGCAAGCTCCCGCCATGTTCGCGGCTGTGGCCAATCCCGCGTGGGGCATCGTCGTTATCGCAACGGCGCTTGTCTTTGTGCACAGCGTTTTGTGCGAAGCAGGCCGCGACCCCTACACAGAAGTCCACCGCCTGCCGCTGCCGGTGCGCTGGGCACTGTACTACCTTGCCATTTTCCTCGTACTCATCAGCTTTATCTGCGTGAATGAGACAAGCGGCTTTCTCTACGCCAACTTCTAAATCAGAAAGAGATTTGTATGCAGACCAACATTCTGGACTGGCTTGAAGCCACATCTGCCCGTATCCCCGATGCTCCTGCTGTCGGAGATGAACATCAAGACTATACTTGGGCACAGTTGCAGGCCACTGCCCGCCGCGCGGGCAGCTTCACCGCCGCCAACACCGCGCCGCGTCGCCCTGTGGCGTTTTATCTGGAAAAATCCACCTCTGCTTTCGCCGCCATGCTGGGCGCTGTCTACGCGGGCTGCTGCTATTCGGTTTTGGACACCCGCCAGCCCGCAGCGCGCACAAAACAAGTGCTGTGCACGCTGAACCCCGCCTTCCTTGTCACCGATGCCGACCATGCGGAGGCTGCTGCGGCACTGGGATGTACGGGCAAAATTTTCCTGCTGGACGACCTTCTGGCCGCCAACGAAAACGCAGCGCTACTAGCTGCCCGGCGCGCACAGGCGGTGGATGTAGACCCGCTGTACATCAATTTCACCAGCGGCAGCACCGGCGTGCCCAAGGGTGTCACGGTCAGCCACCGCTCGGTGCTGGACTTCATCCCGCAGTTTGCCAGTATTTTCGGCATGGGGGAAAGTGACATTCTCGGCAATCAGGCTCCGTTCGATTTCGACGTCTCGGTCAAAGACCTGTACACCGCGCTCTATACGGGTGCAAAGGTGCAGATCATTCCCCGCGCCTATTTCAGCCAGCCGACGAAGCTCATGGACTATCTGGCCGACCACAAGGTCACAATTTTGGTCTGGGCGGTCAGCGCTATGTGCTTTGTCTCTATCATGAACGGCTTCGGTTACCGCGTACCGTCCGCTGTGCGACAGGTGCTGTTCAGCGGCGAAGTCATGCCCATCAAACATCTGCTGAAATGGAAAGCCGCCCTGCCGCAGGCGCGCTTCGTCAATCTTTACGGCCCGACAGAGATCACCTGCAACTGTACCTATTATATCCTGCCTGACCGCGATTTTGCCCTGGACGAAACACTGCCCATCGGCCGCGCCTTCCCGAACGAAAAGGTGTTCCTGCTGGACGAAAACGACCAGCTCGTTACTGCGCCCGACCAAGCGGGAGAGATCTGCGTTTCTGGCACGGCTCTGGCGCTGGGCTACTACGCCGACCCTGCCCGCACGGCGCAGGCGTTCACCCAAAACCCTCTCAACCCCAGCTGGTATGAGCGCATCTACCGCACCGGCGACCTTGCCCGCTATGACGAGGCGGGGGAGCTGTACTATATTGGCCGCAAGGACTTTCAGATCAAGCACATGGGGCATCGCGTCGAGCTGGGCGAAATTGAAGCTGCGGCCATGCGCTGCGACGAAGTCAGCCGCGCATGCTGCATTTTTGACGCCGAAAAGCAGCGCCTGCACCTGTTTTATACCGGCACCTGCGAAAAAGCCGCGCTGCTGGCTTTTTTGAAAACCGCCCTGCCGCCCTTCATGCAGCCGAACACAGCGCAGAACCTTGCCGAACTTCCGATAAACAAAAACGGCAAGATTGACCGCACGGCGCTGGCTGCCCTGACGAAAAAAGGAGCACGCAAATGACCGATGCCGCCTTACAAAAAATCGCCGCCATATACGGTACACCGACGTTCGTGTTTGATGCCGACGCCCTGCAAGCCCGCGTGCGCGCTATCCACGAAATCTTCGGCGACGCTATCACGCTTTGCTATTCCATCAAGGCAAACCCGTTTCTGCTGCCAGCCATGGCCGACGTCACCGCACGGCTGGAGGTGTGCAGCCCCGGCGAGCTTTCGATCTGCGAGAAGCTGCACGCCGCCGATGCCCGCGTTATCTATTCGGGTGTCAACAAGACCCCCGTCGATATCGCCCGCGCTGTGGCCGACGGGGTCGGCAGCTACACGGCGGAGTCCCTTCTGCAGGTACGCTACTTGCAAGATGCCGCCCACAGGGCGGGCAAACGTCTGCCCGTGCTGCTTCGTTTGAATGCGGGCAGCCAGTTCGGCATGTCGAAGGATGATTTGTTCACCGCCTTGGCAAACCGTGCCGAGACGCCAGACCTCGACTTCATCGGCATCCACTATTTTGTGGGCACCCAGCGCAAAAAGCTGACGAACCAGCAAAAAGAGCTGGCGATGCTGCGCGAGCTCTACGACGAAATTGAGGCAAAATTCGGCCTGCGCCTGCCGGAGCTGGAATACGGCCCCGGCCTGCCGGTGTCGTATTTTGACGGCGACGACTTTACCGACACGCTCGCCCCCGCCAAGGCGCTGGTACCCGCCTTGCAGGATGCCGCCCGCTGGGCGCACCTGACCGTCGAAATGGGTCGTTTCTACACCGCCGAATGCGGGTACTACCTGACGACCGCCATGGACTGCAAGGATCATGACGGCCAACACTACTGCATTGTGGACGGCGGCATGAACCACCTGAACTATCTCGGTCAGATTATGGGCATGAAGCGCCCCCGCCTGCGCCACTTTGCTGCACAAGCAGGACAGATGCAGGACTGGACGCTCTGCGGCAGCCTATGCACCACCAACGATGTACTGGTGCGCAGTTTCCCGTTGACGGGGCTGCGCACCGGCGACCTGCTTGTATTTGAAAATGCAGGTGCCTATTCCGTCACCGAAGGACTGGGGCTTTTCCTCAGCCGCGACCTGCCCGGCATCGTCCTGTGGCAAAACGGCGCGCCGCAGCTTGTGCGCGGCCTGACGCCGACCTATCCCATCAACACGCCAAACTTATAAAAAGGAGACTTCATCATGGAACGTTTACTGGAAATTTTGAGCGAGATCAAAGAGGACGTCGATTTTGCAAGCTGCACGACGCTGGTCGACGACGGCATCCTTGACTCTTTTGACATTCTGCAGATCATTGCTGCACTGAACGACGAATACGACATCTCGATCCCGGCCTCTGAAATCATGCCGCAGAACTTCAACAGCGCCGAAGCCCTGTACCAGATGGTGCAACGCCTGCAGGAAGATTGATAGAAACGCTTGCATTTATCCCGAAGTTATTGTATAATACTGAAAGCGGACAGGGCTGAATTGCGCTGTTTCGCGTACAGATGCAGGTCCCGCGCGTGGGCAGCCTGTGAACCATGTCAGGCGGGGAACCGAGCAGCATTAAGCGGCGCTTGCCTAGTGCCGCGGTCAAGCCTGCATCTGTACGCAAAGCAGCGCAGCCGCGTGCTCTGCCCGCTGTTTTTGTATCCTTCAGGAGGTGAGCAGATGTACCGTGCCCTGTACCGCAAATGGCGCCCCCAGCGCTTTGCGGATGTTGTCGGCCAAACAGCCATCGTCACAGCCTTGCAGAACCAGATCGCAGCCGGGCGCATCGGCCATGCGTACCTGTTTACCGGCACGCGCGGCACCGGCAAGACCACCTGCGCCAAAATCTTCGCCAAGGCCGTCAACTGTCTGGACACGTCCAGCCCCGACCCCTGCGGCGAATGCGAGATCTGCAAGGGCATTGATTCCGGCGCGGTCATGGACGTCATCGAGATGGACGCCGCCTCCAACAACGGCGTCGACGACATCCGCGACCTGCGCGACGAGGTCGCCTATCTGCCGTCGGTCTGCAAATACAAGGTATATATCATCGACGAGGTTCACATGCTTTCGACGCAGGCCTTCAACGCCCTGCTGAAAACGATGGAGGAACCGCCGGAGCACGTCATCTTCATCCTCGCCACCACTGAGGTACAGAAGGTTCCCGTCACGATCCTGAGCCGTTGCCAGCGGTACGATTTCACCCGCATCACGGCGGACGACATTGCCAAGCGGCTGCTGTATGTGGCCGGGCAGGAGAAGATTGAGCTGGACGAAAACGCAGCGCAGCTGATTGGTCGCCTAGCCGACGGCGCAATGCGCGACGCGCTGTCTATCCTTGACACCTGCGCCGGCGTCGACAACAAGGTCGACGAGGCGCTCGTCCGCCGCATGGCGGGTGTCACGGACAGGGGATACCTGTTTGAAATCAGCGACGCCATCGCGGCGGGGGATTCCGTCACCGCGCTGCAAAAAATCGCCGAACTGCGCCAGCAGAGCGTCGACATGCGCCGCCTCTGCATAGAGTTGGCCGGGCATTACCGCAACCTGATGCTCTGCGCCCTGCCGGGCGGCACAGCACTGTTGACCGGCGTCTCCCCGGAGGAGGAGGCCGCCTACAGTCAGCGGCGGGACTTCCCGCAGCAGCAGGCCATCCGCGCCATCAACGCCTTTGGCTCGGCGCTGGAAAAGATGAGCCGCGGCACCGACCAGCGCATTGAGCTGGAATTGGCCGTCTTCTCGCTGACCCAGCCGGAGCTTACCGCCGCACCCGTCGTCGTGCAGCAGGCCGCCCCGACCGCGCCGCAGGCGTTTGCCACGGCACCCAAAGCATTCACGGCTGCGCCTCCCGCACAGGCAGCGCCCGCTGTCGTCCTGCCGGTCGCCGCACCGCCGACAGTGGCCGCCCCAGCGCCTCGCGAGCCGGATGACCTGCCGCCACCCATCGACGACGACCCGCCCTTCCTGCAGCCGGAGCTTCGCCCCGCGCCGCAGCCTGCGGCAGTGCCAGTTGCTCCCGCAGCGCCGAACCCTACCCCACGCAAAGCCGAGCCGCTGAAGCAGGCGGGAGTGCTGGAGCCATTCGGCTTTTGGCCTGCCGTTCTGTCCGATTTGGAGGAGAACGACGCCATGCTTATCTCCTTCCTGCGCGGCACCCGCGCCTATTGCGATGGGCGGCGCGTACTGTTCGAGTGCAGCGACGCCTTCCGCGATTATATCCGCAACAACCGCGAGGTCAGCAAGCGCCTGAAGGAAGCCATCTACCGCGTCTGCCACACCAAATACAGCATCGGCCCCTACGAGCAGCCGAAGGCCGCATCCAGCGATACGGCTGCTGTCAGTCTCGACGAGACCCTGCACAACATGCAGGAGATGGGCGTCGACTTAAAAATCATTGATAAATAATTATTTTTGGAGGAACTACCCATGAAAGCAAGACTGCCTAAAGGCTACGGCCGCCCGGATCCCAACGCCATGATGCGTCAGGTTCAGAAGATGCAGGAGGACATCCGCGCCAAGCAGGAGGAACTCGAAGCCAAGGAGTACACCGGCACTGCCAGCGGCGAGATGGTCACCGTCACGATGAACGGCAAGCACGAGATCACCTCCGTCAAAATCAAACCGGAGGCCGTTGACCCCGACGACATCGAGATGCTGGAAGACCTGATCGCCGCTGCCGTGAACAGCGCTTCCGCTGCCGTGGACAAGGACTCCGAGGAGGAAATGTCCAAGATGACCGGTGGCCTGAACATCCCCGGTCTGGGCTGAGAGGCACGCTATGCCGCAAAACGTTGAGCCGCTGGAAAACCTGGTCGACCAGTTTGCCCGGTTTCCCGGCGTCGGCCGCAAAAGCGCCGTGCGCATGGCCTATCAGGTCATGTCGATGCCGCCGGAGCAGGCGATGGAGCTGGCGAAGGCCATCGAGCACGCCAAGAAAGACCTGCACCGCTGCCGCATCTGTCAGGATTACACCTCAGGTGAGGTCTGCAAGATCTGCGCTTCCCAGAAGCGCGACCGCAGCGTTATCTGCGTGGTGGAAAGCCCCCGCGACATCAAATCCATCGAGCGCACCCACGAATACCACGGTCTGTACCATGTACTGCACGGGCTTATCTCACCCATGGACGGCATCGGTGCCGACCAGCTCTGTGTGAAGGAGCTGCTGGCGCGCCTGAACGATACCGTCAAGGAGGTCATCATGGCGACCAGTCCCACCGTCGAGGGCGAGGCGACCGCCATGTATATCGCCAAGCTCATCAAGCCGCTGGGCATCAAGACGACCCGCCTTGCTTACGGCCTGCCCGTCGGCTCCAGCCTAGAATACGCCGACGAAACCACCCTCTACCGCGCCATGGCTGGACGAGGGGAGATGTAACACTCTTGACTTGTCGGCGCAGCTGCGTTATAATAGGTTTCCTGCCAGAGCAAAGGAGGTGCGCGTCATGGCTGAGGACAAAAGCGGAAAGAAAATGATTGCCGTCAACCGCGAGGCGCGCCACGAATACTTTGTGATCGAAGCGCTGGAAACCGGCATCGAGCTGGTCGGCACTGAGGTCAAAAGTCTGCGCGCGGGCGGGGTCAACCTGAAGGACTCTTGGGCGGACATTGATGATGGCGAACTGATTGCAAAAGGCATCCACATCAGCCCTTACGAGCAGGGCAATATCTTCAACAAAGACCCCCGGCGTCCCCGTCGTCTGCTGGCGCACAAGGCGGAGATTCGCCGCTTAGCACAGCAGATCAAATTGCAGGGCTATACACTGGTTCCACTTTCGCTCTACTTCAAGAAAGGGCGCGTCAAACTGGAATTGGGACTTTGCAAAGGCAAAAAGCTCTATGACAAGCGCGCGACAGCTGCGGCGCGCGACGCCAAGCGCGATATTGACCGTGCGCTGAAAACGCAGCGTTAAAGTTGTTTTTCCTTTACTTTCCCGGCAGGGGAACCCCTGCCGAATATGCGGGGCTGTAATGGTTTCGACGGGGAGAGAGAGGCGTGAGCAGCGGGCCGTGGCGGTGCACCACGATAAAAGCGCCAAAACAATTAACTGACAACACTTATCCTGTTGCCGTAGCCGCCTAATTAGGCGCTACCGTCCTGCCCGCGTTAGTACCGCGCGGGGTCAGGGCGTCGATTAGGTACTGAACGTGAACGGGCTTAAGCTTTGCGGCCCGGCATGAATTTATGAAGCTACTGCGGTGTAGTGCGCGTGTGTTCGCCCGCACCAAGGGAAATTCAATAAGCACACTGCGCCCGGAGATACTCTAACTGATTTCTTTTCGGACACGGGTTCGACTCCCGTCAGCTCCACCAAAAAGCAGCGTAGATTCGCAAGAATCTACGCTGCTTTTATTTTCAGGTACACAGTAAAGTACACACTTTGCTGACATTTTTGCACCTTTTTCCGAAAAAGGGTTGACATTTGTATAACCGTCCGCTATAATAGAAAAGCTGATTCGAGACAGCCCGGTTCGACCGGGTGTAGCGCAGTTTGGTAGCGCGCTTGAATGGGGTTCAAGAGGCCGTGAGTTCGACTCTCGCCACTCGGACCAAACGAGGGCTGTTGAGGCAGCAAGACCGCCGAACCGGAAATGGTTCGGCGGTCTTTTTCTATTTTTATTACCGCGTCAGCCCGTAATCCCGCAGGCAATGCGTGAGGTCGGTCAGGGTATCGCCAAAACCGACGCCCGCGGCCGCGCGGAATTTGCTGCCGTCCATCAGCAGGCAGCGCTGCCAGTCGGCCTTTTCCAACGCCGGGTGCATGTTCAGCAGGGCGCAGGCGCGCTCCGCCGTCGCGTACATGTCGCAGTCGTTCCCGCTGCCGAAATTGTACACGCCGCCCGGCAGTTCCATCGCGTCGGACAGACGTTCCACGGCCTCGCGCACATAGGTGATGCCGCGATAGTCACTGCCGGAAAACCGCAGCGTTTCCTGCCGCATGGCGGCGGTCAGCAAGTTCAGCAGGAAGTTCCCGCGAATTGGCAGACCGTACCCCGGCAAATCGTACATCCAAGTTGCCCGCAGCAGCACGGCGTCGGGCAGGGCGTCCAGCACCCGCTGCTCGGCCTCCAGCTTGTGCCGTCCGTAGACGTTGGCAGGGGAGAGTGGCCTGTCCTCAGTGAACAGTTCGACCGCGTCCAGCCCCGCGTAAACTTGGTCGGAGCTGAAGCTGACGAGCTTCACCCCCGTCTGCCGCGCCACCTGCGCAATCCAGAGCGGCAGTTCAACATTGGCACGGTAGGATTCCGCCGGGTGCTGCTCGCTGTAGCCGGTGTCGGAGATGGCCGCTGTGTGCAGGATCACATCCGGCTGCTCGCGGCGCACCAGCTCCGCTACAGCAGCCTCGTCAGCGGCGGCCAGCATCCCTTTCGGGAAGGCGCACAGGGTATAGCGGTCGGCTAGCTGTGTCATGATACGCGCACCGACAAAGCCGCCCGCGCCGGACACCAGAACTTTTCTCATAAAACACTGTCTTCCTTTGCAAAAAGTTTTGTCCTTATTGTACTGTCTTTTCGCCCTGCGCGCAAGATGCTTGACAAATTCAGCGCTGCTTTGTATAATAGTCTCACCTAAAACAAGTGTGGATTTTTACAGTTCTGATACTACTTTTCGCCACACAGCGGCTTCTCTCCGAAGTCGTTGTGTGGCGTTTTTGCGTGTCAAAGGGAGGAACCCATGAACGATACTTTCATGAAAGAAAAGCCGATTTTGCCGCTGCTGACCTCGATGGCGCTGCCCATGGTTATCTCGATGCTGGTGAACGCGCTGTACAATATCGTGGACAGCCTGTTCGTCGCCCGCATCAGCGAGGAAGCCATGACCGCACTCTCGCTGGTCTACCCGGTGCAGAACCTCATCAACGCCATTGCCATCGGCTTCAGCATCGGTATCAGCGCGCTGATCTCGCTGCATCTGGGCGCGGGCAACAAAGAGCAAGCCGACGCGGCCGCCACTCAGGGCACCGTCATGGCGGTGGTACACGGCGTCATCGTCACGATGGTCTGCACGGCCATCATGCCGCGCTTTCTGCGGGCGTTCACTGCGGACGAGGCCGTCATTGAGATGGGCGTGACCTATGCGCGGGTCGCGTTCATGTTCGCCGTCGTCATCATGGTCGCCATGGCCTTTGAGAAAATTTTTCAGGCAGTCGGCCGCATGAACATCACAATGATCGGCCTGATGGGAGGCTCGGTCTGCAACATCATCCTTGACCCGCTGCTGATCTTCGGCATCGGTCCCTTCCCGAAGATGGGCATCGCCGGTGCGGCGCTGGCTACCGGCATTGGCCAGATGGTTCCGGTCGTCTTCTACACCATCGTCTACTTCGTCAGCCCCATCCCGGTAAAGCTGCACCGCCGGTACCTGCGCCCCCGCGCAAAGATGGCGCTGCAGCTGTACTCCATCGGTATCCCGGCCATTTTGAATCTGGCGCTGCCCTCGGTGCTCATCACCTTCCTGAACTCGCTGCTAGCGGCCTTCTCGCAGAGTTACGTCGTCGTGCTGGGCATCTATTACAAGCTGCAGACCTTCCTGTATCTGCCCGCCAACGGCATTGTGCAGGGGCTGCGCCCCATCATCGGCTACAACTACGGCGCACGGGAATATGACCGTGTCCGCAAGATTTACCGCACGGCGATGGGCATGTGCGCCGCCATCATGACACTGGGCACGGTGCTGTGCCTCGTACTGTCCGGCCAGCTGATCGGACTGTTCAGCTCCAACGCCGAGACCATCGCCATCGGCACGCAGGCGCTGCGCATCATCTGCACGGGCTTCATTGTCTCGACGATCTCGGTCGTCGTCTCCGGCGCGCTGGAAGGGCTTGGCATGGGTGTGCAGTCACTCATCATCTCGCTGTGCCGCTACATTATCGTCATCATGCCGCTGGCGTGGCTGTTCTGCCGCGCCCTCGGTGCGGACGGTATCTGGAACGCCTTCTGGGTGACCGAGGTCATCACGGCGGGCATTTCGCTGGTTGTGTATCGCAAGAGCGTGAAATTGAAGTAAAACAAAATCCGGTGCATTCCCACCAACGGGAACGCACCGGATTTTTGTTTTTCTATGTTACGCTTTCTCCTGCACATACCGGATGAACGCGTCACGTTCGGCGGTCGAACGCACGACGGCGGTGTACATCTGGTCGCCCATGTCCAGACGCAGCGCCTGAGGGATGCGCTCGGCCATCCGTATGCGGCTGCCGTACTTCGTCATGATCTGCGTGTGGGTGTGCTTATACTGGTGGCAGTCGCGGCGTCCTGCGTAGACACAGAAATATTTCTGGCCGTCCATCTCGGCGTTGCGCACCTCATCATAGCAGACCATGTCCGCCCAGATCTGGTAGCAGTCCACCGAGTTGGCAAAATTGATCATATCGGGCGTATAGCCGCCGGCCGGGCGCATGTTGACCTCCAGCGCCACATAATCGCCTTTTTTGCCAAGCCCTGACTTGTCCGCGTTCAGCTGGAAGAACTCGCAGTGAAAGAAGCGGCTTTTCGCGCCGAACGCCTTGATGGTTCGAAAGCCCACATCCTTCAGCGCGGCGGGCACCGTCTTCTGCGTCCAGTAGCTCAAATCTCCCTGCTGGCTGACGATGTCCAGCATCGGGGTGGGGAAGACGTTCGAGGTGTAGAACAGCGGTACGCAATGGCTGTCGGCCACACCGTCAAAGCTGACGATCGTTCCGTCGATGTACTCCTCCATGATGTACTGGACATTGTGCGGCTCGGCGTAGAATTTTTTCAGATCGGAGAAATTTTTGATCTTATAGGTCGCCTCGGCACCGCAACCGTTGTCCGGTTTGACGATGACCGGGTAGCCGACCTCTTTGATGAAGGCGCGGGCGGCGGCCTGCGTCGAAACCATATGGTGCCGCGCCACGGGGACGCCTGCCGCGATGTAGCTTTCCTTCATCTTGCTCTTATATTTGATGCGCTCGATGAAGTCGTTCTGCGCACCGGTCGTGATGTTGAAGTCGGTGCGCAGCTGGGCGTCCATCTCCAGCCAATACTCGTTGTTGGACTCGATCCAGTCGATCTTGCCGTAGTGGAAGGTGAAGTACGCGACGGCGCGGAGCATCTCGTCATAATTGCCGAGGTTGTTCACGCGGTAATACTCGGTCAGGCACTGTTTCAGCTCACCGGGAATTTCGTCGAACGGTGCGTCGCCGATGCCCAGCACATTGACACCGTTGCGGCGCAGTCTGTCGCAGAAATTCCAGTAGGTTCTGGGAAAATGCGGACTGACAAAGATAAAATTCATCGGGTTCTTCAACTTCCTCTCAACTTTTACAGGGATACTCCGTTACACAAAGCGGTTCTGCTCGGCGTTATACGCGTAGCCGATCTCGGCCAGCGCTGCACAAAGTGCCTGCCGGTCGGCCTCTTCGCGGTCGCAGAACGCATCCAGACTTGCGTCACGGTCGCGCAGCTGGGTGTTCACATAGCTCAACAGCATTACAGGATCATGGGGGAGCATAGACTCGCCTCCTACAATTTGCAAAATAAAAGAGAAAAAGCCGGTCACACGATGTGACCGGCATTTTTTCCTTCCAATCAGACCGCGCGGGTAACTTTACCAGAGCGCAGGCAGCGGGTGCAGGCGTAGATATACTTCGGGGAACCGTCCACGATCGCCTTCACGCGCTTGACATTGGGGTTCCAGGTACGGTTGCTCCGACGATGAGAGTGAGAAACCTTGATACCGAACGTGACACCCTTGCCACAGCAAGAACATTTGGCCATAATTGCTTGCACCTCCTTTTCAATAGCTTTAATAGTATAGCGTATCATTTCGGAAAATGCAAGAGTTTTTGGAGAAAAATTTTCGTATTTTTTCATAATTTTGCGTTTTTGCTCAAATCGGACGCTAAATATTGTGTTTTAACGCTCCGTAGGGCTTGTCTTGCCGCCGTTTCTACGATATAATAGGATGAGATTTTAATGGGGTGGTGTGTACTTTTGAACGGACTGTTGTCTCCTGCGATGATCGTGCAGTATCTTCTGCGCGCCATCGTGGTCTTGATTGCCATCCCGTTCCACGAATCCGCACACGCGCTGGCAAGTTACCTGCTGGGCGACGATACCGCCGTGCGGGCAGGGCGGCTTTCGCTGAACCCGATGCGCCATTTCGACCCGCTGGGTGCGCTGTGCATGCTGGTGGGCGGCGTCGGCTGGGCGAAACCCGTCTCTATCAACCCGTACAAGTATAAGAACCCGAAAGTCGGCATGGCGCTGTCCGCCGCTGCGGGGCCTGCCAGCAACTTTCTGCTGGCGTGGGTGTCGATGATCCTGTACAAGATCTGCTGGTACAGCGGGGTGGGGCAGACCGCCCCCACGCTGCTAACTTTTCTTTATTATATGATTGCCATGAACCTGAGTCTCGGCGTTTTTAATCTATTGCCGGTGCCGCCGTTCGACGGCAGCCGCATTGTGCTGCTGTTCTTGCCGCAACGGCTTTATTTCAAGGCGATGAAGTATGAGCGGTACATCATGCTTGCCGTGCTGGCGCTGGTATTTTTAGGGCTTTTGAACGCACCGCTCTCGTGGCTTGTCAACGCAATGTGGAACGTCATGCTGCGCCTGACGGGCTTTGTGGAATTGTTGTGGGGGTATTGAGTTTTTGCCGGAAGTTCTGACCTTTAAAATAGAAGATTTCGAGGGGCCGCTCGATTTACTGCTGTACTTAGTTGGCAAGAATAAGATGAACCTCTACGATGTCAACATCATGGAGCTGATTGAGCAGTACACCAGCGCCATCCGCGAGATGCAGCAGAATCGCATGGAAATTTCCAGCGAGTTCATCGACATGGCTGCCCACCTCGTCCAGATGAAAAGTGCCCTTCTGCTGCCCCGCAGCCCCGAAGCTGAGCGCATGAAGGCCGAGCTGACCGGCCGCTTGATCGAGTACAGCGCCTGCAAGGAGGTCGCCGCCCAGCTGGGCAGCCGCGCACGCGATCTGTACACCGTCGCGCGCGAGCCGATGCCGCTGGTCGGCGCAGCCGAGTACACCCGCCGCCACGACCCGAACTGGCTGGTGCAGGCGTGGTTCAATCTGATGGGGCGCAGCACCCGCAAGAAAAAGCCCACGCAGGAAAAGTTCGAGCCGCTCGTCACCGCGCCGTTCGTCTCGGTGGCAAGCCGCGTTTCCCACATGCTGCGCGGGCTGCTGAAGGGCAGTTTGCAGAAAATGGGGCAGCTGTTCAGCCACGAGGAGAGCCGCAGCACGAACGTCGCGACGTTTCTGGCGCTGCTGGAACTGATCCGCGCCGGGCGCGTCAAGGTCGACGACAGCGGCACCTTGCAGCTTGACCGCACACACCGCAAAAGAAAGGACAAAACGCAATGACAGAACGACAGGAGCTCGGCTCTCTCGAAGCCATGCTGTTTGCCCACGCCGAGCCGGTGGAGACCGCACGGCTCGCGGACGCTTTGCGGCTGGATGTTGACGAGACAGCGGAGCTTTTGCAGAAATTGCAGAAGCTCTACGACGAGCGGGAAAGCGGCATGGTTCTTCTGTATTTTGAGCCCGACCGCTGGCAGATGACGACCCGCCCGTATTACGGCGAGATGGTAAAGCGCATTCTGGACACCCGCCGCAACGCGCCGCTTTCGCCCGCTGCACTGGAGGTGCTGGCCGTCATTGCCTACAACCAGCCCGTCTCCCGCAGTTTCATCGAGCAGGTGCGCGGCGTCGATTCGTCGTCCACTGTCACAAAACTGCTGGACAAGGGCTTGATTGAGGAAGCAGGCCGCCTTGATTTGCCCGGCAAGCCTGTGGCGTTTCAGGTCACGGACACGTTTCTGCGCGTCTTTGGCCTTGGCAGTCTGGCCGACCTGCCGCCACTCCACGGTGAAGCGCCCGAAACGTCCGAGCCTGAAGAGACCGCGGACGACGACGGCCAGCTGGAATGGAAGTGATGCCTTATGGCAATTCTGCTGTTTATCCTGCGGCTGATCGGCTGGGTGCTGTTGGCCGTACTGGCGCTGCTTATCCTCGCGTTGCTGCTGCCGCTGGGCATACAATTTGCCTATCGCCCCGATGATTTGCAGATCAAGGCTTTCTACGGTCCCGTAAGGTTCACACTCTGGCCGCGCGGCAGTGCGGACGAAAAGCCGCCCGCCAAGAAAAAAGCACCGGAAGCCCGCGCCGCGCCGCCCGCTGTGACAAAGACCGTTGAGGGCGAGAAGGCGTCCGTCTCCGTCAAGGTCGAGCCAGACAAAGCCCCGCCAACAGAACCCGCCCAAAGTCCCGCCACAGCGGCGCAGGAGCCGCCCAAGGCCGCACCTGTGCCAGAGTCGGCGTCAGCGGAAAAAACCGCACCGCAGCCGGAAGCAAACGATGGTTTGCCTTTCGGCATTTCGGAGCGTATCGACGCCGCCTTGCAGCTGCTCTCCGACGAACCTGCCGCCTTTATCCAATGTATGCTGGGGCACACCGGCTGGCTTGGCCGTTGGCTGTTGCGCACCGTCCGGGTGCGCCATCTGGACGTTTTCTGGACGGTCACGGCGGAGGAAGCCTCCGCCACCGCCGAGCTGTACGGCGCGGAGATAGCGGCGCTCAACAACCTGTTGGCGCTTTTGCAGCAATACGTCCGCCTGCAAAGCGACCGCCTCTGGCTGGAGCCGGACTACACCGGCGAACGCAGGGGAGAGCGCACCGTCTCCTTCCGCATGACGATCGGCACGGGCGTGCTGCTTTGGATCATCCTGCGGCTGTTGTACCGCCTGTGGAAAGACCCGCAGCTGCAGCCCGCTGCAAAAGCATAACAAACCATTTTGCTATCTATAAAAGGAGGAACCTCTCATGGCTGAACATCCTATTCAAGGTTTGATGGGCGTCACCATCGAAAAGATCCGCGACATGGTCAACGCCGAGACCATCATCGGCGACCCGATCCACATCGACGATACCACCATCATCCCGGTTTCCCGCGTGACGTTCGGGTTTGCATCCGGCGGCACCGACGTTGCCCCCAACTCCAGCAAGCAGATGTTCGGCGGTGGCAGCGGCGCGGGCGTCTCAGTCACGCCGGTGGCGTTCCTTGTCGTTTCCAACGGCAACGTGCGCACCGTTCAGCTCGTCGAGAAGGTCTCGGCTGTCGACAATGTCATCGCCTCCCTGCCGGAGCTGGTGGACAAGGTCGCCGCCCTTATCAAGAAAGAAAAGCCGGGTGCAGACGCCCCCGCTGACAAGGAGTAACAAATTCAATGGCAGAACAACGTATCCAGAAGGTGCTGGCCGATCAGGGCATTTGCTCCCGCCGCGAGGCCGAGCGCCTGATTGCCGCCGGCAAAGTCAAGGTCAACGGCCACCCGGTCACGCTGGGCGACAAGATGGATCCAGACTATGACAAGGTCATGATCGACGGCCAGACCCAGCGCATCGTCCGCAAGCGCCAGTACACCTATATCATGCTGCACAAGCCCCGCGGTTACCTGACGACCCGTTCTGACGACCGTGGCCGCAAGACCGTCATGGACTTGGTGTCCGACGTACCCGCCATGCTGCGCCCTGTCGGCCGCCTTGACAAGGACAGCGAGGGTCTTTTGCTGATGACCGACGACGGCGCATTCATCAACATGCTGACCCACCCTTCGGGCGGCGTCGGTAAGCTGTACCGCGTCACGGTCAACCCACGCGCCACCGAGCAGCAGATCATCGAGATGTCCTCCGGCGTCGTGCTGGACGACGGCGTCAAGACGCAGCCCTGCGTCATCCACGTCGTCGTGGACGAGCCGGGGCGCAGCGTTTTGGAAATCACCCTGCACGAGGGGCGCAACCGCCAGATCCGCCGCATGTGCTCTGCCGTCGGTCTGCAGGTTGTGCGGCTGCGCCGCAGCGCCGAAGGCCCCGTCAAGCTCGGTATGCTGCAGCCCGGCGAGTACCGCGAGCTGAAAAAGAGCGAGATCAACGCCCTGCGCAATGCAGCCATGAAGTCGTCCAAAAAAGGGGACGCCCGCCCCACCAACCCGGCGCGCCGCCCCGGCCCCATCAAAAAGCACACAAATTCTGACTGAAATTGCAGAAAAATTCAAAAAACGTGCAAAAATCCACTTGTGAAAATTTAGGGATTGTAGTATACTTTCTTTATATGGCGGATTTTTGTAAAATATTTTTATGAAAAACAGTCAGTTTTACCATAGGAGGAAACTGTATGGCAGCAAATAAGCCCGGCAAGGCAGAGATCCTTGCAGCATTTTTTGATGACGGCACCTACTCGCCGCTGTTTACCGACGGCGCAGTGAGTGCTGCTTACGGCTGTGCAAACGGCCAGAACGCCTACGTCGTGTTTGAGGACGGTTCTCCCGTCGGCGTGCAGGATATTGAAAAGAATATCCGCGTGCTGGAGATGGCCGCCGAGACCGGCGCACCGGTTGTTACGTTCTATGATTCCACGGGTGCCAAGCTTGAGGGTGGTCTCGACCTGCTCAACGCCAACGCCCGCCTGACCGCCGAGATCGCGCGCGTTTCCGGTGTTGTGCCCCAGGTCGCCGTTGTCACCGGCACCTGCGCCGGCACCAACGCCATCAACGCCGCTGCCGCGGATGTCTGTGTCATGGCAGAGGATGCCGAGCTGTTCCTGAACGCTCCGTTCAACGCTGAGGACAAGGTTGCCAACGCCGGTTCTGCCGCGTTTGCCGCCAAGGCCGGTGTCGCCGCCGTTACCGCTGCGGACGCCGTTGCCGCCGCCAAGCAGGCTGCCTCCATCGTCGCCCTGCTGCCCGCCAACAATCTGGCCGGTCCTGCACTGTTCGACTTTGCCGCTCCCTCCAAGGCGCTCGACCTCGTCAAGTACTCCGCCGCTGACGCCATCGCCGCTCTGGCCGATGAGGGCAGCGCTGTGGAACTGTACGCAGGTTACGGCAAGAACATCGTCACCGCGCTGGCTACCATCAACGGCAGCGCCGTCGGCATCCTGGCTACCGAGAAGGCCGCCCTGTGCCACAAGTGCACCGCCAAGGCTGCCCGCTTCGTTCGTCTGTGCGATGCCTACAGCATCCCCGTTGTGACCGTCGTCAACACCGAGGGCTTCGGCAAGAGCGAGGGCGACGACCAGGCCGGCGGCATCCGTCAGGCTGCCCGTATGGCCGGTGTCTACGCCGAGGCTACCACCGTCAAGGTCGCCGTACTGGCCGGTGAGGCCGTCGGCCCTGCCTACACGGTCTTTGCCGCCTGCGCCGACTGGCGTGTTGCCGTGCAGGGCTGCACCGTAGCCCCGCTGGCTCCCGAGGCCGCTGTCACCGTTCTGTACAAGGACGAGATCTTCGCTTCCGATAACATCGTCAACGCCACCAAGGCCAAGGCTGCCGCCTACGCCAAGGAGGTCTGCAGCGCCAATGCCGCTGTGGCCAACGGTGCTGCTGACGCCATTGCAGATGCTGCCACCGCCCGCGGCGCTGTCGCCCAGGCTCTGGATATGCTGGCCAGCAAGCGCACAGTGCGCCTGGCTAAGAAGCACGGCAATATCACGCTGTAATCATCAACCTTGAAATAGGGAGGACTTTTCCATGAAAAACCTGATCGTTACTGTAAACGGCGTTGCTTATAATGTCACCGTTGAGGAAGGCACCGGCGCTCCCGTTGCCGCTGCTGCTCCTGCTGCTGCCCCCGCAGCCGCTCCGGCTCCCGCCGCTGCTCCTGCACCTGCTGCCGCTCCTGCCGGTGCCGCCGGTGCCGTCTCCGTCACCGCTCCCATGCCCGGCAACATTCTGGATGTCAAGGTCAAGGCCGGTGACTCCGTCAAGGCTGGCGACACCCTGCTGATCCTCGAGGCCATGAAGATGGAGAACGAGATCAGCGCTCCGCAGGACGGCACCATTGCCAGCGTCAATGTGCGCAAGGGCGACGTTGTCAACTCCGGCGACCTGCTCATCACCATGAACTAATAGAAAGGCCGGGTGAATCACATTGGCTAAGAAACCCATTAAGATCACTGAGGTCGTCCTGCGTGACGCCCATCAGTCTCTGCTGGCCACCCGTATGACCATGGACGAGATGCGCCCCATCCTGCCCGAAATGGACAAGATCCCGTATTTCTCCGTTGAGTGCTGGGGCGGCGCCACGTTCGACTCCTGCATCCGCTTCCTGGACGAGGACCCGTGGGAGCGTCTGCGCATCCTGCGCAAGGAGCTGCCCCACCAGAAGCTGCAGATGCTGTTCCGCGGCCAGAACATGCTGGGCTACCGTCCCTACGCTGATGACGCCGTCGAGTACTTCGTCCAGAAGTCCGTTGCCAACGGCATCGACGTCATCCGTATCTTTGATGCACTGAACGACCCCCGCAACCTGCAGACTGCCATCAAGGCAGCCAACAAGGAGGGTGCCCATGTTCAGGCCTGCATCAGCTACACCCTGAGCCCGGTACATAACAACGAGTACTTCGCCAACTATGCCAAGACTCTCGAGGAGATGGGCGCTGACTCCATCTGCATCAAGGATATGGCCGGCCTGCTCAAGCCCTACACCTGCTATGAGCTGGTCTCCGAGCTGAAAAAGACCGTCAAGATCCCCGTGGACATCCACAGCCACTACACCGCAGGTCTGGCTTCCATGTCCATCCTGAAGGGCATTGAGGCTGGTGCCGACATCGTCGATACCGCTATGAGCCCTCTGGCTCTGGGCACTTCTCACATGCCCACCGAAAGCCTGGTCGCCGCCCTGCAGGGCACCGACTACGACACCGGTTTGGATCTGAACCAGCTGAATGTCGTCCGCGCTTACTTCAACAAGCTGCGCGAGAAGTACATCGCCAACGGCCAGATCAACCAGAAGTCTTTGGGCGTTGATGCCAACACTCTGCTGTATCAGGTTCCGGGCGGCATGTTCTCCAACATGCTCAAGCAGCTGAAGGACGCCGGTAAGGAGGACAAGCTCCAGGACGTTCTGGAGGAGATTCCCCGCGTCCGTGAGGATGCCGGTTATCCGCCGCTGGTCACCCCGACCAGCCAGATCGTTGGTACCCAGGCCGTCTTTAACGTCATCATGGGTGAGCGCTACAAGATGGTCACCAAGGAGTTCAAGGGCCTGGTCCACGGCGATTACGGCAAGACCCCCGCGCCCATTAAGAAGGAGTTCAGTGACTTCATCCTGAAGGGCGAGCAGCCGATCACCTGCCGCTTTGCCGATACCCTTGAGCCCGAGATGGAGAAGCTGAAGGCCGAGGCCTCCAAGTACGCCATCCAGGAGGAGGACGTTTTGACCTACGCCATGTTCCCGCAGGTCGCGCCCAAGTTCTTTGAGAAGCGCAACGCCCGTCTGCAGGGTGTCGATGCTCTGCACGCCGACTACGAAAACAAGTCTCATCCCGTCTAAGTAAAAGAATTGCCGCTCCCGCTCTGCCGCGGGGGCGGTTTTTGTTTACCGCGCCACAAAAACTGCGTGAAATATTGCAAAATCCCGGCGTCAGCCTTGCATCTTGCGCCCAAAAATAGTAAAATATAAAATATATGTGTTTATGAGGTGTAGGTTATGGTTTTGAGCATGACAGGATATGGCCGTGCCGGTGCGCTGCTGCATGGCCGTGACATCAAGGTTGAACTTCGCAGCGTCAACGCGCGCTTTTTTGAGTACTCCTCGCGCCTGCCGCGCTCCTGCGCATTTCTGGAGGACAAGCTGAAAAAGCTCGTCGCCTCCAAGGTCAGCCGCGGCAAGGTAGAGCTGAGCCTTTCCATCCAGACCGTCACGGCGGCGGATACCGTCGTCACCGTCAACTGGCAGCTGGCCGAGGGCTACCGCGCCGCGCTGAATGCGATGGCCGAGCGGATGGATTTGAAAAACGACGTCTCGGTCGGGATGCTGTCCCGCTTTCCGGACGTGCTGACCCAGACCGCCGCCCCGACGAACGAGGACGAGCTGTGGGAGGACGTTAAGTCGGTGGCCGAGCAGGCTGTCGATGCCTTTGTCGCGATGCGCGCTGTCGAGGGTGAGCGGATGAAGGCCGACGTCGCAGGCCGTCTGACGACCATCGAGACGCTTGTCGGCCAGATTGAGGAGAGCAGTGCAGGCCGTGTGCTGGCCTACAGCGACAAACTCTACGCCCGTCTGCAGGAACTGCTCGGCGACCGCAACATCGACGAAGGCCGCCTTGTGACCGAGGCCGCGATCTTCGCCGACAAGACTGCCATCGACGAGGAGACCGTCCGCCTGCGCAGCCATGTGGCACAGTACCGTGAAATTCTCGATCTGGACGAGCCGATCGGCCGCAAGCTTGATTTCTTGACGCAGGAGCTGAACCGCGAATCCAACACGATCGGTTCCAAGTGTCAGGACGTCGCCATCACGCGGCTGGTCGTCGAACTGAAATCCGAGATTGAAAAGATCCGCGAGCAGATTCAGAACATCGAGTAACAGGGGAGGTACGCCGTGAAACTGCTGAACATCGGCTTCGGCAATATGGTGAACGCCGACCGCATTATCGGCGTCGTCAGCCCAGATTCTGCCCCCATCAAGCGCCTGATCCAAGACGCGCGCGAGAAGGGCGCACTCATCGACGCCAGCTACGGGCGGCGCACGCAGGCCGTGCTCATCATGGACTCCGACCATGTCATCCTGTCCGGCATCCCGCTGGAGACCCTGACCGGGCGTGCCGCCGAAGAAAGTGAAGAAAAGAGGAAGTAACGATGAAAGGTGAAAAATATCTGTTTGTAGTCTCCGGTCCCTCCGGCACCGGCAAGGATACCGTCGTGGCCGCACTGCTGAAAAAGCACCCCGAAATTCAGCACACCGTCTCCGCCACGACCCGCGCCCCGCGCGAAGGCGAGAAGGACGGCATCAACTACCACTTCATGTCGGTGGCTGATTTCGAGGATCATCTGGCACACGACCAGATCGTAGAGCATACCAAATACTGCGAGAACTACTACGGCACCCTGCGCAGCGAGATCGAGGGCCGCATGAAGCTGGGCATCCCGGTCATCCTCGTCATCGAGGTCGAGGGCGCGGGCAACATCAAGAAGATGTACCCCGGCGCAACCACGATCTTCGTGCTGCCCCCGGACATGCAGGAGCTGGAGCGCCGTCTGCGCTGCCGCGGCACCGAGGACGAGGAGACCATCCAGCGCCGCCTGAAGCGCGCCGAGACCGAGATTGCGAACTCGATCAACTATGACGAGCATGTCGTCAACGTCGAGGTCGACTCCTGCGCCGAGAGCCTCTACTCCATCATCCAGTTCAAGCTGCAGCACGGCAGCGACGAATGAGCCTGCTGCTGGCACAGGCTGCCGTAAACGACGCGAACAT
Source organism: uncultured Gemmiger sp. (assembly GCA_934502625.1). Lineage (GTDB taxonomy): Bacteria > Bacillota > Clostridia > Oscillospirales > Ruminococcaceae > Gemmiger. The sequence goes on from CAKSUQ010000009.1 coordinate 33,835, forward strand.
CCACTTTGACAAGCTGTACTCCTACCTGATCCCCGCGCAGCTGGCCGGGAAAGTCTTTCCCGGCAGCATGGTGCTGGTGCCGTTCGGGCTGGGGAACAAGGCGCGGATGGCCGTCGTGCTGGCCGTGGAGGAAGTTGAAGAAGATGCTGCCCCCAAAAAGCTGAAAACTCTCTACGACGCCGCGCCGGAGGACGCCCGCCTGACGCCTGACCTGCTGAAGCTTGTGTACTTTTTGAAGGAGCGCACCTTCTGCACTTGGTTCGAGGCCGTCAAGGCTGTCATCCCATACGGCGCGCAGTACCGCCCCGCCGTCGTGGACGGCAAACACGTCATGCAGAGCCGTCTGCGCCGCCAGACCGAAAAGCTGTACACGCTGGCAGGGGAGCCGCCCGAAAATGTGAAGCGCGCCCCGCGCCAGCAGGCCGCCATCGAGGCGCTGAAAAACGGTGCGCTCACAGCGCGGCAGCTGGACGAGGCGGGCATCTCCCGCGCAGCACTGACCGCCCTTGTCAAAAAGGGCGTGCTGACCGCCGTCGAGCAGGACAAGGCCATCGACCTGTTTGCGGCCATCCCGTTTGACCCGCAGCCGCTGGAGCTTTCTCCGGATCAGCAGCATGTTTTTGACGACCTGCTGCCCAACTTAGAGGACAACGCCCCTCACGCGGCGCTGCTGTACGGCGTGACCGGCAGCGGAAAGACGATTGTCTTCCTCAAGCTCATCCAGCGCACGCTGGAGCTGGGGCGGCGGGCGCTCGTCCTTGTGCCGGAGATCAGCCTGACGCCGCAGATGATCCGGCGGCTGAAATCCACCTTCGGCAGTCGTCTGGCCGTGCAGCACTCAGCGCTCAACAACACCGAGCGGCTGCTGCAATGGCGGATGATCCAGCAGGGAAATGCCGACATCGTTGTCGGCACCCGCAGTGCGGTGTTCGCCCCATTGCAAAACCTCGGCCTTATCATCATGGACGAGGAGCAGGAGCATACCTACCAAAGCGAGTCCGCCCCCCGGTACGATGCCCACGATATTGCCAAAAAACGCGCTGCGATGGAAAATTCCCTGCTGCTGTTCGCCTCTGCCACGCCGCTGACAGAAACCTACCACGCCGCGCAGAGCGGGCGCTTGCAGCTGGTGCGGTTACTGCACCGCTACGGCGGCAAGCCGCTGCCGCAGGTGGATTTTATCGATATGCGCGCCGAGCTGGCAGCGGGCAACCCGCGCGAGGTCAGCGTGCGGCTGGCGCGGGAACTGCAGGAAAATCTTGATAACGGCGAACAGAGCATTCTGCTTCTAAACCGCCGCGGCTACCGCACGATCGGCATGTGCGGCACCTGCGGACATGTCTTGAAGTGCCCGAATTGCAGCGTACCGCTGGTCTACCACAAGCCGCAGCAGGCGCTTTTGTGCCACCACTGCGGCCACACGGTGTACCCGCTGCCCCAGACCTGCCCCGAATGCGGCGGCAAGATCAACTACAGCGGTTTCGGCACCCAGCGCGTCGAGGAGGAACTGGCCGAGCTGCTGCCCGGTGCGCGCATCCTGCGGATGGATCAGGATTCCACTTCCCGCAAGGACGCCCACGAGACGATGCTGGCGCAGTTTGCGCGGCACGACTACGACATCCTGCTCGGCACCCAGATGGTCGCGAAGGGGCTCGACTTTGAAAATGTCACCCTTGTGGGCGTCTTGGGCATCGACTCGCTGCTGTTCGGGCAGGGATTCCGTGCGTATGAGAGCGTGTTCAGCCTCATCACGCAGGTCGTGGGGCGCGGCGGGCGCGCCGCGCTGCCCGGTCGGGCGCTGATTCAAACGTCAGTGCCCGACCACCCCGTTTTGCAGCTGGCCGCCGCGCAGGACTACGAGGGCTTTTACCGCGAGGAGATCACCTTCCGCAAGTTCGGCCTTTACCCGCCATTTTGCTCCTTCGTGGTCGTCGGCTTCGTCGGCGATCAGGAAGGCGCGGTCTTCATCGCGGCGCAGCGGTTCGGCGCGCTGCTGGCGCAGCATGCCGCCCAAAAGCCCGACATTCCGCTGCGAGTGCTGGGGCCTGCGCCTATGAACATTACGATGCTCAACAATAAATTTCGCTACAAGCTGACGCTGAAATGCCGTAACGATGCGGCGTTCCGCGCACTTTTGCACGAGACGCTGGACGCCTACGACGCTGAAAAGCTGCCACAGAAAGCGTCTGTCGTACTCGATTTCAATTCTGACGGTGATTTATAACATTTGGAGGTTATTTTTATGGCACTGCGTACCATTGTGCAGGACGGCGACCCGATCCTGAAGAAAGTCTGCCGCCCCGTTACCAAGTTTGACGATCGTCTGGGCACCCTGCTCGACGACATGAAGGAGACGCTGCTCGACGCAAACGGCCTCGGTCTGGCAGGCCCGCAGGTGGGCATGATGCGCCGCCTGTTCATCTGCCTTGATGACCGCGACCTGCCTGAGGAAGTCCCCGAAAATTACAAGTACAAGTTCATCGAGTTCATCAACCCGGAAATTCTTGAACTCAGCGACGAACAGGTCGAACTGTACGAGGGCTGCCTGTCCTTCCCCGGCCACAACGGCGCGATCAAGCGCTCGAAGCACGTCAAGGTCAAGGCGCAGGATCGCCACGGCGAGTGGTTCGAGATGGAGGCCGACGACATGCTGGCGCGCTGCATCCAGCACGAGAACAACCATCTGGACGGCATCACCATTATGGATCTGGCCGAGCATTTCTACGAGGACGATTACCCTGAGGAAAACGAGGACTGATATATGCGCATCCTGTTCATGGGCACCCCTGATATCGCCGCCGAAAGTCTGGCCGCCCTGCTGGCGGCCGGGCACGAGGTCTGCGCGGTGTTCACCCGGCGCGATAAACCCGTCGGCCGCAAGCAGATTCTGACCGCACCGCCGGTCAAGCAGCTGGCGGTCGAGCACGGTATCCCGGTCTACCAGCCCCGCACCCTGCGGGACGGCTCGTCCGACGCGCTCATTCAAGAACTTGCACCCGACGTCATCATTGTCGTGGCCTACGGCTGCATCATCCCGCCGCAGCTGCTGCATGTGGCGAAGTACGGCTGCATCAACCTGCACGTCTCGCTGCTGCCGAAATACCGCGGCTCCGCGCCGATCCAGTGGTCTGTGCTGAACGGCGACGCCGGGACGGGCGTAACGATCATGCAGCTGGACGAAGGGCTGGACACCGGCGATATTTTGATGGTGGAGCCGATTGCCATTGACCCTGAGGAGACGAGCGGCTCGCTGTTCGACCGCGTCAGCGCTGTGGGTGCCAAAACGCTGGTGACCGCGCTGGAAAAGATTGAGGCCGGGGCGCTGACCCCGCAAAAGCAGGACGACACGCAGGCTACGAAGGCACCGCCCCTGACGAAGGATATGGCACAGTTCGACTTTACGCAGGACGCCGCCCACATCCACAACTGGGTGCGCGGCATGAACCCGTGGCCGGTGGCTTGGTTCGCGCAGGACGGCAAGCGCATCAAGGTGCTGGAAAGCCGCTTGGCTGAGAACCCGCAGAACGCCGCGCCCGGCACGGTGCTGGCCTTGAAGCCTCTGACGATTGCTGCCGCAAACGGCGCGGTCGCACTGCTGACCGTCACGCCGGAAGGCGGCAAGCCGATGGCGGGCACTGCCTGGGCAGCCGGCCGCCGTCTGAAAGCGGGGGACAGCCTGTGACGCCGCGCCGTCTGGCCGTCAAGGCATTGATCCATCAAGAGCAGGCCGGTTACGCCAACCTTGTGCTGGATGCCGAGCTGAAGAAGTGCGCCCCGCCCTTGGAAGGCCGCGACGCCGCCTTCGCTGCACGCATCTTCTATACAACGCTGGAGCGCCTGCCTCTGCTGGACTATATCTTAAACCAATTCACAAAAAAGCCCGTCGCCAAGATGGACGCACCGGTACGCGCCGTGCTGCGGGCCGGCCTTGCGCAGGCGCGGTACATGAATGTTCCGCTGCCCGCCGCCGTGGACGAGTCGGTCAAGCTGACCCGGAATTTGGGAAAATCCAGCGCCGCCGGTATGGTGAATGCCGTGCTGCGCCGCGCCGCTGTGGCCAACGTACAGGAGAGCGATTTTGCCGACCCGCTCGACCGACTGTCGATTTATTACTGCCTGTCCCGCCCGGTGGCGGAGCTGTTCTACGCTCAATTCGGCGCGGAAGCCTTCCCGCTGGCCGCCGCGTTTTACGAGAAGCCCCAAACCGCGATCCGCGTGAACACGCTGCGCACAAGCGACGCCGCACTGACGGCACTTTTGCAGCACGAAGGCCACACCGTGACCCCCGGCCCTTGGCTGGGCGCGCTCCTCGTCGATTTTGTCGGCTCACCCGCCGCCAGCGAGGCCTTTCAAAAAGGGCTTTTCCATGTGCAGGGGCTGGCAAGCCAGTTCACTGCGCTCTGCGTCGACGCCCAGCCGGGACAGCAGGTGCTTGATCTCTGCGCCGCGCCGGGCGGCAAAAGCCTGACACTGGCCGAGGCTATGCAGGACAAAGGCCAACTTGTCAGCGGCGAGTTCGTGCCTAGCCGCGTGGCGCTTTTGCAGCGCTCGTTTGACCGCTGCGGCGTCACCTGTGCCGTAGCTGTCGAAAACGACGCGACAAAGCACAATTCGGAATGGCCGACGTTCGACCGCGTCCTCTGCGATGTGCCGTGTTCCGGCCTCGGCGTTATCGCCAAAAAGCCGGACATTCGTTACAAGGATTTGGACGGGATAGAGAATCTGCTTGCCACACAACAAAAAATCCTGCAAAATGGGGCGGATTCCCTTGCCGAAAACGGCCGTTTGGTGTATTCTACCTGTACAGTGAATTATCAGGAGAATCAAGCGCAGGTGGAGAAATTTCTCTCCACCAACCCTGATTTTCACGTTGTGCAGCCCAAAGATGCGCTGCCCGGCGCGGACGTGACGCCGCTGGGAACGCTGTTTTTGCCGCACAAAACCGGGACGGACGGCTTTTTTGCCGCTATCTTGGAACGAAACTGACACAAAATTCGTTATTATAAAAGGAGGTGACCCCGCATGGGCGAAAAGCTCTGCATTTCGGATCTGACGCTCGACGCACTGACTGCCTACATCGTCGGGCTGGGTCAGCCGAAATTTCGTGCCAAGCAGATTTTTAAATGGCTGCACCAGAAGCTCGTGACGGAGTTCACCCAGATGACCGATCAGCCGAAGGCGCTGCTGGCGCAGCTTTCTGAGCAGTGCACGATCGCCGCGCCCACCATCCGCCGCCGCCAGCAGTCGAAGGACGGCACGGTCAAGTATCTTTTGCAGCTGGCCGACGGAAACTGCATCGAAACCGTTCTGATGCGCTACAAATACGGCAATACTGTCTGTGTGTCGACGCAGGTCGGCTGCGCGATGGGCTGCCGCTTCTGCGCATCGACGCAGGCCGGGCGTGTGCGTGATTTGACAGCAGGGGAGATTGCCTCGGAAATTTACACCGCGCAGAAGGACTCCGGCGAACGGGTGTCCCACATCGTTTTGATGGGCATTGGCGAGCCGCTGCACAATTTCAACAACGTGATGGATTTTTTGGAGATCATCTCCTGCCCGGAGGGCGTCAACATCGGCATGCGCAACATCAGCCTGTCCACCTGCGGCCTTGTGCCAAAGATCGACGAGCTGGCGAAACGGCATTTGCAGCTGACGCTGTCCGTCTCGCTGCATGCGCCGGACAACAAGACCCGCTCCGGCATGATGCCGGTCAACGACGCTTTCCCGCTGGAACAATTGATCCCGGCCTGCCGCCGCTATCAGAAGGAGACCGGCCGCCGCATCAGCTTCGAGTATTCGATGGTGCGCGGCGTTAACGACAGCAGTGAGATGGCGCAAAAGCTCGCCAACCTCATTAAGGGCATGGGCGCGCACGTCAACCTCATCCCCATCAACCCGGTGGACGGCAGCCCGTACTCCGCCACCGACGACGCCAACGTGCACCGCTTCCAGAAGGAATTGGAGGCATTGGGCGTCAACGCCACGGTGCGCCGCCGTTTGGGCACCGATATCAGCGCCGCCTGCGGCCAGCTGCGCCGCGAGGACGCACAGGGGAAATAAGCATTTCAGCTTGCAACATAATGGAAAGGAACCAACCTGAATGAAGATCGCCGCGATCACGGACATCGGCAGCTGCCGGCAGGAAAATCAGGACAACTACTGTGCGCAGCAGCTGGCAGGCGGCACCGCCTGGGGCATTGTCTGCGACGGCATGGGCGGCGTCAACGGCGGGCGGATCGCCGCGCGCATTGCCACCGACACCATGCAGCAGTATTTTGCCCGCCATATGCGCAGTCTGGAGCCGGGCGCAGAGAAGGCTTTCATCATGCGCGGCTTTGATTTGACGAATCGCGCTGTGTACGAAAAGTCCACCTCCGACCCGGAGATGCAGGGCATGGGCACAACAGGTGTCTGCGCCTATGCCAGCGGGGGGCTTGCCCATGTGGTACACGCCGGGGATTCCCGCGCGTACCTGTTCCATGCGGGCGAGCTGCGCCAGATCACCCGCGATCACTCGATGGTGCAGCAGCTTGTGGACAGCGGGCAGATCACCCGCGAGCAGGCCGCCGTCCACCCGCAGAAAAACCTCATCACCCGCGCGCTGGGCGTCTCAGCCAACATTGTGCCGGAGTACAACCGCTGCGAGATCGAGGAGGGCGACATTCTGCTGCTGTGCACCGACGGCCTGACGAATATGGTGTCGGACAACGACATTGCGCAGGTACTGCGCGAGGTTTCTTTCTTTGATGCTACGAGTATTCTGGTAGACCGTGCCCTGCAGGCGGGCGGTCAGGATAACATTACAGTCCTGCTCATGGGCGTGGAAGCCACGGAGGTCAACAATGGATAATCTGATAGGCAAACGGCTGGACGGCCGCTACTCGATCGAGGGGCTTGTGGGCGTTGGCGGTATGGCCAACGTTTACCGCGGCACCGATCTCAAGACCGGCAACCAGATTGCCGTCAAGGTGCTGAAGGAAGAATTTCTCGACAATGAGGAGTTGGTTCGCCGCTTTAAAAACGAGTCCAAGGCCATCTCCATCCTCAGCCATCCCAATATCGTCAAGGTCTACGACGTTTCTGTCACCGACAAGCTCCAGTACATCGTCATGGAGTACGTCGACGGCATCACGCTGAAGGAGTATCTCAAGCAGCGCGGCGGTGCGCTGACGTGGAAGGAGACTGTGCATTTTGCCACGCAGGTGCTCAGTGCCCTGCAGCACGCCCACTCCAAGGGCATCATCCACCGCGATGTCAAGCCACAGAACATCATGCTGCTGGCGGACGGCTCCATCAAGATGATGGACTTCGGCATCGCACGCTTCTCCCGTGCGCAGAGCCAGACCGTCAGCGACAAAGCCATCGGCTCGGTGCATTACATCAGCCCGGAGCAGGCCAAGGGCGAGCGCACCGACGCCCGCACCGACATTTACTCGGTCGGCGTCATGCTGTACGAGATGCTGTCCGGCCGTCTGCCGTTTGACGGCGACGGCGCGGTGTCCATCGCCATCATGCAGATTTCCGAAAAACCGAAGCCACTGGCCGAGATTGCACCCAACACCCCCGAAGGTCTGCGCCAGATCACCGAAAAGGCGATGGAGAAAGACCCCGACAAGCGCTACCAGAGTGCGCAGGAGATGCTTGCCGCCATCGAGGAGTTTAAGCGCAACCCCTCCATCCGCTTTGAGTACGAATACCGCAATGCGCAGGACAACCCGGAAAGGAATATCAACCGCGTGGTAAACAGCTCCAAGCCCGGCGCGAAGGCGTCAAACATCCGCACCGGCGACGCCCGCCGGGTCGGCACATCCAACCCCGGCCGCAGCAAGTCCGGCAAGAAGAAGGCGAAGAAGCAGTCCAAGGGCTTCTCGCTGCTGCCGATCTTCTTCGGCATGGCGGTGGCGTTCGTCATCGGCGCAGCCATCCTGATCTACCTGATCTTCACCAATTCCAGCAACCTGCTGTTCTCGAACCGCGCCGACGTGCAGGTCATCAGCTTTGTCGGCATGACGAAGGACGAGTTCCTTGCCACTGACTACAATAACCTGCTGCGCGCCGAGTTCCCGGAGGAATATTCCAGCGAACCGGCCGGCACGATTATTCGCCAGACCCCGAAGGCCGGGCGTACCGTGAAGGAGAAGCAGCGCATCGTGCTGACGGTCAGCCTCGGCACCCAGTACGTCACGATCCCGGAGACGAAGAACATGGTCGCCGAGGACGCCGAGCAGACCCTGAAGGACATGGGACTGCGCGTCACGAAGAAGCCCATGACCGACAATACCGTCGCGAACGGTGCGGTCATCTACACCCAGCCCGCTGCGGGCGAGACCGTCGAGGGCGACACCACCGTCATCCTCTATGTCAGCCGCTCGCAGGTGTCGAAGGAGAGCTCTGTTCCCAGTTTGACCGGCAAAACCATTGAGGAAGCCCGCAACGAGGTCAAGGGGCTGAATCTGTCCATCCGCACGGTCGAACAGCCCAGCGAACAGCCGGAGGGCACCGTTCTGAGCCAGTCCCCGAACGCCGGTACGAACGTGCGCAAGGCGTCGGTCATCACGCTGGTCGTCTCCACCGGCATCCCGGAAGTCGTCGAGACGCCGGATTCCAATCCGGTCAACAACGGCGACGGCACCATCGCGGAGAGCGACTGGTGGAGCGCTGACGGCAGCCACCATATCTACCAGCATTCCGACGGCTCGATGTGGAACGAGAACGGCCAGCAGTGCGACTCGCAGGGCAACCCCATCGGCTAATGGATGGTACGACCATGACCTATATTACAAAAGGCATCGGCGGCTTTTACTACGTAAAAACGCCGAACGGCATCGTCGAGTGCAAGGCGCGCGGCATCTTCCGCAAGCGCGGTGTCACGCCGGTGGCGGGGGATAACGTCACATTGTCGCCCGACGGCACGATGATTGACGAGATTCTGCCCCGCAAAAACGTTTTCATCCGCCCGCCCATTGCCAATCTGGACATTTTGTTCATCGTCACCAGCACGACCCAGCCCGTGCCCAGCACCCTTGTGCTGGACGAGCTGGCCGCTGCCGCCATCTATAAAGATGTGCAGCCGGTGCTGGTCGTGACGAAATCCGATCTGGCCACCGCTGATATGCTGCGCACCGCCTACGCGGGCAGCGGTATCCCGCTGGTGCAGCTGAACTACGGCACCGGCGAGGGGCTGGACGAGATTCGCGGCTATATCAAGGGGCATCTGTGCGCTTTCTGCGGCAACTCCGGCGTGGGAAAGTCCACGCTGCTCAACACGCTGGCACCCGAACTGAATCGTGAGACCGGCCAGATCAGCCAAAAGCTCGGCCGCGGCCGCCACACGACCCGTGAAGTCGAGATCTTTGAAATCTGCGGCGGCCATCTGGCTGACACGCCGGGCTTTGCCAGCTTGGAAGCGCAAAAGCTCTGCCGCATTCCGAAGGAGGACATTCAGCACACCTTCCCGGAGTTTGCGCCGTATTTCGGGCAGTGCCGGTTTACGGGCTGCTCCCACCGCAGTGAGACGGGCTGTGCCGTGCGGGAGGCTGTCGACGCGGGAACTATCAGCAAGACGCGCTACGCCAGCTACCTTGCCATGTACGAGGAAGCCAGCGCGCGGAAAGAGTGGGAAAAATGAGCAAACACGCTTTGTTGCTGTCGGCTGTGCCGGTATCGGCCGCTATGTGCCGCTACGCGCAGCCGGAGGATTTCGTGGTGGCCTGTGACGCAGGCTACCGCAATGCCGAGCGCCTTGATTTGCGTCTCGATCTGATCGTAGGTGATTTTGACTCCGCCCCACAGCCCAAAACAGCGCATGAGACGATCGTGCTGCCCCATGTGAAAGACGACACCGACACCCAGTACGCCGCCCGCTGGCTGCTGGAGCACGGTTACGACCAGATCACGATGCTGGGCGCTTTGGGCGGCGCGCGGCTGGAACATACCCTGTCCAACCTTGCCACCGGGCTGTATCTTGCCAAAAACGGCGTCGACGTTCTGCTGGCCGACGAGCACAGCGAACTGCGTTTCCTCGTGCCGGGGCGCCCCCTCAGCCTCCAGCGGGAAAACTGGAAGTATCTTTCTGTCTTCCCACTGGAGGGTAAGCTCGGCGGCGTCTGCATCCGGGGTGCATTCTATCCCTTGGAGGACGCCGAGTTGACCGCCGACTATCCGCTGGGCGTCAGCAATGAATTCACCGAGGAAACCGCGCACCTTTCCTGCACCAGCGGCAGCGGCGTGGTCGTGCTGACCCGCGATGACGCGTAACACACCGCGCACAGTGCGCATAGTATGGCGTACACAGAAAGTGAGGTGCACGCCATGCATGTAGTCGTTGTCCGCTGCCCCCGCGCCTTCCGCTGGCTTTTGCGCGCGGCGTTCAAGGTCTGAGCATAATTTTCGCCCCTGCCTGTTCCGGGCAGGGGCTATTTTTTTGCCTGTGCGCATATACTGCCCCAAGAACGTGAATGGAAAGGGGCAAGCAATATGGAACTCAAGGTGTTCAAAGACGCCGTTGCATCGTATGGCAGCCGCTGGGAAACGCGGCTGGAACTCCCTGTCGAGACTGAAATTTTAATTCCCGATTATCTGCCCGCCGTCTTCAAGATCGTCAAATGCTTGATCACGCCGGTCGTGCTGCAAAACCGGGTATCTGCCGGGCGCTGGCAGGTCGAGGGCTATCTGCGCTGCACCGTCTATTATCAAAGCGAGGAGCCCGGCTGCCGCCTGCAGCGTACCGAGCAGAAGTTCGCCTTTGAAAAATCGGTCGAGCTGCCCGCCGGGCAGTACGCCGAGGGCGCGGCGCAGGTCTGGGGCGAGCCGGAATACTGCAACTGCCGCGCCGTCAGCGAGCACCGCATCGACCTGCGCGGCGCGTATTTTCTCTGCGCCGCTGTAGCCATCCGCCGCGAGCTGGAGCTGCTGACCTCGCTGGCCGACTGCGGCATTGAGCAATACACCCGCACGATGCAGGGCTTGCAGTGCGCCGCGACCGAGGAAAAGACGCTGACCGACGAGACGTCCATCCCGCTGCCAAGCGCAGGGGAGACCGTGCTGGACATGACCGGCAGCTTTGTGCCGGGCAGTACCGTGCCCGCCGTGGGGCAGGTCAGTGTGCAGGGCACCTTGCAGCTGCAGATTTGCACCCAGAGCGGCGAAAGCGGCGAACTGACCGTGCGCAGCCGGGAGATTCCCGTCCAGCAGACCGTTGAGCTGCCCGGCGCTGCCGAGGACGACGCCGTCCTTGTGCGCGGCGAGGTGCTGGCCTGCGTGCTGCGTGCCGACAATGCCGACAGCGGTGCCGTAGAGGCCGCGCTCTCGGTCACATGGAAGCTACGCATCGAGCTTTGGCGCGGCGTGCAGTACACCGTCGTCGCCGATGCCTACTCGACGCTCTGCAAGACCCAGACCGTGCAGACGGCATGCCGCCTGCTGCAAAAGACCGCTGATCTGGCGGCGCGCATCCCTGTCAGCATCGAGGACGACCTGCCCGACGCCGACGGCACCGTCGCGGGCTGCTTTGTCACGCTGGGGGCGCTGGGCGCGGCTGCGGGCGAGGACGGCCAGACGCTGCATCTGCTGGGCAAGGGGACGGCGCATGTTTTTATCAGCGATGCGCGGGGCGAGCTGACCTGCTATGACAAGCCCTTCACTTGGCAGCCCGACGGCAGTTGGTCGGGCAGTGCCGACGGGGCGTGGCTCAGCGCCGGGGCGTCGGTCGCCCGCGTCACCAGCAGCAAAAACGGCGCACGGCTGCGGGTCGACTTGGAAATCGAAGTGAACGGCGCACTGCTGCAGGCACAGAGCTTTGACGCCCTGTGCAGCGTCGAGCTGGGCGAAGCCTACGACAGCAGCGGCGAACCGGCACTGTACATCTACTATGCGCGGCAGGGCGAGCCGATCTTCGACATCGCGAAGCGCTACCACGCCCGCGCGAAAGATCTTGCCGCCGCCAACGGTCTGGAAACCGACGGCCGTCCGCAGGACACGACCGCCGAGGCCGCCTGTCTGCTCATTCCCGCTGCGCTGTAAAGGAGGGGAACACCCGTGACACAGGATCAAATTTACCAGAACATTGCACAGCGCACCGGCGGGGACATCTACCTCGGCGTCGTCGGCCCGGTGCGCAGCGGCAAAAGCACCTTCATCAAGCGTTTTGCCGAGCTGATGCTGCTGCCCCGCATCAAAAATGAGGCGCGCCGCGCCCGCGCCCACGACGAGCTGCCACAATCTGCCGCCGGGCGCACCATCATGACGACCGAGCCGAAGTTCATCCCGGAGAAAGCCGTCAAGCTCGATCTTTCGGGCGGCGGCAGCTTCCGCGCGCGGCTCATCGACTGCGTCGGCTACATGGTGGACGGCGCGCTGGGGCACGAGGAAAACGACGCGCCCCGCCTTGTAAAAAGCCCGTGGTTCGACCACGAAGTCCCGTTCGACCTCGCCGCCGAGACCGGCACGCGGCAGGTCATCCGGGAGCACGCCACCGTCGGGCTGGTCGTAACGACGGACGGCTCGGTGGCCGACCTGCCGCGGGAGGCCTACCTCGACGCCGAGCAGCGCATCATCAATGAGCTGGACGCCATCGGCAAGCCGTATATCATCCTGCTCAACTGCGCCGAGCCGGACAGCGACGACGTCCGCCGTCTGGCCGCCGAGCTGACCGAGCGCTACCGCCATGCCGTTTTCCCGCTGAACTGCACGACGATGACGGTCGAAACCCTCGACAAGCTGCTGACGACACTGCTTTACGAATTTCCGCTGCGGGAGATCGCCGTACAGATGCCCGGTTGGGTCACGATGCTGGAAAGCGGCCACTGGCTGCAAAGCGCTGTCTACACCGCCATGCTGGAGTTTGCATCGTCGGTGCACCGGATGGCTGATCTTGCCGGTAAGCGCCCCCAGCTGGGGTGCGAGTACATCACCGGCGTGTCGCTTGTCGGCATGGATTTAGCCAGCGGCAGTGCGACGATCCGCGCCGCCATTGCGCCTGACATCTTCTATAAAATTCTCGGCGAGCAGACCGGCCTTGCCATCGTCGACGAGGCGAGTCTTCTGCCCTGTGTCGTCAGCCTTGCCCGCGCCAAGCGCGCCTACGACAAGATCAAATCTGCCCTCGATCAGGTCGAAGCCACCGGCTACGGCATCGTCATGCCGGGCATCGACGAGCTGACGCTGGAGGAGCCGGAGATCGTCAAGCAGGGCGGGCAGTACGGCGTGCGGCTGTCGGCCAGCGCGCCCAGCCTGCACATCATGCGCGCCAACATCCACACCGAGCTTTCGCCCACCGTCGGCAGCGAGCAGCAGGGCGAGGAGCTGATAAAGAGCCTGCTGGCCGACTTCGAGACAGACCCCGGCAAATTATGGGGCACGAATATCTTCGGCAAGAGCCTGAACGAGCTTGTCAGCGAGGGCGTGCAGGCAAAGCTTTTGCACATGCCGCAGGAGGCGCGCGGCCGCCTGCAGCAAACGCTGGAGCGCATCATCAACGAGGGCTGCGACGGGCTGATCTGCATTCTGCTGTAAGGGGGCGCTTATGTTCAAACGTATTTCAGCGGCAGAGCGTGAGCGCCGCGCCGCCGCTGCCGAGCTGGACACGACCCTGCGGGCGCTGCACGCCAACGAGAGCGCCTTTAAAGAGGCGCAGGATCCGTTTTATATCGAGCAGCTGACCTACCAGCACGCGGCGCTCATGTGCCGCTGCCGGGCACTGCTGCGCACGCTGCGGACAGGAGGGGCTGACCCATGAGCGAATACGGGGCGTATGCGGCCGCCGCCCTCTGCATTATAGCCGTCGTGCGGTGCGCCTTCCGCCAGCGGCACGGGCTGCGCAGCCTGCTGGCCGGGGCGGTATGCGGGCTGGGGGCGTTGGCGCTGCTGGGATTGCTGGAGCCCATGACCGGCGTTGCACTGCCGCTGAACCGCTTTACGGCGTTCTGTGCGGGCGTGCTGGGCGTGCCGGGGGTGACGGCGCTGCTGCTCGTGCGGCTGCTGCTATAATTTTTCTTGCCAAGGGGCGGGAAATATGCTATACTGCTTTAGAAAACGAGTGGAACATACGGCGGCGGGACAGCCCGCAAGGGCTGCCTGAGGAAAGTCCGGGCTTCACAGAGACAGAGTAACTGCTAACGGCAGCCGGGGGTGACCCCAGGGATAGTGCAACAGAAAGAAACCGCCGCGAAAGCGGTAAGGATGGAAAGGCGAGGTAAGAGCTCACCAGCGCACTGGCGACTTTGCGGCTATGTAAACCCTGCTCGAAGCAACATCCGTATGGGACATTATGCGGAGTCTCGCGCGTCCCGGTGATGGCGTGAGCCTTGCGGTGACGCAAGGACAAGATAGATCGTCGTTTGATACAGAACCCGGCTTACGGTCCAGTCGTTTTTCTTTGTTATCCGTAAAAGCACATCTGTTTTTTAAGACAGATGTGCTTTTTTGTAGTTTTCCTGCATAAAAAAGCGCAAATGCAGGCAAAAAGTGCTTGTTTATTTCAGATAAATCGTATATAATGTAGTGTACGCCTGTGAATGTGCCAAGATAGAGGGTGGCACAAAACGGCTGTATAGGAAATGTATATACTTTATTTAGGGGGATCGTATCATGGCTGATTACTTTGCAATGGATCACAACGAGCTCACCGCTGAAAAGGCTGCACTGGAAGCGCAGTACAAAAAGTTTCAGGACATGGGTCTGAAGCTGAACATGGCGCGCGGCAAGCCCGGCCCTCACCAGATGGACCTGGCGATGGATCTGCTCAAGATGGACAACTACATCACCGACGACGGCTTTGACACCCGCAACTACGGCGAGCTGGAAGGCCTGCACGAGGCGCGCGAGCTGTTCGCCGATGTCTTCGGCGTCAAGCCCGGCGAGGTCTTTGTGGGCGGCAACTCCAGCCTGCAGCTGATGTATAACCTCGTCGCCATCGGCATAATGTTCGGCTTTCAGGATTCGCCGAAGCCTTGGGGGCAGGTCGAGCACCGCAAGTTCCTTTGCCCCGTGCCCGGCTATGACCGCCACTTTGCCATCACCGAGGAGATGGGCTTTGAGCTGATTTCCGTGCCGATGAGCCCCGACGGTCCCGACATGGATATGATCGAAAAGCTCGTCGCCGAGGATGATACCATCAAGGGCATCTGGTGCGTGCCGCAGTATTCGAACCCTGACGGCTACACCTACAGCGACGAGACCATCCGCCGCTTTGCCGCGCTGAAAACCGCCGCGCCTGATTTCAAGATCTTCTGGGATGAGGCGTACATCGTCCACCACCTGACCGATGAGATCATCGAGACCCCCGTACTGCTGAACGAGGCCAAGAAGTACGGCAACGAGGATCGCGTCTTCATGTTCACCTCGACCAGCAAGATCACCTTCCCCGGCGCAGGCGTGTCTGCCATTGCCTGCAGCGAGAACTCGATGAAGTACATGTGCAAGCGCTTCTCGACGATGATCATCAGCTACGACAAGATGAACCAGCTGCGCCACGTCCGCTTCCTGAAAAATAAGGAGGGCGTCCTCGCGCATATGGCAAAGCACCGCCGCCGTTTGGTGCCCTGCTTCGACGCTGTCAAGACTGCGTTCGCAACCGAGCTGACCCCCTGCGGCAACATCGCCCACTGGACGAACCCCAAGGGCGGCTACTTCATCAGCCTGTACGTCATGCCCGGCTGCGCCAAGCGCGTCGCCCAGCTGTGCAAGGACTGCGGCCTGACCCTGACGGGCGCAGGCTCTGCCTACCCCTACCACAATGACCCCGACGACTCGCATCTGCGCATCGCGCCGACCTATCCGAGCCTGACCGAGGTTGAAACCGCTTCTGCACTGCTTTGCGTCTGTGTGCGTCTGGCAGTTGTTGAAAAGCTGCTTGCCGACAAGCAGTAATATTCTAATCCCGCCCGCCGGTGCGAGCAGTTTTTTGGAGGTTTCTATGAACAGAAAAGGGAAGTCATGGCCGTTGTTCGTCGTGGCAATTTTGATCGTGCTGTTCTCCCTGACGGCCATCCTTGGTGTGAGCTATACCTACGGCGACACCAAGAATGTCTACGTCAAGGGCGCATCTGACATCCGCTTCGGCATCGACATCCGCGGCGGCGTGGACGTTACGTTCATGCCTGCCGACGATGTGGAGGCCACCGATGCCCAGATGACCGCAGCCAAAACGGTTATCGAGGACCGCCTCGTCGGCCTCGGCATCACCGACTACGAGAGCTACGTTGACAACAACAAGAATCGTATCATCGTGCGTTTCCCGTGGAAGAGCGACGAGGCGGACTTCAATCCGCAGACCGCTATCGACGAGATCGGTACCACCGCCAAGATGGTGTTCCGCAAGGGCTCGTCCGCCACGGGCGAGGAGATCCTGAGCGGTGACGACGTGGCTTCCGCAAGCGCTGCCTACAACGAGACCGAAGGCTGGGTCGTCCAGCTGAAGTTCAACTCCGCGGGCGCATCTGCCTTTGCCACGGCCACCACCGAGCTGGCAGCCAGCAACGGCACGATCTCCATCTGGCTGGATGACAATAACATCTCCACCGCCACGGTCAATGAGGCCATCACCGGCGGTGAGGCCATCATCAAGGGCAACTTCGATCAGGACAGCGCCTCCACGCTGGCGAACCAGATCAACTCCGGCTCTCTGCCGTTTGCCCTGTCCGCCGAGAGCTACTCCACCATCAGCCCGTCCCTGGGTGCCAAGAGCCTGGACGTCATGGTGCAGGCCGGCATCATTGCCTTCATCCTGGTCGCGATCCTGATGATCGTGCGCTACTGTCTGCCCGGCACCATCGCGGTCATCTCCCTGATGGGCCAGGCCGCCGCCACGCTGGCTGTTGTGTCCGGCTATTTCACGGTTTTCCCCGGCTCCACGCTGACACTGCCCGGCATCGCCGGTATCATCCTCGGCATCGGCATGGGTGTTGACGCCAACGTCATCACCGCCGAGCGCATCAAGGAGGAGCTGTCCAAGAACAAGACCCTCGAGGGTGCTGTCAACAGCGGCTTCAAGATGGGCCTGACCCCCATCATCGACGGCAATGTGACCATCGTCATCGTCGCCGCCATCCTGATGGGTGCCTTCGGCCCGACGGACGGCTTCTGGGCCAAGGTCTTTAACCCGATCTTCTACTGGTTCGGACCTTCCACCGCCGGTACGATCTACTCCTTCGGCTTCACCCTGCTGACCAGCGTTCTGCTGAACTTTGTCTTTGGCGTCTGGGCGACCCGCGTCATGATCCGCGGCGCTGTCCACTTCAAGCCCCTGCGCAAGGCCTGGCTGTTCGGCGGCAAGAAGGAGGGCGGTGCCGACTTCAAGACCCCGTCCATCAATTTCATCGGCAACCGCAAGAAGTTCTACACCTTCTCCTGTGCGCTGATCGCTGTCGTGCTTGTGTTCTGCGGCATCTTCGGCGTCAAGATGGACGTCGAGTTCAAGGGCGGCTCCATGATCACGCTGGCCTATGAGGGCGAAGCGGATCTCAACGACCTGAAGTCCACCATCGGCACCGAGCTGGACAAGTCCAGCCTGACGCTGCAGACCGGCTCCGATATTTCCGGCAATCAGACCTTGACCGTCACCCTGCCCGGCAGCGATACGCTGACGACCGAGCAGCTGGACAGCCTGCTGGTGACCCTGAACGAGCAGTACCCCGACAACAACTTCGTCCAGAACGAGGTCAGCAACGTTGACGCTACCATCGGCAAGGAGTTCCTGCTTAAGAGTATCGTCGCGCTGGTCGCGGCCTGTGTGCTGATCCTTGCGTATGTGGCCTACCGCTTCCGCAAGATCGGCGGCCTGAAGGCCGGCTCCACCGCCATCGTCGCGCTGCTGCACGATATGTTCGTCGTCTTCGGCGTCTTCGTCATCCTGCGCATCCCCCTGAACGGCAACTTCATCGCCGCGCTGCTGACGATTCTGGGCTACTCCATCAACGATACCGTCGTTATCTACGACCGTATCCGCGAGAACAGCGCCCTGTACAGCAAGAAGCAGCTGGGTCTGGCCGAGCTTGTCAATCTGTCCATCAACCAGAGCTTTGCCCGCTCGCTGATGACCTCCATCACGACCTGCCTCGCCTTGGGCGTCGTCTGCGTGATCTCGGTCATCTACCGTCTGGACAGCATCTACTCCTTCGCGTTCCCGCTGCTGTTCGGCATGGTTAGCGGCGTGTACAGCACGATCTGCATCGCTACGCCGCTGTGGGTCGACTGGAAGAACAAGAAAAAGGCTGCCAAGAAGGCTTAAGTTTGTAGAGAAGGAGGGTAACCGATATGAAATGTCCCTATTGCGGCGAAGTGGATTCCAAGGTCATCGACTCGCGCCCGACAGAGGACGGCGAAAAGATTCGCCGCCGCCGCGAGTGCCTAAACTGCAAAAAGCGCTTTACCACCTACGAAATCGTCGAGACTGTCCCGCTGATGGTCGTCAAGAAAGACCGCTCCCGCGAAGTCTTTGACCGGCAGAAGCTGCTGAACGGCATGCTGCGTGCCTGCGAGAAACGCCCCGTCAGCTACACCCAGCTGGACGCGGCGGTCGACCGAATTGAGCAGCAGCTGCTCAACTCCTATGACCGCGAGGTTTCCTCCATCCATATCGGCGATCTGGCGATGCAGGAGCTCAAGCAGATGGACGACGTCGCCTATGTGCGCTTTGCCTCCGTCTACCGCCAGTTCAGCGACGTCAATACCTTCATGGAAGAATTGAAGGACATGCTGGACAGCCGCTCAAAACCCGCCGAAAAATGATTGCCGCAGCTGCACGATCTGCGCACAGGCGCGCTGCGTCTCCATCTCTAAATCGGCCAGGCTGTCGGCCTCGGCGCAAGGTGGCAGCACCGTCATCGTCTGGTTCAGCTGGTCGATGAGGTTGCGCCGCACCAGCAAGCCGAGTATCCGGCTTGCCGTCTGCGCTTTTGCGGCAGCACTGGCGTAGGCGCGGCGGGCGGCAGGGTAGTCGCCCTGCTCCGCCAGCTGATATGCTGTCTGCACCTCGCGCTGCATAGCGTCAGTGGTCGCGGCAACGTACCGCCCCGCCAGCCAAAGCAGCAGGCCGAGCGTCAGCAAAATCGCGGCTGCATACCAATTTCGTTTCATATGGCACCTGTCAGGCCGCCCCTTCGGGGGCGGTCTTTTTTTGTATCAGTACAGTCTTATCGCCGTTATAAAGCAAAAGCAGCGTGCTCTCGCGAGTTGCGTGGTTTGCCCGCAGCATCGCGTCCAGCGCGACGGCGTCCATGCCGAAAAAGGCAAGGTTCTCCCGGTAGACCGCTCGGTCGATGAGCAGCGGCAGCATCGGCGGCTCACCGTCATCCTGCGGCATCGGTGCAGCCGTAATGCTGCCGTTCGGCTCAACCACGCCCCAATAGACATCATGCGGGGAGAAAATATCCTTACCGCGCAGCGCCTCGGCCAGATCGGACGCCGTGATGCGCAGCTGCCGCAGCTCGTTCTGCTGGATCTCGCCGTTGCGGATGATCGTCACCGGCTTGCCGAGCAGGAGCTGGGCGTACTTCGGGCAGAACCAGACAAGGGTCGAGTTTAAAATTTCCAGCGCTGCCAGCAGAAAAATCGGCACAAGGCTTGCCGAGAGCGGCAGATCCGGCTCGTCGATGCAGATGGACGCCACGTTGGAAATCAGCAGCGTCGTCACCAGCTCGGCAGGCTGCAATTCGCCCAGCTGGCGCTTGCCCATCAGCCGCATAGCCGCCGCGACCGCCAAATAGACCAGTACCGTGCGCACAACCGAAGAAATCATTCCCGCTGCCTCCTCATAAACCTTGGCAAAACCGGCCACACTATCCTGCGTGAGAGGGGGGAACACCGATGCCGCAGAAGCTGTACCGTTCGCTGGACGCGAACCTTGCCTTTCTGGAAGAGAGGTTTGGCCGCTCCGACGATTTTTATACCAAGCGCCTGATGATTGCGGGCATACCATGCGCCGTCGTCATGTTCACGGGGCTGTCCTCGCCGGAAAAGCTCTGCCGGATGGCGCTGGATATGCTCGACCGCGACCCGGCCATGCTGGGCGGCGGCGAGGGACTGTGCGTCTACCTGCTGACCCAGAGCCGTATCCCCGCCGAGCCCGACGCCGTCGAGGACACGACCGCCCTTGTCGAGCTGCTCACGAACGGGCTGTCGATTTTGCTCATCGACGGCGTGTGCAAGGCCGTGGCGTTCTCGACGCAGGAGATGCCCCAGCGCTCGATCTCCGCCCCGACGGGCGAGGGCAATCTGCGCGGCTCGCAGGAGGCGTTCACCGAATTGCTGCGCAACAATATCTCGCTGCTGCGGCGGCAGTTCCGCACCGGCACACTGGCGGCGGAAATCTACACCGCCCACACCCGCGCCAAGACCGAATACTGCCTGTGCTACGACAGCGCCCTCGCGCCGAAGGAGACCATCGACGCACTGCGCGCTCGGCTGGAACAGGTGGAAATCCCTGTCCTTTTGGACAGTGCCTATTTTGCGTCGTTTCTCAAGCAGGACAAGCTGAATCTTTTCCCGGCCGCTGCCTATACCGAGCGCCCCGCCACGGCCTGCGCCCGCCTGTGCGAGGGCAAGGCCATTGTGCTGGTGGCAGGCTGCCCCTATGCGCTTGTCGTGCCCAGCTTCTTCGCCGAGCATTTCGAGTGCCTTGACGACTATGCGTCGAGCGCCGTCTTTGCGGGGCTAATCCGCATTTTGAAATATCTCGCGTTTCTGCTGGCCGTGTTCGGACCTGGGCTGTACGTCATGGCAGTGGCTTTTGCGCCTGAGATCATCCCCGTGCGGCTGCTGACAAAGCTGGCGCAGGGCGAAGTCTCGACGCCGCTACCGCCGATGCTGGAAATGCTCAGTGTGACGCTGCTTTTGGAGATCGTGCGCGAGGCCGGGCTGCGTGCACCGCAGTCCATCAGCCACACAGTCAGCCTTGTGGGGGCGCTTATCATCGGCGAGACCGCCGTCAGCGCCGGCATCGTCAGTGTGCCGGTGCTGACGATGGCCGCCGCCGCGACGATCGCCACGCTGGCCGTACCGTCGCTGTATGAGCAGTCGATTTTGTTCCGCTTTGCCGTCATTTTGCTGGCCGGGTGCTTCGGCGTGCCGGGGCTGGCCTGCGCCGCGCTGACGATTCTGGCGATGGCCTGCGGCAGCGAACCGTTCGGGTACGACTATCTCTATCCGCTGCTGCCGCCGGGATGCGCCAGCCTGCGGGACGGCTTCGTGCGCAGCATCTGGAGCCGCCTTGCCAAATCCGGGGAGGTGATCGGCCGCCATGAAGCGTGAATGCCCCAGCCTGTTTGCGGCGTTGCTCGTCAGCCTGCTTGTCAATGTGCTTCTGCGCAGTGAGACCGCCTACTGGCCGCGCGCCGGGCTTTTCAGTGCGGTGCTCTGCACGCCGCTGCTGGCCGCCGTCGGCTGGCTGTTCGCGCGGTGCTGGCGGCTGGCCGCTGACCCGGTATACAAGCTGCTGTTTGCGGCGTTGCTCGTCTACACCTCGGTGTTAGAGCTACTGCGGCTGTGGCAGCTGGCGGGGCGGCTGTATCCCGGTGCGGTCACGCTGACGTCGGTCTGCCTGCTCGTCGTGCTGCCGGTCGTCTACCTGCGGCGTGTGTCAGCGTTATCCCAGACAGCGCGTGCCGTGCTCTGCCTGCTGGTGGCGGCAACCATCGCCATGCTGGCGTCGGTTTTTCCACGGCTTCGGGTGACAAATCTGCAAGTCATCGCCCTGACGCGCAGCGACCTGCTCGCCGCTGCAAAAGATCAGCTGACCCTCTACCCGGAGTATCTTTTGCCCGCCCTCTGGCCGGAGCAGGACAAGCGCGGCCGCCACACGCTGCTGCGGCTGGCCGGGTGTGCGCTGGCCTTTGACGTCGGGATGCACCTTGTGCTGGAACTGTTCTACGGCACGGCCATGCCGCTGCGCGTTGACCCTGTGCACGCCGCCGCGCGGTGCGGGGCTCTTTCGATTTTCAATCGGCTGGAATGGATGCAATTTATTTTGTGGGTCATGGCGGTCACAGTCAAGCTGGCGCTTTACCTCTACGCCCTCGTGCGGCTGCTGGGCGGGCAGAGCAAGGCCGAAAACAGCGCCGCCGGGCTGGACAGATTCCCGCTGTATCTGGGCGGCATCTGGTTTTTGTGCGCTGTGCTGCGCAAAACTGATTTGGACGCCGCCCTGCCGCTGCGCGATCTGCTGACATGGGGGTTGGTTGTCCTGACCGTGATGGGAGGTGCTGCGGCGTGTCTGTGCCGAAAATTCCGACACTGTTAAGCCTTGGCGCGGCGCTGCTGCTCTGCGGCTGCGGGCAGGCATTGTCCGAGCGCGAAATCGTCCGCGCCGTGTTTTTCACGCGGCAGCAGGGGGTGTATTCCGCCTGCCTGCTGCTGGCCGACCAGAACGCGAGTAAAGATGAAGCACTGTCCTATAAGACCGCATCCGCCCGCGGAGTGACCGCCGCACAGGCACTGCACGCGGCTGAAAGCACGCTGCCCGGTCAAATCTACTACGGGCTGCTCGACTTGGCTGCCCTACCGCCGGGCAGCGATTGGCAGACAGCGCAGACACTGGGCACACTGCTTTACGACAAAGCCCAGCCCGCACCGGAGCTGTCAATCTTTGTGCTGGACGATGCGTCGTACAGCTGGGCGCAGGACGCCGCCGCGCTGTACACCGACATGAAAGCCATTGAGACCGAATACGACCTGCACTGCGGCCTGCAGCAGCTTTTCACGCAGGCGGATGGCTGCGCCGTGCCCGGCTACCGCGCCGACACAGAGTACGATCTTTGCCTGCTGCCGAAGGACGGCGTGTCCCGGCGCGCCGCCGGGCTGCCCGCGCAGCTGGCGGCGGTGCTCTGCGGGCAGGCGGACAAATTTGCGTCCACATTCCACGGCGGGCAGGCTTTCTGCTGCGCGGACGCAGAAGTTACGGTCGCCGATACCGCTGTGCAGCTGCACCTGCGGCAGGTCGAGCTGCAAGCGCTGGCCGGCGCGGATAACGATTTGCAAGCCCTGCTCTGCGCCGAGCTGCAAAGCGCGTTTGCCGCGCTGACGGACAGCCAGCCCGCCGATTTTTTCCACCTGCAGTTCTGGCATGAGAACTTGTATGGGACGGGAAGTATACCGCCAGCCCCAACGTTGGAAATTATTTTTGAGTAAAAAAAGAACCTGCGCAACCGCGCAGGTTCTTTCTCATTTTACTGTATCGTCGTTGGACGGGAAATATAAATCAAATTCGTATCCGCAATAAACGTCTGGAAATTGTAGAGCACCAGCACCTCGTCGTAGCCTTCTTTTTCGATCGTCGAATCCAAACCGTACTTGAAATTGCGGAAGTCGACGACACCGATCTTGGCGTAGTTGGCGGTCAGGTAGGGGATAAAGCTGTTCGCGTAGCTGTCCTTCACAACCAGAATGCTGCCTGTGCCGTTGCCTTCAATCGTCGAATAGCCGTTGTTGCCATCCAAAAAGGCGGCGTACTTATCGCGGGTCGCGAACTTGTCAGCGTTGACGATGTTCTCGGTCTTGTCCGGCTCGTAGGCTGCCTCGCCTGTGATCTTATAGATCGTCATCAGGTTGTCCAGCGGGTAGTAGGTGATCGTGTCGTCCTGCACATTCCACAGCCGCGTGGCTGAGTAGTGCGTGCCCTCAAAGCCCGTCACCGTCGCGCTCTCGTGGGCGTCGCGGTCAAAGGGCGTCAGCCCCTTCAGCGCGCAGAACTGTTCATACGCGCGGTAGGCGCCGTTCGGCGTCCAGTGGTGGTCGGTCTTGAAATACAGGTACTCGTCCTTTTTCTCGGTGAAGGGCGCGCGCAGGTCGATGACGTCGGCACTCTGGCCGACCTTGGCAAAAATATCGTCAAGCATCGCGTCCTCGTCCACCACCGGCGCACCGGCGGGCAGCATTTCGGGGTAGATGACGCTGGCCGACGGTGCCAGCAGGAAGGTCACCTTGCCGGGGTGGTTCGCAGCAAAATCGCTGACAGCCTGCACATTTTTATCCAGCTGCTTCTGGGTGGCGTCTTCCACCGTGAACAGCTTTGTGAACATCCAGTGGTCTTTGCCCAGCAGGATGCCGCCCTCCTCAGCCTTCTGGAACAGCACCTCATCCGCCGCGCGCTGGGTGTTCACCGCCGCGTCGCGGAAGGCAAACTGATCCTGCATCCAGCGGGAAAAGCCGCTCTGCCAGCTGCCGTCCAGCAGGGCGCTGACACTGAAGGGCGGGAACTGCGCGGCCTTGCGGTTTTCCAGCTCCAGCTGATTGCGCTTCGGCCACAGCAGATTCACAAGCGCGCCCCCGAACAGCAGCACCGCGCAGAGGAGCAGCAGCGGATAGCCCGCGCGGCGTTTGCCGCCGCTTTTGCGGTATACAACTTTCGACATACAGCCCTTCCTCCTTTCAGAAATTCGCGTAGAGCGCGGTCGCATTCGTGGCAGCCACCACATAGCAGACGCACAGCACAGTCAGCAGGGCAAACATGATGAGCTTCGCCACTGTGTTTTTGCTGATCTTGCCCCACAGCCAGCGGGGGAACGTGGACGAACAGACGCCGCCCAGCACCAGCAGCACGCCGTAGTTGCGCAGATAATACAGCGGCGCAATGCCGCCCTGCGGAATAAACAGCTTTTGCAGCAGCAGCCCCAGCGGCGCGCCGGGCTGGTTTGCCGTAAAGATGCCCCAACCCAGCACCACGAAGAACAGCGTGTAAAGGTGCGGCCAGACCTTGCCCTTTTTGAGGTATTTCAGCAGGAACGTTTTTTCGATCGTCAGCAGGACGAAGTAATACAGCCCCCACGCGATGAAGTTCCAGCTTGCGCCGTGCCAAATGCCGGTCGCCGCCCAGACCAGAAACATATTGAACAGCTGACGCGCCTGCCCCTTGCGGTTGCCGCCCAAGGGAATGTAGATGTAATCCCGGAACCAGCCCGACAGCGTGATGTGCCAGCGCCGCCAGAATTCGGTAATGCTGCCTGAAATATACGGCAGGTCGAAGTTTTCCGGGCAGTCGAAGCCCAGCAGCGCGGCCAGACCGTTGCTCATCTCGCTGTAGCCCGCAAAATCAAAGTACAGCTGCAAACTGTAGGCAATGATGCCCAGCCATGCCAGCGGGGTCGAGACATTCGCCAACCCCACGCCGCCCACGCCGATAATATCCGTCCACAGCGCGCCGATGGAATCCGCCAAAATGACCTTTTTTGCAAGACCAAACACGAACAGCTCCGCGCCGCGCTGGGCTTTTTCCGGCGTGCAGCGGTTTGCACCGTCGTGCAGCTGGTCGGCCATCTCGCGGTATTTGACGATAGGCCCGACAATCAGCTGCGGGAAGAACAGCACATACACCGCGAAGGTCAAAAAGTTCTTCTCCGGCGCAATCTTGCCGGTGTAGACGTCGACCTCATAGCTGATGATTTTAAAGATGTAATAGCTGATGCCCAGCGGCAGCACTGCGCCGATGTCCAACGCGCCGATGCCGAGGTGGGCGATCTGGTTCACGGTATCGATCAGGAAGTTCGCGTACTTGAAGTACACCAGCACCCCCAGATTCACCAGCACCGCCACGGCGGGCAACAGTCCGCGCAGCTTAGCTCTGGTCTTTGCTGTCAGCAGCGCCCACAGGTAGTTGAAGACGATCAGCACTGCGATCAGCGGCAGAAATTCAACCCCTGTCCAGCAGTAGAAAAGCAGGCTTTCCACCAGCAGAACGGCGTTTTTCGCGCGGCCGGGCACAAGGTAATACGCCAGCAGGGACAACGGCAGAAAGCAGAACAGGAACACCACACTGTTAAAAACCATGGCGAACTCCCTTTCTTTTGGTTTTTATCAAAAAAGGCCGTTGCCGAGCGGCAGCGGCCTGCATGGATCACAGGGAAATCAGAAGTTCAGCGCCGTCTCCAGTGCAGTGTCGATGGCGGTGTAGTCGGGGTTAGCGATACCGGCGATGACGATGGCGACATAGTTGCCGTTCGTCACGATGCGGGCATCCTTCGCCAGCGCGATCTTATCGGCAAACTCGGCGTACAGGTCGTTGGCGGACAGGCTCTCCTTGTAGGCCTCCAGTTCTGCCTTCACGGCGTCGACCTGACCATCCTTCGCCTGTGCGACGAAGACGAGGCCGCAGTCAGCCTGATCGTTCGTGACGTCGCCCTTGTAGCCGACAAGATTGTCCATCGTGAGCATCAGCTCGTTCTCGACAGAGAAGTCATCCAGCGCGCGGGGGTTGGCGATGGGGTTAACGGCCTCAAT
Source organism: uncultured Gemmiger sp. (assembly GCA_934502625.1). Taxonomy (GTDB): domain Bacteria; phylum Bacillota; class Clostridia; order Oscillospirales; family Ruminococcaceae; genus Gemmiger. The sequence continues at coordinate 60,040 of CAKSUQ010000009.1, forward strand.
GGCGGCGACCGCAGCATCGAGGTTCGCGGTGTTAGCTTCGTCGCTGACGACAATCTCGGTCTCGCTGTCGCCCTCGCCGATGGTCTCCTCGCTGGAAGCCTCCTCGGAAGCAGCCTCAGAGGTCACTGCGGACGTGCTCTCGCTCTCGGCAGCAGAAGACGCCGTATTGGAGGAGCCGCAGGCGGCCAACAGCATAGCGCAGCACAGGATAACGGGGATCAGTCTTTTCATGGAATCTATTCTCCTTTTTATTGTTTCTGGTTGGGACGCGTCGCTCCCTCTGGGCGCGCCAACAGGCATAGCTTGCCCGATACCTTATAAGAATACACTATTTTATTGTTTTTTTCAAGGCGTTTTGGGCAAAAGGTGCGCCCATTCCTGTGCGGAAATGTGTAAATTTTTTATGCCTTGACAAACTCTCACCCGGCAGGTACACTCAAAGCAATACTCATAGAAAAGAAGGTGCCGCCCGTGCGCGACAAAAAAGCCCGCGAGGTCGCGTGGACAGGGATGCTGTTTGCCCTTGCCATCGCGCTGTCGTATCTCGAATCCCTCGTGTCGCCGCTGCTGGGGCTGATGCCCGCGCTGAAGCTGGGGCTGTCCAACATCGTCGTCATGTATGCGCTGCTATTTCTGCGCACCCGCACGGCAGTGCTGCTGGTGCTGCTGAAAGCGCTGTTCGCATTTTTGACGCGCGGCTCGACCGCCGGGTTTTTATCGCTGTGCGGCGGGGCGCTCTCGCTGGCGGTCATGGTGGTGTTGCTGCATCTGCCCGGCAAGGTCAGCGGGTATATTTTCTGTGCCTGCGGGGCGCTGGCGCATAACCTCGGCCAACTGGCGGGGGCGGCGCTTTTGCTGTCCAGCGCCATGGCGCTGGGCTACGCGCCGGTGCTGCTTGTCGCGGGGCTTTTGGTGAGCGGCGTCAGCTATACGCTGGCAAAGGCGCTATTTGCCGCACTGCCGGGATCAACCGGGCAGCACCAGAGGAACAGCTTTTTTGGAAATTAAGAATATTTCTTAAAAATTTGCAAATAGCGCTTGACATTTTCCTGTTTATCACGTATAATAAAGCCATCGACACAGGAATGTGTCCTATGAGCAACACAAAAGAGCAACAGTAAAAACAACAGGAGGCAATTCTTATGACTAAGTACGTTTGCACCGTTTGCGGCTACATCGCCGAAGGTTCCATCCCTGAGTTCTGCCCGGTCTGCAAGGCCCCGGCATCCAAGTTCATTGAGAAGACCGAAAACACCTATGTGACCGAGCACGTCGTCGGCATCGCGAAGGACGTCCCTGAGGAGATCAAGCAGGGTCTGCGCGAGAACTTCAACGGCGAGTGCAGCGAGGTCGGCATGTATCTGGCCATGAGCCGCGTCGCTGACCGCGAGGGCTACCCGGAGATCGCCGAGGCGTGGAAGCGCTACGCTTTCGAGGAGGCCGAGCACGCCTCCAAGTTCGCCGAGCTGCTGGGCGAGGTGCTGACCGACAGCACCAAGAAGAACCTGCAGATGCGCGTTGACGCCGAGTGCGGTGCTTGCGCGGGCAAGATGGATCTCGCCAAGAAGGCCAAGGAGCTGAACCTCGACGCGATCCACGACACCGTGCACGAGATGGCGAAGGACGAGGCTCGCCATGGCCGCGGCATGCAGGGTCTGCTCGACCGCTACTTCAAATAATTTCACCTAAACCGCACTGCGCCCCGGAGCCTGCACGCTCCGGGGCGCTTTTTGCATAGTATGCGCAGGGGTGATGGTATGCGGCGGTGCACAGCGGCGGGCAATAAGCGGGCGCGGGTGCGCGGCGTCTGTCTGCTGCTTTTCGCCGCGCTGCTGGCCGGGGCGCTGTGGCTGAATCGCTACGTCAACACCAAAGTCAAGCCAACGCTGCACGAGCTGGCCGAGTACGAAGCCCGCGCCGCCACCGTGCAGGCCGTCAACGACGCCGTGGCTGCGGAATTGCTGTGCGCGCCGTCGCTCTGCTCAGGACTTTTCACCCGGCAAGGCAGCCTTGTCAGCCTGAATGCCAATGCTGCAGCCGCCGTTCAGGCACAGCTTATCCGTGCCGTGCAGGCCGAGATGAACGCCCTGCCGGAGATGTCCTACACGATTCCCTTCGGCAGCTTGACCGACAACTCGCTACTGAGCGGCCTTGGCCCCGGCTGGCAGCTTTCGCTCCAGCCCAAGGGCTATGTACAGGGGGAGATTCAGGAAATCACTGAATCGCTTTCCATCAATACCACGCGCTACAGCGCCGTTTTGCAGCTGTCCGTCACCGTCAATATGATTTTGGACGGCAGCACCGCGACGCTGACCGTAGAGACGGAATACCCGCTTGTCAGCCTGCTGATCGGCGGCAATACGCCGGGCGTTTACGCCAGCGATTGTGATTGAATTTTGCACCCCGGATGTGGTATACTGATAAAATACCAACAAACGGAGTGAATCACTATGGAATTAGAGCAGGCACGCAAACGTGCTGAAGAACTGCGCGTCATCATAGAAAAAAACAACCGCCTTTACTACGATCAGGACGCCCCGGAGCTGGAAGATTTCGAGTACGACGCCCTGAACCGCGAACTGAAGGCCATCGAGGCCGAGTACCCGGAGCTTGTCACGGCGTCCTCGCCGACGCAGCATGTCGGCGGCACGGCCAGCAGCAAATTCAGCAAGGTCACCCATGCCGTCAAGATGGAGAGCCTGCAGGACGCTTTCTCGTTTGACGAGCTGCGGGAGTTCGACACCCGCGTGCGCGAGGCGGGCATCCAGCCGGAATACGTCGTCGAGGCCAAGATCGACGGCCTGTCGGTCAGCCTTGAGTACCGCATGGGGCAGCTGGTGCGCGGGTCGACCCGCGGCGACGGCATCGTGGGTGAGGACGTGACCGAAAACATCATGACGATTCGGGACATTCCGCACGAGCTGCCCGACGCGCCGGAATTGCTGGAGGTTCGCGGCGAAGTCTACATGCCGCACTCGGCCTTCTTCAAACTGAAAGAGCAGCAGGAGTTGGAGGACAAAACGCCCTTCAAAAATCCGCGCAATGCGGCGGCGGGTTCGCTGCGCCAGAAGGACTCGAAAATCACTGCCGGGCGCGGGCTTTCCATCTTTGTTTTCAACTTGCAGCAGTGCGAAGGGCGGACGTTCAAGACCCACCACGAGACGCTGGACTACATCAAGTCACTGGGCTTCCCGGTTTCGCCGCGCTACAGCGTGTTTGAGAACATTGAGGACGCCATCAAGGAAATCGAGGCCATCGGCGAAGCGCGCGGCGCGCTGGAATTTGACATTGACGGCGCAGTCATCAAGGTCAACGATCTGGCCGCGCGGCGCACCTTGGGCAGCACGAACAAGTTCCCGCGCTGGGCGATTGCGTTCAAATATCCGCCCGAAGTGAAAGAGAGCGTCGTGCGCGACATTGAGGTCACGGTCGGCCGCACCGGTGTGCTGACCCCTACGGCGGTGTTTGACCCGATTTTCCTCGCCGGAACGAGCGTTTCCCGCGCCAGTTTGCACAACGGCGATATTATCGCGAACCTCGGCGTCGGCATCGGTGACACCATCAAGGTGCGCAAGGCAGGCGACATTATCCCGGAGGTCATCGGCGTTTCTGCGCATCTGCCGGGCAGCCAACCGTTCTCAATGCCCACGGCCTGCCCCAGCTGCGGTGCGCCGGTCGTTCACTTGCAGGACGAGACCGCTCTGCGCTGCGTCAACCCAGAGTGCCCGGCGCAGAGTCTGCGCAACCTCATCCACTTTGCGTCCCGCAACGCCATGGCAATCGACGGCCTTGGCGAAGCCGTGGCCGTGCAGCTCATCGCCAAGGGGCTTGTCAGCACGGTGGCCGACCTCTACACCCTAACGGAAGAACAGCTGCTGACGCTGGACAAATTCAAGAAAAAGAGCGCGCAGAACCTTCTGAACGCCATCGAAGGCTCGAAGCGCAACAACCTCGACAAGCTGATTTTCGGCCTTGGCATCCGCAACATCGGCGATAAGGCCGCCGCGCTGCTGGGCGAGCATTTCGGCAGCATGGACGCACTGCGCACCGCCACCACCGAGCAGATGTGCGAGATCGACGGCTTCGGCGAGGTCATGGCGCAGAGCGTGCTGGAATTTTTCGCAAAGGACGGCACGACCGACCTTTTGAACCGGCTGGTGCGCGACGGTGTGAACATGCAGTGGACGGGCGAGAAGAAGGGCACGGCGCTGACTGGGATGACGCTGGTCGTCACCGGCACGCTGCCGACGCTGTCCCGGCAGGAGGCCGAGGCACTCATTACCCAGAACGGCGGCAAGGCGGCAGGCTCTGTCAGCAAAAAGACAAGCTATGTCGTGGCAGGTGAGGCCGCAGGCTCCAAACTGACGAAGGCGCAGACCCTCGGCATCCCCGTGCTGGACGAAGCCGGGCTGTATAAATTGATCGAAGATAACGAAGCATAACCGCCGCAGGGCATCCCACCACGGGACGCCCTGTTTTTTTGTTCTACCACGCGGCCCCGCCTGCATACAGTGGCAGTGTGAGGTGAAGAAACGATGGACGAGTACTACCGCATTCTCGAAAACCTTCCGCCCGCGCTGCGCGCCCCGCTGGAAAAGCTGGACGCTCGCTATGCGCCGCACATCCAAGAGCTGCGCTTGCGGCTGGGGCAGCCGGTGCAGTTTACGATGCGCGGGCGGCTGTGCCCCGCCGTCAAGCTGCTGCCCGGCGCAGGGCTGCCCGAAGTACTGGACGCCGACACGCTGCGGGACTGTTTTTTGCAGCTCTGCCGCCGCTCGGTCTATGCATATGAGGACGAGCTGCGGCAGGGGTATTTCACGGTAGGTGGGGGCTGCCGCGTCGGGGTGGCGGGCTGCCGCGCGCCGGGCGGTTTTTCGACTGTGACGTCGCTCAACCTGCGCATTGCCCGCTGGCTGACCTGCCCGCTGCCGACCGAGCTGGAAGCCTACATAGCCGCCCCCAGCGGCGGGCTGTTGCTGGCCGGTGCACCGGGCAGCGGAAAAACGACGCTGCTGCGCACCCTTGTGCAGTGCTTGTGCGAACGCGGCTCCATCGTCAGCGTCGTCGATGCGCGCGGTGAGCTGATGGCCTGCGAGAGCGGCAGCCTGCCCCGCGCCGCCCGCGTCGCCTGCGACGTCTACACCCGCTGCACCAAGGCTGAGGGCATCTCGATGGCGCTGCGCTGCATGAACCCGCAGTTCATCCTCTGCGACGAGCTGGGTACAGCGGAGGACGCCGACGCCGTGGCGCAGGGCGTGGCCTCCGGCGTCACGTTTTTTGCGACGGTTCACTGCGACTGCCCGGAGGGGCTGCGCCGCAAGCCGCAGCTGGCGTCGCTGCTTGCTACCGGCGCGTTTGCGCGCGCCGCCTTTCTGGCCGGGCGCGGCCGCCCCGGCGTCGTCTCGCAATGGGTGGCGCTGTGACGTTGTTTTTGCGTCTGGCAGGGGCGCTGCTGCTCAGCTGCGCCGGGGCAGGGATAGGGCTTTCCGCCGCCGCCTGCCGGGCTGACCGTCTGCGGGAGGTGCACACCTTCGCCCGGCTGCTCGACTATCTCGCCGCGCTGCTGGAAACGCAGGCATTGACCGGGCAGGAACTTTTGCACCGCGCCGCCCGCAGCCCGGATTTCGCCGTCTTCTGCCCAGTGGAGGCGCTGGCCTTGGCCGAGCTGCGCCCGCCCGGCGCATTGCCTGCCGCACTGCGGGAGGAACTGGCCGCCGCACTGACCGCCGCCGCAGAATCCCCGCGCCCCCACGCCTGCGCCGCACTGCGACGGCTGGCCGCCCTCTGCGAGCAGGACTATCACCAGCGGGCGGATGCCTGCCGCGCGGCACGGCGGCTCTGGCCGAAGCTCGGCGGCTGCCTTGGGCTGCTGGCCGCGATTTTAGCATGGTAAGGAGTGGCTTGCATGGACATCGACCTTGTTTTTAAGATCGCCGCCACCGGCATCATCGTGGCCGTTTTGAACCAGCTGCTCATCCGTTCCGGGCGGGAAGATCAGGCCATGATGACAACGCTGGCCGGGCTGATCGTCGTGCTGAGCATGCTGGTGCGGCAGATCAGCGACCTATTCGTCCTGATAAAAGCGCTGTTTGAATTATGAACTATGATGCTGTTGTGCAAGCTGGCCGCCGCAGTCTTTGTGGCGGCTGTGTTGACCTTGGTTTTGAAAAAAGACCAGCCCGCCTTCGCGTTCCTCGTCTCGGTCTGCACCGCCGCCGGGCTGCTGGCGGTGGCGGTGCGGCAGGTCGAGCCGCTGCTGGACTGGCTGCGCACACTGGACGGCTATTTTCAGGTAGCAAGCCCGGCGGTGATGCTGCGGGCGCTGGGCATTGCGCTGGTGGCACAGTTTGCCGCCGACACCTGCCGCGAGGCGGGGCTTTCGGCAGCCGCCACCGCCGTCGAGCTGTGCGGCCGGGTGCTGGCGCTCGCGCAGACGCTGCCGCTGCTGCGGGCACTGCTCGGCTCGTTTGCGGACTATTTGCAGTGATCTTGCTGCTGGCCGCGCCGCCCGCCGCCTTTGCGGACGAGCTGCCGCAGGACGCGCAGAAGATCCTTTCCGATAGCGGCGTGGATGTCACGGACGCCGCCGGGTGGAATTTTTCTGACTTGTGCGACGCACTGGGGAACTGGATCGTCAGCGGCTTTCAGCCCGCTTTGCAGTTTGCGGCGCAATCCACGGGGTACTTGCTGCTGGCCGGGCTTTTGGGGCTGCTGGCGGGCAAACCGTACAACGCCTATGTGGAGATTTTGTCCGTGCTGGGCTTCGGCAGCCTGAGTCTTTCCACCGCCATGCAGCTGACCGAACTCGTCGGCACCACCGCGCAGGATGCCCGCAATTATCTTGCCATGTTCGTGCCGGTGTTCAGCGGCGTTGCGGCGGCAGGCGGGCAGACGTCGGGGGCGCTTGTCTACAGCGGGATGTTCTTCGCCATGTCCGGCTTTCTGGCAGCGGCCATCCAAAAGCTGCTTCTGCCGCTTTTGCAGGTGTATTTCTGCTTTGCCGTCTGCGCAAGCCTATGGCACAATCCCGGTATCGAGGATGCCGCCGCGCTGTTTTCCCGCTGCCTCAGCTGGCTTTTGAAGGGCTGCGGGGCGCTGTTCAGCCTTGTGCTGGGGCTGCAAAGCACGCTGGCCGCAACCGTGGACAGCGCCGCGCTGAAAACCGGCAAAAGCGTTTTGCAGGGCGCGATCCCCGTCGTGGGGGATGCCGCAGCTGCCGCGCTGACCGGGGCAGCCTCCGCAATCCAGCTGCTGAAAGGTTCGCTGGCCTTGGCGGCGCTGCTGGCGCTGGCGACACTCTTCGCACCGGTCTTTTTGAAAAGCCTTGCCTACGCGGTGGTCTTTTCGGCAGCGGGCATCTTAGCCGGTGCCGCCGGGCAGAAGCAGTGCGCCCAACTCTGCCGCCTCTACTTTGAGGGGGTACAGCTCTGCGGGTCGATGCTCGTGCTTTACTTTTTCATGATCTTTCTCTCCACAGCGCTATTGCTGTTGGCAGGAAACGGGGGACTGCTATGACGACACTGCGACATCTGGCACTGGGGTGCTGTGTGCTCTCGACACTGGCGGGGATGCTGCGGCTTTTCTGGCCGGAGAACGGCTTCAAGCCCGTCATAAATGCCGTGCTGGCGCTGTATATTATAACAGCGGGCGTGCAGATCGCGCGCGGCGTTGACTGGGGCGGCATTTTAGCCGAGCTGCGCGCACTGCCCGCTGACGGCGGGGCAGGTGAGACGGACTATTCAGCCTATCAGCAGGACGTCGCGCTGCTGGCCTCGGCCGAAGCTGTGCGGGAGGTGCTGCGCACAGCGGGCATCGACGCGGCGGTCAGTCTTGAAGATGGCGTCTGTGTCGTTACACCGGTGGACGTGCGCGACAAGGACGCCATCACATCACTGCTGGCCGTCAACGCCGGGGCGCTGCCGTGGCGCTTTGCGGGGGATGCCCCATGACCGCGCAGGAACGCCTCGCGCCGCTGGCAGAAAAGCTGCGCGCCGTGCTGGCCGACGAGAAAAAGCGGGTGAACCTGCTTGTCTGCATGGGGCTGGCCGGGCTGCTGCTGTTGGCAGTGTCCGCGTGGCTTCCGGCGGAAAGCCCCGCCGCGCCGCAGCCGGTGCAGAGCGAGGCCTACGCCGACTACGCCGCCCAGCTGGAAGCACGGCTGACCGAGCTGATTGCCCGCGTGGACGGCGCGGGCAAAACCGCCGTCATGGTAACACTGGAATCCGACAGCGAGCGCATCTACGCCACCGACACCGACCGCGACGGCGCGTCCACCCACGTGCTTTTGGGCAGCGGGGGCACGGACGGCCTTGTCGAGACTGTCCAGACGCCGCAGGTGCGCGGCGTAGCCGTCGTCTGCGAGGGTGGCGGCAGCCCCGCCGTGCAGAGCCGCGTGACCGCCCTTGTCGAGACGCTGACCGGCGTGGGCGCAAACCATATCACCGTTGCAAAAATGGCACCGAGCAAGTAGAGGAGGATCATCATGAAGCAAGTTTCTGCCAAGCTGAAAAGCCGCGGCGCGGCAGCCGCCGTCCTGACACTGGCGCTGGGCGCAGCCGTCTACCTGAACTGGTCGTTCGCTCGCGAAGCGCCCGGTCTTGCCGTTGATGCGCCCGCCGACACTGTTGAGACCTCGGCCGCAGCGGCGGAGGTGCTGACCGACCCGCTGGCTGTCGAAACCGCCGCTGACGCGGAGGTCTCCGCCGAGGACGCCGCCGACAAAAATTACGGCGAGGCGCAGCTTGTCAGCGTGAATAAGGATTCCGGCACGGAATTTTTCGAATCTGCCCGCCTGACCCGCAGCAAGGCGCGGGACGAAGCGCTGGACGCCTTGAAAAAGTCGCTGAAGGACGCAAAGCTCAGCGATGAGGAGAAGAACGAGCTTACAACACAGCTCAGCGCCCGCATCAGCAACATTACGCTGGAAACGAAGCTGGAGACTCTCATCAAGTCGAAGGGCTTCGCCGACTGCGTCGTGAATCTGGAGGGCAGCAAGGCCAACGTCACCGTCATGACTGACAGCGACGCGCTGACGGCAGAGGAGGTCACCCGCATCCGGGACGCCCTTCTGAGCCAGTGCAAGGGACTGACTGCGCAGGACATTACCATCGTGGAAGTAAAATAACTGAACATTCTGTTGCAAACGCCGCGCTTTTGTGGTACACTGAATCATATTAGTAGAACTATGGCCGACAGGCCGTTTGCAACGGGAGGGTACACACTATGGATGTACGCAATACCATCGGCGGCAGCTTACAGATTTCTACCGAGGTTATCGCTAAAATCGCGCGTCTGGCCGCGCTGGAGGTTGACGGTGTCGCCGATGTAGCCACCGGCACCAGCCAGAACGTCCGCTCGCTTTTGGGGCGCACCGGCCTGCAGAAGCCGGTCAGCGTTGTGATGGAGGACGGCATTGCCACCGTCACGGTGCATATCACCGTTGTGTACGGCAGTAAGGTCATGCCGCTGTGCGAAAAGGTTCAGGAGAACGTCAAGCAGGCGATCCAGAATATGACGGGTATCACCGTTGCCCGCGTGGATGTGCTTGTCGTCGGCCTGACCGAGTCCGCCAAAAAAGCCTAAGCCAGATTTAAAAAGGAAAGATAAGGAACTTTGAGTATGGAGAAAAAGATGCCCCGCCGCGAATCCCGCGAGGTTGCCTTCCTGACGGCGTTTGCCGCCACCTTTGAGCCGGAGGAGCCGACCGTCCCTGCCGATGAGCACGCCGCCCCCGACGCATTTGCCAATCAGCTGCTGGCCGCCATGAACGACCACGCCGCCGAGCTGGATGAGATCATCACCGCCCACCTGAAGGGCTGGACACTGTCCCGCGTGCCCCGCGTAAGCCTTGTCGCGCTGCGGCTGGGTCTTGCCGAGATGCTGTACGGCGAGGAGCAGAAGACCGGCGTCGCCATCAACGAGGCCGTCGAACTTGTTAAAAAATACGGTGCGGATGATGACTATCAGTTCGTCAACGGCCTGCTGGGTGCCGTCGCGCGGGAGCGCGGCGATATCCCCGAAACCCAATGCTGACGCTGGGCATCGACACCAGCAATTACGCAACCTCTCTGGCAGTGTTTGACACAGACGCCGGAGAGGTTGTTTGCGATTGCAAAAAGTTTTTGCCCGTCAAGGAAGGTCAGCTCGGTCTGCGGCAGAGCGACGCGCTGTTCCACCACACCACCGCCCTGCCCGCCATGCTGGCGGAGCTGGGCAGCAAGGCGGACTTGACGAAGGTCGAGGCCGTCGGCGTTTCCGCCAAGCCCCGCCCGGTGGAGGGGTCGTATATGCCGTGCTTCCTCGCCGGGGTCAGCGCCGCGACGGCGTTCGCGCTCTCGCGCGGGCTGCCGCTGTTTGGGCTGACCCACCAGCAGGGGCACATCGCCGCCGCGCTGTATGCAGCGGGGGATTTCACGCTTTTTGAGCGGGAAGCGCTCGTGTTCCATGTTTCGGGCGGCACGACCGACCTGCTTTTGTGCCATGGTGCCAAAAACATTACCCCGCTGGGCACCAGCAACGATCTTTACGCGGGGCAAGCCGTCGACCGGCTGGGCGTCAAATTGGGTTTTCCGTTCCCGGCGGGCGTCTATGTCAGCGAGCAGGCCGCCCTCTGTACCGAGAAAGTCCGCCCCAAGGTCACTGTGCGCGGCCTGACGTGCAGCCTTTCGGGGCTGGAAAACCAGTGCGCCAAGCTGCTGGCCGAGGGGCACGGCGCACCCTATGTCTGCAAATACTGCCTGCTCTGCGTAGGCGAGACGCTGGTGCGGATGGCGAACAACGCCTTAACCGAGCGCCCCGGTCTGCCCGTCGTCTTTGCGGGCGGCGTCATGAGCAGCGACCTCATCCGCACCTATGTGACGAATCGCGTGCCGAATGCGCATTTTGTACCGAGCAAATTTGCCAGCGACAACGCCATCGGCATTTCGATCTTAGCGGCAAGGGAGTGTGGCGCATGGCCGACTACATCAATGTGACCAGCCTGAACCGGCTGGCAAAGCAGGTGTTAGCGCAGTGCGACCCGCTGAACGATCTGATCGTCTGCGGCGAAATCTCCGGCTTTACGCGGCACTACAAAAGCGGGCATCTATACTTTACGCTGAAGGATGAAAACGCCTCCATCAAGACCGTCATGTTCTGCTCGCAGGCGCAGCTTTTGAATTTTGCGCCGCAGAACGGCATGCTGGTACTTGTCTATGGCCGCGCCACGATTTATGAGCGCGACGGCGCGTTCCAGTTATACGCCGACTATATGAAGCCGTTCGGCGCGGGCGCAGCGCAGATGGCCTTCGACGCGCTGTACAAAAAGCTGGACGCCGAGGGGCTTTTCGCGCCGGAGCGCAAACGCCCACTGCCCGCTGTACCGAAGTGGATCGGCGTTGTGACGAGTAAGACCGGTGCGGCTTGGCAGGACGTGCAGAACGTCATCGGCCGCCGCTGGCCGATGGTGAAGCTGCTGCTTGCCCCCGTCAGCGTGCAGGGCATTGAGGCCGAGGAAAGCATTGTGGACGGCATCCGCAGGCTCGACCGTGACCCGCGCCCTGATTTGATCTTAGTTACGCGCGGCGGCGGCAGCAAGGAGGATCTGTGGGTCTTCAACTCGGAGCGCATCGCCCGCGCCGCAGCAGCCTGCCGTAAGCCGGTCGTCTCGGCCGTCGGTCATGAGATCGACACCTCGATTCTCGACTACGTCGCCGATCTGCGCGCGCCGACGCCCTCGGCTGCCGCAGAGCTTTGCGTGCCCGATCAGGGAGACGTGCGGCAGAAAATATTCATTTTACAGCAAAATATTCAAAAAAATATACAGAATCGCTGCGATCTATGCTATAATAGGTTTAGCCAGCTGGCCGCTGCACAGATGCTGCAGCGCCAGCACAGCCAGCTTGCCCGCCGCGGGCAGGAGCTTGCCCGAACGCAGACCGCTGTGCAGCAAGCCGCCGCGCACCGCTTTCAGGACGCCGAGCGCAGACTGCAGAATGCCGCCGCTGTGGCGGAATCCCTCAGCCCGTACCGCGTCCTTGCGCGCGGCTACACGTTGGCCGAAAAGAATGGCGCGCCCTGTGACCTAGGGGCTTTGCAGCCCGGCGACGCCGTGACGCTGCGCGGCGCGAACGCCGCCGCCGACTGCCGCGTTGAGGCGGTGCATACTTTGGATAAATAAACAGGGGAGTGATACCCGATGAAGCAGCCGAAATCTTTCGAGGAGGGCATGGAGCGCCTGCAAGGCCTTCTTGCCCAGCTGCAGGATGAATCGACGCCACTGGCGGATTCCGTCAAGCTGTATGCGGAGGCCGCCGGGCTGATCCACTACTGCAATACCGCGCTGGACAAGGCGAAGTTGCAGGTAGATGAGATCAACGCGAGTCTTACGCAGGAGGTGCCCCATGACGCATGAGGAATATAAGCAGCAGCTCACCGCGTGGGCGCAGCTGACCGAGCAGCGCTTGGCTGCGCTGTGCGATATTTACCTGCCTGCCAGCTCGGAGTTGGGGCAAGCCGCGCGCTACAGTCTGCTGGGCGGCGGCAAGCGGGTGCGCGCCGTGCTGACGCTGGCTGCCTGCGAGCTGTGCGGCACCAACGCCGCCGACGCGCTTGACTACGCCTGCGCGCTGGAGATGCTGCACTGCTACTCGCTCATTCACGACGATATGCCCTGCATGGACAACGACGATTTCCGGCGCGGCCGCCCCAGCTGCCACAAGCAGTTTGGCGAGGCGACGGCGTTGCTGGCCGCCGATGCCCTTGTCACAGCGGCGTTTGAAGTCATTGCCAACGCAAAGTGCTCTGCCAAGAGCCGCATCGAGGCCGTGCAGCTGCTCGCCAAGGGCGGCGGCGACCGCGGGATGCTCTACGGGCAGGAGCTTGACAAACATTTTGAGACGGTACGCGCCAGCGAGGACGAGCTTCTCGCCCTGCACGCCCACAAGACCGGCGCTTTGATCATCACGGCGGTGGAGCTGGGCTGCGCTGCCGCAGGCGCTGCCCCCGATACGGCTGCCCGCAAGGCGCTTGTGCGCTATGCGGCAGAGTTGGGGCTTGTTTTCCAGATCGTTGACGATATTCTGGATGTCACCTCTACGACGGAAGAACTCGGCAAACCCGTGGGCAGCGATGCCGACAACGACAAAACCACCTTTATCACGCTGTACGGCTTGCAGGGTGCGCACGAGAAGGCTGCCCGCCACAACGCCGCAGCGCTGGCCGCGCTGGATACGCTCGGCTCTCAGGCAGATTTCCTGCGCCTGATGGCGTCGGAACTGCTGGAACGTAAGAAATAAGGATGTGATCCCTATGCCACTGCTGCGCACTGCGCTGAGTTGGAATTTTGTGCTCGTCACGGCGGTCTGTGCATCGCTGCTGGCGCAGTTTATCAAGGTGCTTTTGAACCTGTTCATCTTCCACCGCTTTATCGCCGAGCGCATGTGGGGCGCGGGCGGCATGCCCAGCTCCCACTCGGCCACCGTCTGCGCGATGGTCGTCGCCACGGGGCGGTACTGCGGCGTCAGTTCGCCGATGTTCGCCATCGCGGCGGTGCTGTCCATCATCGTCATGTACGACGCTATGGGTGTGCGCTATGAGACCGGCGAGCAGGCGAAAGTGCTGAACCGCATCTTTACCGAGTGGATGGATCAGGGCGTCGAGCAGCTGCAGCTGCCACACGGCAAAAAGCTGAAGGAAATGGTCGGCCATACGCCGATCGAAGTATTGACCGGCGCGGCGCTTGGCATTGTGCTGGGCTTCGCCATGCCGATGGTGTAAAAACGAGGTGCATCTATGAGCTATCCTTTGCTGGAGCGCATCAATGCGCCCGGAGAAATAAAAAACATGCCGTTGTCCGATATGCCCGCCTTGTGCGAGGAGATCCGGCAGTTCCTGATTAAAAGTGTTTCCGAGACCGGCGGCCATCTGTCGTCGAACCTCGGCGTCGTTGAATTGACGGTCGCCCTACACCGCGTGCTGGATTTCCCGCAGGACAAGCTGCTGTTCGACGTCGGCCACCAGTGCTATACCCACAAGCTGCTGACCGGCCGCCGCGCGGGCTTTGCCCAGCTGCGCCGCAAGGACGGGCTTTCGGGCTTTCCCAGCCCGAAGGAGAGCGACTGTGACGCCTTTATCGCGGGCCACGGCAGCGCCGCGCTGTCCACGGCCATCGGCATCGCCCGCGCGAAAAAGCTCAAAAATGAGCCGGGCAAGGTCGTTGTCATCATCGGCGACGGCGCTTTCACGGGCGGCATGGTCTATGAGGGCATGAACAATGTCAGCAAGCTGAACAATCTGATTGTCATTCTGAACGACAACAAGATGTCGATTTCCAAAAATGTCGGCCAGATGGCAAATTATCTGACAAAGCTGCGCACTGACCCGAAATATTCCCACGCCAAGGCGCATATGGAGACGACGCTGGAGCGCATCCCCGTGGCGGGCGAAGCGATGGTGAAAATGTTGCAGGGCGGCAAACAGCTGATCCGCCGCGGCATCTACAAATCCACAATGTTCGAGGAGATGGGCTTCCAGTATATTGGCCCCGTGGACGGGCACGATGTGGACATGCTGACCCACACGCTGACGAACCTACGGGAGCAGTACGCCCCCGTGTTCCTGCATGTCGTGACCCAGAAGGGCAAGGGGCTGAAGCCCGCCGAGGAAAACCCCGGCGAGTTCCACGCTGTATCGTCTATTGATCTCAATCACCTGACGGATCCGGAGCTGTCGCCAAAGGATTCGTTCTCGTCGACGTTTGGCTGCGCGCTGGCCGACTTGGCCGACGACGAGCCGCGCCTGTGCGGCATCACCGCCGCCATGAAGTACGGCACCGGCCTCAACTTCTTCAAGCACCGCCATCCCGGACGCTTCTTCGACGTCGGCATGGCGGAGGAGCACGCCGTCACGTTCGCTGCCGGGCTTGCCAGCCAAGGGCTGTTGCCGGTCGTCGCGATCTACTCGACGTTTTTCCAGCGTGCCTACGACCAGATCATCCACGACGTCAACCTGATGCAGCTCGACGTGCTGTTTGCGGTTGACCGCGCGGGGCTTGTGCCCGGCGACGGCGCGACCCATCAGGGCATCTACGATGTGGCGTTCTTCTCGAACGTCAACATCCCGGTTTTCGCCCCCGCCAACTATGCCGAACTGCGCTATTGGCTGACGTATCTTGTGCGCGAAACCTGCGGCCCGCGCGCCATCCGCTATGCCCGCGGCGAGGAAAAGCCCGCGCTGGCGGCGCTGCCCTGCACAGGCGCGCGTTTTGACGTGCTGGAACCCGTCGAGGGCGCGAAGATTGCGCTTGTCAGTTACGGCGCGGAGACCGAGGAAATCATCGCCGCGAAGGATCTGCTGGCACAGCAGGGTGTGCAGGCTGACTGCATCAAGCTGACCCAGCTTTACCCGCTGCCCGACGGCCTGTGCGGCATGTTGCATGGGTATGACACGATCCTCTTTGCCGAGGATTCTGTCCGCACCGGCAGCATCGGCGAGCAGCTTGGCTTTGCGCTGCTGCAAAGCGGCTGGCAGGGGAATTATCTGCTTCACGCCGTCGACAATACCCACCTGCTGCACGCCAATGTTCCCGAACTGCGCAAGGATCAGCAGCTGGATGCCGCCGCACTCTGCCGCGCTATTTTGAACCATGTAAAGGAGAAACAGGCATGAGCAAAATTCGCCTGGATCAATACCTGTGCCAGAACGGTCTGGTGCAGAGCCGCGAGCGCGCCAAGGCGCTTATCATGTCCGGCATCGTCTTTGTCAATGAGCAGAAGGTCGACAAGGCCGGCGAGATGATCGCGCCCGATGCCAAAGTCGAGGTGCGCGGGCACGACATCGGCTATGTCAGCCGCGGCGGCCTGAAACTGGAAAAGGCCATGCAGGTCTTCCCGATGCGCCCGGACGGCAAAGTCTGCATGGACATCGGCGCGTCGACGGGCGGCTTCACAGACTGTATGCTGCAAAACGGCGCGGTCAAGGTCTACGCCGTCGACGTCGGCTACGGCCAGCTGGCGTGGAGCCTGCGCACCGACAAGCGCGTCATCAATATGGAGAGAACGAACATCCGCAACGTAACGCCGGAGGATCTGACCGAGCCGGTCGCCTTCTTCAGCGTCGACGTTTCCTTCATCTCACTCAAACATATTTTCCCGGTGGCAGACAAAATCTGCACATCCGACGCTGTCGGCGTATGCCTTGTCAAGCCGCAGTTTGAGGCAGGCCGCGAGAAGGTCGGCAAGAAGGGCGTCGTGCGCGACCCCTCCACCCACCGCGAGGTGCTGAAAATGGCCGAGGGCTATGCGATGGCAAACCATTTCACCCCCGCCGGGCTGGACTTTTCGCCCATCAAGGGGCCGGAGGGCAACATCGAATACCTGATGTACGTCCAGCACTGTGACACACCGCAGCCGCTGTCCGAAGGGCTGATTGAGAAGGTCGTCGCAGCTTCCCACGAGACGCTGGACAAAGCGCCGAATCTCCACTGATTTTGTAAGAAAGGAACCAATCGCCATGTCGGTCTTACTGATCCCCAATCCGACGAAGGACGCCGGGCTTGCCGTCACACGGCAGACCGCTGCCGTGCTGGTCGGGCTGGGCGTCGCCGTCCTGATGCCGCAGCCCTTCGCCGGGCAGGCAGGGCTGTACGGCGTGCAGTTTCTTCCGGAGGATGCCGCCTACCGCACCGCCGATCAGGTCGTAACGATCGGCGGTGACGGCACGCTGCTGCGCGCAGGACTGTCCTGCATAGCGCACGGCAAGCCGGTGCTGGGGGTGAATCTTGGCCGCACGGGGTTCCTTGCCACCTGCGAGGTGGACGAGCTTGCCGCCAAGCTGAAACGGCTGGCGGCGGGGGAGTTTGCCGTCGTGCAGCGCGGGCTGCTCCACGCCGAAGCGCCCGCGCAGCGATGGCAGGCCGACGCCATCAACGACATTGCGCTGTTCGGCCAGACGCGGCTGCACCCAATGGACTATAAAGTGTACTGCGACGGCGCGTTCGTTGGCAGCTACCGCAGCGACGGCATGATCTTAGCCACGCCCACCGGGTCGACGGCGTATTCCTTCTCGGCGGGCGGCCCCATTCTGGATGCCGCTGCCGATGTCATGGTGCTGACACCTGTCTGCGCCCACAACGTACATGTCGCGCCGCTCGTCTTTGCCGCAAACCGGCGCTTGCAGATCATTGCTGACGCCGAGAACCGCGACAGCTCCTACGCCAGCGCCGACAGCAGCGCCCAATGTGATTTGCTGCCCGGCGAGAGCCTGTATGTGAGCGGCAGCGCCCGGCATTTGCAGTTGATTTCTTTTGATGATTCCGAGCAGTTTCATGCCATTGAAAATAAATTGATGAGGAGATGATCCCTGTGAAAAGTGCACGCCATCAGGCGATTCTCGATCTGATCGAGCAGCACCCCATCGACCGGCAGGAGGATCTGCTGGCGCATCTGCGGGAGGAGGGCTTCGACGTCACGCAGGCCACCGTGTCCCGCGACATCCGCGAACTGCAGCTTGTCAAGACGGCCGCCGCCGACGGGCGGTACCGCTATGTGCCCGCCGCAGCCTCCGGCAAGGTGACGCATTCGCCCAGCCGGTTTGAAATGATTTTCCGTGAGTCGGTGCTCAAGGTGGATTTCGCCGGGCATATGGTGCTGGTAAAGTGCTTTTCCGGCATGGCGAACGCCGCGTGCGAGGTTTTCGACGCGAAGCAGTGGGACAATGTGGTGGGCACGCTGTCCGGCGACGACACCTTCTTTATCCTGATGCGCAGCGAAGAGGACGCCGCCGCCATCTGCAAGCAGCTGCAGCAGTACACCCGCCGCGGGTAATGCAAAACCAAACGACTGGAGGAGCCGGACTATGCTGGCAAACCTGAAAATCGAAAATGTCGCCGTTATCGAAAAAGCCGAGGTGCATTTTACCCCCGGCTTTAACGTGCTGACAGGCGAGACCGGCGCAGGCAAATCCATCCTCATCGATTCCATCAATGCCATCCTCGGCAACCGCACCTCGCGCGAATTGGTGCGCAGCGGTGCGCAGAAGGCTTGCATCTGGGCAACATTTGAGGACATCCCCGACTCGGTCAAAAAGCAGCTGGAAAAGTGCGGCTACGAGGTCAGCGACGACCTGCTTTTGTACCGCGAGATCAACGCCGAGGGCAAGGGCAGCTGCCGCGTGAACGGCATGCCCGCCACAGCGGCGGTCGTGCGGGATATTTCGGCGGGGCTGCTCTCGATCCACGGCCAGCACGACAGCCAAAGCCTGACGAACCCGGCGCTGCATCTGGGGCTGCTCGACCAGTACGCCCAGAACCGTGCGCTGTTTGCCGACTATTACCGCCGCTACCGTGCGCTGGTTGCGGTCAAGCGCCAGCTGGACGCGCTGAACGCAAACGAGGCCGACAAGCAGCGCCGTATTGAGGCACTGACCGCCGAAATCAACGCCATCGACGCCGCTGCTTTGCAGCCCGGCGAGGAAAAAACGCTGCAGGAGCGCAAGAACGTCATCACCCACGCGCAGAGCATTCTGGAGGGCATCACCGCCGCACATCTGGCGCTGGCGGGCGATGAGGACGGCGAGCAGTCCGGCGCGGCTGACCTACTGGGCGGCGCGGTGGACGGGCTGCAGAACAGTGCCCGTTTGGACGAGACGCTGTCGCCTTTGTCCGAGCGGCTGAACGACCTGTACTACAGTGCACGTGAGTTGGCGACCGATCTGGCCGACCGGCTGGATGCCTACGGCTTCGACGCCGGGGAACTCGATCAGATCGAATCGCGGCTGGACACGATCTACCGCATCAAGCAGAAGTTCGGCATGGAGGTCGACGAGCTGCTGGAGCGGCGCGAGGCTGCCGCCGCCGAGCTGGAAACATTCCAGTCGTCGGGGCAAAAAATTGCCGAGCTGAAAGCGCAGATGCAGACGCTGTACGCCGACGCGAAGCAGGCCGCTGAGAAGCTGACCCAGAGCCGCCTGAAGGGCTTTGCTGCCATGAACAAAGAGATGAAGGCCGCACTGGAATTTTTGAATATGCCGGGCATCCGTTTTGCGCTGAAGCACGCGCGCGGGCCGCTGGCCTCCCACGGGCAGGATACCGTGGAGTTCTTGATTTCGACAAACCCCGGCGAGGAGCCGAAGCCGCTGGCGAAAATTGCCTCCGGCGGCGAGCTTTCCCGCATTATGCTGGCGTTCAAGAGCGCACTGGCCGACCGCGACGCGCTGCCCACCGTCATCTACGACGAGATCGACACCGGCGTGTCGGGTCTGGCGGCAGGGCGCATTGGGCAGCTGCTGCACCAGACGGCGAAGGGGCATCAGGTGCTTTGCATCACCCACACGCCGCAGGTGGCCGCCTTTGCGGACAATCAGCTGTTGATTCAGAAAAATGTCCGCAATGACCGCACCTTCACGGAAATTCACACCCTTGATATGGATGGCCGCGTCGAGGTATTGGCGCGGATGATCTCCGGCGACAAGGTCAGCGAATTGAGCCTTGCCAGCGCGAGAGAGTTGATCGAGAAGTCGAAGTAACCGCCGCCTCATTGCGCGGGTCGTAGGGGCGCATTCCATATGCGCCCGCCCCTTGACAACCCGCCCAGAATATGATACAGTAGGTTTCGTCAAATGCAGTGATGGGAACCAGTACCCGTCTGCTTACGCTACAGAGAAGCCCCGGTCGGTGCGAGGGGTCAGCAGGGCAGACGGCGAATACAGCCCGGAGCAGCAGGCTGAACGCCGTTTTCGGTCAGTAGGTTGTGCCGTGTGCGCACGTTACAGCGCTTGGGTGTACGCAGCCCTTTGTCTGCCGCACCCGCGAAGGCTCGCCGCCGCGAGGGGCGGGCAAACAGAGGTGGTACCGCGAAATTTCGCCCTCTGCCAAATTTACATTTGGCAGGGGCTTTTATTTTTGCCCTTGCCGCAACAAACGGGAGGTAAATTCCATGACGATTTACGACGAACTGAAAGCGCGCGGCCTCATCGCGCAGGTGACGGACGAGGAAGAGATCAAGGAAGTCATCAACAACGGCAAGGCCACGTTCTACATCGGCTTTGACTGCACGGCTGATAGCCTGACCGCAGGTCACTTTATGGCGCTGACCCTGATGAAGCGTCTGCAGCAGGCCGGCAACCGCCCCATCGCCCTGATTGGCGGCGGCACGACGATGATTGGCGACCCGTCCGGCCGTACCGATATGCGCAAGATGCTGACGAAAGAGGACATCGACCACAACGCCGAGTGCTTCAAGCGCCAGATGGAGCGCTTTATCGAGTTCGGCGACGGCAAGGCCATGATGCTGAACAACGCTGACTGGCTGCTGAACCTCAATTACATCGAGCTGCTGCGCGAGGTCGGCCCCTGCTTCAGCGTGAACAACATGCTGCGCGCCGAGTGCTACAAACAGCGCATGGAGAAGGGTCTGTCGTTCCTCGAATTCAACTACATGATCATGCAGAGCTACGACTTCTACCACCTGTTCCAGAATTACGGCTGCAACATGGAGTTCGGCGGCGACGACCAGTGGAGCAACATGCTGGGCGGCACCGAGCTGATCCGCCGCAAGCTGGGCAAGGACGCCTACGCGATGACTATCACGCTGCTGACCGACTCTCAGGGCAAGAAGATGGGCAAGACCGCCGGCAATGCCGTCTGGCTTGACCCCAACAAGACGAGCCCCTTCGAGTTCTACCAGTACTGGCGCAACGTCGGCGACGCAGATGTGCTGAAGTGCATCCGCATGCTGACCTTCCTGCCGCTGGAGCAGATTGATGAGATGGATCACTGGGAGGGCGAGCAGCTGAACAAGGCCAAGGAGATCCTCGCCTACGAGCTGACGAAGATGGTGCACGGCGAGGATGAGGCCGAGAAGGCGCAAGCCACTGCACGCGGCCTGTTCAGCGGTGCCGCCGACCACGAGAATATGCCCGCTACTCAGCTGGACGCGGCGCTTGTCAAGGACGGCGCTGTCGGCCTGCTGGCCGCCATGGTCGCTGCGGGGCTGTGCGGCTCCAACCGTGAGGCCCGCCAGCTTGTCCAGCAGGGCGGCGTCCTCGTCGACGGCGAGAAGATCACCGACCCGAAGGCTGTTCTGACCGTTGACGCGCTGAACAAGGGCGTTGTCATCAAGAAGGGCAAGAAGGTTTATCACAAGGTCACGCTGTAAAGCAAAGTTGCTTCACAGTAGTTTCAACACATAAATACAAAGCCGCAATCCTCCCGCCCACACCACAAACGGTGTTGGACAGGAGGATTTTTGTATGGTATACTGGAACAAATTAAAATTTATTAAGGAGGATATGGATGAAACTGTTTTTATGTTCGCACTTTTCAAGTGTAGGAAGTTTGATAAAAGAAGAAATTGATAACAAGAAAGTCGCATTTATTCCCACAGCTTCGCTGCGTGAAGGCTATACCGGTTATGTCGGCTCGGCTCGAAAGCTATTCAATAAACTGGGAGCAACCGTAACGGAAATTGATATTTCAACGGAGGCTTATTTAACGATACAGTCCGTTTTTGAAGATGCGGATGTGATATAT
>CAKSUQ010000010.1 GCA_934502625.1 uncultured Gemmiger sp.
CAACTATCCAATATATTGAACAAATGGATGAAAAGCCGGAGGACTACTCACAAGAAGATGATGCAGGGCTTGATTTGCTTGATTTCTATGTTCTTCCGCATTATCTTACAGCACCATTTAAGAAAGTTACCGAGAAAATAATGACTGAATTTTCGGATTTGAATCTATGCCCAATTAACAACCGTCAGGGAATTGTAATTGATGGTGAAGGTTCAAAGGTTATTTGCAAAGACTAATTTGAAAATTCCAATTTGTGCGTCGGGGACATCGAGGACGCCGCCCCCCACGGATTTTGGATTGCAATCCACAAAAAGGTGCAACTCTTCAAACGAGCTGCACCTCTTTTTAATACCTATTTTTCAGCACTGCCGCATCAAACGGACATAGAACTCCACAGCGCGGCCAACGGTCTCTACGCGGATACGCTCGTTGTTGCCGTGCAGCGTGCCGCGTTCCTCGGCGGTCAGATCCATGGCTGAGAACCGGTACACGTGGTCGCTGATGCGGCCATAGTGGCGGCTGTCCGAACACTGCACCATCAGGTACGGCGAGACGAGGCAGCCTTTCCAGGTGCCTGCCACGGCGCTGGCGACCTTATCCCATGCAGGGCAGTTCGTCTCGCTGATGCGACTGGGGTTCATGCCCTCCAGCTTCATGATCTCAACGGCAGGATCATTGATGGTTTCTTTTAAGTAGGCAAGGGCACTGTCCATCGTGTCCTCCGGGTTCAGGCGTAGGTTGCTGATGAGCGTTGCCTCCGGCGGGATAACGTTGCGGCCTGCGCTGCCCTTGGCCTGCGTGAAGGCCACCGTCGTGCGCATCAGGGCGTTCAGCTCGCCGCCGCTCTTTTTGCAGATGGAGTCCAGCACGCCGCCGAACAGCCAGAGGTTCGCAAAGATCATGCGGTAAGTAAAGTTGGAGTAGCGCCCCAGCGTGTCGAACATCTCGGCCACCGGCTTCGTTACATGCGCCTTGAAGGGATGGCTCTCGATCTTGGTGCAGGCCTCGCTCAGCGCGACCAGCGGGCTGTGGGGTTTCGGTGCGCTGGCGTGGCCGCCGCCGGACTTGACCTTATACTCAACGTTCAGCATACCCTTCTCGGCAATGCCGATCAGGCCGCAGGGCTGCTTGACGCCGGGGAACACGTCCTCGACGACCGCGCCGCCCTCGTCCACGACGAGCGCCGGGGTGATGCGGTTGGTTTCAAACCAATCGACGATATGCACCGCGCCGAGGCCGTTGACCTCTTCGCCGCCGCTGAACGCAAAGTAGATGTCCTGCGCGGGGACATAGCCCTCGCCGATGAGCTTGTCGGCAGCGGTCAGCACGCCGTTGAAGGTGACTTTCGTATCCAGCGCGCCGCGCCCCCAGAGCACACCATCCTCCAGAACACCCTCAAAGGGCGGCTTCTTCCAGCCTGCCTCGTCGACGTCGACGACGTCGTAGTGCGCCATCAGGACAGTGGGCTCATCGTGCGCCTTGCCCACCCAGGTAAAGAGCAGGCCGCGATCTTCCAGCCGCTCAAACTTGCAGGTCTTGAAGACGTTCGGGTAGAGCGTCGGCAGGGTGTTGATGAGCTTTTCAAACTCGGCATCGTCCTCCAACTCGTGATTTGTGTTGGAGACGGTGCGGCAGCGGATCAGGGTGCGCAGATTTTCGACGGCCTTATCGCGGTCGATGGTCTCCTCGCCTTGCGGCACAGCGGGCGCAGCACCGGGGGCAAAGCGCGCCGTGCGCACCAGCACGACCGCCGCCAGCGCGACTATGGCGGCCAGAATCAACCATAAAACGAACATTTTCTATTCCTCCTTTGGTTTTATACCAAACCCTTTTTGTAGAGAATGCGCGCCACAACAAGGCTGAAAATGACGCCGACCGGCACCATGATGCCCACCGTGGACGCGTTGAGCGCCGGGACAAAGATAAACAGCACCAGCATGAGCAACACAGGCGCGACGGACAGCTTAGCGTTCTTCGAGATGAACACGACCGCCAGACCGCCGAACAGCGCGGGCAGGATCTGCGAGAATGCAGGCGCCAGCACAGGGGAGGACAGCAGCGGCGTCAGCGGGATGATGAGCACGACACCCACCAGAATGATAAGGGTCGTCACGATGCTGGATACCGCGATGGCGATGGTGGAGATGATCTCGCCCTCCTCACTATTGGATTTGACCCCGGCGCGCTCCATAGCGTCAAGTGCGCAGGGAAGCTTGAGGTTCGAGATATTGCCCGTCACAAACGACAGATAGCTGCCGCCCGCGCCGAGCATCGGCACATAGGTGAAAATTTCCACAACACCCACCGCCCAATACATCGGGCCGATGGCGATAAAGCCCTTCGCAAAGGCTGCCCAGTTAACCTGCGCGTGGAAGATCATCGACACCGCGATCGGGTATGCCACGATCAGCGCCAGTAAGGTAAAGCCCCAGATGCGTCCCCAGCGGTGGACGCTGTCAAGATAGGTTTCCCTCTGTTCCAAAACCGTTTTTTCCATTTTCAGCGCTCCTTTCAGCTCAGCCAGTTCGTCAGGGGGATGGCCGCCGCCATGCCGCACAGCATGCTGATGGGCAGAGCGTAATCTTGGATCCAGCGCTTCTTCGTGCGCATGGCCGCGACACCGCAGACGACCATAACAGCCGCCGACGTCAGCATGACAAGCACCGGAATCAGCCCCGTAAAGTCACCGTGGGTCAGGTTCATCACGTCGCTGAACACATAGCCGAGAAAGGCGCTGATCATGCCCAAGAACATCGCGTTATTAAAAATGTCCGCCCAGCGGCGATCGCGCTCTCCCAGCTTCATCATGCCGCCCTGAATCTTCTTCGTCAGCAGGGGTACGAGGATCAGTCCGATCATGATGCCCACCGTCATGACGGCGGCCACCGTGACGTAGTCCGACGCCGTGGGGATGGGGGTGTTGGTGTCCAGCCCCAGCTCCGTCAGGGACGTTCCCGCCGCCACCGTCTCGTAGGTCAGGGAACCCACGACCGACAGGCGCAGCCACGGCAGCGCAACGCCGAGGCTCTTGCTCAGCGAGATAACGCCCACAAGAATTGCTACTGCGGGCGCGATCGTGAAGATGGCCGCCGCCGAGATCGTTTTGCGGATTGTCTCCTGCGGCAGGCCGATCTCCTTGGCGCGCTTCACCGCACACCACAGAAAAAACGCTGACTGCGCCAGCACGAACGCCACAATGATACCGACCAGTACGAATAGGATCGGCGTGTTCACGTTGAAAGCCATAACATCACACCTTTTCCGATTTTATGCTTTATCGTCAAAAATCGACAAGCATTTTTATAACCTTAACACATTGTTCAAAAAATAGCAAGGGAAAAGTTTTTATGAGCAGCACAAATGTTTTTCTATGGTGCATACTTGCCCCCGCGCGGGTTTTGGGCTATAATAGATAGAGTATAGCTTTGTCAGGGAGGCATCCATGCCCAAAGATAAACTGAAAACCATCTACGTCTGCACCCAGTGCGGCGAGACAAGCCCCCGCTGGCTGGGGCGCTGCCCGTCCTGCGGCGCGTGGAACACCATGACCGAGGACGTCGTGGCCGAGCCCGCCAAGACGTCCTCCGGTCGGGCAGCCGCCGTGCCGCGCGTCACGGGGCAGACGAGCCTTGTGCCGCAAAAGCTGAAAAACATCAGCACTACCGAGGAAAAAAGCCGCATCGTCACCGGCATCAGCGAGCTTGACCGCGTATTGGGCGGCGGCATCGTCATCGGCAGTGTGACGCTCATCGGCGGCGAGCCGGGCATCGGCAAGTCGACAATTTTGTTGCAGCTCTGCGGCGAAGTCAGCAAGACAAAAAACGTGCTCTACGTCACGGGCGAGGAATCGGTGCGCCAGATCAAGCTGCGCGCCGTGCGTCTCAACGTGCCGGAGGACAATATTTCCCTCGTCGCCGAAAGTGACGTCGATGAGATTTGCGGCCTGATCGAGTCTATGAAGCCCGATTTGGTCGTCATCGATTCGATCCAGACGATGCGCTGCGCTGACATCTCGTCGTCGTCCGGCACAGTGAGTCAGGTCAAGGAAAGCTCCGCGCGCTTTTTAAATGTAGCAAAAACGCTGGAGATTCCGACCTTCATCGTCGGCCACGTCAACAAGGACGGCGCGATCGCAGGCCCCAAGGTCATGGAGCATATCGTCGACACGGTACTCTATTTCGAGGGCGACAAAACGCTGCCGTACCGCGTGCTGCGCGCTGTGAAAAACCGCTACGGCTCGACAAATGAGATCGGCATGTTCGACATGACGGGGCGCGGGCTTGCCCAAATCGAGAACCCGTCGCAGGTCATGCTGGAAGGCCGCCCCCTTGGCATCAGCGGCACCTGTGTGGCCTGCGTCATGGAGGGCACCCGCCCGGTACTGAGCGAGATTCAGGCGCTGGCAACGAAGACGAGCTTTCCCAGCCCGCGGCGCACAGCCAGCGGCTTTGACTACAACCGCATGTACCTGCTGCTGGCCGTACTGGAAAAGCGCGCAGGGTACGCCTTCTACAATCAGGACGTTTATGTCAATATCATCGGCGGCCTGAAGCTGGACGAGACAGCCTGCGACCTGCCGGTCTGCATCGCGCTGGCGTCCAGTCTGCTCGATTTGCCGGTGGGGGAAAAGACCATCGCCATCGGCGAGGTCGGCCTCGGCGGCGAGGTTCGCAGTGTGACCCATCTGGAAACACGCCTGCGTGAGGCGCAGCGCGTCGGCTTCGACACGGCCATTGTCCCTAAGCACAACCTAAAAATGATTGAACCTTCGCAATTTCCCGGCTTGAAGCTGGTGGGCGTGTCCTACCTGCGGGAGGCCATCAACGCAATAAAATTAAAGTGAGGAACGAACCCATGCCTGAACAGAACGAACAGAAGCAACCGAAGACACCCGCCTTCAACCCGAAGGTCAAGGCGACCATCGCCGCCTTCAAAGAGGAAAACAGCCCCAAAAACCTGAACGACATCCTAAACGAACTCGTGCGCTCGCCGCTGCTGGCACCCGCCGTGTTCGACTTGCAGGGTCAGCCCGCGCCGCAACCCGGTCCGGACGGCCGCGTGCAGCTGCCCAAGAACACCAAAATCAGCCTTGTGATGGTAAACAGCCCGGAGGGAAAGCACTACTATCTGGGCTTCAGCGATTGGGACGCCGTGCACGAGTGGCAGGCCAAGCAGCCCCGCGCCGCGCAGCAAATCATCCTGCTGCGCTTTGACGACTATGCCAATATGATTGCGAAGAACCCCGACGCCTCCGGCCTTGTCCTGAACCCCGGCGACAACAGCCTGCGTCTGGAGCGCCCGCTGATCGAGTCCGTCAAGAAGCAGAAGGACGAAGTTGCCAAGAAGCTCGCCGAAAAAATCGCCGAGCAGAAGGCGCAGCAGGAGGCGCACCGCATCCATCCCGGAGACAATGTCACCCTCATCGAGCCGAGCGTACTGCCCGACGCGATGATCGACCCGGTCTGCGCCGTGCTGGCGGACGCCCCCGGCGTTGGATCAGCCTATCTGCAGGTCATGATCGTCAACGGCGAGGCGCGCAGCTATCTGCTGGTGCTGGACGGTCCCAAGGACGATAAGCTGTTTGCCGCTGTGGCACAGGCCGCCCGCCCGTATCTGGCCAGCCGCGAAAAAAAGATGGATCTGAACATCACGACCTCCATCTCGCCGCTGGGACAGCAGGGTATGCGCGGCAGCGATCCGTTCTACCGCAAGGGCATCGGCCGCGTGATTGAGGAGGATAGTGACGAATGAGCGTAAAGCGCCTGTTGGACTGCACGCCCAGCGAGCTGGCCGCCTACACAAAAACCGACCTGCTGGACGCCATCGCGGGCAGCGAAGGCCGTGTGCTGGCCTGTGAAACCATCGGCCTGACGCCGCCGCTGCTGGTGGATGTGACGAACGCCGAGTACGCCGCGAGCTTGAGCGCGGATATTCTGCTTTTGAATATGTTCGACGTGCAGCACCCGGTCATCAATGCGCTGCCGAAAGTCCCGGAATTCGAGACGGTGCGGGAGCTCAAGCGGCTGACCGGCCGCGTTGTAGGCATCAATTTGGAGCCCTGCAACCCGCAGGCCACAAAAAGCAACGATGGTACGTTATGGAAGATGAGCAGTGGCCGTCTTGCCACGGTAGAAAACGCCTGCCGCGCTGCCGACATGGGCGTCGATCTGATTGTGCTGACCGGCAACCCCGGCAACGGCGTCAGCAATGAATTGATCGTTGCATCGCTGAAAGAAATCGCGGCTGCCGTCGGCGACCGCGTCATGCTGGCTGCCGGCAAGATGCACGCCTCCGGCGTAGCAGGGGAAGGCGGGGAGAAGATCATGACGCCCGCCGACGCCGAGGCGTTTATCAACGCAGGTGCGGACATTATTTTGCTGCCCGCACCCGGCACCGTGCCCGGCATCACGCAGGAATATGCACACCGCCTGATTGAAGCGGTGCACAGCCACGGCAAGCTCGCGCTGACGTCCATCGGTACATCGCAGGAAGGTGCGGACGTCTCAACGATCCGCCAGATCGCACTGATGTGCAAGATGGCCGGTGCGGACATTCACCACATCGGCGACACCGGTGTACCGGGTATGGCATTGCCGCAGAATATCATGGCGTACTCGATTGCCATTCGCGGTGAGCGGCACACGTATCACAAGATGGCGCAGTCTGTCAATCGATAAATTGATTTCGTATTACGAAAAAAAGCGCACCCGCAGGAACTCGCATTCCTGCGGGTGCGCTTTTTGGGATTATGGCCATGTAGAGTCGTATATGACAGGCTTGGAATCTCTCAGACGGTTAGCGCTCAGGATTTGCCCTGAGAGGCATTTCACCTTCCCTATATTTCGCTAAACTTTGATTTAGCGAAATAGTATATATTGGTTTTACAAACCGTATACGCCTCTCCTTCTGTCTGTTTTTTTCTTGCTCTGTATGGATATTCATCTTTTGCATAATTGCTACAGTTTGTAATATGGATAACGGTGCGCGTTTCTTATAAGTTTGTGAAATTGACGTTTACCTGCCTGCTGTGCTACAATAAAAAAGCCGAAGCGGCGTTCGTGCGCAACTCTGGCAAAAATTATGCTGGGATCGAGGGTCTATCTGTGAGCAGTTATATTGATGTCGTCCACCCAGCGCGTCACGCGCCGTATCTGGACATTCCCGACGATGTAATTGAATACCTGCATTATCTCGACTTTGTAAAACTGCGTTCCCCGCGCACCGTCAACGGCTACTATCTCGACCTGCGCGGATTCTTCCGCTTCATGAT
Organism: uncultured Gemmiger sp.; assembly: GCA_934502625.1. GTDB lineage: Bacteria > Bacillota > Clostridia > Oscillospirales > Ruminococcaceae > Gemmiger. The sequence goes on from CAKSUQ010000010.1 coordinate 7,271, forward strand.
GGTTCAGTGGGATCGCGCGGACGCCTCCGACGTGCCCGAAAGCATCGTGCTGACCGGCATCACGACCGAGGACATCAAGACCATCACCAAGCGGGACATTTTCAGCTACCTCGACTACGCCCGCAACGCCGACAACGGCGCAAAGGCGCGCGCCCGCAAGCTGAGCGCCCTGAAAGGCTTTTTCCACTATATGCACACACAGGTCAACAAGCTGACGGTCAACCCGACCGAAAACATCAGCCTTGGCAGTCCACAGAAAGCACTGCCCAAGTACCTGACTCAGGACGAAGCCATCGAATTGTTAAAAAATATACAAAGCGATTTTTACGAGCGTGATTTCTGCATCATAACGCTATTTTTGAACTGTGGCATGCGGTTGGCCGAGCTTGTCACCATCGACCTCGGCGACTTCCGCGACGACACGATCCGCATCATCGGCAAGGGCAATAAAGAACGCCTCGTCTACCTGAACGACGCCTGCTTGGATGCCTTGCAACGCTATAAAAAGGCGCGCGCTTCCCTGCCGAACCTCGCCGACAAGGACGCGCTTTTCGTTTCGAAGCGCACAGGCAAACGGCTTTCTGCGCGCCGGGTCGAGCAGATCGTCGCACGCTGCCTGCAAAGTGCGGGTCTGAGCGGGCGCGGTTTTTCGCCGCACAAGCTGCGCCACACCGCCGCCACGCTTATGTATCAGGGCGGCGTCGACATGTTGGCGCTAAAGGAAATTCTGGGGCACGAGAACGTCTCCACGACCCAGATCTACACCCACATCAACCGCGAGCAGCTGCGGCAGGCTGTGGCGTCCTCCCCGCTGGCATCGCAGCAGTATATTGAGCCCCATAAGTCAGCGCCAGACCTTGCCGGCGGCAACGACGAGCAAGACGCCAACAGCACTGAAAACCGCTGATACTGCCAGCGCTGCCGCATACCGCACTACCAGCCGCCGCGCTGTGCCGGGCGTCTGACGTGTCGCACGGCCGCACGCTGCACGGAACAGTTCCGCTGCCAGCTGCGCTGCCCAATATGCCAGCCACAGGCACAGCAGCAGCGCCGCAACGTCCGAAATCATCGTGGCGGCGCGATATTGCACCAGTCCCGCCGCGCCGTTTTCCACCGTAACGGACGCCGCGCAGAAGCCCAGAAACGCCCCGCGCGCCACAAAAAATGCTGCCAGCAGCCCGATACCCCACACGCAGAAACCACAGAGCAGCACCACACTGAGCTGCAAAAAACACACCGCAAATTTTGCCCCGAAGGCTGCCGCAAAGGCAGTCCCATCGGGGCTTTTTGTGTAGTACGCCGCCAGCTGCTGCCCCAGCGCCGAGCCGCCCCGCCCCAGCCAAATACCGGGCAGATACCCCGCAAAAAATGCCGCCGCACAGCCCATGCGCGGCAGCGTCTGCGGCGATGACAAGGCACGTTCCCGCCGCGGTGTTTCAGCTGCGTGCCGACGCGGTGCCAGCAGCGCCGGACGGCGTATCGTCTGTGCCGCCCGCATCAGCGACCCTCCCGCAGTGCTGACACCGCGCCGCCAAGCACACCGCCGAGAAGCAGCGCCAGCGACAGCATTGCATTGCCGCGCCAATCGATCTCACCGTTTGCCAATAGCGTCGCCGCCAGCAGGCAGATCGTATAGAACGCGCCGCACCCCAATCCGCACAGCAGCAGCTTTTGCTTCAGCCTGCCCGCCAGCACCCGCGCCGAGACTGCCGCGCTGATTGCCGCTGCAAGACACGCCATCGGTCGCACTGCCGTCAATGGCAGGCCGGTATGCGTCAACAGCAGTGCCGCCAGTGCCAACAATAGAATACACGCCCCCACCCCACAGCCAAAGGCCAACAACAAGGCCGCTGCTGGCGGGTTTTTTCCGCTTGATTTCGGTCTGCGCAGATTTTTCCCACTCATAACAAAACGCCCCCTTGCACAGTCAACACTATGCAAGGGGGCGTGGTTTTTATGTCAATTACTTCTTGGCGGGGGCAGCCTTGCTGTCCTTGCCGGCGTCCAGCTTCTCCACAGCAGAGATAGCGCTGCGGCGGAAGCGGATCTTCGTGCGGTCGCTGCCGGTCTCAATGACGAGAGTATCATCCTTGTCCGCAATGGCGCAGACGATGCCGACGATGCCGCCGATGGTCGTGACCTTATCGCCAATCTCGATAGAGCTGCGCATCTCTGCATCCTTCTTGTCCTGACGCTTCTGCGGCAGGTAGATCAGAACGATCATGAAAACGATGATGAGGATCATCGGCAGGAAGCTGAGCAACATTTCAGCCGTGGAAGCCGTGCCGGTGGAAGCATTCAGAAACTGGATCATAGCAAGTATACTCCTTAAAAATAACGATTTCTTCTATTATATCGAATCCATGCGTATTGTGCAAGCGTTTTGTCCAAAAAATCAGATGCGGGTGTCAAGTTTATGCACATAGGTGTCGTGGAACTGCTGGAAGGTGCCGTTGTCCAGTGCCTCGCGGATGCGCTCCATCAGGTTGTTGTAGAAATACAGGTTGTGCATGACGGCCAGCCGCATACCCAGCAGCTCGTCCGCCTTCTGCAGGTGGCGGATGTATGCGCGGGAGAAGTTGCGGCAGACCGGGCAATCGCAGTGCGGATCGATGGGCGACTCGTCGCGCTCGTATTTCAGGTTCTTGATGTTGATGACGCCATCCCACGTGAACAGGTGGCCGTGGCGTGCGTTGCGGCTGGGCATGACGCAGTCGAACAGGTCAACGCCGCGGTAGACGCCCTCGATGATGTTGCCGGGGGTGCCAACGCCCATCAGGTAGCGGATCTTATTCTTCGGCGCAAACGGCTCGACGGCAGAGATGATGTCGTACATGACCTCGGCAGGCTCACCGACGGCCAGACCGCCGATGGCGTAGCCGTCCAGATCGTACTCAGCGATTTGCTTCATGTGCTCGACGCGCAGGTCTTCAAACGTGCAGCCTTGATTGATGCCGAACAACAGCTGATCCGGGTTGACTGCCTTTTCTTCATGCTTCAGACGGTTCATCTCCGCCTTGCAGCGCAGCAGCCAGCGCGCCGTGCGGGCGCAGCTGTTTTTGGCGTACTCGTAGGTGGCGGGGTTTTCGACACACTCGTCAAAGGCCATGGCAATGGTGGAGCCCAGATTAGCCTGAATCTGCATGCTCTGCTCCGGGCCCATAAAGATACGGTGACCGTCCAGATGAGAGTTGAAGGTCACGCCCTCCTCGGTGATGTGGCGCAGCTTGGCAAGGCTGAACACCTGAAACCCGCCGCTGTCGGTCAGGATGGGACCGTCCCACTTCGTAAACTTGTGCAGACCGCCCATCTCGGCCACGAGCTTGTCGCCCGGACGCAGGTGCAGATGGTAGGTGTTGCACAGCATGACCTGTGCGCGGATGTCCTTGAGGTCGAGCGCAGACAGCCCGCCCTTGATGGCCGCCGCCGTGGCGACGTTCTGGAACGCGGGGGTCTGGACAGTGCCGTGTACCGTGGTAAATTCACCGCGGCGCGCAGCCCCCTCCTGTTTGATAAGGCGGTAAGGCATAGATTCTATCTCCATTTTCAAATTACATGTCCCGAAAAAGGCGGCGCAGAGGGATTTTTCCCTGCACCGCCTAAATCAATATTATAAAAGATAATCTGTGATTCGTCAACTGCAAATCAGCACACACGCCACCTCGCCGCAGAATTATTTTACTGCATAGCGCAAAATGGTTTTGAGCCTGCTTTTCTTTGTGCGGCTGGCGTTGTTCAGGTAGATTTCCCGGTGGCAGGTTTCCGCACGTATCAAGCCGCGGGAACACGCAAGCTCATCCATCTTGGCAAACGATGCCGGCTCGTCATCATACGCGCCGACGTGCAGAATCTGCACGCAGGTTCCGCCCTGCACGGTTTCAAGTTGCACTTCTTGCAAAAGCGGGTTTGGCTTTTTGACCTTTGTCCGTTCCAAAGCGGCGTTCACGTCGTCTTCCCCGATAAAATCCGGCTGGCGTATCATCAGCGTATATTGCAAATTTTCTTTAACGAGCTTGTCACCCTCGACTTTCTGCCAGATGCCCTCCAGCGGGTAAACCGCGAAATCGTCAAATTCCCCTTCTGCAGCTTTTTTGTAGGCCATCTTGACTGCATACGCCACGGAATACAACACCGATACACGGCTGGAAAAATCCGTATCGTTCGGGTTTCCCGTCCCGCTTATCATGATGTAATTCTGCGCCGGAACCGTCACAGCGGCGGGCGTCGTTTTTGCCCCGTAAAGTTCCTTCTCCTGCCTTTTCCATTCGTACTTCATAAAAGCGCCTCCTTGCGCTTTTAGAATACTTCCGGGAACTTGACGCCCTGTGTCAGGTTTTATACTTTTCCATCATGTGTACCAGCCTTTGTTTCATGCTGCGGCGCAAAGCGTCGGGTTCCAGAATTTCGACTGTTTCGCCAAAGGACAAAAGATAGCTGAACATCGTTTTTTCGGGCAAATCGACGGTCACATACAGGTTTCCCTGCGCGTCGGTTTCCACCGCGTCGGTAAATTCGTCATAGACGCGAAAGGCTGCCTCCGGGGAGAATTTCAATTTTACCGGGAGAAGCGGCTCGTTTGATACGGTCGCTTGCGGCGCAGGGGTACCCTCTGCTTTGCGCAGGAAGGTTTCCGACAGAATTTCCAAGTTCTTGATGCGCGTCAGCTTGAAAAAACGGAAATCGTTCCGCAAAAGGCAGAAGCCGTACAAATACCAGTCTTTGCTTTTAAAAATCAGTTTGAGCGGCTCAACGGTACGGCTTGTGCCGCCGCTTTCGCCCGCAAAATAGGTAAACCTGATTCTGCGGCGGCTGAAAATAGCTTTCCTGATTTGGTTGAACGTGTCTGTGCCAGATGTATTTTTGTGCCAGCCGGAGAAATCGACCTCGATCCAATTTGTATTTTGCAGGCGAAAAAGTCCACCCAATTTTGTAAGCAGCGTGTCGGTTTGGCTGTTTTCTGCGGTGGAAAGTCCCTGCAAAGCCATCAGGATCTGTTCTTTTTCCTGTGGCGTCAACAGCGACCTGTCCAGCACAAACTCCGGCATGAGAAAGATACCGCCGCCTTTTCCCTGTGTAGCATAAATGGGTATCCCAGCAGCGCTGATGGCGTCCAAATCGCGGTAGATTGTCCTGACCGAAACCTCAAATTTTTCCGCCAACTCCGGCGCGGTCGCCTTACCTTTGTCCAGCAGGTAATACACAATTTTGAACAGTCTGCCTTGCTCCATACAACACCCCTTTCCATTACAACAAAAGCGCCGAAGGCTGCCCCCGGCGCTTTTGAAAAGTTCTATTTTTTATAATATTATCATGGCATCGCCAAAGCTGAAGAATCTATACCGTTCCTCGACAGCGACCTTATACGCTGCCATGGTCTTATCGTAGCCGTAGAATGCGGCGATCAGCATGATGAGGGTGCTTTCCGGCAGGTGGAAGTTGGTAATCAGGCCGTCGATGGCGTGCAGCTCGATGCCGGGATAGATGAAGATGCTTGTGTTGCCGCTGCAGGGTACGATCTTGCCGTAGCGATCCCAGACAGATTCCAGCGTGCGGCAGCTCGTCGTGCCCACTGCAATGACCTTGTGCCCGGCGGCGCGGGTGTCGTTGATGAGCTTCGCGGTCTCCTCGCTGACCGAGTACCACTCGCTGTGCATCTGGTGGTCTTCGATTTCCTCCTCGTTGACCGGGCGGAAGGTGCCAAGGCCGACGTGCAGCGTGACCTCTGCAATGTTGACGCCCATCGCGCGGATCGTGTCCATCAGCTGCGGGGTGAAGTGCAGCCCGGCCGTGGGCGCAGCGGCGCTGCCCAGCTCCTTCGCGTAGACGGTCTGGTATTGGCTCTGGTCGTCCAGCTGCTTCGTGATGTAGGGCGGCAGCGGCATCTTGCCGAACTCGTCCAGCTTCTCATACAGTGTCTCGGTGTCATAGGTGAAGGTCACATACTTGTTGCCGTCGGGCAGCGTCTCGTCGACCATCGCCGTCAGGCTGCCGTCGCCGAAGCTCACTTTCGTACCGGGCTGCATCCGCTTTCCGGGGCGCGCAAGGCATTCCCACGTGTCACCCTTGACCTGACGCAGCAGCAGCAGCTCGCAGACAGCACCCGTCGGGACTTTTGTGCCCATCAGGCGGGCGGGCAGCACTTTCGAGTTATTGACGACCAGCAGGTCGCCCGCTTCCAGATAGTTCGGCAGGTCGTGGAACACGACGTGTTCGATTGAGTCATTGCTGCGGTTCAGCACCATCAGGCGGGCGGCATCGCGCGGGTCAGCGGGTTCCTGCGCGATGAGTTCCTTCGGCAGGTCATACCAGAAATCCTTTTTCAGCATATTCTTTCATCCTTTTTTACTTTAAAGCGTTATCGTCTTGACATTCATGCACAAGAATATTATAATGAATCCAAACACAGAGGCGCGAAGCGCATCAGTACCGGTTTCTTTATTCCCTGCCAAGGGCGGACACCGGGAAAGGGTTCTTCGCCGAAGGGGATGCGCGGCACGCATCTGCCTGGGCTCGCAGCCGAACAGGTGCGGGACTGTCACACTGCAAAACAGTGTGTTGCGCTGTGTTATATGCAATATGATATTATATTGCATTTTGTGCCGGTTTTCAAGCCGGTTTTTTTATTATCTGTGCAAAATTTCACCGAAAGGCGCATAGATATAAGGAAGGGTATCGCGAAAGGAAGGTCTTAGTCAGGATGAAACAGTACAATGTTGGTGTTATCGGTGCAACCGGTATGGTCGGCCAGCGCTTTATCACGCTGCTGGAAAATCACCCTTGGTTCAATCTGGTTGCCCTTGCGGCCAGTGCGCGCAGCGCAGGCAAAACTTATGAGGAGGCCATCGGCAGCCGCTGGCTGATGAAGACCCCCATGCCCGAAAGCGTCAAGAAGATGGTCGTGCTGGACGCCGCCAACGTCGAGGAAGTCGCCGCCAAGGTCGACTTCGTCTTCTGCGCCGTCAACATGAAGAAGGACGAGATCAAAGCGCTGGAGGAGGCCTACGCCAAGGCCGAGTGCCCGGTCGTCTCCAACAACAGCGCGCACCGCTTCACCCCCGACGTGCCGATGGTCGTGCCGGAGATCAACGCCGACCACATTGAGATCATCCCCGCCCAGCGCAAGCGCCTTGGCACGAAGCGCGGCTTTGTGGCTGTCAAGTCCAACTGCAGCCTGCAGAGTTATGTGCCCGCCCTGCACCCCCTGCGCAAGTACGGCATCTCCGACGTGCTTGTCTGCACCTATCAGGCCATCTCCGGTGCCGGCAAGACGTTTGAGACCTTCCCCGACATTCTCGACAACGTCATCCCCTACATCGGCGGCGAGGAAGAAAAGAGCGAGCAGGAGCCTCTGAAGCTGTGGGGTCACATCGAGGGCGACAAGATCGTCTCCGCGACCTCTCCCCGCTTCACCGCCCAGTGCCTGCGCGTGCCTGTCTCCGACGGCCACATGGGCGCGGTGTTCGTGCGCTTTGAAAATAAGCCCAGCAAGGAAGAAATCCTGCAGGCATGGAAGGAGTTCCACGGCCCCGCGCAGGATCTCGACCTGCCCAGCGCGCCGAAGCAGTTCCTGCATTATTTTGAGGAGAACGACCGCCCGCAGCCCAAGCTCGACCGCATGCTGGAAAACGGCATGGCTGTCAGCATCGGCCGCCTGCGCGAGGATACCCAGTACGATTACAAGTTTGTCTGCCTGTCCCACAACACGCTGCGCGGCGCAGCGGGCGGCGCTGTCCTGCTGGCCGAGTTGCTGGCCGCCAAGGGCTATTTTGACTAAGCCGATACAAGGCAACGCTTTGGTGTAAGGAGAAATTCGTATGAAGAAACCCGTTTTTACAGGAGCCGCTGTGGCTATCATCACCCCGATGAACGCGGATGGCAGCGTCAATTATGACGAGCTCGGCCGCATCATCGACGATCAGATTACCCACAGCACCGACGCCATCGTCATCTGCGGCACGACCGGCGAGTCCCCGACGCTGACCGACGAGGAGCACACCGCCTGTATCCGCTACACGGTCAAGAAGGTCTCCGGGCGCGTTCCCGTCATTGCAGGCACCGGCTCCAACGATACGAAATACGCTGTCTGGCTGTCCCAACAGGCCGAGGCCGACGGTGCCGACGCCCTGCTGCTGGTGACGCCCTACTACAACAAGACCAGTCAGGCCGGACTGATTGCCCACTACACAACCATTGCGGACGCCGTGCATCTGCCCTGCATCCTGTACAACGTGCCCAGCCGCACCGGCTGCAACCTGACGCCTGCCACGCTGGCCGAGCTTGCCAAGCACCCGAACATCAACGCTGTGAAAGAAGCCAGCGGCAACATCAGCCAAGTAGCTGAGATCGCGGCGGCTTGCGGCGACAACCTCAACATCTACTCCGGCAACGACGACCAGATCGTGCCGCTGCTGGCGCTGGGCGGCAAGGGTGTGATCAGCGTACTTTCCAACGTCGCGCCGCAGTACACCCACGACATCTGCGCCAAGTGGTTCGCGGGTGAGACTTCCGAGAGCCTGTCGATGCAACTCAAAGCGCTGCCCCTCATCAAGGCGCTGTTTGCCGACGTCAACCCCATCCCTGTCAAGTGGGCAATGAACCGCCTCGGCTGGCAGGCCGGTGCCTGCCGTCTGCCGCTGGTTGCCCCCTCCACCGTTGTGCAGACACAGCTGGAAAATGCGATGCAGGAATTCGGCCTGCTGAAATAATTTTGCGGCCGACCTGCCAAGCGCGGGTCGGCCTTTGCTTTTTCGCTTTTTCAATGAAAGGAACGATAACAATGACGGATATTATCATTCAGGGTGTCTACGGCCGCATGGGGCACGCCCTGCTCGAAAAGATCGGTGCGCGCGAGGACTGCCGTGTCGTGGCCGGTGTCGACCGCGAGGCCGGCAAGGTCGGCGAGATCCCCGTGTATGCGGGCTTTGATGCGTTGCCCTGCAAGGGCGTTATCATCGATTTCTCCTCGCCCGCCGGGGCGGTGGCCGCCGCGCAGTACGGCGCTGCCAACGGCCTGCCCTGCGTCATCTGCTCGACGGGGCTTTCCAAGGACGACGAGGCCGTGCTGGAAGCCGCCAGTGCGAAGATTCCTGTCTTCCGCAGTGCAAACATGTCGGTCGGCGTCAACGTGCTCATCGAGCTGGCGCGTCAGGCCACGAAAGTCTTGGGTGGCGAGTTCGACATCGAGATCGTCGAGAAGCACCACAACAAGAAACTCGACGCTCCCAGCGGCACGGCGCTGATGATTGCCGACGCCATCAACGCCGAGGCGGACGGCAAGTACGAGTACGTCTACGACCGCACCCAGATGCGCCAGAAGCGCGGCGCACAGGAGCTGGGCATCAGCTCCATCCGCGGCGGCGGCATCGTCGGCGAGCACGACGTGCTGTTCTGCGGCCCCGACGAGGTCGTAACCCTGAGCCACAGCGCAGGCAGCCGCGGCGTCTTTGCCGACGGCGCAGTGCAGGCGGCGCTTTACATCGACGGCCTGACCCCCGGCTACTACACAATGACCGACCTTTTGCGGGGTAAGCTCGTATGCGAATGAGAGGCAACGACATCGCCGCCTGCACGGTGATCGCGCTCGGCGTCGGCGGTGTACTGCTCAGCGCCCTGCTGGGCATCGGCAACGAGCCGGTAACGCTGCCAGCCGTCAACCCGCAGCCCGTCGTTGTCGAGACACCCCTGCCGGAACCGACCGCCACCCCCGCGCCGACACCGGAACCAACGCCCACCGTCGAGACTGTGCACTTTTCCGCCACCGGCGACGACCTCATCCACGACGGCATCTATCTGCAGGCAAAAGAGCGCGGCGGCGACCATTACGATTTTGACGCTGCCTACGCGGCCATGCAGGGCTACTACGACCAGTTCGACGTGAACTGGCTCAATCAGGAGACACTCGTCAACGACGAGTTCGCCGCCAGCGGCTACCCGATGTTTTCGACGCCCGGCTCCATCACCGACACGCTGTATAACCTCGGCTTCCGGGTGTTCAGCCTGTCCAACAACCACAGCTACGACAAGGGTGCAGCGGGCATCGAGGCCTCGATGGCGCACTGGGCAGCCATGCCCGACGATGTCGTCACGATGGGCTTCTATAATCTCGAAACCTACGACAACTATGCCTACCAGACCGTCAACGGCATCACGTTCGGGTATCTTTCCTACACCGAGCACACGAACGGTCTGCCGACGCCATCCGGCGCAGAGTACGGCGTTGTCTACCTCGACGACCACGAGACGATTGCAAAGCAGATCGCCGATATGCGCCCCAACTGCGACGTACTGATCGTCAGCGCCCACATGGGCACAGAGGGCACGCACGAGATCAACGATTTCCAGCGCGAGACTGCGCAGTGGCTGGCCGATCAGGGCGTCGACCTCATCATCGGCACTCACCCCCACGTGGTACAGAACGCCGAGTGGCTGACCGGCGCAAACGGAAATACGACCTTCATCGTCTACAGTCTGGGCAACTTCATCAACGCGCAGTCCTCGCCCGATAACGTCATCGGCGCAGTTCTGGATGTCTACTTTGACAAGACGACCCAGCCCGACGGCAGCGTGAGCATTGCCATCCGCGACCCGAAGCTGCACTGCGTCGTCAGCCAGTATGAGGACGGGTATAAAAATATCCGCATCATCCCCTACAGCCAGTACACCGACGAGCTGGGCGCGGCGCACGGCGTGTTCACCCTCTCCCGCGAATACATTGAAAGCGTGCTTTACGGCGCGATCGACGAACAATTTATTACGTTGGATTGACAGAAAGGAAGATTTGTATGTACGGTGTCAGCAAAATCAGCAGCGAGCAAAACATCATGCTCACCACCTTTCCCGGTGCGCAGTACAGCGCACAGAGTCTCGCCGAGCATCTTGACGTTTTCGCCAAGGCCGGTATTGTGGTAGACATGATCTGTCAGAGTGCCCCGCGCGGCGCGGCGGTGGATTTCAGCTTCACGACGAGCTATGACAACTTTGCCGCCGTCATGAAGGCGCTGCCCGCTGCCGCCAAGACCAATCCCCCGCTGGTTTCCGGCGGGTACAGCAAGATCAACCTCTTTGGTGAGGAGATGGTCACAAGCTGCGGCGTTGCCGCCCGCGCACTAGCTGCCTTGGCCGGGGCAAGCATCGAGATCGTGCTCATCACGACGAGCGACCTTGACATCTCCCTGCTCATCCGCCAGCAGGATGAGGACGCCGCTCTCGAAGCCCTGCACAAGGCGTTTGCAGTCTGACGGCAATCAAAAAGCAGGTGCCGCCCCATTTAAAGGGCTGCACCTGTTTTTTATTTATTCTTGCGGTAGCACTTTGCTGCCAGAAACGGCAGGAATACACTCCCATACATGATGGCGCTGATTGCTACATCGGTCCAGCCGATGATTTGATTTGAAATATCCGCCGTACCGGTCCAGACCAGAATCATATTGTTGTTGAGGTAATGCAGCAGCACGGGCACCCAGATATTTTTGCCACATTTTTCGTAGGCGAAGGCGAAGAAAATGCCCAGCGTCACGCAGACAACAAGCTGTGCGGCAATGCTCTGCAGTGAGGTGTCGGGGCTGTAGAAGAAAAGATTCAGCGGTAAATGCCACAGCCCCCACAGCACGCCTACCGCCAGTGCGCCGCGCCGTGCGCCGAAGCGGCCTTGCAGGGCGGGCGTCAGGTAATAGCGCCAGCCGTATTCCTCACCAAAGAACGGCAGAAAGCTGAGAAAAAAGTTTGGCACCAGCGCCACGGCCATGATCCACGGGGCGGGCGTGCGCCAGTAGGCCAGATATTCAGCCCAGCTATCGCCTCCCTGCATTGCCATCGAAAGAAAGACCATAGCGGTCTTGACCGCAAGGAAATAGACGCAGATGACAAGAGCCGTCAGCAGCTTGCCGTGCAGGCGCAGGCCGCAGGCCTCGCGCTTTGTTTTTTTCTCGGTCAGCAGGAAGATCCAGCCCAGCACCGATGCGATAATGATAACAAAGTTTGCAATATTCAGCCAACCCTCCTGCGGCAGAAACGCGGACAGAACGCTCATGACGAGCATCAGTGCAGTGGCCGCGATATGCAGGATGTAAAACCGCTTGGGCGTATCCGGCCGCCGCGCCAGCAGGAAGGCCAGCATGACACCCGCCGCCGGGTAGAACATCTGGGCGTTAGCAAAAATGCTTGTATCCTGCCCGTTCTGTAGGCAGATGTATAAGAGCGGCATCATCAGAAACGGAATTGCGTAAGCACAGAGTGCAAAGACAGTCAGTTCTTTTTTATTCGTTTTCATCGTCGTCCTCCTTGGGATTTTCCAGTTCTGCGTGGCGTTTTTTGTAAGCCTTCATGATGAGCTGCAGTGTTGCAAAGCACAGTACCCCGGTACAGACTCCCATGATGACCGCCTGCAGCACCGCAATGCCCGCGCCAAACTCTGCAAATTTGATAAGCCCCCATACAAACACGGCAGCACCGCCCACAACGGACACAGCCGCATTGGTTTTCGTATTCGGTTTAAGGTGACGGTCCCAGATACCGGCACGCAGATCACTTATGACCGAATAGGCGCACCCCAGCATAAAGATAAACCATTCCGCCGCCATCTCCCGCGGGGCAAAGCCCAGCAGACTTTCGATGATAAGCGCCGCCAGCAGCAGCACCCACAGCACACAGAAGCCGCGGGACTCGATCTTCAAAAGGGTCTGTTTTTGCATTTCGTCCAGATTATCGTGCTTAAAAAATTCCTTCAGATTCATCGCTCATTCCTCCCAGAACAGCTCATCCAGCGTCTTGCCCAGCACCCTGCAGATGCTGCGGCAAAGGTTGATCGTGGGGTTATACTCCCCTTTTTCAATGGCGTTGATGGTTTGGCGGGACACGCCTACCGCCGCCGCCAGCGCCGCCTGCGTCATATCTTTTTCGGCGCGGGCGGCCTTCAGCTTCAGATTTTTTGCCATGCCTTTCTTTCCTTTCCTCTTGCTGTGCTCTTACTATACCATGCGCCTTACATTGTGTCAAGTATATATTACATTTTGAAAGCTATATTTTGCATATAAAACCCGCACTTGCGGCGAATCGCGCGCTGTGCTATGATAGTTTTTATAGATTATGATAAAGGAAGTTTGGCCATGAAGTACAGCTTTCCCGCTTTTGAAAATGGTTTTATCCGCGCCGCCGCAGCCAGCCCCGCGCTGCGTGTGGCCGACTGCACCTATAACGCCGACCAGATCATCGGCGTCATGCACGAATATGCCGAGAAGAACGTCCAACTGCTCTGCCTGCCGGAGTTTGCACTGACCGGCTACACCTGCAGCGACCTGTTCTTGCAGGACACGCTGCTGCGCGGCGCAGAGGACGGCCTTGCTGCGATTTTAAAGGCCAGCGAGGGACTGAACCTCGTCGTCCTCGTCGGCCTGCCGGTGCGCCATAACGGCAAACTGTACAACTGCGCGGCCGTGCTGTGCAATGGTGAGCTGCTCGGCCTTGTGCCGAAAGTCCACCTGCCCAACTACGGCGAATTTTACGAGAAGCGCCATTTCATCTCTGGCATGGCCGAGCCGGAATGCATCGAGCTGGCCGGGCAGGAGACGCTGATTGGCACGAACCTGCTGTTTGCCTGCAAGCAGATGCCTGCCTTTGTGCTGGCTGCCGAAGTGTGCGAGGATCTGTGGGCGCCCATCCCGCCGAGCTGCGCCCACGCGCTGGCCGGAGCGACGGTCGTCGCAAACCTGTCCGCCAGCGACGAGACGGTCGGCAAGGCCGCCTACCGCCGCGACCTCGTCTGCGGGCAGAGTGCCCGCCTGCTGTGCACCTATCTCTATGCGGACGCCGGCCACGGTGAGAGCACGACCGACATGACATTCGCCGGGCACAACCTGATTGCCGAGAACGGATGCCTGCTGGCCGACGCTGCGCCGTTCATGGGCGCGGATGCCGTGACCGAACTTGACCTCGGCCGTATGGTGCAGGAGCGCCAGCGCAACACGACCTTTATGCCGCAGACGGCCGGGTATACGACGGTGAAATTTGAGCTGCCGCCGGTGGAATTTGCCCTGACGCGCCCGGTGTCCCGCACACCGTTTGTGCCGCAGGACACTGCCACCCGCGCCGAGCGATGCGAGCTGATTTTGCGCATTCAGGCCGAGGGGCTTGCCAAGCGGATGGAGCACACCCACGCCAAGTGCGGCGTGCTGGGCATCTCCGGCGGGCTGGACAGCTGCCTTGCCCTGCTGGTGGCCGTGCGCGCCTGCAAGGTGCTGGGGCGCGACGCCAAGGACATCGTGGCACTGACGATGCCCTGCTTTGGCACAACGAAGCGTACCCGGTCGAACGCGGAAATCCTCTGTGAGGCGCTGGGCGTGACGTTTGATGAGATCAACATCACCGAGACCGTCAAGAGCCACTTTGCCGACATCGGCCAGCCCGCCGACAAGTATGACGTCACCTTTGAAAACTGCCAAGCCCGTATGCGCACGCTGGAACTGATGGACTACGCCAACAAGAACGGCGGCTTCGTCATCGGCACCGGCGATTTGAGCGAGCTGGCGCTGGGCTGGGCGACCTACAACGGCGACCACATGAGCATGTACGGCGTCAACACCGGCGTGCCGAAGACGCTGGTGCGCCACATTGTGCAGTATGTGGCCGACACCTGCGGAGACGCCACGCTGCGGGACGTGCTGGTGGATATTCTCGACACGCCCGTCAGCCCGGAGCTGCTGCCTACTGCCGCCGACGGCACGATTGCCCAGCAGACCGAAAAGCTGGTGGGACCGTATGAATTGCACGATTTCTACCTCTACTACGTCCTGCGCTTCGGCTTCAGCCCGACGAAGATTTATCACCTCGCGCGCACGGCGTTCGACGGCAAGTATGAGCCGGACGTCCTGCTGGCGTGGCTGAAGAATTTCTACCGTCGTTTCTTCGCGCAGCAGTTCAAGCGCAGCTGTCTGCCTGACGGGCCGAAGGTCGGCTCGGTCACGCTGTCCCCCCGCGGCGACTGGCGCATGCCCAGCGACGCCTGCAACACGCTTTGGATGGCGGAGCTGGAAAAATTGTAATGGCATAAAAGAACTGCCCGGAACCGTTTTTTGCATCGGTTCCGGGCAGTTCTTTTACAATTTTTCAATTTCGGCGTTCAGCGCATCGTAGGTGTAGAGGGTATTCAGCACCTGCAAGAGTTCTTTCTTGCTCAGGCGCGGCGGCAGACCGAGACAGCGCAGCAGTACCCGGCGGTTTTCGGCGCTGTTGGCCGTGCCGGAGATGCCCCAATCGTACAAATCCGTGTACGTGATGGGGCGCGATTGTGCGGTTTGCTTCTGGCAAGTAGTTCTACTTTCCAGCGCTGTCGTCAGCCCCTGCACAATCAATTCATCGTCCACGCCCTCGACGCCGAGCAAGCCCTCCTTGCCGGGCTCGGCCTTGCGGGCTTCCTTGCCGTGAATGGCCGGGACGTAGGCCTGCAGCACGTTTTCCGCGCCGACCAGCCCTGTGACAAAGTGGCGGGTCTTAAACCCTGCCGCATCGGAATCGGTCAGGATGATCAGCCCCTGCGCGGCGGCGATGCGCTTGAGCATCTTTTGCAGCGCGCCGTCCTTGAAGACGCGGAAGCCGTCGGTTGTCAGAATCGTGCCGTCGACGATGTTTGCCAGCCGCGCGGCGTCGTATTTGCCCTCCACCAACAGGGCTTGTTCCAGTTTCAGCATCATGCCCTCCCGGCCAGCGCCAACTCGCACAGCGCCTTCTGCATCAGCAGGTCAGCGTCCAGCTTGCTGCTTTTCAAATCGGTGTCGAGTTGCTGCAAAATGTGCAGGCAGCGCTCCAGCTGGGCGCGCTTAAAGCGCGAGGCCGTTTTCTCGGTAGAATTCAGGCGGTAGTTCCAGTTGCCGCTGTAGCCGAAGTCTTTGGCGACGTCGCCGAGGCTGCGGCGGCTGCGGCGCCCCAGCAGCACGCGGTACAGATCAAGATAGTTGCTGATGAGCGCGCCGGTAATCATGACGGGGTCGTTCTGCAAGGCCAGCAGCGTTTTCAGTTTTTCCTGCGCTTTTTCTGCTTGCCCGCTGGTGACGAGCTTGACCATATCGAAGGTGTCGGCGTCCAGCGTCACGGTACCGAGCTGCTGCACCATCTGCGGCGTGATGACGCCGTAGCCGGACAGAGCGGCCAGCTTTTCGACCTCGTTGCGCAGAAGGAACTGATCCTCACCGCAGCGGATCAGCAGGGCATTTTCCGCACCCGGCGCAAACGACGCGCCGCTCTCCTTCGCCCAATCTCGCGCCATTGCCTGCAAGGCGCTGCCGGTGGGCTTGTTGATCTGGACGCAGTAGCCGAGCTTTTCGCAGCAGGAAATCAGCTTTTGCTCCCGCTTGCCGGGGCGCAGCTTACCGTACCGCTCCTCCACAAGTGCGGTCATAACGAAAATTGCATTCTCGGTGTCGGCCAGCGTGTCGCACAACTCCTGCAAGTCCTTATCAGAGTAGGTCGACGGGCGGATCAGCGGCATCAGCACAAGACGCCGTCCGCCGAAGAACGAGATCGTACCGGCAGCCAGCACGATCTCCTCCACCGAGGGGGTCGGTCCGTCCAGCACGGTCGTCTCCGGGTCATCTTGGTTCAGATATTTCAGCGCCTTCTGCGCAGCGGAATGGACAAGCGCCTCGTCCGACGCGTAAAAACAGTAAAGCCCGCAACCGGCTTTCAGGCGTTTTTCCATCTCTTTTTCACTGTACAGCAATCTTTTGCGCCTCCTCCCATAGTATGCTGTAACCGGGGCGCAGCGTCAGCCCCGGTTCATCCTCGCCATAGCGCAGCTCGCACTCCTCGGCTTTATCGAGCCAGCGCGGCGCGGCGTTTGTGTAAAGGATCGTGTCCGCCTGCACCGAGTCTGACAGGGTACCCGGCGCACAGAGCACGTCGACATGCACCGGCTCTGCCAAACGGATATTGCCCGCGCCGACGGCGATGTGCCAGTCCCCCACGCCCAGCACGGCAAGGTTTGCACTGCCATTATGATACAGGTCAAGCGTCGATCCGTCAAGCACCGGGCGAGTCGCAAAGCCCGCCAATTCCTGCACGGTGACGACCTCGCCCGCCGTAAAGCTCAATGCCTTGGGGTCTGCCCGCAGGTCGACGAGCAGCGCCGGTTCCTGCCGCACACGGCCTGCCAGATAGCGGTTCACGGCACTGAGGTTGCTCTCGCCGCCCCGGAAAAAGACGACGGCCTGCCCGTCCTGCACACAGACAACGCAGGGGTTGTTCGCCGAGCCGACGAGACGAATTTCCATGACGCCGCGCTGCATCCAGATGCCCATGCCAATGGCGACTGCTGCGCAGAACGCGCCAGCCGGAACGAACCAGCGCTGTGCTTTCGTACGCCAGAACGCCGCCGCCAATATTCCCAGCACCGCCAGCACAAACAGCGTGTACCGCTGCGGCAGATAGACCGACGCGAACGGCAGTGCGGCGCACCGGCTGACGATCACCAGCATCAGCTTGAGCCACAGACTCAAAATGAGCGCCGTCATATTGACGAGCGGCAGCAAAAAGGGCAGCGCACTGAGCACAAGCAGCAAAATTCCCATTTGCAATGCAGGCTGCAGCATCCAGACGACCAGCACGTTGCAGATAAGTCCTGCGAGACTCGCCGCCATACCGTGCGCTACAAGCACCGGCAGCGTGGCAAGGCTTGCCAGCGCCGCCGTCTGTACAGGCTCGGCCAAGCGGCAGAACCACTGCACCGGGCGGGGCTTTTCCACCACCCAATTTTGTTCGGCGCGGGTGGCGGCTGCCGCCGCCTGTACGCCCAGCACAGCGCAGAATGACAACTGAAAGCCGATGTCACACGGCGCGTAGGCGTTTTGCAAGCCCATCAAAATTGCCGCGAAGCCCGTCGAGGTCAGCAGGTCGACCGGCAGCAGGAAGAAATCCCCTACCAGCGCGACAAACAGCACCAGTCCCGCGCGCAGCACCGAGACGGGCGTTCCGGTCAGCAGGATGTAAAACAGCGCTGCCGCACCGCGCAGCAAGATCAGCGGGCGATAGAATTTCCATCGGCGGCCAAAGCCCAGCAGCCCGCACAGCAGCGCCAGATGCAGCCCCGACACCGCCAGCAGGTGCGATACGCCCGCCGTGCGGAACGCCTGTGTCACACTGTCGTCAAGGCGGCTTTTGTCGGCCAGCAGCATTGCGGCCTCGACGCCGTCCAGCTGCTTCGGCAGCCAGCGGCGCAGGATAGTGCTCCACCGCTGGCGCAGGCGGAACAAGGCAAAACGCGGCGCGCCGCTGGCATCTAAGGCGCGATAGCCGCCCCGGTATTCTGCCTGCAAATAGACGCCCTTGCTGTTGCGGCTCAGGCGGTACTGGTTGTCGGGCAGTTCGTTCAAGGTGAAATTTGCCGTGAACCGCTCCCCCGCGCTCTCGCCGGGAAAGGAGCTGCACTGCGCCCGGATGTTGGCGGGCTTGCCGTCAATTTCCGTCAGCCGCAGCGTGCCGCGCAGGCGGCTTTCGCTGTAGGACGCATCGGCGTCCGTCTCGACGACCGCCGTGCAGGTCACGGTCTGCCCGGCCAGCGCCTTTGCGGGGCGCACCCAAATCAGGGTGAACACCAAAAAACACGCAAGGCCGCACAGCGCGCCCAGCATGGGAATGATCGTATCTCTGCGCCTTTGCCAAAAGGCCAGCAATGCCAAAAATGCCGCCGCGGGCACACAGACCAGCGGCGGCAAACAGGCCGCAGCAAGCTCAGCCCCGGCAAAGCCGAGACCGAACCAACCGAGCTTTCGTTTCATTGCTTAGTGCAGGAAGAGCGGCAGCGGCTCCAAGAAGAAGATGTCGGTGCGCTTGGCAGCGTCACCCTCAGCGAGTGCCGCGCAGCAGCCGACGACCGTACCGGTGCTCTTGGCGGCCAGCGTCTCCAGCGCATGCAGAGAGCCGCCGGTGGAGATGACGTCGTCGACAATCAGGATGCGCTTGCCGTCCATATACTCGATGTCCTTCTTATCGATGACCAGCGTCTGCTTGCCGGCGGTCGTGATGGACTGATCCTCAATGATGACGGGGTCGCGCATATACAGCTTCGCGCCTTTGCGGGCGGGAATCCAATATTTGCCGCTCTGGCGCGCCATTTCGTAGGCAAGGGGGATGCCCTTGGCCTCGGCGGTCAGGATCACGTCAAACTCCGGCGCTTTCTTCAGCAGCGCGGCGGCGCAGGCTTCGGTCAGCTCCACATCGCTGAACATGATGAAAGCCGCAATGTCCATGTGGTCGTTGACCTTGCAGATGGGCAGCTCACGGGTCAGGCCTGCGATATGCAGGGTATAGGTATCTGCCATGGTTTTTACCTCTCTTTATACTGATTCACGAATGTGTTCACAGCGCCGCATCAGCCCGGAGGCCATGCAAGGCTGCGCTTTGCCAGCACATGAAAGTGCAGGTGCTTGACGCTCTGGCCGCCGTCCGCACCGACGTTCGTCACAACGCGGTAGCCGCTCTCGTCAACGCCCAGCTTTTTGCACAGCTGCGCGATGACGGCGTAGATATGGCCGAGCAGCGCGGCATCATCCTCGGTCAGTGCCGCAGCAGACGCAATATGCTGCTTCGGGATGACGAGGAAATGCACGGGTGCCTGCGGGTCGATATCGTAGAAAGCCAGCAGCTGATCGTCCTCGTACAGCTTGTTCGAGGGGATGTCGCCCGCGGCGATCTTGCAAAACAGACAGTCCTCCATTCGGAATCCCTCCTTCGCAATGAATTTGTATGGTAAAAATCAACCGTTCATTTCAGCCTTGACGATCTCCGGCACAGCGTTCAGCGCGTCGTCGATCTTGCTGGTATCGCGGATACCGGCCATGGCGAAGTCGGGCTTGCCGCCGCCATTGCCGCCTGCGATGGCCGCGATCTTCTTGACGAGGGCACCGGCCTTCAGGCCGCGCGCCATCGCGTTCTTGGAAACGCCTACCGCCATCATCGTCTTGCTGCCGTCGCCGCCGATCAGCACGGTCACAGCGTTGGGAGCCTTGTCACGCACCTTATCGACCATGTCGCGCAGGGTGTCGGCACCCGTACCGGTCAGGTAAGCGGAGACGATGCGCACACCGTCGATGTCAGCGGCGTTCTCGAACAGGCCGTCGATCTTGGAGGCAGCAATCTGCGCCTTCAGAATTTCCAGCTGCTTCGTGGTCTCCTTCAGCTCGGCGGCCAGCGCCTCAGCACGGGCGGGGGTATCCTTCAGATTGTTGGCCTTCAGGGCAACGGCAGTCTTTGCCAGCGTCTCGGTGCGGTCATCCAGCAGGTCGAGCACGCCGAACGCGGTCGTGGCCTCGATGCGGCGGATACCGGCGGCGACGCTGGACTCGCTCAAGATCTTAAAGCAGCCGATCTGCGCCGTGTTCGTTACATGGGTGCCGCCGCAGAACTCGGTGCTCCAGCCGCCTGCGTCGACGACGCGGACAACGCTGCCGTACTTCTCGCCGAACAACGCCATCGCGCCCATCTTCTTAGCTTCCTCAATGGGCAGGTTCTTGACGGTGACGGGCAGTGCCTCGTAAATCTTCTCGTTGACGCGGCGCTCGACCTCAGCCAGCTCGGCCGGGGAAACAGCGCTGAAATGCGTAAAGTCGAAGTGGGTGATCTGGTCATCCTGATAGCTGCCCGCCTGATGGACATGCTCGCCCAGAACCTCGCGCAGTGCTTTCTGCAGCAGGTGGGTGGCAGTGTGGTTGCGGCAGATGGCGGCGCGGCGCTTCTCGTCGACAGAGGCAGTGACCTCGTCGTCGACATGGATCGTGCCATCCAGCAGCTCGCAGGTGTGGACGAAGTAGCCCTTCGGGGTTTTCTTGACCTGCGTAACCTTCAGCTTGGCGTCACCACTGACGAGGTAGCCATGGTCAGCGACCTGACCGCCCATCTCAGCGTAGAACGGGGTGCGATCCAGCACGACCAGCACGCCGTCCTTGGCCTCGCCCGCCTCGTCGGTGGCAATGGCGTCGACGAGTTCCTCGCCATCGGACAGTGCCAAAACCTTGGCCTTCTCGCTCAAAGTCTCGTAGCCGTCAAACTGGGTGGTGTCGGCGGTCAACTCGCCGAACAGGTCAGCGCTCCAGCCGGAAATATCCTTTGCCAGACGCTCGGCACGGGCGCGCTCGCGCTGCTTCGTCATCTCAATGTGGAAAGCAGCCTCATCGACAGCGAAGCCAGCCTCAGCGGCGATCTCGCGGGTCAGGTCAAGCGGGAAGCCGAAGGTATCGTTCAGCTTAAACGCCTCGACGCCGGACAGGACTTTCTCGTGCGCTTCTTTCAGGCGTCCCATCATACCGTTCAGGATGCTCAAGCCGGAGTCGATGGTGCGGCCGAAGCGCAGTTCCTCGGTGCCGATGACCTTCTTGATATAGGACTCATGCTCGCGCAGTTCGGGATAACCGGCCTCGCTGGACTCAATCACGGTGTCGACCAACTCGGTCAGGAACGGGCGGTTGATGCCCAGCATACGGCCATGGCGGGCGGCGCGGCGCAGCAGACGGCGCATGACGTAGCCGCGGCCCTCGTTGGACGGCAGGATGCCGTCGGAGGCCATAAAGACGGTGGCGCGGATGTGGTCGGTGATCACGCGGATGGAGATGTCGTCCTTCTCGTTCTCGCCGTACTTCTTGCCCGCGATGCGCTCGACGTGGTGCAGAACGGCGGCAACGGTATCGACCTCGAACAGGTTGTTGACATCCTGCATGACGACGGCCAGACGCTCCAGGCCCATGCCGGTATCAATGTTCGGCTTAGCCAGCAGCTCATAGTTGCCCTTGCCGTCGGCATCATACTGGCTGAACACGAGGTTCCAGATCTCCATGAAGCGGTCACAGTCGCAGCCGACGCCGCAGGTCGGCTTGCCGCAGCCGTACTTCAGGCCGCGGTCATAGTAGATCTCAGAGCAGGGGCCGCAGGGGCCGGAGCCATGCTCCCAGAAGTTGTCCTCCTTGCCCAGACGGACCATGTGATCCTCGGGGATGCCGACTTCCTTCGTCCAGATGTCGTAGGCCTCGTCATCCTCCTGATAAACCGAGATGTACAGGCGGTCAGCGGGAATCTCGAGTTCCTTGGTCAGGAACTCCCACGCCCAGGGAATGACTTCCTTCTTGAAGTAATCCTGGAAGCTGAAGTTGCCCAGCATCTCAAAGAAGCAGCCATGGCGGGCCGTGATGCCGACGCGCTCAATATCCGGGGTGCGGATGCACTTCTGGCAGGTGGTCACGCGATGCCGCGGCGGCTCCTCCTGGCCGAGGAACCATTTCTTCATGGGGGCCATGCCGCTGTTGATCAGCAGCAGGCTGGGGTCATCCTTCGGAACCAGCGGGAAGCTGCCCAGACGCAGGTGGCCCTTCGTCTCAAAATAATGCAGGTACTTTTCGCGAAGCTCGTTCAATCCGGTCCATTGCATAGGTGTTGTTCTCCAATCCATAAAATTGCGATGCAGGGTCCGCCACAAAAAATTACAGCCCACGCCCCAATACAGGGACGAAGGCTGTTATGCTTCCGTGGTACCACCCGGTTTGCAGCGCCGCAAAAATATAATACAACAGCACTGCCGCTTTGTGTCTGCGTTAACGCCGCAGGTACGCTCGGCTCTACGCCGAAAGCTCCGGGGTGGCTCTGCCGTGCTTCCGTATGAAAGCCTTGCACCAAACGGCTTTCTCTCTGAGGTGCGGAACGGACGGCATTGGCCCTTTCATCGCTATTTTCCTTTTTACAGGCTTATTATATGCCGTTTTGCGCCGCTTGTCAACTGATTTTTTCCGCATAAAAGGTCATAACTGCGCAAAAGCTAACGCAGAGAGGAGTGTTTTTTATGGCTGATGTTTTTCCGGAGGTCGGGCAGGTCGTGCTGACGAGCCTGCTGTCGCTGGCCGTGATGTTCATTTTCACCCGCGCGGGCGGCAAGCGGCAGATTGCGCAGATGAGCCCGTTCGACTACCTGAACGCCGTCACGGTGGGTTCCATCGGCGCAGAGCTGGCGACGAACCTTGAGCAGTGGTGGCGGCCCTTCTCTGCGCTTGTGGTCTATGGGCTGGTGACGTGGTTCGTACACTACACTGCCTGCAAGAGCAACGCCATGCGCAGCCTTTGGAGCGGACGCAGCCTGATTTTGATGGACGACGGTGTTATCCTGAAAAGCAGCCTGCAGCGCGCTGCCATCGACGTGAACGAGTTCCTGGGTCAGGCCCGCGTGGCCGGGTACTTTGACCCGAACGAAATTGAAACGGCAATTTTAGAGACAAACGGCCAGATCAGCTTCCTGCCCAAAAGCTGCAGCCGCCCCCTGACGCCCGACGATATGCAGCTGCACCCGGATGCCGCCAGCAGCTGGTATGACCTGATCATCGACGGCCACCTCATGCGGGACAATTTAAAGGCTGCAGGCCGTGATGAGCGCTGGCTGGACGCCCGGCTCCACGCGCAGGGCATCGGCCAGCGCGGCGAGGTGTTTTACGCGGCGTGTGACAAAGCGGATGGGTTCTTTGCGTGCAGGATGCGTTAATAATCGAATGTATAAAAAAAGAACCTGTCAGATTTCTCTGACAGGTCTTTGTGGTGGAGAATACCGGGATCGAACCGGTGACCTCTTGCATGCCATGCAAGCGCTCTCCCAGCTGAGCTAATCCCCCATGCTGGCGTCGTCCGGAGCGTTTGCTCTTGACGACGCTTGCTATTATAGCAAACCTGTTTGCGGTTGTCAACAGGTTTTTCTAATTTTTTTGCATTTTTTAGATAGAGATTGCCTTAGCGATTTCAATCATGTCGCGGTCGATGGTCTTATGCATGGACAGCGCCACGTTGACATCATAGTCGACGATCTTATCGCCGGAGACAGCAACGACGCGGTTATAGATGCCCTTGTCCAGCAGGTCGATGGCGTGGTAGCCCATCAGGGAGGCATTCACGCGGTCGCGCACCGTGGGAGAGCCGCCGCGCTGGATGTGACCCAGAACGGTCGCACGGGAGTCAACGCCGGTAGCAGCCTGAATCTGGTTTGCCAGTTCCTGCGCGCCGACGACGCCCTCAGAGACGATGATGATGAAGTGCTTCTTGCCGGTGACCTGCGTCTGGCGCATACGCTCCAGAATGTCGCGCTCGAAATCGAACGGGATCTCCGGCAGCAGAACAGCCACAGCGCCGGTCGCAATGCCGACATTCAGGGCGATGTAGCCCGCGTGGTGACCCATGACCTCGACGACCGAGCAGCGGTCGTGGCTCTGGGTGGTATCGCGCAGCTTATCGATGGCCTCGACAGCGGTGTTCATGGCCGTGTCGTAGCCGATGGTGTATTCACTGCAGGCGATGTCGTTGTCGATGGTTCCGGGCAGGCCGATGCAGGGAATGCCCTGATTGGCCAGTGCGCGGGCACCCATGAAGGAACCGTCGCCGCCGATGACGACCAGCGCGTCGATGCCCAGCTCCTTGCAGCGAGCCAGACCCTTCGCCTGACCTTCCTTCGTCTTGAACTCCAAGCAGCGCGCGGTATACAGGATCGTACCGCCGCGGTGGATGATCTCCGACACGCTGCGGACGTTCATTTCGTAAACTTCGCCGTTGATCAGGCCGTTGTAACCACGCTGGATGCCCATCATGCGGTAGCCTTTGCTGATACCTGCACGGACGATAGCACGCACAGCGGCGTTCATGCCAGGTGCGTCACCGCCGCTGGTGAGAACACCGATCGTTTTGATTTCCTTAGCCATAAAGCGAGCCCCTCCTATTTCGGGAACTATGGACCCGCCTGAACCATTACGATTTATTCAGGCGTAGTCATCACGTTACAATAATTTTTTAACAATCTCGTGACCATCCACATTATACCACATTTCATTGCTTCTAATTATGGATAAATCGCGCAAAACGCATGGATTTATTTTGCATTATCCTCAGCATCTTGAACTTTTACGCTGCCTTTGCCCAAAATGCGTTCCAGCTCCGCGCGCAAAAGTGGATCGTCCCGCACTGCCATGTGCCGTGCCAGCACTGCGCGGCCGGTATCCAGAAAGCGGAAGTACACCCGCACGGTGCCCCCGTCAAAAATGTTGCACAGCAAGTTTTCCACCTTGTGCATCTGCGGGCAGTCGCGGGCTGGCACGGTCAGGAAGTACCCGGCTGTCCCTCCCCCGCTCGTCTCGCGCTTGACACGGTCGACGCGGTTGCGGCCAAAGTTTTTCGTCGGATCATAGGTCTCGATGGACTGCACGCCCTCGACGATGAGGCGGGCGGCCTCGTCCTCCTTGACCGAGACGCGGCCGTTGGCAACGACAACGGCATTTTCCTGCAGGGCGGCGCGGCACTCGGCCAGCACGCGCGGGAAAACGAGCAGTTCCATACTGCCAGTCAGATCTTCTACAGTGGTAAAAGCCATCAGCGTATTCGATTTCGTCGTCATGACTTTATTTTTCACGATCGTGCAGACTAGGGTGACGGTTTGGTTATCGAACCGTTTGGCGTCCTCCCCCAGCAGCTGCGCGATGGAGCAGGTCGACACCTGCGCAATCTGGGCGCGGTAAGCGTCCAGCGGATGCCCGGATAGGTAAAGGCCGGACACCTCCTTCTCCATTTTCAGCAGGTCGGAGGCAGAATATTCGGGCAGGTTGGGTACTTTGTAATCGTTGGCGGGCTTTTCGCCGCTGTCGCCGCCCATCATGCCGAATAAGTCCATCTGGCCTTCAAGGTTCTGCCGCGCGTCGTTCTCAACACTTTTCAGGATGCCCTCGACACTCTCCAACATGCCGTGGCGGGTCGGTTCCAGCGCGTCGAACGCACCGGCCTTGACGAGGTTTTCCAGTGCACGGCGGTTTAGCCCCGTGCCGTGCAGACGCTTGCAGAAATCGTAGAGGCTGCGGTAAGGGCGCTCGGTGCGCTCCTTGATGACGGCCTCGATCAAGTCGCGGCCAACGCTCTTGACGGCGTTCAGGCCAAAGCGGATGAGATTGCCGTCCGCCGTGAAACCGCCGCGGGAGATATTGATGTCCGGCTGCTGCACCTTGATGCCAAGGCGCTGGCACTCGGTCGTGTACTCGATAACCTTCGAGGTGTTATCCAGCACGCTCGTCAGCAGCGCCGCCATAAACTCGTGCGGATAGTGGCATTTCAGATACGCCGTCTGAAACGCGACGTAGGCATAGCAGGCCGCGTGGGATTTGTTGAAGGCATACGACGCGAAACTGATCATATCGTCGTAGATTTCATTGGCAACATTTTCCGGCACGCCGTTGGCGACGCAGCCCGCGCATTCCTTGCCCGGCTCCTTGCAGCCATGGACAAAGTGCTCGCGCTCGGCCTCCATGACCTTGAGCTTTTTCTTGCTCATGGCGCGGCGGACGTTATCAGCCTGACCGAAGCTGAAGCCTGCCAGCTCGCGGCAGATCTGCATGACCTGTTCCTGATAGATGACGACGCCGTTCGTGACATCGACGATGTGCGCCATCTGCGGCGTCTTGTAGGTTACTTTGGACGGGTCTTTGCGGTTGCGCAGATAGGTCGGAATCGAGTCCATGGGGCCGGGACGATAGAGCGAGATCAGCGCGATAATATCTTCGAGGTTTTTTGGCCGCATGCTGACAAGCACCTGCGTCATGCCGGCAGATTCAAGCTGGAAGATACCCTCTGTCTCGCCTTTCGCCAGCATGGCGTAGGTTTCGGGGTCGTCGTAGTCAAGGTTCGCGATGCGGAAATCCGGATTCTTGTGGCGCACGGCCACCTCGGTGTCGTGGATGACCGTCAGCGTGCGCAGGCCGAGGAAGTCCATTTTCAGCAAGCCCAGCCGCTCGATCTCCACCATGTTGAACTGGGTGACGGGCAGGCCGTCGTTTGTCGAAAGCGGCACGTACTCGGTGGCAGGGTCACGGGTAATGACAACGCCCGCCGCGTGGGTGGACGCATGTCGCGGCATGCCCTCGACCTTCAGCGAGGTATCGATCAGTTCGTGCACCTGACTGTCGCCGTCGTAGAGTGTTTTCAGGTCAGGGCTGACCTCCAGCGCTTTCTTCAGCGTCATTTTCAGGTCGGTCGGGATGAGCTTTGCCACCCGGTCGACATCCTGATAGCTCATGCCCATGACGCGGCCAACGTCGCGCACGGCAGCGCGGGCGGCCATCGTACCGAAGGTCACGATCTGTGCCACATGGTCACGGCCATACTTTTCGTTGACGTAGTCGATGACCTCCTGACGGCGCTCGTAACAGAAATCGACGTCGAAGTCGGGCATTGATACGCGCTCCGGGTTCAGGAAGCGTTCAAAAATCAGGTTATAGCGGATGGGGTCGATGTCGGTGATGCCGACACAGTATGCCGCCAGACTGCCCGCGCCGGAGCCGCGTCCGGGGCCGACGGGAATATCGTGGCTCTTGGCGTAGTTGATAAAATCGTAGACGATGAGGTAGTAGTTTGTATAGCCCATCGTCTTGACGACGTTGATCTCATAGGTCAAGCGCTCGCGCAGGGCGTCCGTGACCTTGCCGAGGTAGCGGCGTTCAAGGCCGTTCCAGCAGAGCTTTTCGAAATATTCCTGATTTTCCATGCCGTCGGGCGCTTTGAAGTACGGCAGCTTCGTCTCGCCAAAGGTGAACTCGAAATTGCACTGCTCGGCGATTTTGTTCGTGTTCTCGCAGGCTTCGGGCACCATCGAGAAGAGGTCGTACATCTCGTCGGTGGATTTCAGGTAAAATTCGTCGGTCTGGAACTCCATGCGGTCGACGTCGTTGATGGTCTTGCCGGTCTGGATGCACAGCAGAATGCTCTGCATCTTGGCGTCGTCTTTCGTGATATAGTGGGCATCGTTCGTAGCGACCATCGGGATGCCTGTCTCTCGCGCAAGGCGGATAAGCTGCGGCAGGACGACCTGATCTTCCTCCAAGCCGTGATCCTGCAGTTCGATATAATAATTGCCCTCGCCGAACAGATCGCGATACCAGAGCGCCGTCTGTTTGGCACGGTCGTAGTCCCCCGCCAGAATCGCGCGGGGGATCTCGCCCGCCAAGCAGGCTGACAGGCAGATCAGCCCCTCGTGGTACTGCTCCAGCAAGTCCTTATCGACGCGCGGCTTCGAGTAAAAACCCTCGGTAAAGCCTGCGGACACCATCTTGATGAGGTTTTTGTAGCCTGCCTCGTTCTTGCAGAGCAGGATCAGGTGGTTGTTGCCGTCGATGCGGTTGACCTTATCAAACCGCGTGCGGGTCGCCACATAGACCTCACAGCCGATGATAGGCTTAATGCCCGCAGCCTTCGCAGCGTCAAAAAATGCCACACAGCCGTACATGACGCCATGGTCGGTGATAGCGCATGCCGTCTGCCCCATCGCTTTGAGATGTTCAAACATCCGGTCGATACGGCAGGCACCGTCCAGCAGACTGTACTCGGTATGCACATGCAGGTGGGTAAATTGTCTTTGGGTGTTCTCAGACATTCGCGGTTTCCTTTTCGTTGGCTGCTGCGTCAAGGCGGGCGGCGGCCTCCTGAATCTTCTTCATGCGGTGGGACAGCCCCGCCTTGCTGACGGGCGGGTCGAACTTCTGCGCCAGCTTTGCCAGCGGCAGGTCGGGGTACTGCATCCGCAGCTTTGCGGTCTGGCGCAGGTTTTCGGGCAGGGTGTTCATTGCCCCCGCCGCCTGCAATTTTTCAATGGCAAGCTGCACCTGCACGGCGGCCTGCACACTTTTGCCAAGGTTGGCCGTCTCGCAGTTGGAAAGGCGGTTCGTCTTGTTGCGCATCTCATTGTACATGCGCTGATCCATAATGCGCATCGCCGCGCCGCCCGCGCCCATAAAGGTCAGCAGGTCTTCGATATGGTCAGCGGCTTTGATATAGATGGTGTTCGCGCCCTTGCGCAGCGCGCGATGCGGGTGGAAGTTGTGCTCTGCCAGCATTGCCTCCAGCTGCTGCGAGAGGTAATGCCGTGTGGAGAGAAATTCCAGATTGTAGCTCTTTTCGGGGTCTGTCATCGTGCCGCAGCACAAAAATGCCGTGGCTATGAACGCCTGCATACAGTTCTGGCATTTGAAATTTTCCGGTCGGATGCGAAGAGTCGGCTCCTTGCCGGTGTGGCCGAATAACGCCAGCATTTTGGCGACTTCGTCCGGCTCCTTCACACTGAATTCATAGACAAAGCCGGTGGGGCGCTCCTTGCTGATAACTGTCCCCTGCACGCTGCAGCGGCGGTAAAGCTTCTGAGCAAAATGGGCGACGCCCTCGTTTTCGGTCTGCAAAACCACGCCGCGGTCGTCAAAGTATTTGCCAAAACAGGCCACCGCGTAGGCGGCGGCCATGTTGCAGCAGGGTTTGGCGATCTTGCGGCGCAGGATCTCGTTTTTCACTTCTTGAGAAAAGCTCAAGGCGGTGGTCTCCTTTTATTATAGGCTTCGGTTCACGTCGCGGTGTTGCACGCGGGGGGCGTAACCGAGCTTCTGGCAGAACTCCCCGATCTTGCGGGCGAACGTGATGGAGCGGTGCTTGCCGCCCGTGCAGCCCACCGCGATCATCAGCTGGCTTTTGCCCTCCTTAATATAGAGCGGCAGGGCGTATTCCAGCATGCTTTCATAGCGGCGCAGCAATTCCTGCGATTCCTCCGAGGCCATGACATAGTCGACGACCTCCTGATCGAGGCCGGTCTTATGCTTGAGCTCTGGCACGTAGAACGGGTTCGGCAGGCAGCGCACGTCCAGCACTAGGTCTGCCTCCTGCGGCAAGCCGTACTTGAAGCCGAAGGATACGACCATCAGCTCCATAGGGCTTTCGCCCTTGTCCAAAAACAGGTTGCACACCCGTTCGCGATTCTGCGCCGCCGAAAGAAGCGACGTGTCAATGACATATTTTGCTTTATCGCGCAGCGGCTGCAGCAGGCGGCGTTCCCGCGCGATGGCCTCGGTGATGGGCACTTTTTCGGAGGCTGCCAGCGGGTGCTGGCGGCGCGTCTCCTTATAGCGTCGCTGGATGACGGCGTCGTTCGCGTCAAGGAACAGAATGTCGTAGTCGATTTTCTTGTCGTCAAGGTCGGCCAGTGCCTCGTTCAGCTGCTCAATGCTGCGCACGCCGCGCACGTCCATGACAACAGCTACGCGATTCAGCTGGTTTTCGCCCTGCAAGGCAAAGTCCACGATACGCGGCAGCAGCGCCACGGGGATATTGTCGATGCAGAAAAAGCCAATGTCCTCCAGCGCATTGACGGCCATCGATTTGCCCGCGCCGGAAAGCCCGGTCACAATCAGAAAATTCATCTTCCCCACCGCTCTCTCATTTTACCACACGAATTTCGCGTTCCAGCACAAATCCGGTTTTTTGCCGGACAATTTCCTTCACCTGCTCGGTCAGCGCCACCACGTCGGCGCAGGTCGCACCGCCACGGTTGATGACAAAGCCGCAGTGCTTCTCACTGATCTGCGCCCCGCCGACTGTGAAGCCGCGCAGGCCGCACTCCTCAATCAGCTTGCCCGCAAACGCCCCCACCGGCCGCTTAAAGGTGCTGCCGGCGCTCGGCCATTCCAAGGGCTGCTTGTCCCGCCGCTTGCCGAGAAGCTCCTGCATCCGGGCAAGCACCTGTGCTCCGTCGCCCCGGTGCAGCAGCACCGTCGCCGACAGGATGCACCAATCGGGATTTTTTTCAAAAATGCTGGTGCGGTAGCCCATGTCCAGCTCTGCCGCAGGCAGTGTGCGCAGCTCCAGATCGCTGTCCAAGAAGGTCACGCTCTCGATGACGTCCTTCAGTTCACCGCCGTAAGCGCCCGCATTCATATAGACCGCGCCGCCCACCGTACCGGGGATGCCGCAGGCAAATTCCAGCCCGGTCAGCCCCAGCTGCTGCGCCTGACTGCACAGGCGTCCAAGGGTCTGCCCCGCACCCGCCGTAATGCGCACAACGTCGGCGTCCACCTCGGTGTGCGCCATCTCGGACAAAGCGCGCATATCGATGACCGCACCGTCAAAGCCTGCATCGTCAAACAGCGTATTGGAGCCGTTGCCCAGCAGGTAGACCCGCACGCCGTTTTCGCGGCAGAGCCGCTGGGTGCTGCGCAGCGCTTCTATATCGCGCGGCGCGCACCAAAAGGCCGCCGGGCCACCGATCTTAAACGTCGTGTGCGCCGCCAGCGGTTCATTCTGCACAAACGGCAGCGCCTGCGCCGTCAGGGCGGCGCGCAGTGCCGCGGCCTTTTCTTCCTGCATGGGAGCCTCCGTAAAAATCAGATAGAATTTTCCAGCGCAGCCGCACCGATAACGCCCGCGTCGTTATGCAGCGTGCATGCGCAGATCTTCGGGAACATGCCGGTCGTGATGTTCTTCGTCTCGTTTTCAGCATATGCGCGGACGGGTGCCAGCAGCACCTCACCCTGATTGGACACACCGCCGCCGATGCAGATGACCTCCGGCTCAAACGTGTTGATGACGTTGGCGATGCCGACG
Organism: uncultured Gemmiger sp.; assembly: GCA_934502625.1. Taxonomy (GTDB): domain Bacteria; phylum Bacillota; class Clostridia; order Oscillospirales; family Ruminococcaceae; genus Gemmiger. Next base: position 38,663 of record CAKSUQ010000010.1, read on the forward strand.
CCGACGTACTCGATCCAGCTGTCGATGACCTGCTTCGCGGTCTCGTCGCCCTTGGCGGCGGCGTCGAAGGCCAGCTTCGCGTTGACATGGTCGATGTCCTGCGTCATTTTCCACATGATTGTGTTCTTGTTGGCCTGCATGGCGGCCTTCGTCTCGCGGGTCAGCGCGCTGGCGGATGCGTAGCGCTCCCAGCAGCCCTTGCGGCCGCATGTACACTGGATGCCGTCCTTGACGATGACGTTATGCCCCATCTCACCGGCGGCGAAGTTGAAGCCGCGCAGGATCTTGCCGCCGAGGATGATGCCGCTGCCGATGCCGGTGCCCAAGGTGATGACGACAGCGTCGTTATAGCCCTTTGCGCCGCCCGCAATGTACTCGCCGTAGGCGGCGGCGTTGGCGTCGTTCTCGACATAGACTTTGCAGCCGAGCACACCTTCCAGATCGGGACCAAGGTTCCAGTCATAGTAGCCGAAATTCGTGTTGAAGCCGACGAAGCCGGTCTTGAAGTTCACGCTGCCGGGGGTGCCGATGCCGACGTACTTGATGTCCGCAAAGTCGATCTTGTTGTCGCTGGCGACAGTGCGGCAGAGATCCGCCATAGCCTTTTCCAGATCCTCGGCCGGGCGCGGCAGGCGGGTCGCCCAGGTCAGCTTGCCGATGATCTTGTAGTTTTCGTCGACAATACCGGCGGTCATCGTGGTGCCGCCCAGATCGATACCAATGGTGTACTTGCTCATAACAGAATTCCTCCTACTTCTTTTGTACAGGGTTTATTGTGCAATTGTAATTCATTGACGAGATTTTCGCGCGTGGCGTTGACGATGAGTTCCTGCGGGAACTGCATTTCCTCCAGCATCGTGTAGAGGGCCGTCAGACCGTACTGCAGCTGATAGGTGCTGTGGGCGTCGCTGTCCACCGAGATATGACAGCCGTTCTGCAAGCAGGCCGCCAGCAAAGCGCGCATATTGGGGATACCGTCCTTGCGAACATTGAATGAGTTGCCGTTCAGCTCCACGACCTTGTGATTTTTCGCAAAGGCCTTCGTGACAAGCTCATAGTCATAGCGGTAGTTTTCCTGCTCCGAGTGGCCGACGATGTCGACATAGGGGTTTTCGGCCACGGCCAGCCAGAGGTGGTTTGCCTCCTTGCGGGTCAACACCCCCGGCACACAGGAGCTGTGGATAGATGCCACGACCCAGTCCTGCGCCTTGAGTTGGCTTTCGGACAAATCCAGCCCACCCTTTGTGTCCATGACGTTGACCTCCGCGCCGTACAGCATGACAACGCCGTTCAGCACGCGAGGCATAGCGTTCCAGTTGGCAAAGTGCCACGCGTGGGGCGCGTCGGGCATGGCGGGCGCATGGTCGGTCACGGCCAGTGCGCAGTAGCCGATCTCCTTTGCGGCGGCAGCCATCTCGGTGAAGGTGTTGTAGGCGTGGGTGGCGCACAAGGTATGGGTGTGCAGGTCTGCGATCATTTGCATGGAAGAGAAAACCTTCTTTTATTTCGTAATATCGTCCTGAAGGCCGAGCTGGGTCAGCAGCTCCTTCGCGGCGTTGTAGCCCATTTCCTTCTGGCGGTTGTTGATGGCCGCCGTCTCCAGAATGACGGCAAGATTACGACCGGGCATAACGGGGATCAGCATGCTGGGCACCTTGACGCCGAGGATATCGTAATACTCGGTCTCCAGTCCCGTGCGGTCGTAGTTTTTCGTGCGATCCCACGGTTCGAGCTGGACGACCATCTCGACCTCAACGCTGGAACGGACGGAGCCAATGCCGAACACCCGCGCCACGTTGATGATGCCGATACCGCGCAGCTCGATAAAATGGCGGATGTTGGCGGGCGCAGTGCCCAAGATTTTGCGATAGGATACGCGGCGCAGCTCGACCGCGTCGTCCGCAATCAGACGGTGGCCGCGCTTGACAAGCTCGATGGCCGTCTCGCTCTTGCCGACGCCGGAATCACCCAGAATGAGGATGCCCTCGCCATAGACCTCGACCAGCACGCCGTGGCGGGTGATGCGGGGCGCAAGCTCGGTGTTCAACGTCGTGATGAGCTGCCCCATCAAAGCGGACGTCATCTCGGTGGACATCAGCAGCGGCACGCCGTATTTCTTCGCGAACTGCATCATCTCGGAGAGCGGTTGCATGCCGCGCGTCAGTACGACGGCAGGCGGCTGGAACGAGAACAGCTTTTCCAGATGGGTATTGCGCAGCGTGGTGGACAGTTCATCCAGATAGGACATCTCGGTCAGGCCGATGATCTGGATGCGCTTGTTGTCAAAGTTTTCGTAGTAGCCCGCCAGCAGGATGCCGGGTCGGTAGACCTCGGTCGCCGTGACCTTGATTTCGCCCAGCTCGCAGGGGGTGTAGGCGATTGTCAGGTTGGCTTCCTCAGCCAGCTTCGCTAGGGAAACAGAGAATTCAGACACAGTGGAACGCCCCTTTCCTTTTTCAAACATTATTACTTATTATACCGTAACCTTCGATTTTTGTACAGGGGGCGAAAGTGTACAATGTTAAAAAATTACCCACTGTTTTCGACAAAAAACAGTGGGCAGGTTTTATTCCGCTGGGCGCAGAGCAGCAAAGCCCGTGCGCAGGGTGCGCTGCAGCCAGAGCAGCGCCTCGGCTGCCGCGAATGCTGCGGCTAGATAGATCACAAACAAAAACGCCGTGTCCCGGCGGGACAGCACCGTTAAATCAAAATGGGCGGCCATGTCCTGAATCAGCACATGGTGGACAAGGAACACCGCGTAGGAAATTTTGGCAAGGCGCGCGCCGAGCGCGCACGGCCATGGGCGGTCGAGCAAGGGCGCTATCAAAGCCAGCAGGAGGAACGTCCCTGCGCTTGCCAGCGCACAGGTGATTTTGCCGTCCCAGCGCTGCGCAAGGATTGCCCCCGCCGGCAGCACCGGCGCAAGGATATATTTTGCCCGCTTGCCCAGCGTCAAAAACGTCATGCCAAAAAGGAATTCCGGGATGTGCACGACCACAAGGCGGGCGTCCCAGCCCAGCAGATGCACCGGGACGCAGACCACCAGCGTAACCAGCCAAGTCAGCCACGGATTTTTGCGCAGCGCCCGCTGCAAAAGTGGGAACAGGATATACAAAAACAGAATACTGCCAAGGAACCACTCGCCCACACAGGCAAAGTCCATGCCGACCCACCCTGCGGCGACGGCGAAGTTATCAAGCCCCAAGAACGTCAGCACCAGCGTGACGGTCTTTGCGCCGCCAAAGCTGCCGGGGTGCGCCACAAATCGGAAGGCAAAGACAACGAACCATGCCAACCAGAACAGCGGGTAGACCGCCTTGGCGCGCTTTTTGTAAAACTGCGCGGGACTCTGCTCCGGCGGGACGGTCAGCGCCAGCGACGCGCCCGACACGATGAAAAACAGTGATGAGCCGAAATCCCCCAGATAGATGCCGAGGGGCAGGGTGCTCGTGAACAGCTTGTGCGGCAGGGTGAAATACCCCGTGACCGTCGCGTTGAAATGCACGATCAAGATGCAGATAAGCGCCACAGCGCGGATCAGGTCGAGATAAAAAAGGCGTTGCTTTTTGATGGGTGGTCTCCCCTTTTACTTTTTCAGTCGGTGCTTGACAAGCCGCCCCAGCTGCTTTACCACGGCGGCGGGCTGGCGGGCGGCGGTCTCGTATACGTCTAGGATGTCGGCGCGTGCGGCGGCCTGCTCGGCGGTCTCAAAGACGGCGGCGTAATAGCCGCTGCGTTGAGCCTGCAGCGCCAGCCGCCATGCGTCCAGCTGGGTCTCGCAGGCCGGGATACCGTCCGGGAAAGCCGATTCCCGCACCAGCAGCCAGCCGCAGTTGGGTGCGGGCAGCGGGGTCTCGTCCACGGGCACACCCTCGCGGCGTAAAATTTCCAGCGCCTGCCGCCACTGTGTGCGGCGGGCTTCGCCGCTGCCCGCCCAGAGCGGCGCTGCCGGGCTTACCACACCCAGCAGCGGATTTTTTTCAAATAAGTCGGCGGCCTGTGCCAGCAGCGCGTCCGCCTGTGCTGCGGCCTGCCGGTCATACCATGTTGTTGTGGGGTCAGCGGCGGGCGGCGTATAGCGCAGCAGCCGCAGGCCGAGTGTCGCCAAGTCGACGCTTTCCCCTGTCGGTGCGCCGACTGTGTAGTTCCAGTGCAGGTTCTTCGCCAGCACCGCCTGCGGCTGGGTCTGCAACAGCGAGACCAGCAGCAGATCGACCGGGAAATCCGTATGCTTGCGCAGATAGCTGCACAGCGCCCGCGCGGCCAGCCCGTCGGTGCGGCGCAGCTCGTCCGCATAGGATGTGAAAAGGCTGCGCCGCTTGAAGAACGGGCAGCCGCGATTCTGCAAAAGCTCCTGCGGGCAGGCCATGATGGGGTTGACGAAAATCTCTTTTAAGTCGTCCGTGTCCACATAAGTATCCCACGTATAACCCTTGGCCGCGAAATACGGCGTGAAGCGCGTCTCGTGGCGGATGATGGACTGCTCGTAGCTTTCGGGCAGCTTCATCTCCTGCCAGTAGCGCCAGAAATCGTCGCTATTGAACATGCGCGGCCGCACGGCCAGAAAATGCGATTGCAGGTGCTCCGGCACCGCGCCGCCGAAGCGGCGGCTCTGCATGGCATAGTGGCAGGTCAGTCCCCAGAAGTCGAGTTCCGGCCTTGCGTCCATCGCGTCGAACATCGCCGCCAGCGGGCAGACAGGCCCCGCCAGCGTGAAGTTCATCAAGATAAGCTCGTCGTATTCCGCCAGCTTTTCGTGGCCGACGGTCAGCAATGCCTTCTGGTACGCGCCAACATCGAAGCCAATATTCTCACGCTCGATACAGCCCGCCCCGGCCTGCCGCACCCAGACGCGATCTGCCGGGTTCAGCGCGCCGTTGGTGACAAATACGACTTTGCCGTATTTCTGCATGCCCTGCACAGCAATACGGCAGGCCGTATCGATGCGGCCTGCCGGGTCGTAATGGAAGTAGATGACCAGTCGTTTCATGCGTTTTCAGTCCTCGTAGGGGCCTTCGTGGGGGCCAAAGATGGCACGCTTCGTGTTGATAATTACCTTGTAGGAGCCTGCGGGCAGGTTGTCCCGCAGCCAGTTGCGCGCGTGACGGCGGCGGCTGTCGGAATAGGGGCCGTAATGGCTGAACAGATGGTGCTTTTTGTAGGCAAAGCCGGTGGCCGAGCTGACCGCGTTGTAGAACGTCGTGCAGTCGAACACCCGCGCCAGCGGGCGGATCATGCCGTTGGCGTAGGCCCGCATCGTATCGTTATGCGTCACAGCGTAGTTTTTGCTCATGACGATGGCTGGGTAATACCCCGCCCCCTGCGCCACAAACGGGTAGATGCGCTCGATGGCGTGGCTGATCGTGCCGTCCTGTGGCAGCGGCTCCGGCGGGAAGTCGGAATGCTGCCAGCCGTGGTCGAACAGAGGTGCCAGCGCTTTGGGGCGGAACCAGAACACACTGCCGTAGGGCGCGATAGGCGATTTTTCGCCGGAGATGGGCACGTCAATGCCCAAATCTTTCATCAGTTTTTTCGTGTTCTCGAAGTTCGGTCCCCACCCGCCGGAGCACATATTCATAAAGTACAGCCCGTGCGTCGGGTACGGCGGGCAGAGAATGCCGAGGTACGGGTCTTTCTCAAACTCGCACAGCACGTTCAGCACATGGGCGGCGTTCTTGCAGACATTCTCGTTACAGACATAGCCGAAGCTCGCGCCGACGCTGCCGGGGCGGGTCTGAACGGCCTTTTTGTCGTGCATAAAGCATGCGTAGTCATAGTCCCGCAGCTGCGGGGCAAGGTCGCAGAGGAACGCACCCACGTCGCGCCCTTGATTTTCGACAACAGTCACGGTGACGCTGTGCAGCGGCAGATCGGCGAAGGCTGCCTCGATCTGCGGCTTTTTCTCGGCGGCGTTCGTCGAGATAAAGACGTCGGTCTGCGGCGGGAACTTGGCCGCAAACGCCTTGCTGGAATCGAGCATATCCATGAAATAGAGGTGCATCGCCAGCGCAATGCGGCGGTTCCGGCAGATGCTCTGTGCCGTGGCGGCGTCCTGCACGGTCGGCTCGATGATGCGGGTCAGCGCAAGATTCCGGGTGAAGTCGTGCGGGTGCATCGTGCGGATCATGTTCTTCCAGATCAAATCCAGTGGATAATCCGTCTCGTCCCGCAGATAGTCGTACAGCTCCTGCACCGGCTCGCCCGCCGTATCGTTGAGGTAGGCTTCCAATTCGTGCATGAAGCTGCGGCGCTTGAACAGCGGGCACTTTTTCTCCCGCAGCAACAGCGTCGGGCAGACGAGCAAGGGATAATCGGTGAAATCTTTCAGGTCGTCCGTCTTGACATAGACGTCCCACTTGAAGCCCTTATCCTCGAACTGCTTCGTAAAGACCGCCTCGTACCGCTGGACAGAGTCGGTGTAGCTTTCGATCATCGGCATCTCGTCCCAGTAGCGCTGCAGTTCCGGGTTCTTAACAAAGCGCTGGCGGTAGACGATAAAGTGGGACTGGATGTGCACGGGCAGATAGTTATAGAGGTGCTTGCCCTTGAACGGGTTTGACTTTGCGCCGTGGTGGATAGACAAGCCCCAGAAATCGAGGTCTTGGTTTTCCCACATGGCGTCGAACATTTCCTGCAGCGGGCGCACAGGTCCCATCAGGGTCGAGTTCGTCATGACGATTTCGTCAAATTCACTCAGCTTTGCCCAGCCGTAGGAATCCAGCGCCGTCTTGTACGCCCAGACGTCGAGACCCTTGTTCTCGCGCACAATGATATTGTCGGTAAACTGCGCGAAGGCGGCACGCCCCTGTTCGCTGAGTTTGCCGTTGCAGACCACGACCAAGTCGGTCAGGTTCTTATTCAGGTCGGCAAGGTAATAGGTGATGAAATCATCCACATCGCCGTTTTTTTCGTAGAAGAAAAAGATGCCTAATCGTTTCATTGCGGTTCCTTTTTATCGTTCGCGAGAATTTTGTTGATTTTGGCAGGGTCGCCCCATGTGCCGGGACTGTCGTAGGGGCGATCCGGGAAAGCGCCATAGTCGAGCTTGATCTTATAGTTTTTGTCCCGCAGGAATTTTTCCACGCGGTCGGCAAGACTCATCGGCTTGCCGGTGCAGACGTTGATGATGCCGTTGACCTCGTTCTGGACGCTGGCCGCTACGATCATGTTCGCCAGCTCGTCCACGTCGATGAAGTCATAGAGATTTTTGCCGGTCGTGAACGGGAACTTCTCTTTGCCGTCCAGCTCGGCCTGCGTGATTTTCGCAAAGATCGAGCTGCCGTGGGCTTCATCGCCGGTGATATAGTACGCGCGCAGCCAGTGCAGCTTGCAGGGCGAATCCGCCAAACTCAGCATCAGGCTTTGGCGCAGGGCGTTTTTCGCGATGCCGTACTGGCTCTGCGGCTTGCAGGGGGTGCTCTCGTTGATGGCACCCTCCCAATAGCCGACCTCGTGCATCGTGCCCATAACGCTCAGGTCTTGCAGGCCGCCCGCGACAAGGGTGTTCAGGAAAGCAACATGGCCGGACAGGTCTTTCATGTGCGCGGGCGAATTGTGGCGGAAGCCGTCGCGCCACGCCAGATGAATGCAGATGTCCGGGCTGCCGAGCTTGCGGTACAAGTCCGCGTCGTCGCTGAACAGCGGCACATCGCAGAACTCGGCGCGCTCGTCGACGCCCTTGAAGTTGAAGTCCGCCGCGATGACCCGGTAACCTCGGTCAAGTGCGTTTTTGACAACGTGACGGCCGATATACCCCGCCGCACCGGTAACGAGAATCGTTTTCATAACTATTCCTCTCTGACTGGCAGCAAATCGTACAATCTTTGCAGCCGCATCTGATATAAAAGCAGCGCGATCGTCTGCTTCTTATTGTGCCCTGCATCGTGCAAAATGTCAAGCATTCCGCCCGGATAAGGTGCCAGCACACAGCGCAAGGTGCGCCAGGCGTGGCGGCGCAGCGCCGCCGGGGCGCGGGCATCCCGCAGCTGATGCATCAAAAACGTGACGGCCTGCGCGCGGCGGGCTTTCCAGACAGCGGGCAGCTCGTCCGCCGTACACCAGCGCTGCGCAGCGTGGTACTCGGCCTCCATCCACGGCTCCAACGCACGGATGCGCCCCAAAAGCGCCTGCGCCGTCCGGCTGCAGGAGGTGCTCTGTGCGCCCTCAAAGTGGCGGTAGACGACCTGCGGCGTGTAGACGGCCTTACCGATGCGCCGGTAAGCGGCGGCGTTGAAGACAAAATCCTCCAGCCCGTGACTGCACTTTTCATTGAAGCGCAGCCCCAGCAGCGCCGTGCGGCGGTAGAGGGCATTCCACGCAAACTGCGGACCACTGTTCTCCAAGAAAGCACCGTAGCCGCCCTTGCCGATCTCGATCGTGCAGGGCTGCCCGGCGGGGTGCGCCTGCTCGGCAAAGGTGCCGTCCGGGCGCTGGTGCAGCAGCTCATAGCCGCCGCGCACAATGTCGGCGCGGTTATCCTCGGCCAATTGCAGCAGCAGCTTTAACGCGCCCTGCCACAGCTGGTCGTCGTCGTCGCAGAAGGTGATGTACTCCCCGCTCGCGGCGTCCAACCCGCGGTTGCGGGCGGCGCAGATTCCGGCGTTCTTCTCGGTGATGACGTGGATGCAGTCGTTTTCCGCCGCCAACGCATAGCAGACCTGCGCCGTGCTGTCGGTGGAGCCATCATTGACCAGAATAATTTCCATCCCCGGCAATTGCTGTGAAAGGATGGATTCGACGGCGACGCGCAGGGTGCTTTCGGCGTTGTATGCCGGTACGATCACGCTGATCTTTGCCACGGGCGGCCGACCTCCTTTCGCAGTTATTTTTTGAACTTCAGATACAATTTCCCATACGGGAGCGGCAGCGGGGCAAGCCGCTGCAAAAAGCCGATCTTCCACCGTGCCTCGGCGAAGTCGCGCTTGGCCTCGGCCGGGTGGGTCAGGTAATGCCCCACACTGTCCGGGGCGGCCAGCGGGTAGGTGCCGCCGTCCTCGACGGTGAGGTTTCCCAGCAGTTTCAGCTGTAAAGCAGTCGGGCTTTCCACCAGCCGCAGAAACAGCGCGATGGCCTGCTGCGGCGGGATGGCTGTGCCGCGCAGAACGCTTTGCTGCCACGCAGCGGCAAATTGCAGCGCACCGTGCTGGATCTGTGCCAGCAGCGGTTCAGGCGTATGTGCCGCGGTGACGACCTGTACGACGTCGCCCGCCTGCGCGTAGCCCAGTGTCGCGCCGACGTCCTGCGATAACAGGCGTTCGAGCATCGGCTGCCCCGCCCAATATATGCGCGGCGCGGGCGCACCGTTAAACAGGAAAACTTCCGTTTTGTCCGCACTGAATCTCGTGCGCAGGCGGTCGTCTGCCGAGAGCTGTAAGCCGTGCAGCTCGATGCCGAGCAGCCGCTCCAACAGCAGTTGTGTCGTGCCGCCGCTGCCGATATCCACAAGAATATCCCCAGCCCGTAACCCCTGCGCGGCGAGATATTCCTCCGCCAGACTTTCCGGGCGGGGCAGCTTTTGCAGAAAAGCCGTCAGTGCGGGCGTGTCCGGGTGTTTCAGGTCAAATTCCTGCGCGTTCAGCTCGTCCGGGCAGACCGTACCGCAGTAGTCGGCGATCTGCGCACCGGTCAACTGCTGGCGCGGCAGCGCGGCCAGCACCGACGTCCAATCCCCCCGCGCCAGAAACGCGGGTGCCAGACTGCGGCGGGAAACCTGTAAATAACGCGTTTCTTCTTCCGGGTATAGCCGGACGTAGACCGTGCGCATCAGGTACATATCCCGTGCGAGGAAGTAAAGCCCCGCGCCGGGGCGCTGTACACGGCGTTCGTGCAGCCAGCGGCAGTAGGCCACGGCCAGCGCGCCCAACACTGAAAAGCCCAGCGACTCCCCCGCCGTTTTAGCGGCGGGCAGGTGGTTTTGGGTGAATGCCTGCACATCACTTTCAGGCGGCGTCGGCGTTGGCAGATGCCATGCGCAAAGACCCGCCAGCGCCGCACCGGCCACATCGGCGCGCCAGCTGTCGCCGATGAAAAGCACCTGTTTGGCTGAAAGCTCCGTCTCGTGTAAAAACTGCTTGAACAGCTTGCCGCTGCGCTTCTGCATGCCGTAGGTGCAGGAGATGAGCCCGCCGTCAAATTCCGTATAGCCGCAGCGGCGCAGCATGGCGTCGATCTGCGTCTGCGGCAGGTACATATCCGAAATATAGTAGAGCTTTTTCCCCTGCTGTTTCAGCCACTTTACTGCTGCCAAAACCGGCGGATTCGGCACACAGGCGGCCAACTCGTCGGCGCACTCCTGCGCCGGGTCATAGCCGGAAAGGCACGGCCTGGCGTAGATTTCTGCCAGCGTCACCTCGCCGCTCTTCGCGGCGCGGGCTTCGCACTCGGCCTGTGTGCGGGCGGCACAAAACGCTTCGCCCCGCAGGGCAAACACCCCGGTGGGGCGCGCCGTATCGCGCTTGATGAGGGTATCGAACACGTCAAAGGCGACCGCGTCATAGCGCGCCGCCTGACGGCAGATCTCGTTTGTCAGATTCATACTTCGTCGTTATGGCAGCTGCGGGGTTTGCGGGTGAAACCGCACCCCCGCAGCGAAGCCTTTCCAGATGATACCGATGCGCCTTGCGCGGCTGCCTTGGCCGTCGCGCAGTACCTGCACCGTGTGCCAAGCATCCTTCGCCAGCAGCCACAGCCAGCCGGGCAGCCCCTCGCGGCGGTACAGCACCACGTCATTGCGGTAAAAATAGCGATAGCGCGCCCATCTTGCGGGCACATCCTTGGCGATGTTCACGACGCCGGGGTTCTGCATCGCGTGCACGACCCGGCTTGCCGGGACGACATAACAGGGCTTTTCGCGGGAAATGCGGCGGGTGTACTCCCAATCGTCCGACCAGATGAAAAATTCGGCAATGGGCAGCCCAAACCGCCGCACCGTCTCGGTGCGCAAAAACAGCGACACAAAGCTCGCCATCACAGCGGGCACCTCCTGCGCTGCCGCTTTCGGCAGCGGGGCAATATCGCGGTACATCGTCCTGCGCTGGACGTTCATCGGCTGGTCAATGCCGTCGGGCGCAAGTGCGCGGCTCGACAGCCAGCCGTAGTTCCCGCCGTGGGCAGCGTCCGCCGAAAGCAGTGCTTCCAGTGCGCCGGGTTCGGGCAGCGTGTCGTCGTCCATGATCCAGACGGCCTCGCAGCCAAGCTCGGCCGCCGCCTGTATGCCGTAGGCAAAGCCGCCCGCACCGCCGAGATTTTCCCCCGTGTTGCGGTAGACAAGCCCTGGCATAGCGAGCGTTTGCACATACGCCGCCGTGCCGTCGGTGGAGGCATTGTCCACCAGCAGCACGGTGAAGCCCTGCACCGTCTGGGCGCACAGGGCGGCCAGACATTGCTGCAGCAGCGACAGACGGTTGTAGGTCACGACAACAGCCGTGACGTCCTTTGCATCAATCATCTTTCTTCGGGAAGAATTTGCGCTTGAGGAAGGCCGTACCCTTGTGCAGCCAGTTCTGGTGCTCCATATAGACGATGTCCAGTTCCTCAAAGCTGATGTTGTTCGTGATGAGCCACGCGTCCAGCAAGCGCTCGCTGACAAAGCCGAAAACGCGGCGGTCATTCGTGCTGTAGCCCGTCATGTCCAGCTCGCGTTCCAGCTCGAACAGAATATCAAACAGCCACGTGCAGTAATGCTGCAAAAGCTCCTTCTTCATGACAAACATGTTGAAGTGGTGCCCGTGGGTTTTGGACATATACAGGTCGTAGGCGGGCAGATACTCCGGGCATTTGCGCGCAATGATGGCGCGGGTCGTTTCCAGATCGCGCTTGTGGTGGGCATGGATATACTGGGTATAGTTCGTCTCGATGAAATAGTGCCGCTCTTTGGGCAGCACCACATTCGTCGTGGCTAAGATGGAGCAAAGCTCCTCGTGGTGGATGACGCGGTCTTTTTTCGGCGCAAAGCGGCTTTTGCGGCGGCTGGCAAAGTAGCGGCGGTAATGCACGATGCCGATATAGTCGGAATCGATGTTGTGCGCCGCCCAATACAGGCCGGTCAGCTCGCAGAAATTCGCGTTGCGCTCCGAGATATTTTCGCCCGTGTCGTCGCCGATATAGCCGATGGCCGGGTGGATGGCATGCCCCATCTGTACCGGCAGATACATCGGATCGTCCGGCACCCAATACGGCTTATGCGTTGCTATGATAATGGTGGTCTGCACTGTGTTCTACCCGCCTTATATACCTTTCCTACACTCTCTTGCTAAACCTATAGTATAGCGCATTTTGGCAGGAATACAAGTTACAGAACGGTAAAATACCCTCACTCGTTTTCGCTTTCAAAGGATTCCTGCTCTTCGGCCAGTTTTTCCCACTCGTCATAGAGTTCCTGCTGGTGGAAGCGGGTGTCGTCCAGCTCATCGCACTTGTCCCGCAGCAAAAGATGGTCTCGCAGCACCTCCGGGTCATTGAGCTCGTTTTCCAGCTCGACGATATGCGCGCCCAGCTCCTCGATCTCGGTCTCTACCTTTTTCAGGCGGGCGCGCACCTCGGCGCGACGCTTGCGCTGTTCCTTGCCGTAGGCCTGCTTTTTGGCAGTGTCCTCGGTTTTCTGCTGTTCTTGGGTTTTTCCTGCATCGCGGTTCTGCAGCGCGGCAAAGTTCGGGTAAAACGTCGCCTTGCCGTCCTCCAGATACATGATGGGGCAGCCCAGCGTCTGCATCAGATAACGGTCGTGGGTGACGAGCAGCAGCGTACCGGTGTAGGCTGCCAGCGCTTGCGTCAGGCTCTCGCGCATATAAATGTCCAAGTGGTTCGTCGGCTCGTCCAAGAACATCAGGTTCGGGCGTTCCAGCGCCAGTTCGGCAAAGCGCAGCCGCGCCAACTCGCCGCCCGAAAGCGACGCACAGTCCTTGAAGACCTCCTCGCCCCGGTAGCCGAAGCGCGCCAGATGGCTGCGGACTTCCAGCTCGGTGAAGCGGGGGTACTGGTTCCAGATGGCGTCGATGACGCGGCCTGCGCGGCGCGCCTGCTGCTGGGTGAAGATGCCCGGCTTTGCGCCGCTGCCCAACCGCACCATGCCGCCCGACGGGCGGCGCTTGCCGTCCAGCACCTGCAGAAGCGTCGATTTGCCCGCGCCGTTCGGCCCCGCGATGACGAGCTTGTCCCCGCGGTGGACGACATAGTCGAGCGCGTCTATGAGGATGCGCTCGCCGATGTGTACGCTGAGGTTCTTCATGATAACAAGCTCATCATACGGCTCGATGTCATACTCGAAGCGGAAGTTCAGTTCCCACGCCTCGGCGGTCGGGGCTTCGACGATCTCCAGCTTTTCCAGCTGCTTACGGCGGCTCTGCGCCATCTTCGTCGTCGAGGCGCGCACGAGGTTGCGATCGACGTAGTCCTGTAATTTGGCGGCCTTTTCCACGGCGGCGTCGTGCAGTTTTTGCTGGCGCTCGTCGGCGGCCTCGCGCTGGGGCAGGTAGGCCGAATAGTTGCCGCGGTAGGTCTTGATGCTCTTGCCGCGCAGCTCCCAGATGCGGGTGCAGACAGCGTCGAGGAAATAGCGGTCATGGCTGACAACCAGCACCGCGCCGCGGTAGGCCTTCAGGTAGTTTTCGAGCCACTCCATCGTCTCCAAGTCAAGATGGTTCGTCGGCTCGTCCAGAATCAGCAGGTCGGGGCGTTCCAAGAGCAGGCGCGCCAAGCGCAGACGGGTCTGCTCACCGCCCGAAAGCACGCCCGCCAACTTTGTCCACGTATCAGCGGGAAACCCCATGCCGTTCAGGACTTTCTTGATTTGGGTGTCCATGTTATAGGCGTCCATCGCATCGACGACAGCCGTGCAGTGAGCGATCTTTTCGGTCAACACGGCGTTGTGCGGGTCGGCAGCCAGCCGCTTTTGCAGCATGTCCATCTCCTGCATGGCGTCCAGCGCCGGGGTGAATACCAGTTTCATCGTGGCGTAGACGTCCAGCGTCGGGTCAAGCCGGGCATTCTGCTCCAAGTAGCCCGTCGTCACGCCGGTGCCGAAGGCCGCGTCGCCCGCGTCGGGCAGGCTCTCGCCGCAGAGAATACGCAGGAGCGTCGTCTTGCCGGTACCGTTAGCACCGATGATGCCGATGCGGTCGCCGCGCTCCACCCCGGCATTTACATCGCGCAGTACCTCGTGTTCGCCGAAGCTCTTGCCAAGGTTTTGAAGTTCCAACAACATATACGGTACATCCTCAATTCCAAAATGATGCCGCCGCCTTGACAAACGGGCAGCGGCAGTGTGCCCCGCGTATCAGAGCAGGGCTTCGTTGCTGTGGCGGCGATTGCGCACGCCGACATTTTCCAGTTCCTCCGGCTCCATCACGATGCGGTACAACTCCTCGTAGGAGCCCACCGTGAATTTCGGCGTGACGCCGGTCTTGTTTTCCACATTTCCGGGGTTGAACCAGCAGGTATCCACCCCGGCGTTCACGCCACCCTTGATGTCGGCCAGCAGGTCGTCGCCCACCATCAGCACACGGCTTTTGTTCGTGATGCCAAGGTCGCGGAGCGCGTGCTCAAACAGCTTGGCGCTGGGCTTTGCCGCGCCGACCTTTTCGGAGATGTAAACACCGTCCATATAGCGGTCGATGCCGGAGGCCGCGATGCGGGATTCCTGCACGGAGGCTGCGCCGTTCGAGACAATCGCCAGTGTGGCGACCTCGCTCAGTTCCTCCAGCGCGGTCAATGCGCCGGGCAGAAGGTCGGCATGGGTCGCCAGCAGCTCCTCGTAGCGGTCGTTCATTGCCTTAGATTTGCCGTTGTCGGGCAGTTCCATGGCCTGCATAAAGCGGCCAAAGCGAATCTGGAACAGCTTCTGGCGGTTGATCTTGCCCTTTGCCAGCATATCCCACAGCTCGCGGTTGACGCGGTGATAGGTCTCGTAGGCCGCCGCGTCGTGGGGCAGTTCGTACTCAGCCAGCATGTCGGTCACAGCCTGGCGTTCGGCGGTATCAAAATCCAAAAGCGTATTGTCAACGTCCAGCAGGACGCAGGTGTAAATTGCCATAGTTCTGTACCTCCTGTACAGATCATTGTGCGGTGCTGTCGGTTATGATGGCCGTATCCGGCACAGCGGTGGCCGTCGGCACCGGCGACGTCGTCGGGGTCGGGTCGACGACCGTGATCGTCACCGAGGATTCCGCGCCGTTGTTCTTGGCGCGGACGGTGTAGGTGCCCGCCACGCTGCAGGGCAGCGACGCCGTGTTGCCGGTCGCTGACCAGCCGGTTCCGTCGCAGCTCCACGTTGTGTCGCCGCTGCCATTCTGCACGGCGGCTGTCAGCTCGATCGTCCCGCCGACCTCAATCCGGTTCGTGCTGTAGGAGATAGCAACCGTCGTCGCGCCGCCCTTGACCGTCACGGTCAGCTGCGCGGTCGAGAAGGTGCCGTTGATCTCGATGCCCGCCTTGATCGTGTAGGTGCCGGCCTCGACGGGGGTGAAGGTCAGGCTGCTGCCGTTCTTCTCCATCTCGTCGTTGATCGACCACTGCACATTGGTGGCGTCGTAGCTCTTGTTGCCCAGCTTGACGGTGGCGTTGACGGTCAGGCTGTCGCCCACCTTCATTGTCGTATCGCCCTTGTCGAGCGCGAGGTCGACGCGGGCGTCGTTGAACATTGCCTTGACCGAAATGTCCTTTGTCACATTGTCGTAGCGGGTCGCGGTCGTCACGCCGTCGCTCCATTTATAGAAGACGAAGCCTTCGGCGGCCACGGCGGTCACGTTGACGCTTGCGCCGGACTCGACCTCAAACTCTACGCTGGACACGCCGGTCTGGCCGTTGCCGGACAGCGTGCCCTTACTGCTGTCCTCGACCTCGTAGCTGGCAGTCAGCTTGACAGGCGTGGCCGTCGGGGTCGGGGTGGCGGTATCACCGCTGGCCGACGACTGCGACGCGCGCTGCGGGATGTCGCTGGTGTCGGGGCGGCTGTCCATCGTGTTGTAGGCGTGGCTCTTGGCGTATTCCAGCAGCACACGCGCACCGGACGTGCTGTAGCCGTTGGATTCAAAATAGCTGCTCTCTGCAAAGCCGTGGCTGTTTTTCAGCACCTCGGCGCTGTTCAGATACTGGAAGCCCAGCTCGTTGCAGGCCGATGCGATGGCCTGATTGAACTGGTCGATCGTCGTCTGGGTTTGGGCAGCGTTCGTGCTGCTGTCCGTCACAGGAGGGATGGCGACCGCGATAATATCGGCATAAGAGTAGGCCGAGTGCAGATTCTGCAAAAGCTGCTTGTAGTCGGCGATGAACGCATCGACGCTGACCGAGCCGTCCACATCATTGGAGCCGAGCTGCACAAAGACGCGGCGTGCCTTCATCTTCGGCACGGCCTGCACGATGGTGTAGCTGTTGGGGTCAGACGTAAAGTTGACACAGGTCGCCTGCAAGACCTGCGAGACCTTCAGCCCCTCCTGCCCGACGAACTGGTTCAGCGAGATGCGGCTGTCCTTCTGCAGTGTGACGGCGTACTGGTCGCCTGCAAACACGCTGGCCGTAATGTAGGCGTCGTCCGACGACGACTGCGGCAGGATGCAGCCCAGTGAGGTATCCAGCGGGTAGGCGTTGGGGTCATAGTCCCCGCTTCCGGAGAAAAGCCCCAGCTTGGACGGCAGCACCCACGCTGCCAGAATGCTCATTACAATCGCCAGCGCACAGAGCGCCAGTACAACGCAGGCCTTGCGCTGTGTCGGGCTAAAACCCGCCCGTTCTTCATGCCGTTCGCGGCCCATAATCCAAAAGCCTCCTTGTTATCTTCCACGGGAAAAGCCGCAAGGCTATATCCCACCTAGTATACATATTATGGATTATACCATATTTTCAGGCAGTTGGACAACGTTTTCCAAAAAATTGTCACACATTACAATTTCGTTACAAAGAAAAAGCCCGGAATTTCCATTCCGGGCAAAAGTTTTTATCAGGAAAGCAGCATGCGGTCGTTCGCGAACTCACCGTCGCTGACCTGTTCAAAGCGCTGCAGCAGGTCACTGACCTGCAGGTTCTTTTTCTCGTCGCCGCGCACGTCGTAGATGACATGACCCTCGTACATCATGATGAGGCGGTTGCCGTACTTGATGGCATCCTTCATGTTGTGGGTGATCATCAGCGTCGTCAGCTGGTTTTCCTCGACGATTTTCTCGGACAGGGTCAGCACCTTGGCGGCCGTCTTGGGGTCAAGTGCGGCGGTGTGCTCGTCCAGCAGCAGCAACTTCGGCTTTTTAAGCGTTGCCATCAGCAGCGTAACGGCCTGACGCTGGCCGCCGGACAGCAGACCGACCTTGCTCGTCATGCGGTTTTCCAGTCCCAGATCGAGGGTTTTGAGCAGTTCGTAGTATTCGTCGTGTTCTTTTTTCGTGATGCCGATTTTCAGCGTGCGCGCCAGACCGCGGCGGGCAGCCAGCGCCAGATTCTCGTCGATCTGCATCGTGGCGGCCGTGCCCATCATCGGGTCTTGGAATACGCGGCCGATGTATTTGGCGCGCTGATGCTCTGACAGGCGGGTAACGTCCTGCCCGTCGATGAGGATTTTGCCCATATCGACCGGCCAGACACCGGCCACGGCGTTCAGCATCGTGGACTTGCCTGCGCCGTTGCCGCCGATGACCGTGACGAAGTCGCCATCCTCCAGCGTCAGATTCAGTCCGTTCAGGGCGACTTTTTCGTTGACGGTGCCCGCGTTGAAGGTTTTGTACACATTCTTAATTTCAAGCATTGTCCTTACCTCCCTTTTTCACGGGCGTCTTGGTGAAATACTTGCCCTTCCAGTACGGGATCGTCAGGAACACCGCCACGACCAACGCCGTCAACAGTTTGAGGTCGTCGGTGGACAGACCCATGCGCAGCACGAAGTTCATGACGATATAGTAGATGATCGCGCCGATGACCGCCGCCGTCAGCTTGAGGGCGAAGTTGCGGAAGATCTTGCCGAAGACGACCTCGCCGATGATAACCGCAGCCAGACCGATGACGATGGCACCGCGCCCCATGTTGATGTCCGAGAAGCCCTGATACTGCGCCAGCAGACCGCCGGACAGTGCCACAAGGCCGTTGGACAGCATCAGGCCGAGGACGATTGTCACGTTCGTGTTGATGCCCTGTGCGCGCGCCATATGCTGATTCGCGCCCGTAGCGCGCAGCGAGCAACCCAGCTCGGTGCCGAAGAACCAGTACAGCACGCCGATGAGCACAGCGCAGAAGATCAGCAGTACAAGGATCGGGTTGTTGGCCGCAAGGCTGCGCACATAGCGCGCGGAGACCAGCAGGCCGTATTTATCAACGCTGATGGGCAGGTTGGCCTTGCCACCGCCCGTGCCGGTGCCCATGATGCGCAGGTTGACCGAGTAGAGCGCCAGCTGGGTCAGAATGCCGGACAGGATGGCCGGGATGCCGCAGGCCGTGTGGAACAGACCCGTGACAAGACCCGCCAGCATACCGACCAGCGTCGCCGCCACAAGGGCGACACCCACTGGCACACCGTTGAGCACCAGCACGACGCAGACCGCGCCGCCGGTGCCGAGGGAGCCGTCGACCGTCAGATCCGCCACATCCAGAATACGGTAGGTGATGTAAACGCCGATCGCCATAATGCCCCAGATCAAGCCCTGTGCCACAGCGCCAGGCATGGAATTTAGCAGCGAGGTTAAAAATCCCATAAGAAGTCCTCCAATTTTTCAAATAAGCACCAAAACAGCGGGGAAAGAAAGATGTCTCCCTTTCCTCGCTGTTATGATGATTTTTCGTCTCGATTTCGATTAGTCGGCGATGGCCTCGTAGTCATCCGGCGGGGTGATGCCCAGCGCCTCGCAGTTGGCGGCATTGTACTTCTTCGTCACGTTGGGTGCGAACTCAACGGGCATTGTGGAAATGTCCGCGCCGTCAGCCAGAATCTTGGCGGCCATCTCGCCGGTGGCGTAGCCCAGATCGTAGTAGCTAATGGACAGGGTCGCAACGCCGCAGCCCTTGCAGATGCCCTCCTCGCCTGCGACGACGGGAGTCTGTGCGGGGATCACGACGTTGGCGATGGCCTCGGTGTTGGAAGCGGCGGTGTTGTCGGTGGGGATATAGATAACGTCAGAGTTGTCCGCAGCGGTCTGTGCAACAGAAGTAACGTCGTTGGTGTCGGTGAAGGCGTAGCGGGCGACGGTGTAGCCCTCCTCGGTCAAGTAGCCTTCGATGACGTCACACTGGTAGACGGAGTTCGGCTCCGCACTGCAGTAGAGCAGACCAACATTCTTGGCGTCAGGGAACATTTCCTGAATCATAGCCGCCTGCTGGTCAAGCGGGGCTAGGTCAGAGGTACCGGAGATGTTGTTGCCGACCGTGCCCGTCCAATCGCTGATGTCGAGCGCGGTCGCATAGTCGGTAACGGAGGTGCCCAGCACCGGGATGTCGGAGGTAGCTTGTGCGGCGGCCTGCAATGGCGCGGTGGCATTGGCCAGAATCAAATCGACGCCGGAAGAGACAAAGCCGTTCACGATGGTAGCGCAGTTGGCGGAATCGCCGGAGGCGTTCTGCTCGTCAAACTTGACGTTGTCCGCGCCAAGCTTCTCGGTCAGGGCATCCTTGAAGCCCTGCGTTGCGGCATCAAGCGCCTCATGCTGGACGAGCTGGCAGATGCCAATGTTATAAACCTTGCCGTCAGCGGCAGCGGTATCGTCCGCAGTGGTCTCCTCCGCACTGGAAGCAGCGGTGGAATCCGCCGTGGACGCGGCGGTATCGGTGGATGCGGTGGAACCGCAGGCGGCCAGACCCATGGTCATGGCAGCGGCCATCATAAGGGAAACTGCTTTTTTCATGTCTATTCCTCCAAATAGTACCCACTGCGCAACCTTTTGCTTCAGGTGTACACTTGCTTCCTCAGGCAAGTCCCTCAAGCGCAGCCGGTTTAGTGCTTTAAAGTATAGCACACTTTAGGGGTTTAAAGCAAGCGCAAATGCGTATAATGCACCGTAAATTTTCAAGTATTTTTTGGTCGAATTGACGAACGCATCGTAGAGGCGGATTCCATATCCGCCCGCTGCAATTGCCGCAAACTGCGCGGGCGCATATAGAATGCGCCCCTACGGGTGTAAACAAAAAGTCCCAGCCTATAACAGCTGGGACAAATCAGATTCTATTCCGCAAAGCACGCATTTTCCGCTTTGGCGATCAGCTCGACAAAGCGCTGCGGATTGCTGGCGCTGCGCAGAGCCTCCACAAGGTCGCGGCGGCTCAAAAGATTCACAAGCCGCGCCAAAATTTGCAGGTGTAGGCTCTCGCTGCCCGGCGGGACAGCGATCATAAACACGAGGTCGACCGGCTCGCCGTCGGGCGCGCCCCAGTCGACGCCGTGCCGCAGCAGCAGCGCCGAGATGCCCGGCGCGGACACCCCCGCGTTGCAGGCGTGGGGCAGCGCAATGCCGCCGCCGATGGCCGTTGTACCGCCGAAGGTCTCGCGCTGGCTGACAGCGTTATAGTAGGCGTTGCCGTTCGTGATGACGCCGATGCCCTCCTGCAATTCCACAAGGATGCCCAGCGCGTCGGCTGAATTGTCGATTTTGGCGTACAGCAGCACGCCGTCCGGGTTCATCAGTTCGCTGACTTTCATGGCAAAATCCTCTTTTCAGCCGCCCGCCTTGCCGATCAGGCTGTAGAGATATTCCCCCACCGCGCCCTCTGGGCAGGTGCAAGTCGTCACATGGTCGGCGGCAGCCTTGACCTCGGCCGGGGCGTTGGCGACGGCCACGGCGTACCCGGCTGCGCGCATCAGTTCGAGGTCGTTATAATAATCGCCGATCACGACCGTGTTTTTCATTGACTTGCTCATCAGCGCGCAGAGGTCGTGCAGGCCGCTGGCCTTGCTGACGCCGCTGGGCATGATCTCTAAGTAAATGCTGTTCGTCGCGAGGAAGTAGTTGTCACGGCCATAGTACCGCGTCTTGGCATACTGCCCCAGCTTGCGGATGCTCTCCGGGTCGGAGGCAAACACCACCTTGACCCAGCCATCGGGCACGCTCTCGACCGGGCAGGCGATGCTGCCGAGCCACTCGTCCACCTGATGCGCGTGGGTGACCTCGTTCGCGTGGATGACGTACATCTCGCCGTTGCCCGCCATAACCTCAACGCCCATGCGCGGGAATTTGTTGAGGATGTCGACGATAGCGGTCGTGGCCTGCTCACGGTTCAACGTCGAGCGGTGCAGCACCGACTCGGTGGAAAAATCGTAGAGCAGCGCGCCGTTGCAGGAGATAGCCGGCAGCGAGAGCCGGATGTCCCCCAGCGCCGCGCGAATCGATTCCGGTGGGCGGCCGGTCGCCACCGTGAACAGGCCGCCCATGCTGGTATACAGCTGGATGACCGCACGGTTGCAGGCGGGTATCCCCTCCTTGGCCGTCAGCAGCGTGTTATCCATATCACAAATCACAAGGGTATCGCTGAGCGCTGATTTCATGCGCGATGTTCCTTTCTGATACGGTTTAAAAAGTCTGTAAAATAGGGCGGCAGCGGCGAGTCAAACTGCATCCACTCCCCCGTTTTCGGGTGGACAAAGCCCAACTCCTTCGCGTGCAGGCATTGGCCGTTCAATGATTTGATGCAGTTTTTGGGACCATAGACAGCGTCCCCTGCCAGTGGATGCCCGGTCGATGCCATATGCACGCGAATTTGATGGGTGCGGCCTGTCTTGAGCTTGCAGGCAATGTAGGTGAAATTGCCGCAGCGCTCCAAAACCTGCCAGCCGGTATAGGCGTACTTTGCCCCGGCGGCGTTTTCGGCCAGCACGGCCATCTTTTTGCGGTCACGCGGGTCGCGGCCGATCCACTTCTCGACGAAGCCCTCGTCCTCTTTCAGATTGCCGTAGGCTACAGCGTGGTAGACGCGGTGGATGCTGTGTACGCTCATCTGTGCGCTGAGCGCCTGATGCGCAGCGTCGTTTTTGGCGACGACCAGCAGACCGCTCGTGTCCTTGTCAATGCGGTGGACAATGCCGGGGCGGATCGCACCGCCAACGCCGGACAGCTGCCCCGCGCAGTGGTAGAGCAACGCGTTGACGAGCGTGCCATCCGGGTTGCCGGGCGCAGGATGGACGACCATCCCCTTCGGCTTGTTGACGACGAGCAGGTCGTCGTCCTCGTACACAATGTCCAGCGGGATATTCTGAGGCTGCGCTTCGATGGGCTGCGGGTCGGGCAGCTCGACGGCGTAGGTTTCGCCGGGCGCGACCTTATCTTTTTTGTTGACCGGCGCACCGTTTTTCGTCACAAGCCCCTGCTCGATCAGGTTTTGCAGCGCACTGCGGGACAGCGTCGGGCACTGCCCTGCCAGCCATGCGTCCAAGCGACCGCTGTCGCCGGGCGCTGCGGTGAACTCAAGCCGCTCCATCGCCGTCCGCCTTTTGCTCTGCGGGCTTTTCCTTCTTGAAGGAGTCCAGCAGCACGACCAGCATCAGCAGGCCAACGCCGACACAAACGCAGATGTCCGCAAAGTTGAAGATAGCAAAGTGCATGAACAGCACGTTGATGTAGTCCACCACGACGCCGTTCAGCACGCGGTCGATGAGGTTGCCCACACCGCCGCCGAGCACCAGCGTCCACGAGACGCGCTCCCACGTGGTCATTTTGCGGGTGAACAGCATGACAAGCACAGCCAGCAGCATGACCGACGTCACACCGATGAGCAAGCCCTGCTTGCCCGCCAGCATCGAGAACGCCATACCGTCGTTCAGGCAGTAGCGCAGTTCGACAACGCCGGGCAGCACGTCCATCTGCCCCACGGGCAGCAGCGACGCGGTTGCCCAGTGCTTGATAAGCTGGTCGATCACGACGAGCGCGACCGCCCCCAGCACGGAAAATAGACCCAAAATCATACAACACCTTATCCGAAAAAATCAGCGGTGCTTACCACTATAAGCACCGCTGACGGTAGAATTTACTGTTTCAGAACCTTGGCGCAGCGCGGGCAGAGGCCGTCTTCGCCGACGGAAGGCTCATACTTCCAGCAGCGCAGGCACTTGTTGCCAGCTGCGTGGGCAGCGGCAACGCCGAGCCCCTCGACAAGACCCTTGACGCCGCCCTCGCCCTCGACGAGGTCGACATGGGAGACGATGAACAGGTCAGCCAGCTCATCCATCGGGATCGCGTTCAGGAAGTCGTAGACCTCCTTGCTGCAATAGAGCGTCAGGCTTGCTTCCAGCGCAGAGCCAATGACCTTATCGGCGCGCGCCTGCTCCAGCACCTTCTTGACGTCGTCGCGGATTGCCATGATGCGATCCCACTTGGCGGTGAAGGCTTCGTCTGCCTCGGCCTTTGCTTCGGGCATCTGTTCAAAGACGACGTAGTCCTTCATGCCGGGCAGCTTCGGGATGTAGCTCCAGATTTCCTGACTGGTGAAGCAGAGAATGGGCGCCAGCAGCTTCGTGAAATCGACCAGAATGCGGTACAGCGCAGTCTGGGCGCAGCGGCGGGCGTGCTCGTCAGCGCAGTACAGGCGATCCTTGATGACGTCCATGTAGAAGTTGGACATATCGATGACGCAGAAGTTGTACAGCGCATGGTACGCGCGGCTGAAGTCATAGTGGTCGTAGGCGTCGCGCAGGTTGGCGGTCAGCTTGTTGCAGGCCTGCAGTGCCCAGCGGTCGATCTCGAACAGCTGGTCGTCGGCGACCATGTCCTTCGCGGGATCAAAGTCGTTGATGTTGCCGAGCATGAAGCGGGCGGTGTTGCGCATCTTGCGGTATGCCTCGGACAGCTGGCGGAAGATTTCCTTGCCCGCGCGAACGTCAACAGTGTAATCGCTGGACGCGACCCACAGGCGGATGATGTCAGCGCCGTAGTCGCGGATGATCTCGCTGGGCTCCATGCCGTTGCCGGCGGACTTGTGCATCTGCTTGCCCTGCGCATCGACGACCCAACCATGGCACAGAACCTCGCGGTACGGGGCAACGCCCTGCGTGGCAACGCTCGTCAGCAGGCTGGATTGGAACCAACCGCGGAACTGGTCGGCGCCCTCCATGTACATATCGACCGGCCAGCGCAGTTCGGGACGCTCGCGGCAGACAGCACTCCAAGTGGAGCCGGAGTCGAACCAGACGTCCATGATGTCGGGATCCTTCTCCCAATCGGAGGCGCCGCACTCACAGACTTCGCCCTTCGGCATGATGTCGTTGGCGTCGTACTTATACCAAGCGTCGCTGCCCTCCTTGCGGAACAGGTCAGAGACGGCCTTGATGGAAGCGTCGGTGATGTGGTACTTGCCGCACTTCTTGCAGTAGAAGACCGGGATAGGCACGCCCCAGACGCGCTGACGGCTGATGCACCAGTCGCTGCGGTCGCGCACCATGCCCGTCATGCGGTCATGACCCCACGCCGGCTGCCAGTGCACGCTGTCGATGGCCTTGTAGACGTCCTCTTTGAAAGCGTCAATGGAGCAGAACCACTGCTCGGTCGCGCGGAAGATGATAGGATGGTGGCAGCGCCAGCAATGCGGGTACTGGTGGGTGATGTGCTGTACGCCCATCAGGTGGCCGCTCTCCTTGATGTGCTCAAGGATGACCTTGTTGGCGTCCCAGACCTTCAGACCGGCGAATTTCTCGCCTGCCTCGGCGGTCAGGCGGCCGGCGTCGTCCACAGGGACAACAACAGGCACCTGCGGGTAATGGTTGACGCAGACTTCAAAGTCCTCGACGCCGTGGCCGGGGGCGGTGTGGACGCAGCCCGTGCCGCCTTCCAGTGTGACGTGGTCGCCGAGGATGACAAGACCCTTGCGGTCAAGGAACGGATGCTGATACTGCATCAGCTCCAGCTCGCTGCCGAGGACAGTCTCCGGCAGGATCTCATACTCGTCGATATGGCAGCCCTTCATCGTGGACTCGACCAGCTCGCGCGCCATGATGTGATAGGCGTCGCCGATCTTGACGAAGGCATACTCAAGGTTGGGGTTCAGGCAGGTCGCGACGTTGGCGGGCAGCGTCCAAGTGGTCGTCGTCCAGATCACGATCCACGCCTTGTCCAGCGGGATATTGTGCTTTGCCAGCACGCCGTTGGGGTCATCGGTCAGCTTGAAGCGGACATAGATGGAATCGCACTCGTCCTCGGCGTACTCGATCTCGGCCTCGGCCAGCGCGGTACGATCTTCGGGGCACCAGTACACAGCCTTCATACCCTTGTAGATGTAGCCCTTCTTCGCCATCTCACCGAAAATTTCGACCTGACGCGCCTCAAACTCCGGGCGCAAGGTCAGATAGGGGTTCTCGAAGTCGCCCTGCACACCCAGACGCTTGAACTGCTCGTTCATGACGCCGATGTGCTCGGTGGCAAACTCTTTGCAGATCTGACGCAGCTCCAGCTTGGAGACGCCCGCCTTCTTGTCGCCGAGGGAGCTGAGCGCTTTCAGCTCGATAGGCAGGCCGTGGGTGTCGTAGCCGGGCACATAGGGTGCCTGAAAGCCGGACATGTTCTTATAGCGGATGATGATGTCCTTGATGATTTTGTTCAGGGCAGTACCCATATGGATATTGCCGTTGGCATACGGGGGGCCGTCGTGCAGGATGTACTGCGGCTTGCCCTCGTTGTTCTTGATCATCTGCTCGTAGACGTGGTTTTTCTCCCAGTCCTCCAGCATTTTGGGTTCTTTCTTCGGCAGACCGGCCCGCATTTCAAACGGGGTCTGCATCTTATGGATGGTGTCGTTGTAGTTCTGCGCCAAAGTTTCCTACTCTCCTCTATTTTGTAGATTCTATAGTTATAGCACGTTTAACGTCAGCTGTCAAAGTCGACGCCTTCAAAGTTATCGAACGCCGAGGAGTTCAGCTCCTCCTGCGGTTCGGCAGCTGCTTTTTTGCGGGTGGTGCGCTTCGTCGTGCCGCTGGATTTGCGGGTGCGTCGGGCGGGCTTGGCCTCCGGCTCATCATACAGGCCGGAGACGTCCTGAAAGCGCGTTTCATCAATGGCGGGCGCTTCCGGAATCGGCGCGGGGGTGATCTCTTCCGGCTCCTCCGGATGCGGCGCGATGGCAAATTCCACCGTATCTACCTTTTCCCCGGCGGCGGGCGCAGGCTCGGCGGCGGGCTGCGGGGCAGGTTCCTCATAATAGGCCGTCTCCTGCATCGGCGCGGGCGTCGGCTCCTGCATGGGCTGCGGCGCGGGCTGGGCATAGACCGGCTCAGCGGGCGCGGGCTCTGCTGCGGGGGCAGGCTGCTGCACGGGCGCAGCGGCAGGCTCGGCAGGCTGCGCCGGGCGGGCGGGCTCTTCCTCCGGCTGCGGGGTGTAGTCCGGCAGCTTGTTGATGAGGTTGATATGCTTACGGTACATCTCGATCAGCGAGCGCTTGAAGCTGTCGGCCTCGCTCTTCAGCGTGACGATCTCCTGCTTTGCCAGCTCGACATCGTCGCGGGAACGCTGCTCGCGATCCTCGGCCTTGATGTTGGCGGCGCGTATGATCTCGGCCGCCTTCTGCTTGGCCTCGCGGATGACGTTTTCGCCCAGACGCTGCGCGTTGATCATCGTCGTGCGCAGGGTGTCCTCCTCGGCGCGGTACTGGTCGATCCGCTGTGCCAGCACGACCAGCTTTTTCTGCAGGTCGTCGTTTTGGGCGGCCAGATCGTCCATGCTCTGAGCCACCTGCTTGAGATAATCGTCTACATCATCGCAGCGATAGCCGTGGAACGCCTTTTCAAACGTCACGCGGCGGACATCCTCAGAAGAGATCATGACTTTCCTCCTGTGTACGGGGCGTCGCCGCCCCGGTATTCCCGATGCAGCCCGACCGTCAGCCGGGCGGAGTGTTTGCTGAAATCAGGCTCAATACTGATAAAAAGAGATGAACAGCCGGTCTTTTTTGCTTTTACCGCCGATGGCCGCAAGGCGGAAGCGCCCCACGCCCCGCACCGTGAAAATATCCTCGGCGTAGGCGGTCTCGTGGGCGGCCTTCAGCGGCAGGTGGTTGATCTCGACCCGTCCGGCTGCAATATATTCTGCCGCGCGGGTGCGGGAGGTATGCAGCATGACGGCCAGCACGGCGTCCGCACGCAAGGACGGCACCGTAGCCTCCTGCAGGGTGCGCTCTCGCTTTGCCTGCAAGCGGGGCGGCAGAGCGTCGCAGCATTCGGTGTGTACGGTGCTGCGCCCCGCGCCGGTCAGCTCGGCGTTGATAAATTCCTGCTTATCCGCCGTGACAGCGGCGTAAAACACGCGCTCGTCCTCCGGGTCAGCCAGCAGGTCACCCAAGCAGCTGCGTTCAAGGCCGAGGCCGAGAATTGCGCCAAGATAATCCCGGTGGGTCGGCAGCTTATCGCCGTAGGCCGTAAACTGTAAGTAGGCCAGCGGCTCCTCCTGCCATGCGTCGGGCGGCTCGATGCAGAGCACCCGGCGTTCCGCGTCCTCGTACCCGCCCCAGAAGCGGACGCAGTCACAGTCCGCCTTGTTGCAGGCGGCCTTGGCAAGCATCTGCTCGCGGTCAGAGAGAAAACCCGTGTAGCGCGGGATGCCGCGGCTCATCGAAACGCGGCACATCTCCTCGACGCGGCGCATCAGGCGGCGCTCGTCGTCATTCTGCGGCGGCACGAAGCCGCGCACGGCGTTGGCAGTATCAGAAGAAGACGCCATTGTTCTCCAGCTCGTCGATCAGATCACCCATAATATCGACGTTGTACGGCGTAATAATAAAGGTACTGGTCGCCACGCGCTTGATCTGACCGTTGTTGGCATACGCCACGCCGGACAGGAAATCGATCAAACGGCGGGAGACCTCCTTGCCGGTGGATTCCAGATTCAGCACGACGGTGCGCTTGGCGTTGAGCTGGTCGGCGATGGTGGAAGCATCCTCAAAACGCTCTGGCTTGACGAGCACCACCTGCAGCTGGGTCGTTGCGTTGATGTTCACGACCTTATTGCTGTGCTGTTTGGTTTCCGGCTGGGCGTATTCCTGCGCAGCGGCGCCCTGCCCGCCGGGGAAAATTTCATCTTCGGTATCATCGACGTAGGAATCCGCTTCGGGGTCGATACCGAGTTTGCTTTTCAAACTGTCAAACATGGACATGGTCGTAAAACTCCTTTGGTTCAATGTACGCCGGGCAGCTGTGCACAGTCCCAGCGATATACATTAAATATTATCTTCTTTTTCGGTTGTCTTGTCAATACAAAAGGCCGTATTTTCGTATTTTCGTTATAATAGTTTGCCGTCCTGCAAATTTGTGCCCTGCACGATGATCTCATCGTAAAGGCGCACCTCATTGTCGGTGCCGATCTTGCCGTTATCGGGGATCAGGATGTAGCTGTCGTTCTCGTACAGCGTCGTGATCTTCAAAAAGCGCTGCAGGTTGCCGTACTTGACATAGACGCCGCGCTGGCCGTCCACGATATGCAGCGCTTCCTTGTCGATGCGGATGCCCTCGTAGGTCTTTAAGTCGATCTGCGCGGTCTCCTGCCCGAAGCTCAAGATCTCGGCGTTGATGGTCTGGCATTGCAGGACGATCTTCGCAATGCCGTTGTCTTTGTCCTGCGTAATTTCCTCCACCGTGGCGGTGAGGGGGGTGTTCTGCTTGCCGGGCACACTGATCTTGACGCTGGTGATATTGTCGAACTGCGCGGCGGTATCGAGGTCACAGACTGCGTAAAATTTCCAGCTGAAGCCCGTCGTGATCTGCCCTGCGCGGCTGCTGTCGGCGGCGGGAAAGCCCGTGCTGAGCATCTGCTGCAGGGTGGCCGGGTCAGCGTCGTCCAGTGCCTGCCGGTCAGCCTTGATGGCGGGCGACGCGCCGACGCTGCTGAAATAGCCGTTCGTCGTCGCCGTGATGGTCTGCAGGGCATCAAGCTGGCTCTTGATGGAATCGTACTCTGTCTGCAGCGCGGCGATGGTGGCAGAGAAGCCCTCGGTCTGCCCGGTGCTGACCTGCAGACAGTTTTGCGCCAGCAGGAAGTTATCCTCGGCGTCGGTGATGCCGCTGTACTGCGCCGAGTCGAGCTTGTCCAGCAGGTTGTAGAGCGACTGTTTTGTCTGGTTCGTCAGCACCGAAAGGTCACTGCCGCTGGAATTCTGCGATTTCGTCAGCAGGGTGATCGTGCGCGAAAGCCGGTCAAGGCGCTCGCGCTGCAAGCCCTGTGCGTCGTCGGTGTAGCACTCGGCCACGACGGTGCCGTTCGTCACACGCTCGCCATCCTGCACCAGATACCCCAAGTCCCCGCTGCCCGGCACATCGACCGAGTCGAACGCCACGACGCCGTCAAGGTTGATGCTCTCGGCCAGTGTGTATTTTATCGCCGTCTCGGTCTTGTAGGACTGGTGGAAAATGACGAAGAACTGCACAAAAATGTAGGCGGAAACCAGCACCAGCGCCAGCAGGCCGACCAGTTGCAGCGCTTTTTTTGCCGCCGGTTTTCCCTGCTTCTCTCTCACGGTGCCGTTCCCCCTTTCTTGTCAGCTTCTGTCAGTCTTGCAAAAATGCGCGTACCAGCGCGCAGGCATGGTCAACGACGTTTTCTTCGTCGAGGTAAAGCCAGACGGCGTCGTTCTGGCGGCGGAACCACGTCAGCTGCCGCTTGGCGTAGTTGCGGGTGGCTTGCTTGAGGCGCTCGGTGCAGTCGTCGAGGCTGGCCGTGCCCTCAAAGTACGGGAAAAACTCCTTGTAGCCGATGGCCTGCGCGGCGGTGCGGTAGCTGTCGCGGTGGTCGTAGACTTGGCGCGCTTCGTCAAGAACCCCGTTTTCCACCATCAAATCGACGCGGCGGCCGATGCGGTCATAGAGCGCCGCGCGGTCGCGACAGGTCAGGCAGAGGCAGAGCGCGCGGTAGGGCGGCTCGGCAGCGCGGGCGTTCACCCGCTCCTCGCTCATTTTGCGGCCGGTAGCTTCGAACAACTCCAGTGCGCGGATGACGCGGGGCAGGTTGTTCGGGTGTACCTGTGCCGCGTAGTCGGGGTCGACAGCCTGCAATTTGGCGTAAAGCGCCGCGCTGCCCTCCACCTCGGCCTGTGCCTGTAAGCGGGCACGGATGGCGGGGTCGAGCTTTTCCGGCGCGAAGGTCACGCCGTTCAAAAGGCTGGTGATGTACAGCCCCGTGCCGCCCACAACGAGGGGCAGCTTACCGTGCGCGGAAATCTCCCGCACGAGCGGGTCAGCGGCGGCGGTGAAATCCGCCACACTGAACGGCGTTTCCGGTGGCAGGAAGCCGAGCAGGTGATGCGGTATCCCCTGCTGTTCTTGCGTCGTCGGCTTTGCCGTGCCTACGTCAAGATTTTTGTAGATTTGCATGGAGTCCGCGTTGATGATCTCGCCGTCAAACGCCTTTGCCAAGGCGACGGAAAGCGCGGTCTTGCCGCTGGCCGTGGGGCCGCCGACCGCGACGACGCGGGGTTTAGAGAAGTCGGCCAAACTGCTTTTCCAGCTCCTTCCGGGTGATCTTCAAGACACAGGGGCGGCCGTGCGGGCAGAACGGCGGGATCGTGCCATCCATGATGTGCTGCGCCAGTGCCAGCATCTCAGCGGCGTTCGTGCGGTCGCCCGCCTTGATGGCCGCGCGGCAGGCAATGGAATGCAGCACCCACTCGGTCTTTTCCCGCAGGGCGTCGCGGCTGCCGTCGGCCAGCTTAGCGGCCAGCTCGACGATCATATCCTCGACGTCGTCCACCGGCACATCGGCGGGTACGGCGCGCACAACGACAGTCGAGCCGCCGAAGTCCTCGGCCTCGATGCCCGCATCGGTCAGCATAGCAAGGTTCTGCAAGATCGCCTGCTTTTCGGCGGCGGTCAGGTTGACCTGCACGGGCACCAGCAGCATCTGGGACGGCACGCTGCCGTAATCTTTGGCAAGCTGCTCGAAAAGAATGCGCTCGTGCGCGGCGTGCTTGTCGATGAGGCAGAGTTCACCGCCGCGCTCGGTAATAATGTAGGTTTTGAACACCTCGCCGACCAGACGCAGCGGCTCGCTGGCGGGCGGCGGGGTCAGCGTTGTCTGCTCCGGCGTCGTATTGACAACATCAGGCAGTGCGCTCAGCGCGTGGGGGTCGTTTCGGACGTAGTCCATCTCCGGCGTCGGGATCGCCGTTGGGGTTGCCGCAGGCGCTTCGTCCGGCAGCTCCGGCAGGATGTCCAGCACCGCGTCGTCCGCCATCGCCGTGTGGGGCATCGGCTGCGGCGTCGGGATCGACACCTCTACCGGCGTGACGGGCACGGCCAGCGGTTTTGGCGCGGTGCCTGCCTCGTAGGCAGGCTTCGGCGATTCTGCCGCAACGACGCCCGGCAGCGGCCTTGCGGGCACAGGGGCGGTCAGGCCGCTCAGTGCGCGGTACTCCGCCGCCGAAAGCGTCGTGAAGCCGCCCTTTTTCGGCAGCGTCACAGTGGGTTTGGCCGCCGGTTTCGGCGGCTCGGCGGGTTTCATCTCGGTTTGCTCGGCTTCGGGGGCGGTGTGCCCCATCTCGAAGCGGCATTCCCCGCTGCCCGGCGTCGCCAGCGCGGCGCGCACGGCGCGGTAGACTGCGTCAAAGACGTCGCTTTCTTTTGCAAACCGGATTTCGGTCTTGGCCGGGTGGACGTTGACATCCACCATGTCGGGCGGCAGCTCCAGCATGAGCACCGCGCCGGGAAACTTGCCTTGCATCATCGTGCCCTTGTAGGCATTTTCCAGTGCCGCCATCATCGTGCGGTTCTTGACATAACGGCCGTTCACGAAGAAATGCTGTGCACCGCGGCTGGCACGGCAGGCGCGCGGCGGCGTGACAAGGCCGGTGACGCGGTACAGCTCGCTGCCGCCATCCACCGGCAGCAGGTCGCGGGCAAACTCCCGCCCCAGCACGGCATAGACCGCGCTGCGCAGGTCTCCGTCACCGGGGGTAACATACTGCTGCTTGCCGTCGCGCAGAAAGCGGAAGCTGATTTCCGGGTGAGACAGCGCCGCGTGCAGCACGGTTTCGGCCACGAACGTGCCCTCGCTCGCGTCCTTTTTGAGGAATTTCATGCGGGCGGGGGTGTTGTAAAACAGGTCGTTGACCGTGATCGTCGTGCCTACAGGGCGCGCGCCGGGCTCGATGCCCTGCGGCTCGCCGCCCTCGATACGATAACAGCAGGCGTACTCGTCGGCCTCGGTCTTTGTCAGCACCTCGACCTTGGCAACGCTGGCAATGGACGCCAGCGCTTCGCCGCGGAAGCCTAAGGTGTGGATATGGCCAAGATCCTCCGCCGTCGCAATTTTGCTGGTAGCATGGCGGATAAACGCCTTATCGATATATTCTGCCTCGATGCCGGAGCCGTTGTCCACGATCTGCAGCTGCTGGATGCCGCCGCGTGTTGCGGACAGGGTGATCTGCGTTGCGCCCGCGTCGATGGCATTCTCCAGCAATTCCTTCGCCACGGAGGCCGGCCGCTCGACGACCTCGCCCGCCGCGATCAGCTCTGCGGTATGCTTGTCCAGTACACGAATTTCCGCCATGGTTCCCACCTGCCTTTAGTCTTTATCCAAGGTGTTTTTCAGTTCATACAGAAAGTTCAGCGCTTCCAGCGGGGTCAGCGTCTCGATGTCCAGATTGTGCAGCTTTTCGACGACCTCGCTGGGCACGCTGGGATTGTTGTAGGCTTCGACCGTCTCGAAGTCGAGCTGCATCGTGTTATTGCGCCCCGGCGCGTTCGCTTCCAGCTGGCGCAGCACGGCATGGGCGCGCTTTGTCACGCTGCCGGGCAGCCCCGCCAGCTTGGCGACCTCGATGCCGTAGCTGTCGTCCGCAGGGCCCGCGACGATGCGGCGCAAAAACGTGATGTCCTCGCCCCGCTTTTTGACGGCGATGTTGTAGTTTTTGACGCCGTGGATGTCCTGCTCCATGCTCGTCAGTTCGTGGTAATGGGTGGCGAACAGCGTCTTGCAGCCGATGTTCTCGCAGATAAATTCTACCACGCTGCGGGCGATGCTCATGCCGTCAAACGTCGAAGTGCCGCGCCCGATCTCGTCGAGAATCACAAGGCTGTCCTTCGTCGCATTTTTGAGAATCTCCGCAACCTCGGTCATTTCAACCATGAAGGTCGACTGCCCGGCAGCCAGATCGTCCGACGCGCCGACACGGGTAAAGATGGCGTCGACAACACCGATGTGTGCGTTGGCGGCGGGTACAAAGCTGCCGATCTGTGCCATCAGGGCAATCAGCGCATTCTGGCGCATGTACGTCGATTTACCGGCCATGTTGGGGCCGGTGATCAGCAGCATACGGTTCGCGTCCTCGTCGAGCAGCGTATCGTTCGGCACAAACAGGCTGCCCTTGAGCATCTTCTCGATGACAGGGTGGCGGCCTTCCTTGATTTCCATGACACCGCTCTCGTCGACGGTGGGCATGACGTAGTTATTTTGCAGCGCGGCCTCGGCAAATCCTGCCAGCACGTCCAGCTGTGCCACCGCCGACGCCGTGTTCTGGATGCGGATGACCTCGTCGGCAATCGACGACAGCAGGTCGGCGAAGAGCTGATGCTCCAGCACGAGCAGCCGCTCATTCGCGCCGAGGATCTTATTTTCCAGCTCTTTTAGCTCCGGCGTGATGTATCGCTCGCCCGTCGTCAGCGTCTGCTTGCGGGTGAACGAGTCCGGCACGGAGTCGGTGTAGGAGCGGCTGACCTCGATGTAATAGCCGAACACCTTGTTGAAGCCGATTTTCAGCTTCGGGATGCCGGTCTCCTCGCGGTAGCGGGCTTCCAAATTGGAAAGGTAGCCTTTGCCGCCGTGCATGATGTCGCGCAGTTCGTCGACCTCGCTGTTGTA
Source organism: uncultured Gemmiger sp. (assembly GCA_934502625.1). Lineage (GTDB taxonomy): Bacteria > Bacillota > Clostridia > Oscillospirales > Ruminococcaceae > Gemmiger. Next base: position 72,379 of record CAKSUQ010000010.1, read on the forward strand.
GCCTGCGCGGATGGCACCGCCGTCCTTCATGTTGGCGGGCGGGTCATCGACGAGGGCGGTCTGGATGTTATGCAGCACATCCGCCAGCGGGTCGATCTGGTCGGCCAGCTTTTTCAGCAGCGGCGCACCGCAGGCGGCGGCCTGCGCCTTGACCTGCGGCAGCATCGCGCAGGTGTCCCCCAGCGCCTTGACCTCACGCGGGGTGGCAGAGCCGTAGAGAATACGGGTCGTCAGGCGCTCGATGTCAAAGACATGGCCAAGGGCTTCCTTCAAATCGGCACGCGCCATGCTGGCGGTGTAAAGCGCCTGCACAGCGGACAGCCGCGCGTTGATGGCATCGGCGTCGACGAGGGGCTGCTCGATCCAGGAGCGCAGCAAGCGCTTGCCCATCGAGGTCTCGGTCTTATCCAGCACCCATAGCAGCGTGCCGCGCTTTTCGCGGCCGCGCATCGTCTCGGTCAGTTCCAAATTGGCGCGCGTCACGGGCGACAGGCGCATATACTGCGCGTCGGCGTAGTTTTGTATCGTCTTGATGCGCTCGACGCCGTGCTTCTGCGTCTCGTGCAGGTAGTTGAGCAGCGCCGCCGCAGCGTAGGGAATCACCGCGTCCTTCTCGTAGTGGAGGTTCTCGCGCCAGCTCTCGCCAAACTGCCCGGCCATGGTTTCCTCCATGACACTGTCTTTGAAGCAGGCGTCCTCGCGCAGCTCGACCAAAGCGTTCGTGTGCTGCTTGATGTAGGTCGTCACGTCCTTGAAGTCGAGCACCGGGGGACAGATCAGAATTTCGCTGGGCATATAGCGGCACAGTTCGGTGATGATCGCACTGCCGATCTTCTCGGCGCTTGCCTCGGTGCCGTAGGCTTCGCCGGTGGAAATATCGGCAAAGCAGAAGCCCGCGCGCCAGCGGCCACGGGTGCGCTTGCAGTAAACGCTCGCCAGATAGTTGTTTTTGTCCTCGTGGAGCATGCTGCTCTCGATGACAGTGCCAGGGGTGACGACGCGGATAATATCACGCTTGACAAGCCCCTTTGCGAGGGCGGGGTCTTCCATCTGCTCGCAGATAGCGACCTTGTAGCCCTTGGCGATCAGGCGCGCCATATAGGTTTCGTAGGAGTGGAACGGCACGCCGCACATGGGGGCGCGCTCCTCCCTGCCGCAGTTTTTGCCGGTCAGCGTCAGTTCCAATTCGCGCGAGGCTGTCAGCGCATCGTCGTAGAACATCTCGTAGAAGTCACCGACGCGGTAGAACAGTATCTCGTTGGGATGCTGTTTTTTGATCTCAAAATACTGCTGCATCATGGGCGATACTGCTTGCTCGGCCATGTTTCACACTCCTGTTTTTCTAGTCATGGTTATGTTTCTTTGTAGGGGCGGATTCTATATCCGCCCGGAATGTATGCGATCGGGCACAGTGCTGCGGGCGCATATGGAATGCGCCCCTACAGCCCCTGCCGCATTGTAAATTTTAGTGGCACCCACCGCAGGTGGAGCAGCTGCCTGTGCAGCCGCCGGTGGGAGCCTGCACGGTCATGGGGTCGCCGCCGTTCATGGCAGTGTTGATGATAGCGTCGATGTGGCTTACCATCGCCTCGCACTCGGCCTTGGCGGCGTTGTAGCGCACCATGCCCTCGCTGGCCATGATCTGACTGTACAGGTCGTTGACGCGCTGGTTCAGCTCGGCCACACGGGCGGTGTCGGGGGCGGGCTTGGCGCTCTCGTTGTTCATGTCGAGTCGGGCGAGGTTGAACTCGCCGATGAGGTTCTGCAGTTCCTCGTCCATGTCGTTCTCACGACGGGCGGCGTCCAGCTCCAGATAGCGGGGGTCGGTCTGCAGGGCGGCGGCGGCTTTCTTAAACAGGTCAATGCAATCCATGATAGTTTCTCCTTAAATATAAAATATATAATGTAGGTTTTTCCGGGGAATACGGGTTTATTCGGCCAACTCGCCCACCAGCAGCGCGGCGCGGGAGCCGGTGACGTGGACGCGAGCCCACTGGCCGATGAGCGCTTCGGGCGCTTTGAATTCGACGACAAGGTTGTTGTCAAGGCGGCCGTTGACAGTGCCCTCGCTGCGGCCTGCGGCCTCGACGAGGACGCGGACGGTCTGCCCCGCCATGGCGGCGGTGGCGGCGAAGGCGAACGTCTCCTGCGTTTTCAGCAGGCGCTCCATCCGGGCGGCCTTCTCGGCGTGGGGCGTCGGGTCGGGCAGCTTTGCGGCGGGCGTGCCGGTGCGCTTGGAGTAAATAAAGGTGAACAGCTGCATATAGCCCACCCTGCGGATGAGGTCGAGCGTCGCAGTGAAATCCTCTTCGGTCTCGCCGGGGAAGCCGACGATGATGTCACTGGAGAAGGTCACGCCGGGGATCTTCTCCTTGGCGTAATCGATGAGGGAAAGATACTGCTCGACGTTATAGTGGCGGTTCATCTCTTTCAGCAGCCGGTCAGAGCCGGACTGCACGGGCAGATGGATGTGCTTGCACAGATGCTCCTGCGCGGCGATTGTATCGATGAGCTTGCGGCTGGCGTCCTTTGGGTGGCTCGTCATGAAGCGAATCTGGTAGTCTCCGGGCACTTTGCACAGCAGGTTCAAAAGGTCGGCAAAGTCGATGGGGTTTTCCAGCCCCTTGCCGTAGCTGTTGACGTTCTGGCCAAGCAGGGTGATTTCCTTGTAGCCCTGCTCGACAAGCTGCTTGAACTCCGCCAGAATCGCGGCGGGTTCGCGGCTCCGCTCACGCCCGCGCACATAGGGCACGATGCAGTAGGTGCAGAAGTTGTCGCACCCGTACATGATGGGCAGCCACGCGCGGAAACCGGAATCGCGGCGGATGGGCAGCTCCTCGACGACGGCGTTGCGCTCCTCCGGCTTTTCAAGGTAACGCTTGCCCTTGCGGATGCGCTCGGCCAGCATGGCGGGCAGGCGGTCGATGCCGTCTACGCCGAAGACGAGGTCGACATAAGGGTAGCTCTGGCGCAGCTTTTCCACAATATGCTCCTGCTGTGCCATACAGCCGCAGACGCCGATCATCAGGCGGGGGTTCTGCTCCTTCAGCTTTTTCAGCGCGCCGACATTGCCGAAAACGCGCTGCTCGGCGTGCTCGCGCACGGCGCAGGTGTTGAAAAGGATGAGGTCGGCGTGCTCGACATTATCGCACAGGCCGTAGCCGACATCCTGCAAAACACCCTTGATCTTCTCGCCGTCGTTCACGTTCTGCTGGCAGCCGTAGCTGCGCACATAGGCCAGCGGCGGGGTGTCGTAATAGGCCGCCAGCGCCTTCTGCGCGGCGTCGTTGTGGGTGTAGGTCAGCTTTTCCAAGTGTATTCTCCTTATTGTATTACGTCCAAAAGGGCGCACCTATCCAAACATACCATATTAGTATAGCAAATCAGCGGCGAAAGCACAAGCGGCAGAGTTTGAATTTTTTATGCAATCCGGCCATTGGATATGTCAAAGTCCAAAATTGGCTGCGGGGAAATTGAAAACATTCTGAAAACAGCAGGATTTATTCTGTTTTTTCTCAAAAAAATTGCCCCCTCCCCTGCCAAATTCCAGAAATCGGCAGAAAAGTGGGCATCAAGGTGGGCAAACCGCCCAAAAACGGTGGGACAACACTGTAAAACCGTGTTCAAAAATTGGTTGGCGAAATTGCCAATTTTCGACGATACAGAAAAAAAGACTGTGACATCTTTTTTATCACAGTCTTATGTGTGAGTGTGACAAAAGAGATACGATTATCCTACAAGAGTTATCGACATTCATATCAGCCACCTGCGAAAAAAGCTCAACTTGAAGAACGAGTTGGTAACTATATACAAAGAGGGCTATATGCTTTGCTTATAAAATAAGAGCACCGCCCCTATAAATCTCAAAGATTACAGGGACGGTGCCGTTAATATGAATGCTATTTATATTGCGCAGATATTTCACAGATCTGCTGAAATCGTTGTTTCTTCCTCGGTAGATATTTCCGACTTTTTCAGTTTGTCCTTTCGATACTGCATTGGTGAAACGCCCATTTCTTTATGGAATACACGGCTAAAATACAGTGGGTTGTCATATCCGACGATAGCCGCTATCTCCCCTACTGAATAGTTTGTCTGTTCCAAAAGGCTTTGCGCATTTATCATCCGAAGTGACAAAATATACTGAACAGGCGATGTTCCGACCTGCTGTTTGAAATTGCGGATAAACCATGTCGTACTCATATGAAGTGATGCTGCGTAATCTTCAATGCTGATCTTTTCATTATAATTCTCACTGAAATAGATTGCAGCATCCTCGACTTGTGCGTGGATATTGCCCGGTGCGCAGCTTTCGCTCCGCTGCTGACGGCTTACCAACAGTAATATTTCATTCAGCAACGAAGCAGTGTAGTCTTCATATCCATAGCGACACAGCTGCAATTCGCGTATGATTTTTCGAAACAGAGTCTTATATTCAGTTAGTGTACCGGTATAAAAGACATGCTCATCCAGATGAATGCCGTGGTATTCAAGTATTTTCTTTACATCGTTGCCGGTAAAATGCACCCAAAAAACTTCCGGTTTATCGGCAAGATAGTAGACATACTTTTGAATTTCCCCCGGTTTATATAAAACCATGTTTCCTGCTTTGACTACTTTCTCTTTGCCATCAAACCAAAAGTGGGCTTTTCCCGCAGCCACATACAAAATTTGGTAGTCCCTGCGTCCCTTTTTCCAAAATGTCGGCAGCTTTTCGCGCGTCAGCAACCTGTATGTTCCACAGCTGCCGACAACAAGCGGCGCGGAATAGTCCTTAAAATCAATTCGAGAATTGTTTAGATACGCCGAATTGACATACACAAGAATCCCTCACATCTTTTATCAGTTTTGCAAAACCATTTGCGGCTCAATTTCACTATAGGGCAGTTTTGTTTAGTGCATGGAGAGTTTCAATTAATCCATGCGATTTATTTAATTGTACACTAAGTGCCGATAAATCGCAAGCATAAAAATGTGCTTTTAATGAAACATCGCACTATTTTAAACATATTACCGAAAATCATGCATGTATGCCACGTGATCGAAGTTTGCATTGTCACATCTTTCCTTCAAAATAGTTATATATCGGTTAGAACTGTCGTGTCAGCAATGTGCAAGAGCAGAACTCCATTTTGTACAGGCTGTTTCTTCTAGGCACCTTTGATTCCCAACTTCTTGTTCCAAAAATAGCCTCCAAGGAAAATCCGGACAAAAAGGATATGTTTACGAAGTTTTCACTTGACATTGTCAAGTCGTTGTGCTATACTCTACCTCAGAAAAGAGGTGTTCTTTTCACTACCATGTATCATAAAACGCTTTCCTATTATGCCACTTTGTTGTACAGAAGCTTTTCCGCTTTCACCAGCGACAGACTGCAACAGTTCGGATTGAATTATGGGCTTTTATTCTTTATCGTGTATATCGGGAAGAAGCCGAACTGCACACCGTCCGAACTGAAAAAAGAGTTGGCTTTGGACTGGGGGCACAGTCAGCGATGCATTACCCGCCTTGTCAGCGATGGGTTTATTACAAAGGAAAAAGCAGGACGTCATTATCTGCTCAACCTGACAGAACGCGGGCAGGAGGCTTTCGATGCAGCTCATCAGGTATTCTTCGATTGGGATAACGTCTTTATGACGAATCTAACCGCTAAAGAAAAGGAACAGTTGCTTACCTTACTGGAAAAGGCAACAGAAAGGGAATCACACCATGTATGAAACAATCAGCAGCCCCATCAATTACGGCGGCCTGGTATTGAAAAACCGTATCATCTTTGCTCCTACCACCTTTGGTCTTGCAGAGGACGAATACTTTGAAAAAATCCGCAAAATCGCTGCAGGCGGCTGCGCCATGGTTATCATCGGTGACGTTCCCGTCGGCAAAAGCCAATTTGAGAAATCTCTTTTTGATAAAAAAGGCTTCGCCTATTATCAGAAGCTGGCCGAAAT
>CAKSUQ010000011.1 GCA_934502625.1 uncultured Gemmiger sp.
GAGCGACACCCTGCGGCTGTTTTTGTTTTGGAGAAAATAACGTATATATGAGGAGTAATTACAATGCCGCAAACAAAGAAACAGGAAATCGTCTACACCGTCATGATGGTCTGCGTCATGGTCTACGGAATGGTCTGCTACAATATCGCACTGGATGTGGGCGGGATGCAGAATTTCATCTTCGCCGCTGCCCTCAGTGAGCTGCCCATCATGGGCGTCATTGGCTTTTTGCTGGACACGTTCCTGGTCGGCCCCACGGCCATGCGCATCGCTATGGGTTGGTTCACCCCGGGCAAGGACAAGCAGGTGTTCCTAGTGGCCGCTATCTCCTGTCTGTCCGCGTGGATGATGTGCCCGCTGATGAGCTTTTTCGCCACGCTGTTATTCAAGGATAGCCACAACGCGAACTTTTTCGCCATGTGGGTACAGACCACGGCGATGAATTACCCGGCGGCTTTTCTGTGGCAGCTGTGTGCCGCGGGTCCGCTGGTGCGATTTGTCTTTGGCAAGGGTCTGGCCGCTATGAAAAAGAAGTGATAACGATTTCATAATACATCGACAGAAAAAACACAAACCCGATTTTGTACCAATAAAACTGCACAAAAACCACTTGCCATATTTGGTAATAGTGCTATAATACGGCTGAACCTGAAAATTGCCCTCCTTCCTATTTATATAAGCGGAACGGGGTGGTTGTAGGGGCGGATGCTTGCATCCGCCCGCGGGTCGATGCAAGCATCGACCCCTACAGCCGTCCGGGAGAGGGGAACGTTCGCAGGTAAAGCTCCCAAAGAGTGAGGTGCATTGCATGAAAGATGTCAACGACCTGATGCAGGCCATTTTGGAGATGGATGCCGCCCAGCGCCGCGAAAGCGAGAAAGCAAAGCTGGAGCGTACCACCCGGCTGGCTGCACTGGACGAGCAGAAACAGAAGATCATCGCGGAGTGTGACGCCCGCGAGAAGGCCGAGTCCGAAGCCGCCGCCAAGGCTGCCGAGGAGGGCAACGCCGCCGCGCTGGCCGCACTGGAAGCCCAGCGCCAACAGGCCGCCGAGGCCATGACCGCCGCCGCCAAAGCCCACGAGGCCGACTGGTGCACTGAGCTTGTACAGCGCGCCTTGGGCGGGGAGGCCGCACAATGACCCGAACGGGCAAAGCCTCCGGCAACGCCGTGCTGGCAAAGGCACGTGCGCTGTATGGCGAGCGCCTGCGCGCCGACGATTACCGCCGCCTGATGGGCTGCCGCACGATGACCGAGCTTACTGCGGCGCTGAAGGAACACCCCGTCTACGCCGACGCGCTGGCCGACGTCAACCCACAGTACGCCCGCCGCGCCCAGCTGGAAAGCCTGCTGCGCCAGAGCCTGTACAACCGCTACGACAGCCTTTGCCGCTATGACCGCAGCTCGGGCAGCAAGGTGTACGAATACTTCACCCTCTGCGCCGAGGTCGACGAGCTGACCGCTGCGATGCGCTGTCTGGATGCAGGCCGCCCCGGCGACTACCTGTTCCGCCTGCCGGAGTTCATGCAGCAGCGCTGCTGCATCGACCTCTATGCGCTGGCCAAGGCGACCGGGCTGGACGGTATTCTGGCCGCAGTGGCCGGTACGCCGTGGGAAAAGGTTCTGGCACCGCTGAAAACCGCCAAGCCTGACCGCGGCCTGACCGCCCAGGCCGAGCCGCTTTTGCAGGATCGCCGCCACAGGGCGCTGGTAGCGCTGGCACCGATGGGGAAGGGCACAAGCGCTGCGCCTACGCTGCGCGACCTTGTGGAGCTGGAGTGCGACACCTCCGCCGTCTCGAACGCCGCGCGGCTCATCCGCATCGGCGCACCGGATTCGGTGGTGCGCACAAACGCCCGCCGCGACTGCACGGCGCTGACCCACGACGAGTGGGAGTACCTGCTCGCCGCCCGTGATCTGCCCACCTTCAAGGCGCGGTTCGCCAAGACGAAGTACGGCCCGCTGCTGGGGCACCACGAGTACAGCGTGCTGAAGGAAGGCTTCTTCCACTACCGGTGCGACTGGTGCCGCAAGTGGCTGCGGTTCTCCACCGACCCGACGCTGGTCATGATGTGTTACGTCTGGCTGGCGCAGTGCGAGGTGCAGGATCTCGACCACATCATCGAGGGCGTGCATTACAAGCTGCCGCCCGAAGATGTCCAGCCGCTGCTGGTAAGCTTTGATGAGAACGATTGACCAAAAGGAGTGTGAACTGATTGGTTGAAAAGATGAAACTGGTGCGGGTGCAGGGCACGATGCCCCAGCTGAACGAGTTTATCGGCTCGTGCTGCATGGACGGACGCTTTGACCTCGAACCCGCCACCAGATATATGTCGGAATCGCTGGGGTACGGCGCTCTGAACGAGGAAAACCCCCACACCGCGATCCGCGACCAGATCGAGACCATGGCCGAGGAGGCCAACATACAGCTGCACGAGGAGCAGCAGCACACCGACCCGGTGGACGCCGAAGGCCGCAGCTACCTGAGCGACCTGCTGGAAAAGATCGACGACCTCTGCGCCGAGCGCAAGATCCTGCTCGACCAGAAAAAGCTCTGCGAGGACGGCATCGAGCAGTACAGCCACTTCACAGGCCTGAAGGTCAACGTGGACGACATCCTCGACTGCGCGCACGTCAAAATTCGCTTCGGCTTCCTGCCGACCGAGGGCTACAACAAGCTGATGAACAACTACGGCGACGACCCGTATATCCTGTTCACCCCCTGCAGCCAGACGAAGACCGGCTATTGGGGCGTCTATATGACCCCGCGTGAGCATGCGCTGGAGACCGACGGCATCTTCTCGATGCTCTACTTTGAGCCGGTGCGCGTGCCCGGCGCGGCCGGTTCGCCGGAGGAGATCATCGAGCACTTCAAAGAGAACCTCGACGTCGTCAACAAGAGCGTCGACGAGGTCAACGGCCGCATCGCCGCCCTGTGGCAGCAAAACGCCGACAAGGTGCAGCTTTTGTACAACACGGCCTGCTACTACGCCGCTGTGTATGACCTGCGCCGGATGGCAGCGGTCAAGGGACAGCACTTCTTCTGCGTCGGTTGGGTACCCGCGCCGGAGGTGGACGAGGTCGCGGGCAAAGCCCGCGCCATCAAGGGGCTGCGCGTCACAGTTGATGAGCCGGAATCCGCCGGCAAGATGACGCCCCCCACCAAGCTGAAAAACCCGTGGTGGAGCCGCCCTTTTGAGTTTTTCGTCGAAATGTACGGTCTGCCCGCCTACGGCGAGACAGATGTCACCGGCTTTGTAGCAATCACATTCACCGTGCTGTTTGGTATGATGTTTGGCGATGTCGGGCAGGGGATCGTGCTGGCACTGTTCAGCACCTTCATGTGGAAGGTCAAGCACAATGACCTGTTCCACCTGATGATCCCCTGCGGCATTTCGAGCGCGATCTTCGGCTTGGTCTATGGTTCTCTCTTTGGCTACGAGGAGGCCCTCGACCCGCTCTACCATGCGCTTGGCATGGCAGGCAAGCCCGTTTCGGTCATGGATTCCATCACCGGTATCCTGATGGTGGCTGTCTACATCGGCATCGTTCTGGTGCTGGCCGCCATGTGCCTGAACATGTATACCCACGCCCGCCACAAGGAATGGGGCGAGTTCATCTTCTCGCCCAACGGCCTTGTGGGCATGGTGACCTACCTGTGCGGCGTCGATCTGGCAAGCGCCTATATGGGCGCGGTCACCTTCCTGCCGCAGATCGTTGCGATCATTGGCATGGTGGCAGGCTTGATCCTGCTGCTGTTTGCCGAGCTGCTCGCCCCGATGGTGGAGGGCAGGCCGTGGAAGCCTGCGGGCGGCATGGGCAACTACCTGATGCAGAGCGTGTTTGAGCTGCTGGAAACGGTGCTGAGCTACCTTTCCAACACGATCTCCTTCCTGCGCGTGGGCGCGTTCGTCATCGTCCACGCCAGCATGATGATGGTCGTCTTCACGCTGGCCGGTACGCCGAACAACATCGTGGTTGTCATTCTGGGCAACATCGTGGTCATCTGCCTCGAAGCGCTGCTGTCGGCCATTCAGGGCATCCGTCTGGAGTTCTACGAGATGTTCAGCCGCTGCTACAAGGGCGGCGGCCGCAAGTTCGTGGCATTCAATCGTAAGAAAGCATAAATCCATAAGGAAAGTATAAATCAAAAAATTACGGAGGGTTCCATTATGAAAACCAAGTTCAGCAAGCTGTTCGTTACCATTCTGATCGTTGCCGCCGTTACCTGCTGCGGTGCGCTGGGCGTCTTCGCTGCCGATGATGCCAACACCGATACCGCCGCCGCCACTACGGCGTCCGAGACCGTCAACACCGACAATGACCACAACTCCTCCTTGAGCATTGGTCTGGTCGCGGCTGCACTGGCTACCGGCCTTGCCGGTATCGGCGGCGGCATGGCTGTCGCTTCCGCCGCGCCTGCCGCTATCGCTGCCAACAGCGAGAACGAGAAGACCTTCGGTAAGAGCCTGATCTTCGTCGCCTTGGGCGAGTCCATCGCCCTGTACGGTCTGGTCATCTCCATCATGATCCTGTCGAAGCTGGTGTAACGCCATGCGGTTCTTTCTCATCAGCGATAACTCCGACGCCATGAATGGTCTGCGCCTTGCGGGTATTGAGGGCACCGTCGCCCGTAGCGAGGCCGACCTTCGCAAAGCGCTGGAGCTGGCCGCCCGGCAGCCGGACATCGCCGTGCTGCTGGTGACCGAGAAGATCGCAGAGACCTACACGGCCGTGCTGGACAGCGCCCGCGCGTCCGGTGCGCCCCTGCTCATCACCGTGCCCTCCACCGGCGGCGGTGCTGCCGGTAAGGATCGCCTGACCCGCTATATCCGCGAGGCCATCGGCGTCAAGATTTGAGAGGTGTGACCATGAACGAATTAGATACCCGCGCCGAGCGCTTTCTGGATTCCATCCGCGCCGAGGGCGAGGCTGCCTGTGCCGCTATCAAAGAGGAGACCGAGCGCACGATCAACAGCCAGCTGGACGAGACGCGCAAGGCCGAAAACGCCCGCGTGGAGCGCACCCTGCGCTTTGAGACCGAGCGTGCCCGTACCCGCGCCAACCGTGACCTGAGCGCCGCCCGCATGGCCGCCCGCGCCACGCTGGCCGCCCGGCGCCAGCAGATCGCCGACGAGACCTTCGCCAAGGCAAAGGCGCAGCTGGGGGATTTTGCCGCCAGCGACAAGTACGCCGCTTGGCTGCAGACCGAGGCCGCCGCACTGGCCGAGGCACTGGGCGAAGGTGCGCAGCTTGCCGCCCGCACGGCTGACCTGCCGCTGCTGCAAAACGTCAAGCTGCCCGCAGGCGCAGCGCTGACCGCCGACGACAGCATTGCCATCGGCGGGCTGAAGGGCGCGAATCCCGCCAAAGGGCTGGCTGCCGACGACACGCTGGCAGCGCGGCTCGACGCCCAGCACGAGTGGTTTTTGCAGAACGCCGGGCTGGAAATTAACATTTGAGGGGCAAAGCAATGGAAAATAAAATTTACAGCATCAACGGCCCCGTTGTCACCATCAAGGGCAAGACCGATCTGGAAATGATGGAGATGGTCTATGTCGGCAAGGCACGCCTTGTCGGCGAGGTCATCCGCATGAACGAAAAAGAGACTACGATTCAGGTCTATGAGGAGACCGGCGGCCTGAAGGCAGGCGAGCCTGTCGAGAGCACGGGCGGCCCGCTGTCCGTGACCCTCGGCCCCGGCATCCTGCGCAATATTTACGACGGCATCCAGCGCCCGCTGCCCGCCATTGAAAGCCACATGGGCAGTTTTATCGAGCGCGGCGCGCATGAGCCGTCTCTGGACGAGGCCGCCAAGTGGGACGTGACCGTGACCGTCAAGACAGGGGACACCCTGACCCCGGGTCAGATTTACGCCACCTGCCCCGAGACCCCGGCCATCGAGCACCGCTGCATGGTGCCGCCGACGGTCTCCGGCACGGTCACCTGGGTGGCCGACAACGGCAGCTACACCGTCAACGAGCCTATCGTCAAGCTGACCGACGCCAAGGGTAAGGAGCACACGCTGACCCTCTGCCAGAAGTGGCCCATCCGCACCCCGCGCCCGTCTGCCGAGCGCATGACTTCGCCCCGCCCGCTGATCACGGGTCAGCGTGTCATCGACACGATGTTCCCGCTGGCCAAGGGCGGCGCGGCGGCCATCCCCGGCGGCTTCGGCACCGGCAAGACGATGACCCAGCACCAGATCGCAAAATGGTGCGACGCCGACATCATCATCTACGTCGGCTGCGGCGAACGCGGCAACGAGATGACGCAGGCGCTGCAGGAATTCAGTGAGCTGGTCGACCCCCGCACGGGCAAGAGCCTGATGGATCGTACCGTGCTGATCGCCAACACGTCCAACATGCCCGTTGCCGCGCGTGAGGCATCCATCTACACCGGCATCACGCTGGCCGAGTATTACCGCGACATGGGCTACCACGCCGCCATGATGGCTGACTCTACCTCCCGCTGGGCCGAGGCTCTGCGCGAGATCAGCGGCCGTCTGGAGGAGATGCCTGCCGATGAGGGCTATCCTGCGTACCTGCCCAGCCGTCTGGCGGAGTTCTACGAGCGCGCCGGTTATGTCAAGACGCTGAACGGTGCGGAAGGTTCTGTCTCCGTTATCGGCGCCGTCAGCCCGCAGGGCAACGACTTCTCGGAGCCTGTCACCCAGAACACGAAGCGCTTCACCCGCTGCTTCTGGGCGCTGGATAAATCGCTGGCCTACGCCCGCCACTATCCCGCCATCAACTGGAACGACTCCTACAGCGAGTATCTGGGCGACCTCGGCGGCTGGTACTACGACAACGTCGGCCACGACTTCATGTCCTGCCGTGAGCGCATCGCCAACCTGCTGCTGCAGGAGAACAATCTGATGCAGATCGTCAAGCTGATCGGCTCGGACGTGCTGCCCGACGACCAGAAGCTGACGATTGAGATCGCCCGCGTTATCCGCGTCGGCTTTTTGCAGCAGAACGCTTTCCACGCCGTGGACACCTACGTCCCGCTGGAAAAGCAGCTGAAAATGATGGAAACCATTCTGTACCTGTACGATAAGTGCGCCGCACTCGTCGCCAAGCAGGTGCCTGTCAGCCGTCTGCTGGCCACCGGCCTGTTTGACGAGCTGGTCCAGATGAAGTATACCGTGCCCAACGACGATTTGAGCAAGCTGGACGAGCTGCAAAAAGCAATCGACACCAAGCTGGCCGCCGTGGCCCAGGGCTGATGAGGAGGGAACAACATGATTCTGGAACATATCGGACTTTCCCAAATCAACGGCAGTCTGGTCGTGCTGGACGGCGTCAAGGGCGTCCAGTATGACGAAATGGCAGAGCTGCACCTCGACGACGGCTCGACCCGCGTGGGCCGTGTTGTCCGTGTCGATGGTGACCGCTGCGTTATTCAGGTCTTTGAGGGCACACGCGGTTTGAGCCTTGTCAACAACCGCACGGTGCTGACCGGCCACCCGATGATGATGGATTTGAGCCCCGAGCTGCTGGGCCGCGTGCTGGACGGTCTGGGCCGCCCCATCGACGGCCTCGGTGACATTTACCCCGTCGCCCGCCGCGATGTCAACGGTGCGCCCATCAACCCCGTCAGCCGTGTCTACCCCCGCAACTACATCCACACCGGCATTTCTTCGATCGACTGCCTGGCCACGCTGATCCGCGGCCAGAAGCTGCCGATCTTCTCCGGCTCCGGCATGAAGCACAATGAGCTGGCCGTCCAGATCGTCCGTCAGGCCAGCGTGGCCGACGGGTCGGACTTCGCCATCGTGTTCGCCGCTATGGGCGTCAAGAACGACGTTGCGTCGTACTTCCGCGAGAGCTTCGAGAGCTGCGGCGCCATGGAGCGCGTCGTCATGCTGCTGAACCTCGCCAACGACCCCATCATCGAGCGTATCATCACGCCGCGCGCCGCGCTGACCGTGGCGGAATATCTGGCCTTTGACCTGAACAAGAACGTGCTGGTCATCCTGACCGATATGACGAGCTACTGCGAGGCCCTGCGCGAGTTCTCGTCCTCCAAGGGCGAGATCCCGGGCCGCAAGGGCTTCCCCGGTTACCTGTATTCCGATCTGGCCAGCCTGTACGAGCGCGCCGGTATCATCAAGGGCAGCAAGGGCTCTGTGACCCAGATCCCGATCCTGACCATGCCCGGCGACGACATTACCCACCCCATCCCCGACCTGACGGGCTACATCACCGAGGGGCAGATCGTGCTGGACCGCGGCATGGATGCCACCGGCCTGTATCCGCCTGTATCCGTGCTGCCCAGCCTGTCCCGTCTGATGAAGGACGGCATCGGCGCGGGCTACACCCGCGAGGATCACGTCACGCTGTCGAACCAGCTGTTCGCCAGCTATGCCAAGGTGCAGGACGCCAAGGCACTGGCCAGCGTCATCGGCGAGGAGGAGCTGTCTCAGAGCGACAAGCAGCTGATGGCCTTTGGCCGCGCGTTTGAGCAGGAGTTCATCGGGCAGGGCAACACCGACCGCACGATGGAGCAGACCCTCGACCTCGGTTGGGAGCTGCTGGCATCGCTGCCCCGCAACGCTCTCGACCGCTGCGACGCCGCAACGCTGGATAAGTACTACGAACCGGCGAAGGCAAGAATCGCGAAAGATAAAAAATAATAGATAAAAGATAATAAAAAGTGTGGAGTTTTGGCCCTAAGGCCAAAACAAAAACGTAGGGGCGGATTCCATATCCGCCCGCGGCACCTGCCGTAAGCTGCACGGGCGCATATAGAATGCGCCCCTACGGCGGCAGAGAATTTTTAGGCGGTGCGCAGCGCCGCGAACCACCATATTTATTATCTGTTATCTTTTATCTATTATCTAAAGGTAAGGAGTTCACAATGGCACAGCAGGTTTTTCCCACAAAATCAAACCTGATGGCGACCAAGCGCAGTTTGGCGCTGGCTACGCAGGGCTATGACCTGATGGATCGCAAGCGCAATATCCTTGTGCGCGAGATGATGCAGCTGATCGACCGCGCAGCGGGCATTCAGGATCGCATCAGCGCGGCCTACGCCGAAGCGTATGAGGCACTGAAAAAGGCGAACATTATGCTCGGCTCGGTCGGCGGCTATGCGGCCGGTGTGCCGGTGGAACATGGCCTGCAGATGAGCACCCGCAGCGTTATGGGCGTCGAACTGCCCACGCTGAAGCTCAACACCACCTCGCCGCTGGGGCTGTACTACGATCTGGAATCGACGAACGGCACGCTGGACGTGGCCTACCTCAAATTCAACGAGGTCAAGGCGCTGACCGTCGAGCTGGCCGAGGTCGAGACGAGCGTCATCCGTCTGGCGGAGGCTATCCAGAAGACCCAGAAGCGCGCCAACGCTCTGGGCAACGTCCAGATTCCCCAGATGCAGAAGACCATCAAGTCCATCGACGAGGTGCTGAGCGAGCGCGAACGCGAGGAGTTCAGCCGCCTGAAGGTCATCAAGGCACAAAAAGAAAAAGAGGATGCGTAACCGCATTCCCCCTTATATCTCATGCCAAAAAAGGTCGCCGTCCGGCGGCCTTTTTTCTTGCAAACGCCCCGCAAACCTGCTACAATCACATGCGAAAGGGGACTTCGCTATGAAATCTGCCATCCGCCGTGACGGCGGTTTTACAACGCCCTACCTCATCGCGGCGGTGTGCTGCTTTATGCTGGCCGGGGCAATGCTGTGGTTCTGGCTGTTCGGCCTCCCGCTGCTTGACAGCGGCGGCACGGCCACGGATGATGAGATTGACTGGAATACGGCCATCGACGCCGGGTACGACGCGATCTATGCTGCTTACCTGACGGATGCCGACACCTACCGCTTCGGCACGAACGCGAAAGGGGAGGACTACCTCGTCACCAGCGAAACCGACGACGCCATCACGTTTTTGCAGTTCGACCGCGAATCCGACAACGGCAGCTGCGCGGTCTACGCCTATGAGCGCTGCCCCAAAAACGCGGACGGCAGCTGGTCGCAGCAGGACGCCGAGCTGCTGAACACTTACGCCTACGACTGCCTGACAGGCGAGACCGCCGCCAGCGGCAAGACCGGCTGGGGCGACGCCCCCAGCGCCGAATATGCCGCCTTGACCGGGGAATAAGACAAAAAATATAAAAAGTTCACACAATATACTTTACTATTTGTGCAAATGGCGGTACAATAAAACCAATACGAGCCGATGAGAAGTCGGCCGAAAAAGGAGAGAATCTTTTATGGCAAGTCGTATCGTTTTGAACACTATTTCCTACCACGGTCACGGCGCGATCGAGAACATCGTGCCCGAACTGACCGCCCGCGGCTACAAGAAGGCGTTCGTCTGCTCTGACCCCGATCTGATCAAGTTCGGCGTCACGAAGAAGGTCACCGACCTGCTGGACGCAGCGGGCTTCGCCTACAGCGTCTACAGCGAGATCAAGCCCAACCCCACCATCCAGAACGTGCAGGACGGCGTCGCGGCCTTCAAGGCGGCGGAAGCGGACTGCATCGTCACGATCGGCGGCGGCTCCTCAATGGACACCGCGAAGGCCATCGGCATCATCATCAATAACCCGGAGTTCGCCGACGTGCGCAGTCTGGAGGGCGTTGCCCCCACGAAGAAGCACGCCGTCTTTACGATTGCTGTGCCCACCACGGCCGGTACGGCTGCCGAGGTCACCATCAACTATGTCATCACCGATGTGGAGAAGAAGCGCAAGTTCGTCTGCGTTGACACCAACGATATTCCGGAGATTGCAGTCGTCGACCCCGATATGATGTCCAGTATGCCCAAGGGGCTGACCGCCGCCACCGGCATGGACGCCCTGACCCACGCCATCGAGGGCTACATCACGAAGGGGCACTGCACAATTTCCGACATGTTCCACCTCGAAGCCATCAAGCTGATTTCCGAGAACCTGCGCGGCGCGGTGCAGAACACGCCGGAAGGCCGCGAGGGCATGGCACTGGGGCAGTACATCGCCGGTATGGGCTTCTCGAACGTCGGCTTGGGCATCGTACACAGCATGGCGCACGGCCTGTCCGCCCTGTATGACACCCCGCACGGCGTTGCCTGCGCCATCATCCTGCCCACGGGTCTGGAGTACAACAAGACCGTCGCGGGCGAGCGTTACCGCGCCGTTGGCAAGGCTATGGGCGTGAAGGGCATCGACGAGATGAACGATGCCGAGGCCGCCGATGCGACGATCGCCGAGGTCAAGAAGCTCTCTGCCGATGTCGGCATCCCCGCCGACCTGAAGGGCATTTTGAAGGAGGAGGACGTCCAGTTCCTCGCCGAGTCTGCCTTTGCGGACGCCTGCTGCCCCGGCAACCCCCGCGACACCAGCGTCGAGGAGATCAAGGAGTTGTATCGGAGCTTGATGTAATCATCACGCAATAAAAAATCGGGTATCCGCCGTTGGGTGGATACCCGATTTTATTCTGTTGAGATGTAGGGGCCGGGCATGCCCGACCCGCGGCTTTCCCGTAAAAGCGTTTTACCCATAAGGTTGAGGGCCGGGCATGCCCGGCCCCTACAGGGCGGTTGTTTAGAGTTTTTCGCCGAGGCCTTTTTGCAAAAAGGCCGGAAAACCCCCGTAACTTACGAATCCGAATCCAGCTTCAGCACGGCGGTGAACGCCTCGCTCGGCAGGGTCACGCTGCCAAGCTGGCGCATCTTCTTTTTGCCTTCCTTCTGCTTTTCCAGCAGCTTCTTTTTGCGGGTGATGTCGCCGCCGTAGCACTTCGCCAGAACATCTTTGCGCATGGCCTTGACCGTCTCGCGGGCAATGACCTTGCCGCCGACAGCCGCCTGCACGGGGATCTCAAACAACGCACGGGGGATGTTCTCCTTCAGCTTCTCGCAGATGCGGCGGCCTTTGGCGTAGGCGTTGTCCGCAAACACGATCATCGACAGCGCATCGACGACCTCGCCGTTGAGTAAAAAGTCCAAACGTACCAGCTTGCTCTCGTGCCAGCCCTCCCACTCGTAGTCATAGCTGGCATAGCCGCGGCTGCGGGACTTGATGGCATCAAAGAAGTCATAGACGATCTCGCCCAGCGGCAGCTGGTAATGCAGATCGACGCGCGTTTCGTCCATGTACTTCATATCGATCATGACGCCGCGCTTTGTTTGGCACAGATCCATCAGCGGCCCCACGTAGTCGTTGGGGGTGTAGATGTGCGCGTTGACGAAGGGCTCCTCCTGCTTGACGATGCGGGTCGGGTCAGGGTAGGCGGAGGGGTTGTCGATGATCTCCACCGTGCCGTCAGTCAGCGTCAGGCGGTACTGAACACCCGGTGTCGTGGTAATCAAATCGAGGTCAAACTCGCGCTCTAACCGCTCGGTGATGATCTCCATGTGGAGCAGCCCCAAGAACCCGCAGCGGAAGCCAAAGCCCAGCGCGGCGCTGGTTTCCGGCTCGAACGTCAGGCTCGCGTCGTTCAGCTGCAGCTTTTCCAGCGCGTCCTTCAAATCGGGGTAGTCCGCGCCGTCAGCAGGGTAGATACCGCAGAAGACCATCGGCGTCACGGTGCGGAAGCCGGGCAGCGGCTCCGGCGTCGGGTTCGCTGCCAGCGTGACGGTATCGCCGACGCGGGTGTCGCGCACGGTCTTGATGCTGGCCGTCAGATAGCCGACCTCGCCGGCCTCCAATTTATCGCAGGGGGTCAGGCTCGTCGCGCCCATGTGGCCGACCTCGACGAGCTGGAACTCTGCGCCGGTGCTCATCAGGCGAATGGTGTCGCCGGGCTTGACGCTGCCCTCAAAGATGCGCACATAGACGATGACGCCCTTGTAGCTGTCGTAGATCGAGTCGAAGATCAGCGCTTTCAGCGGCGCGGTGGGGTCGCCCGTGGGGGCGGGGATGTCCTTGGCGACGCATTCCAGCACATCCTTGACGCCGATGCCCAGCTTGGCCGAGACGCGCGGTGCCTCCATGCAGGGCAGACCGATGACGTCCTCGACCTCCTTCGCCACGGCGTCGGGGTCGGCGCTGGGCAGGTCGATCTTGTTCAGGATCGGCACGACCTCCAAATTGTGATCCAGCGCCAGATAGCAGTTTGCCAGCGTCTGTGCCTCAACGCCCTGACTGGCGTCGACGACGAGCACCGCGCCCTCGCAGGCGGCGAGGCTGCGGCTGACCTCGTACTGGAAGTCGACGTGACCCGGCGTGTCGATGAGGTTGAACTCATACGTTTCGCCGTCGTCGGCCTTGTAGCGCATCGTTACGGCACGCGCTTTGATCGTGATGCCGCGCTCCTTTTCGATTTCCATGTCGTCCAGCACCTGATCGGTCATCGTGCGCTTGTCGACGCTGTCGGTCAGCTCCAGCATACGGTCGGACAGGGTGGACTTGCCGTGGTCGATGTGGGCAATAATGCAGAAGTTGCGGATGTTTTTGCGGGCCATCAGGTTTCCTCCAAATCGTTCCAGATCTCGCAGATCGTGCCGTTTTCCTTGTATACGCGGGGCACGCGGCGCGCAAGGCCGCATACCACTTCATAGTTGATGGTTTGGGTTTTGGCGGCGATGGTGTCGGCAGTGTCGCCGCCGCCGGGGCCAAAGACCGTGACCTCGTCACCCATGCGCACGCCGGGAATGTTCGTCACATCGAGCAAAGTCTGATCCATGCAGACCCGCCCAATGACGGGGGCAGTGTGGCCGTTCACGGTCATCAAGCCCTGTCCCTGACTGCCGGACAGCTGGCGCGGGTAGCCGTCAGCGTAGCCCACGCAAACGGTGGCGACCCGCATCGGGTGTGCGGCGGTGAAGGTGCGGCCGTAGCTGACGCTCTGGCCGGGCTGCAATTCCTTGACGAAGGTCACGACGCATTTCAGCGCCATGACGGGCTGCAGGGCGGGGAAGTGCACCTCGCCGCTGGGGTCAAGCCCGTACAGGATGATGCCCGCGCGGGTCAGGTCGTGCCGCCAGCCGGGGTGACGCAGCTGCGCAGCCGAGTTGGCGCAGTGTACCGTTCCGGTGTCAAAGCCGTCGGCCTGCAGCCGCTCGACCACCTGCGTGAAGAGGGCGTGCTGCTCGTCGGTGTAGGCGATGTTCTCCGGCTGGACGCTGTCCGCGACCGCAAAATGCTGGAAAATGCCGCAGATATCCAGCCCCGGCAGGGCGTAGAGAGCCTCCAGCGCGCGGATCGTCTCTTCGAAGCCGGAGCGCACCGCAAACCCGATGCGCCCCATGCCGGTGTCGATCTTGAGGTGGACTTTCGCCTTGACGCCCGCCTGCACGGCAGCGTCGGAAAGCGCCTGCGCGTACTCGGTGGAAAAACAGGCCGTGGCAATGTCGTTTTTCGCCAGCGCGGCGGCCTCGGCGGGGTCGGTGTAGCCCAAAATCAAAATCGGCTTCGTGATGCCGTGGCGGCGCAGATGCCGCCCCTCGGCCAGACAGCTGACGGCAAACGCCGCTGCGCCTGCCTGCTGCAAAGTCCGCGCTACGACCACATCGCCGTGGCCGTAGGCGTCCGCCTTGACGACGGCGCAGACGTCGCCGCCGACTGTGCGGTGGATATACTCAAAATTTTCACGCAGCGCTGTCAGGTCGATCTCTGCCCAGCAGTGCCGTTCAAAAGACAGTTTGTTCATCAGCCCCACTCTCCCTCTATAAATACTTAATTATACCACAGAAACCGCGTGCTGGCAACTAATTTTCGCCGTCGTCGTTTGTGTGGAAATGGTTGGCATCGGTCTCCGACCACTTGCCGTGTACCCGCTGCACGCCGACAATGCGCAGCTTGGAGTGCAGGAAGTGCTGCTCGCGGTAGAGGCTGAAATAGCTCGACAGCATGTAGGAAACCGCGCAGGCAAGGGCGAACAGCGAAATATCCTGCCCGCCGAATACCTCGATGGCAAGACAGATGGATGCCAGCGGGCTGTTGGTGCAGCCGCAGAACAGCGCCACCATGCCCAGCGCTGCACCCAGCTCAGCGGGCAGCCCCAGCAGCGGTGCGGCCACGCAGCCGAACGTCGCCCCCGTGAAGAAGATAGGCACGATTTCGCCGCCCTTGAAGCCCGCGCCCAAAGTCAGCGCGGTGAACAGCATTTTTAACAGGAACGCATACGGCACGGCGTGGCCGTCGATGGCGGCTTCGATGACCGCCGCGCCCGCGCCGTTGTAGTCGGTCGTGCCCAGCAGTGTCGTCAGCGCGGCGATGATAACGCCGCCCGCTGCAACGCGCAGGTAGATGTTCGGGAAGATTTTTTTATAGAGCTTCGGTGTGACGTGGAGCAATTCGCAGAAGAAGATGCTCAGCGCCGCCAGCAGCGCCCCCAGCACGATGACCCGGACAAGGTTGTCCGGTGTTGCGGGGGTGGAGGTGTGCAGCGTGAAAGCCTCCGGCGCAAGGCCCATCCGCCCGCTGATCCAGACGCCAATCAGCGCCGACACAAGGCAGGGCAGCAGCGCCGCGTACTGCATCGAGCCGACGTCGACGACCTCCAGCGTGAAGATCGTCGCGGCCAGCGGCGTGCCGAAGATGGCCGAGAACGCGCCCGCCATGCCGCACATTGTCATCAGGCGGCAGTCGTGGTTTTCCAGATGCAGCGCCTTGCCGATCTGCCCGGACACACTGCCGCCCAGCAGCAGCGCCGCGCCCTCGCGGCCGCTTGACCCGCCGAAGAGATGGGTCATGACGGTGGAAACAAAGATCAGCGGCGCGGTGCGCAGCGTCAGGGGCTTGTGCTCCCGCACCGAGACGAAGACCTGATTCGTCGACCCGCCGCCGTCGGGGTCAAAGCGATGGTACAGAAATACGATGAAAAGACCCGCCGCGGGCAGCAGGTACAAAAGCCACGGCTGTGCGGTGCGGGTGGCGTTCGCCCAGTTCAGTGCCAGACCGAACGCCCCGCCCAGCGGCCCCACGGCGCAGCCCACCAGCGCGGCGAGCGCCAGCCATTTTGCGCAGACCTGCAGATACCCCGCAGCGCTGCGCAGATAACGCAGTAGATTTTCCATGCAACCCCTCCCAAACAGGAAAAATTTGAGAATATTATAGCCTTTTTGCAGAAAAAACACAAGAAAAAATGCCCCCGCAAAGCTGCGGGGGCATTGCAGTTTGTCAAAAAACGCGGTAGGGGCGGGGCTCTGCTCCGCCCGTGGCCGTTTGCCATGTGAGAAACTTTCCCGAAAAAGCGTTGCTACGTCAGGTCGGCGGGCGGAGCAGAGCCCCGCCCCTACGAATCCGCAACAAAAAGGCTGATGCCGGGCGAGTGTGGCGTGTGCTGGATGAGTTTATGGATGCGTTGAAAGAAGCGTGGCCGGACGTGTACAATGATTTAGTACACAACTTGCAGAGAAAATAAGCAAGTGTGTACTAAAGTGTGTACTTGAAAAATAAAAAGCCGTAGATTTTAACGAATCTACGGCTTTTATTGTGGTCGAGGTGACAGGACTCGAACCGTCCCAAACCGTCAACTTGCAAGAAAACCATATCCGCACACGCATAAAATAACAGCGTCCGCGCGTTGTTTTGCTCTTGCGGGCGAGTGGCGCGGGACGCTGTAAAAATCAAAAGTACGGTATAAAATGCGGTACGGTTTAGGCGTTTTTCAGCACACGCAGGAACACGCCATTGACGGCCCGCGCGGTGTTCTCTGCATCACCGGCGAGTGTGTGAGCGTATACGCCGAAGGTGTCCATGTCCTCGCTATGACCAACAAGCCCTTTGACCTCCCCGGCGGGCAGCGTCTTAACCACGGACACGAACGTGTGGCGCAGCTCGTACAGGCTGCAAGGCGTCAAGCCGTTGGCGGTGCAGTAGGCTTTCCATCGGCGGTAATAGTGCGGCTCGCTGGTGATGCGAAACACACTGCCGACGCCGCCGGTGATTTCCCGCTGATCGTCCAGTACCCGCCGAGCAAGCGCGGACACAGTGAAGGAACGCACCGCGTTTTCATTCTTGCCGCGTGTTTGTTCGCCCTTGATGTTGACTGATCGGCAGATGTGGACGGTATCGCCGCGAATGTCTGCCCAGTCAAGCCCGATCACCTCGCCGGGGCGCAGACCTGTCAAGACTTGAAAGCGGTATGCGTTGATGTATTCATCAGGCACGATCTGGCCGTTGTATGTGGTCGTGTCGGTGTTGAACAGCTTCACGAGGTCGGCGGGCTGCAAGACCTGTTTGCCCTTGTACCGCGCCCCGGCGGGGATGTGTAGCGCCTCCGGGTTGAAGGTGGACAGCTTGCACAGGCGGCAGTACTTGAAGAAAGCCCGCATATCTGCGCACAGGCTTTTCAAGGTTTTCTTGCTCTTGCCCGCTGCATAGGCTTTGTTCACGACTTCCTGCACGTCCTGTTCAGTTAATGAGGTAATGCGCTTATTGCCGATCATCGGCAGAATCCAGACTTTCCAGCGGCTTGCAATATTGCGGCAGTTGCCCGCGCTGGTCGTCTCCTGCATCGTGGCAAACCACCGCGGGTATAGGGCGGCTACACGCTCCCCGCGCGGGTTTATGCCGTCGTCAAGCCATGCGTCCGCCTTGGCGTTGGCCTCCCTCTGGCCGGTGCGGCCAGGCTTACTGCTGTAAAAGCTCTTGCGGCGGCCGTCATGCTGGACGTCGATGCGCCACATCTTGCCCGTCCAGCGGGCCGTATTTGTACGTTTACCCATAAAATAAAACCTCCTTTGGGTACACTTTGACAAGCCCACCCGAAAGAGGTATAATAAGCGTGTTTGGGGGCTTATTCCTCTTTTGGGGTGAGCATCTATTCAAAACCGTTCCCGGTTGCCGCCGGGGGCGGTTTTTTCTGTTTATAGCGCCGCCATCAGGCGTTGCGGTCGTTCAACAGGGACAGCAAATAGTCGATATCTGTCGAGTATTGCGGTTTATCCCCGGCGGCGTAGTGATCTAAGTATTGCTGACACTCGGCGACGATCTGCCGCTCGTTCTCGTTGATGATCCGCTGTAGCATCATTGCAAACTCGTTGCCCTCGGTACGATAGCGCACGAGGTATTGCTTTGTGACAGGAAACATCTTGATATAGTGCAGGCCGTGCCGGTTGCGTGGGCGCGTTGTAGGACGCGGGGGCAGGGCAAAATATTGATACTTGGGAGCCGCCGCCGGGATGTTGGAGCGGATCGGCACGGCAAAATCATAGTTATGCTCACAGTAGCGCAGACGCAGCACGGCTACATAGGGGCGACCGGACTTTTGCATCACCTCTTTGTCCTGCTGGTACAGCTGCAACAGATCTGTGCGGATGGAAACAAGTTTCATAGTGATACCTCAAAACGAAAAGGCGGGAAATGCTTTGCAGCAAATCCCGCCTTACAAGTAAGCGATATTCTACGCTTTACAGCACCCCGTCGCTTACGGAAGTTAAACATACACGTTCATCATATTCTGGCCGTGATGACCGGCTGGCATTTCTGCCTACTTGTATTATATGCGGTTTTGCTGGTTTATGCAAGGGGTGCAGGGGGATTCATGGAAATTTTACAGGTGATCCCGGCGAGGTGCCTTTGTGCAGAATGGCAGCGCGGCGGGTGTGATGCGGCGCGGATCGGGGCGGCAGGGTTGGCATATTGCACAAGTGGAGTGTGGAAAAGTGGTTTGATGTGACCCCCGGCGGGGCGGTCTGGCTGCCTGTGCTTATACTATACCAACTTTTTCGGCGGAAGCATTTTTGCTCGGCGGGGAAAAGTTGGTATAGTATGGGTGAGGAGAAAAAAGGCTATTCCTTAGGCTGTTCTTCCAATTTGTGTTTCTCATGTAGTCGCTGCTGTTCTCTGCGCATAAACTCTCGGATGATGTCCATTTGCATTTGCAGTTCACGACTCGGATTTCTACGACACATTTCTGCATAAAGGTCTAGCAGAGATCGCAGTTGACCAAGATTCAGGGCGCTTAATTCCTTTGTAGACAGTATAGGAGTATGCTGCACATTATCCGACAGGTCAGAAACACTTACATTAAGGGCATCTGCGATTTTTTTTAATGTTTCTATCTTGGGATTAAGGCGATTTGACTCATATTTTCTTATTGTTGGCTCTGCTATTCCAGCACGTTCACCAAGTTCTTTTTGTGTTAGGCCGGCTTCTTTTCGACATTTTCGTATAAGTTCGCCTGTTGTCATCGGTGGCACCTCATTTCTGACTTTGGTACAAATTCAGTATAACACAGTTAGGCGAAAACAGCAATAATTATCTCTGAAAAAGTATTGACAGATACAAAAATAGCTGTATAATGGAGACAGCTACAAAAGTAGCTGAAAGGAGAAGCGTAAAATGTCAAAATCAATCACAGTTGACCGTATCAAACTTATTGCCGAAATGGCCCGGCAGAACATCACCGGCGAGGAGCTGGCGCAAAAATCAGGCGTGAGCCGCTGCTCTATCATCAAGATGCGCGGCGGTAAACCTGTTTGGCGCACTACGGCAACCCACGTTGCCCGCGCTCTTGGTGTTGAGTTGGACGCACTGAAAGAGGAGGTTTAAAAAACGCGTGTTTTGAGGGGGCAACACGCAAGGAATGAAGTTATACACCCCCACCCCGAAAAAACCTTGCAAGTGCCGATTTTCAAGCGCTGGCAGGGTATTACACGAAAAGGAGCACAAAACAATGATTATGTTGACCGATGAAATCGGCATCACCGCTGATTCTATGCAGTACATTGTCGGCAAGCCGACGCAGCAGCCCGGCAGGGGCGTTAGAATGATGAACGCCCGGTATTATGTCGATCTGGGCGCGGCGCTTCGGGCAGTCGTTGCCGATTGTGTCCGCGCAGGCGTGGCCGACGGCAGTATTACCGAGCTGCGGCAGATCGTGGACGAGCAGGCGCGGCTTGAACAGGAATTTTCCGAGAAGTTGAAGGGGGTGTATGTTTGATGGTGATTTACGCCACCGAGTACGAAAAGCGGCTGATCGTGCAAGCCCTGCGCGATTATGCCCGGAACTGCCCCGGCGGGGCACAGGAACAGGCGGCAGAGCTGGCCGCCGAGGTCGAACAGGCTTACAGGCCGTAAGGAGGTATAACCCATGTGCAAACCGTTCTATAATCTGCGTGTGCGTTTTGCCCAGTGCGAAATGTCACAGAATGAAGTTGCCCGCGCCGCCGGGATGGCGTCCAGCACCATGACCGCCCGGATGCAGGGCAAACAGCCCTTTGATGCGTGGCAGATGGAGAAGATCGCCGCCGCGCTGGACATCAAGCCGGAGGAATACGGCAAGTATTTCTTTGACCACGGAAAGGCGGCGGGGTGATGGCGCGGAATGCGTTTATAAGCTGGTGGAAAATGTTTGTTCGACTTGAAAGCGTCTTTGAGAACGCGCCGGATGATTGTGCAGGGAAAGCTTTGAAAGCGTCTTTTTTGTACGCTCGTACTGGTGAGGTGCCAGAGCTTGACCAGGTATCACTAATTTTGTTTTCGGCTATTCGCCCCAGCATTGACGATTCGGCAGAGACGTTCGAGAATATCAGCAAGCGCAACCGCGAAAATGGGAAAAACGGAGGACGTCCCCCAAAGAAAAGCAACGCTCACGAATTGTCAGAAACCCAAAATAACCCAGAAAACCCAAATAACCCAGAGAAAACAGAAGATAGAAGTAAGAAGAAAGAAGTTAGAAGTGAGAAGATAGAAGATAGAGAGAGTAAGGCGGACAAGCCGCCCCGCGCCCATTTCCAGCCGCCGACAGAAGCCGAAGCAATCGCGTACTTTGCCGAACAGGGAAGCAGCGAACAGGAGGCCAAGAGCTTTATAGACTACTACACAGCCAAGGGCTGGAAGATAGGCGAAAAAGCCCCGATGAAAAACTGGAAGGCAGCCGCCCGCAACTGGATACGTAGAAGCGCAGAGTATGGCGGCAGCAAGCCGACAGAAGCAACAACACAAAATCCAACGAAAAGAATGTTCGATGATAGCTTTGTATGACAGACAACAGAAAAGCCGCCCCGGATGCTACCAACATCCAGAGCGGCAGGCGGTAAAAAGCGATTGTGTGACCGCAAAATTACCGCCTCTATTGTACCCAAAATGGAGGAAAAAAGCAAATGAAAATTGAAAAGACTATCAACTTGACCGCCTATACGGTGGAATACATCGACCCGCGGGAGCCGAAGCCCCGCACCGTCCGCACTGAAACCGTCGTGCTGGACGGCGGCAAGATCAGCGCCTTGCACCGCTTGGAGATCAACCCCTGCGGGTACATCACCCAGCGTTTCGAGCGCAGCGCCGGCTATACAGTCACAGCAGTGCGCAAGGGCGAGAGCCTGACCGCCTGCATCGACCTTGCCGAGCTTTGGCAGCAGACCGCCGCACAGAATGAGCTTGCCAACGTAAAGGCCCAGCTCGCCGCCGCTATGGCGCAGCTGAACAGCGCAGAAGAGGTGAATCTGTAATGACAACACTTGAAGAAATCAGAATAGAGGTCCACGACCTTACCGCTGAAAATGCGCAGACAGTTCTCGCTTATATACACGAGTTGAAAACTCGCCGGGCGGTACAGGAGGCGGGCGCATGAAAATCAAAATCACCTACACGGCAGCGGAGGCCACCCGCTTCGAGCGCATCCGGGCCGACCTGATCCAGAGCGTGCCCGACGCACGACAGCACACGAGCACGGCCCCCGGCGGGGTGCTGATTTGGTATCTGAATGCTTGCAAAAAGCCGCGGGATATGGTAAAATAATTTATACAGAGTACCGCCGATAGGTAGGCCATACAGGCGCAGGGAAAGGGCTTAAAGCCTCTCCTTGCGCCTGTTTTTTGCTGTAGATGGGTTTGTTTGCCGGGCGTTTTTTCGGGTTTTAGGCTCTTTCCCTGTGCTTATATGACCTAGGCGCGATCCAGCCGGGACACGCCGCTATAAGCCGACAGCAAAACAAAGGAGTTTTTACCATGTACGGAATGCAAATTGACACTATCAAACTAGCGTTGCAACGCTACCGCACCGCCTACCTTGATGCGGAGGAGCAGAAGAAGAACGCCACGGACAACTACCGCCAAAATATCGTTTGGAAGGTAAAGAGCGATATTGAGGCGCAGCTTGCCCAGAAAGCCCGCGAACAGGCCGAGAAGGTACACACGGCCGCCGCCGAGATCATGCAGCAGATCGGCACCGGGGCCCGCGCCAAGGGTGCAGACCTGACCGAAGATTACCAGCTGCTGCAGAATCCCGCCTTTGATCTAGACGTGAAAGACCTTGAAAGCATGATCGAGCGCAACAAGAGCAACTCGACCATGATCCGCGCGATCCGTGGCTATCTGAAACAGCACCGCATGGCACTGGCTACCCCGCCCACCGAGAAGGACAAGCTCGACGCGATCCGCCGCATTGAATTGGATGTAACCGATGCAATGTATAACACCATGTACATCGGTCAGCTTAACCAGATGGCGGACGACTTCGATAACTTCTTTGCGCGTCAGCTGGCCGTACTGAATGGCGAGTACATCGACGCGCCGAAACAGCAGTAAAGGGGGGGAGCACGATGTCTATTCTTGTAAATGCACAGAACGTAGATGCACGGTATGCCCCTATTCTGGAACCAAACCTGTTCTATGATTCTGTTTTCGCCCCTGACGTCACCTATACCGACCAGTACCAGGAAGGGGCAACCGGTGAAATTCTGGTACACAAGCTGAAAACGACCCCGGTTGAACCGGGCGCACCTGGCCGCGACTTCACCGACGAAAAGGCCGGCGACGACTTGATCCCGATTGCGATCAACAACAACTTCCAGAAGTCCAAGAAGATTTACGGCGTGCAGGCCGCCGAGGTGGGGATTTCCCTTGGCAATGAAAATCTGTCTCTTGCAATCAAGGAATGCAGCGAGGGGCGGCAGCTTGCGGGCGTTGCCTGCCTGATCAGGGAAGGCACCGCCGCCGCTGCAACCGATGCGGTCACAGACCCGAAAGCGGACGCCGTGGCAGTCCGCGCGGAGATCATCAAAGCCAAGGGCGTGGCAGACGTTGTGCTGTGCTCGCCGGGTTACTACGCCATGATCCTCAAGCTGTCCGGATCTGACTATACCCCGGATGCAAACGACCAGACGGCAGCAACCGGCCGCGTTGGGCAGTGGCTCGGTACGAGCTTCATTGAGTGCCCGATGTTGGCAGAGGAAAGCGGCCAGTACTACGACTATACCGGCGCATTGCGTACCGTAGATTTTACCGGGGTTGACTATATCATGTACAACCACCGGGCTCTGTCCATCGTTGACAGCGTCGAAGCCGCGCGTCTGATTGACTCCGAGTATTTCGCGGGAACGTTGGCGCAGGTTGAAATGAATACCGGCTACCGCGTCACAAATCCGGCGCTCGTCCGCGTCCGCAAGCACAAGGCCTAAACCGAGTACAGACAAAAACGCCGGGCGGCGCTGTGATGCGTTACCCGGCGTTATTTGTCACCAGCGCCCCGCAGCGGCGCGTGTGGCGGTTTTACAAGTGAAGGAGTATAAGTTTGCATCTACGCTGTGCACCCTGTCCGCCGGGGCTTGCAAGCCGCTGATATGCGCAGGGGGATAACATGAAATTCAAGTACGGCCCGCATTATGGTATTGATGCAGATTTTTATTGCATGGTATATGCCACCCTGCGCACCTGCCCGGCGGTGCAGGAACGGGCGCGGAAACTATGCGCAGAGATTGCCGGGGATCATGCGGCCGCGCTGTGTGAGTGCGTGACGACCAGCGAGAGCCTGCCGGACGTGGAAAGGCGGCACGACCTACCGCTGAACACGTTGCAGAAGTACACCCCGGCGTTGTACCGACGTCTGTGCGGTGAAAATGTGGGAATTTGGACGCCGCAGCAGTTGCCGGAATGGAGCCGGAGCACGTCACAGAAACGCCACAAAACCGCCACGGAAAACGGCCGATTTTTTGAACGTGAGAACGCGGAAAGCGTGCTGTGATTCGTAGAGAAATCGTAGAAAAATCGGAGCAAATGCGGTGCAGGAACGGAGCAGAGAGCGACGCGTTTTTTTGCGGCGGCATATTAGCGCAAAATGGGCGCAAAAGTGGAGCAAGATTCACCGCAAAACCACCACAGAATCACCGCAAGAATCAATAGATTACGCCGTCAAGATAGTCGTCTTGGGAGTGCAGCAGTTCCTCCCATGTGATCCCGCGCTTGACACACTCGCGATATACGGCAGTGGGGCCGCCCATCTGTTCGACACCGTCCGGGTAGCCGGTTGGCTGCATATAGCCGATCTCTCCGCCGCCCGTGGCGTCATAGTATGCGAGATAGGCGCGGCCCTCCTCGGTTTTCTCGTAACATTCGCGCAAAATGTTTGTCATGTTTTACCTCCTTTTAATCCCACAATGTCGTTGCGCTTTTGCCTGTGGATGATGGATATTTCTCTAAAATTTTGTAATAATTCGGGATTTTATCGGGGCGTTCCCCGGCGTTGAGCCTGCGCAGCACTTCTATCTTTTCGTCAAGCATTTTCAAACTGTCGTGGTCGAAAAAGCGGTGTACAAGATAGTCCGAGCACTCAACCATAAGGCGGTCTATTTCATCAAGTTTTCGTGCAATTTCAATCTCGGTCATGGTAAACCTCCAAAAGGTAGGGGGAAGGCATAAATGAAAACCAGCAACGCAGACAGGCATGCCACAAACGCGGCGCTTGCCGCTTTGGCAGCCGCCGGGAATAACTACGCTTTGGGGCAGCTATGGGAGGCGAACAAGGGCTTGATCCGCCGCCAATATTGGCAATGGTACAGCACACACGCGGCCACCGCCGCCGCGCACGGTCTGACTGTGGACGATCTCGACCAAGAGGGCTATTTTGCGGTACAGTATGCCGCCCAGACCTACACTCCGGAAAAGGGAGCCTTTACAACATGGTTGACCGTAGCCATACAGCGGCAGATCGTGCAGGCATTGAGCAACGGCCACCGGCGCAGCATAGCGGGCGCAGACGGCAAGGCGCGGCAGATCAGCGCTGATCCACTGAATCACTGTGCAAGCCTTGATACACCGCTGGACGATGAAGAAGGCGGGGCCACTTTAGGCGACCTGTGCGCAGACCCGGCGGCGCTGGACGCCGTGTGGGATGTAGACGGCCGCATATACACCGACCAGCTGCACAAAGCCATTGACACAGCGCTTGCCAAACTGACACAGGAAGAAGCCGATGTGATCCGGCGTAGGTTTTACCGCGGGCAGAGTATGCCACAGATTGCGACCGCCCGCGGCATATCCTGCGCAGAAGTGCAGGGCATCAGTCAAAAGGCTATGCGGAAATTACGCAGCGATCAAACCTTGCACCGTTGGTATGATGAAATAGTACCACGGCACAGATAGGCGGTCAAGCTGACCCGCCGGGCAAAAAGTAGATTTTGTGCGGTATGCGGTAAAAAATGCGGTACAATACAAAAAGGCCACCCAGAAACAAACGTTTCTAGGTGGTTTTCTTTGGTCGAGGTGACAGGACTCGAACCTGCGGCCTCGTGGTCCCAAACCACGCGCGCTACCAACTGCGCAACACCTCGTTCTTATAACTTACCCATTATAATACACGAAGGGCGCAGGCGTCAAGCCCTGAAAAGGAAAACGGGGCAGCCGCGAAAATTCAGCCGATCAGGAAACGGTGCAGCGTGTCCAGCAGCAGGTTCACGCTGATGGGTTTGGCGATGTGGGCATCCATGCCGCTTTCAAAGGCGCGCTGTTTGTCCTCCTCGAAGGCATTGGCCGTCATGGCAAGGATGGGCAGCGCGCCGCGCCCATCCGGCAGGGCACGGAGCGCTTTGGCAGCGTCGTAGCCGTTCATGACGGGCATCTGAATGTCCATCAGCACGGCGCTGTAATACCCGGCGGGGTGGGTCTTTACCAGCTCAACGCAGGCCGCGCCGTCCGCCGCGCGCTCGACAAGCATCCCGTTCTCCTGCAGGACGGTCATGGCGATCTCGGCGTTCAGGTCGTTGTCCTCGGCCAGCAGGATGCGCTTGCCCGCCAGATGGTCGGCGTTTTGCGCGGGCTGTGCGCCGGGCTTGCCTTTGACCTGCTCCTCCGTCGCGATGAGGAAGGGAAGCACCACCGTGAAGGTCGTGCCCTTGCCGAAAGCACTTTCGACGTCGATCGTGCCGTGCATCAGCTCGACCAGCGATTTCACGATGGGCAGCCCCAGCCCGGTGCCGACGACCTTGCTCTCGGTGCTGGTGTGCTCGCGGGAGAACTCCTCAAACAGGTGGGGGAGATACTCCTCGCTCATGCCGATGCCGTCGTCCGCGATGACAGCCTTGTAGCGCAGCGTATCGGGCGTGTCGCCGGGCAGCTCGGTCAGGGTGAAGCGGACGTGCCCGCCCTCCGGCGTGTATTTGACAGCGTTGCTGATAATGTTCAAGAACACCTCGCGAACCTTGGTGCGGTCGCTGACGACGTAGGGATGCCGGATGTCCGCCGTGCAGGTGTAGGTCAGCTTTTTCTCCTCGGTCAGCGGCTCAAACACGGCGTCAAGGGAATCCAGCAGCTCGCGCACGTCACTTGGCTCGGTCTTCAGTGCGGCCTTGCCGCTCTCGATGCGCGCCATCTCCAGTACATAGTTGATGAGCGCGAGCAGGAAGCTGCTGGACGAGCGGATCTTATCGACGTAATTGTGTACGCGGTCTTTTTCGTCGATGTGCTTTTCCAGCAGCTCGGCGTAGCCGATGATGGCGTTCATTGGGGTGCGGATATCGTGGCTCATGTTGAAAAGGAACCGCGACTTCGCCTCGCTGGCGGCTTGCGCCTCCTGCGCAGCTTTTTCCAGCTGCGCCTCATGCAAGGCGTCGCGGCTGTGACGCTGGGCGGCCTGCCAGTACCACGCGGCGGCCAGCGCGGGCAGCCCCAGCAACAGCAGGACATCGAAGGCAAGCTGCGTCGTCGATATCCAGCCGGAATAAGGGCGGATCTCAAAATGCCAGGTATCGTTGGGAACAGAACAAGCAACCGAGAGCGTATCTGCCGAAACCGGGTGGCTGCCCTCCGCAATCGTGACGGGTTCGCCGTCATGCCCATCCTTCCAGATGCGATATTCGTAGGAGGCATCCGCTAACTTGGTGATCTGTACCTCGTCAAGAAAGCTCTTCCAGTCAAGCACCAGCAGGGCAAAGCCCCAATATTTCTGGTTGCCGTTCTCATCGGTCGTGTAGATGGGGTCGAAAAGCAGTGCGCCGGTGCCGCCCTGCACCAGCTCAAACGGCCCGGCGATCGTGTATTGGCCGCTGTCTTTGGCGCGGTTCGCTTCAACTTTGCGCTCAGGGTGCTGCAGCACATTCAGCCCGATGACGCTCTTGTTTTCAGCCAGCGGATAAACATACTGGACAATACCGTTTGGCGCAAGTTCAACGGCCTTGATGACGCCATCCTCATCGGACATCAGCTCGGACAGGGCGGCAAAATCTTTGTCGTTGATGGCATAGCCGGACTCGACGATATTTTTCAGCAGCTCGGATTCTGCCAGATAACGGTTGAGCTGCGCCTCGATGTTGGCCACAGTGGATTCCGCCGTGTAGGCAGCTTTGAGCTTTTCCTGCTTGACGAGACCACGGTTCAGAAGGGTAAGCACGGCAAGCAGCAATGCGAACACCAGTGCGAACACGCCGAGGGTTCTGTGTTTGATTTTTTTCTGTGGGGCTGGATGTTTCATATCGGATACTCACTAACTGTGATTTCATGCAACGGCAACTATACAACATTATATACGGGCGGTGAAGATTTTTCAAGATAGGCGTGAAAAAATGCTGAAAAAGGCCGTATGTGTCAAAACACATACGGCACTTTTTACAGGCAGATTCGCAGCAGCCCCAGCGCCAGCAGGTGCGCGGGGTAGAAGATGTAGAAAAACCATTTATAGAAATTGCGCCCGTGTGCAGCGCGCTGCCCATTATAAAGGCAAAGGATCATGAACCCAGAAACAAGGATGGGCACGCCGCAGCCGAGGGCGTCCCACCAAAGGCCGCTGCCCATCCACGCCATGCCGCCGTACAGCGCGGCGGCGATCAGAAACGCGGCCTGCTTGCGCGGGCGGGAATCCTTCGCCCACGAGAACAGCAGCGTGAACACGGGGGCAAGCAGCGCCCAGTCACAAAAAAGCGACGCACAGACGAGCAAAACGATGCAGACGCCGCGCAGCACGCGATCCTGCACTTTTTCCTGCACATACAAAACCAAAAAGCAGAGCAGCAGGGTGAACAGCATGTTGAACTGCACAAACCCGGCCATGCCGTATTCCGGGAAGGCCAGCTGATACGGCAGCTGCGCCAGCACGGCGAACCCCAGCAGTCGCCCGGCGTATTTGCCCTTCGAGCGGGTGTAGCCGTACCCCTCGACGAGGAAATAACACATCGTCACGGCGGTGAAATAGCCGATGTAGAGGAATGCGTTCGTCAGCGGCTGCCCGGCGGGCAGAAATGCGTTCGCGATGTGGTTGAGCAGCATCGTGAACATAGCAATCATCTTGATCGCGTCGCGGTTCATGGGAAAACCGACCTTTCGTTGCAAAAATGCGGGCATCCGAAGCCCTGCTATAAATACGAACCTCGAAGTGGAAAATATTGCAAAAGGTAAAAATATAGTATAACGGAGGCGGACGAAAATTGCAAATGGGGGACGCAATGCACGCGTTATAGTGCAGCACATGCGGTTTCCTTTTTGCACAAACCGGACTCGTTTTTTTGTGCGTATGGGAAAAATTTCAAAAAATGTCGATTTATTATTGACAGAAGCAAGTGGGGGGGGGGTACAATGGCGTAAGACGGAATACACTTTTAGAAGGAAGGAACCCACCATGAGAAAACGTACCTATAAAAAGGCTGCGTCGTTCGCGCTGGCGTTGGCGATGGCCGTTTCGGTCTGCACCGCCGCACTGGCGGACAACAGCGACGCGCCCACCACGCCGGAAATGACCGTGAGCGAGCAGAACACCACGGAAGGGTCGAACAGCGTCACGGTGACTAACGGTGCGACCCTGACGCTGGAGCAGTTCAACAGCCTGACGGAGATTCCCGCGGGCGTCACCGAGTTGACGGTTAATCTGGACGGTGTGGATTTGCGAAACAAGAGTGTTGTTGTTGGCAATGAAAAGATTGCTGACAGCTTCCGCTGCATCAAAAATTTGAGTGACAAGGCCGAAAACGAAGTAGTATACGAGGAACGCGAGGCCGCGCAGGACTATATCGTCAAGACTGTAAAAACTGGTATTACGCTGAACATTGTTGGCGCGATTCAGTTTGAAGACGCGGCAGATAACCCCGGAAATAATGGCAATTTTCTTGTTTTCAAAATCCCGGATGCCTCCAATATTGTATTTACGAGTGCGGTTTTGAATGGCGGCGTTCGTCTTGCGCCGTCTTGGACTCAAAGCTTCAGTTCGACAAGTATGGATCATGGCGTGGAGAGTCTGACTTTTGATAACTGCACATTCAATGGTATTTGGCTGGATAACGGCAACCTTAAGACAAAAAGTTTGACAATTTATAAATGCACTTTTAACAAGTACGATAATCCTGCATATATCAATAATTCTAACCCGATTTGGTTTAAGAACATTCGCGGATGTGCCATCACGATTGATAGCAACACCTTTTACGCGACCCGTCCGCTTACCCTTGCTGAAGAAGATACAGACGGCTCTACCATCAAGGTCATCAATAATACCTTCGATTTCAGCGAATATGATTCAAACAGCGCAAACAAGCCCGGCGAGCCGAAGAATGATGCGATTCTGATGGGCAGTTCGAATCGTGGCCTTGGTGATGTGGAAATCAGCGGGAACAAGCTGATTAACGCAAATGCATTGCTTAGCTTTTATAGCAACCCGACTGAGGTCACGATGGCTGGCGACGCGAAAATTTTGATTAAGAATAACGAGATGAATGGCGCGAAGGCGAGTGTGCAGTATAAGCACACGGAAGATTACCGCCCCGACTTCGTCAAGGTTATCAACCCCGCCGTTGTGCAGCCTTCCGACGTCAGCTTGGTTGTTTCCCCGGATGAAATCGGCAATCTGCCGCAGGAAGAGCAGGAGAAGCTGATAGCTGTGGCTGCCAAAGTGGGCGTCGCAGCTGACAGCACCGACGCCGTCAAGAATATCGAGACAGTCAATAAGGCCAAGGCTGAAGCAGAAGCTACTTATATAACCGACGGCAGCTGGAACGACAGCCTGAAAGAAGCGATTTTGGCGTCGGACGACGTTAACGCCGGTCAGGCAGCGGAAATCGCCGACGCCGCAAATAACGACCTGAGCAGCATTACCCTTATCACCGTGCCGTATCTGGCTGTCACCCCGAAAAAGGCTGCAGAAGGCCAGCTGCTGTTCGACATCAAGATGCTGTGCGACCTGCGCGCCACCCTGAACCCGAACGACATCAACAGCGAAAACACCTGCACGCTGAAAACCTACCCCATCTCCAATGACGAAGTCCCGCCCATCAATATCGAGCTGGACGTGAACGGTGTCTTCACTGCCGACCAGCTGAACGACCTGTACGTCAAGCACGACAGCGAGAAGGGCACGCGCTACTACAAAACATCCGTTGTCACCGATACGACGATTTCCTTCTATAACCCGGACGGCTACAGTGACTTCACGGTTTACTGCAGCAACGACGAGGCTGCCGTCAGCTTTGACGGGCAGGAAGTGACCCTTACGCCGGATATGCAGAACACGGCGCTGCCCACCCCGGCCAAGACCGAAAACTTCCTCGGCTGGCAGTTTGCCGGGATCGACGGCACGCATACCCAGCTGGACGAGGCGCTGTTCGCCAAGCTCGCCGCTGCCTACAAGGCCGGCGGCAAGGTGCTGACCGCCACGGCGGCCTACAAGACCGTCGAGCAGCCTGCTACCCCGGCACCCACGGCCGCCCCGACTGCTGCACCTACTGCCGCACCTACTGCCGCACCGACCGCCGCACCGGCGCCTACAGCCGCCCCGGCAGCGGTAAAGACTGCCGCCCCCGCAGCAACGGCAGCGCCGACCGCGACCCCCGCGCCGAAGGACGATAACCGCTATTACACCTGCACCGCCTGCGGCCACCACAACTGGACGGCGACCGCTGCGGGCTATAAGTGCGATACCTGCGGCCACATTGAGACAAAGCAGCTTTCCGGCTATGCCAACGTCAAGGGCGTCTATACGCCGCAGACCGCCAGCGCCGCCAAGGCCGCCGAAACGTCCGCCATCCCGCAGACAAGCGATGACATGCCGATCGTCCCGATCGTTGTGATTGCCCTTGCCGCCCTGCTGGGTTTGGGTGTGACTGCATACAAGAAGAATAAAAACTGATTCAGCCAAGCCCCCGCACCGCCGTGCGGGGGCTTTTTGTGTGCCGCAGAAAATCATTTTTTGCATACCCTTTCTTTTCCCGCGCATCTGCGTTATAATAAAACGCGGTGAAAGGAAGTTACAGGAATATGGAATCTTCTACAAAATTCAGCCGCCGTGTGCTGTACGAGGGCATGCGCGACGGCTTCCCGATTGCGCTGGGGTACTTTGCGGTGTCGTTTTCGCTGGGCATCGCGGCGCGCAATGCGGGGCTGACCCCGATGCAGGGCTTCTGGGCGAGCTTGCTCAACAATGCCTCGGCGGGGGAGTATGCGGCGTTCACCCTGATCGCCGCTAAGGCGACCTATTGGGAGGTCGCGGTCATTACGCTGATCGCGAACGCGCGGTATCTCTTGATGAGCTGTGCGCTGGCGCAGCGGTTCGCGCCGGAGACACCGTTTTTCCACCGGCTCATCGTCGGCTATGACGTGACGGACGAGATCTTCGGCATCACGATCGCGCGCCCCGGCTACCTGAACCCGTACTACACCTACGGTGCGATCCTGCTGGCTGCGCCCGCGTGGGCGATCGGCACGGCGCTGGGCATCATGGCGGGCAATGCGCTGCCGCTGCGCATCGTCAGTGCGCTGAGCGTGGCGCTGTACGGTATGTTTTTGGCCATCATCATCCCCCCGGCGCGCAAGAACCGCATTGTGGCGGGTCTGGTGGCGCTTAGCTTTGCGCTGAGCTTTGCCTGCGAGTATCTGCCCGGCGTCGCGGTGCTGTCCAGCGGCACACGGACGATCTTGCTGACGGTGCTGATCTCCGGCGCGGCGGCGGTGCTGTTCCCGGTCAAGCAGGAG
The DNA here is from genome assembly GCA_934502625.1 of uncultured Gemmiger sp. Classification (GTDB taxonomy): domain Bacteria; phylum Bacillota; class Clostridia; order Oscillospirales; family Ruminococcaceae; genus Gemmiger. The sequence continues at coordinate 32,036 of CAKSUQ010000011.1, forward strand.
GCGGACAATGAATAACTACATTTATATACTGGTTATGTTCGCGGTGTCGTACACCATCCGCATTCTGCCGCTGACGCTGATCCGCAAGCCCATCAAGAACCGGTTCATCCAGTCATTTTTGTACTATGTGCCCTATGTGACGCTGGCGGTCATGACCTTCCCGGCCATCATCGAGGCCACCCAGACGCCGATTTCCGGCGCAATCGCGCTGGCAGCGGGCATCATCGCCGCGTGGTGCGGCGCGGGGCTGTTCCCCGTGTCGGTCATCTGCTGCGCATTGGTGTTTGTGATTGAGTTGTTCGTGTGAGGTATTATGATAAACGCCATCCGGATCCGCGGGGCGCGGGTACATAACTTGAAAAATATCGACGTCGATGTGCCGCTGAATAAAATCGTCGGCATTGCGGGCGTGTCCGGGTCGGGCAAATCGTCCCTCGCCCTCGGTGTGCTGTATGCCGAAGGTTCGCGCCGCTACCTCGACGCGCTGTCCACCTACACCCGCCGCCGCATGACGCAGGCCGCCAAGGCGCAGGTGGACGAGGTGCTCTATGTACCCGCCGCACTGGCGCTGCACCAGCGCCCCGGCGTGCCGGGCATCCGCAGCACCTTCGGCACAGGCACCGAGCTGCTGAACAGCCTGCGGCTGATGTTCTCGCGTCTGGCGAGCCACCGCTGTCCCAACGGCCATTACGTGCCGCCGACGCTGAATGTCGCGGCCGGGCAGCCCATCTACTGCCCCGAATGCGGTGCGCTCGTCCGCGCCCCGTCGGCCGAGGAACTGGCCTTCAACAGTCAGGGCGCTTGCCGCACCTGCGACGGCACCGGCATGGTGCGCACCGTCGATCGCGCGACGCTGGTGCCGGATGAATCTCTCAGCATCGACGACGGCGCTGTCGCACCGTGGAACAGCCTGATGTGGTCGCTCATGACCGACGTCTGCCGCGCTATGGGCGTGCGCACCGACGTACCGTTCCGCGAATTGACCGACAAAGAGAAGGACATCGTCTTCAACGGCCCCGCCGAGAAGAAGCACATCTTCTACAAGGCGAAAAACAGCCCGGAGGCGGGCGAACTGGACTTCACCTACTTCAACGCCGTCTACACGGTCAAAAACGCCCTCGCCAAGGTCAAGGACGAGAAGGGCATGAAGCGGGTGGAAAAATTTCTGCGCACTGACATCTGCCCAGACTGTGGCGGCTCGCGCCTGTCCGAAACCGCCCGCGCGCCGCGCCTGCGGGGCATCGGGCTGGACGAAGCCTGCAAAATGACGCTGACCGCCCTCTGCGATTGGGTGGACGGCGTGCCCGCCAGCCTGCCGCCCGAAATGCGCCCCATGGCCGAGAGCATCTGCGAGTCCTTCCGCGTCAGCGCGAAGCGGCTGATGGATTTAGGGCTCGGCTACCTGACGCTTGACCGCGCGTCGGCGACGCTTTCCACCGGTGAGCGCCAGCGGATGCAGCTTGCCCGCGCCGTGCGCAACCGCACCACGGGCGTTTTGTACGTGCTGGACGAGCCGTCCATCGGGCTGCACCCGTCGAATATCGTCGGCCTGAACGGCGTCATGCGCGATTTGATCGCCGATGGCAACTCGGTCGTCCTCGTCGACCATGACACGCAGGTGTTGGCGGAGTCGGACTGGATCATCGAGATGGGTCCGGAGGCCGGTGCGGGCGGCGGGCACGTCATCGCACAGGGCACGGTGGCGGAACTCGCCGCCGACAAAAATTCGCAGATCGGCGTATTTTTGGGTGGGCAGGGGAGCGTCGCGCCCGCTGACCGCCCGACGGCAGAGCTGTTTGCCGAAGGGCGCATCCACCTTTCCACCGACGCCATCCACACGGTCAAGCCGCTGGAGGTCGACATCCCGAAGGGGCGGCTGACCGTTGTTACGGGCGTGTCGGGATCGGGCAAGACGACGCTGATTCTCGAAAGCCTCGTCCCCGCGCTGGCCGCCAAGGCAGGCGGCGCGCCGCTGCCCGCCCACGTGAAGGACGTGCAGGCTGAGGGTGTAGCGCAGGTGAAACTCATCGATGCAACGCCCATCGGAATCAACGTGCGCTCCACTGTCGCGACCTATGCCAACGTCCACGACGAGCTGCGCAAGGTCTTTGCCCGCACGGCCGACGCCAAGCGGCTGGGCTATAAGGCGGGCGATTTCTCCTACAACACGGGCAAACTGCGCTGCCCCGTCTGCGACGGTACCGGCGTCATCAGCCTTGACGTGCAGTTTTTGCCCGACGTGGAAATTCCCTGCACCGAATGCCGCGGCTCGCGCTACAGCCATGACGCCGACGCCGTGCACCACGAAAACAAAAAGGGCGGCAGCTACACGCTGCCGCAGCTGATGGATATGGACGTCAACACCGCCCTGACGGCCTGCGCCGATTTGAAGCTCGTGACGCAGCGGCTCAAGGTCTTGCAGGAATTGGGGCTGGGCTACCTGACGCTGGGCGAGGAAACGCCGAGCCTGTCGGGCGGCGAGGCACAGCGCCTGAAGCTCGCCAGTGAGATGGGCAAGGCGCAGGGCGACACGGTCTTCGTCTTTGACGAGCCGACCATCGGCCTGCACCCGCTGGATGTGCGCACCCTGCTGGGGGTGTTCCGCACCCTCATCGACAACGGCGCGACGGTCATCGTCATTGAGCATGACCTCGACGTCATCCGCAGCGCGGACTATATCATCGATATGGGTCCCGGCGGCGGGAAGGAGGGCGGACGCATCGTCGCCTGCGGCACGCCAGCCGCCATCAAGGCCGCGCCGGAGAGCCGGACAGGGGAGTTTATTTAAAAAGGAGACGCAGCTATGATCTATACCGTGACCTTCAACCCGGCCATCGACTATGTCGTTCGGCTTGACCGGCCGCTGGCGGTGGGGGAAGTCAACCGCGCGAAGGGTGAGGACTGCGTACTGGGCGGCAAGGGCGTCAACGTGTCCGGCGTGTTGGCGCAGCTGGGGTGCGAGAGTGTCGCCCTCGGCTTTGTGGCGGGCGAGACCGGCGCGTGGCTCGAACGCGGGCTTGCCGCGCAGGGGCTGCGGACGGATTTTGTTCACCTCGCCCATGGCATGACCCGCATCAACGTCAAGATCAAGGCAGGGCAGGAGACCGAGCTGAACGGCGCAGGCCCCGCCATCCCCGAAAGCGCCATGCAGGAATTGGAAGCAAAGCTCGACCGCCTGCAGAAGGACGACGTGCTGGTGCTGGCGGGCAGCATCCCGGCCAGCCTTGCCCAGACGACCTACGAACGGCTTCTGGCGCGGCTGGAGGGGCGTGGCGTCCGCGCGGTGGTCGATGCCACCCGCGATCTGCTTGTAAACGTGCTGCCGTACCAACCGTTCCTCATCAAGCCGAACAACCACGAGCTGAGCGAGATCGCGGGTGTGCCGCTGGAAAGCGACGAAGAGATCACCGCCGCTGCCCGCGACTTGCAGGCCAAGGGCGCGCGCAACGTGCTTGTCAGCATGGCGGGCGACGGCGCGCTGCTGCTGGACGAAAACGGCGGCGTACACCGCATCGGCTGCCCGAAGGGAAAGGTCGTCAACAGTGTCGGCGCGGGGGACAGCATGGTGGCCGGTTTTGTGGCGGGCTACCGGCAGAGTGGCGGCGACTACGACGCGGCATTAAAGCTGGGCACCGCCTGCGGCAGCGCTACCGCGTTCAGTTTGGGGCTGGCAACGCGGGCGGACATTGATACGCTGCTGGCAGAGATGTGAGCGGCAGCGGCAAACTTCCCCGGCGGTATGGAGACATGCCGCCCTACATCCCACGGCATCGCTATGCGTAGGGCTGGGTGCCATCACCCCGCCGCAGGAACATTGCGGCAGCCGCCGAATTGCCGGGGCGTCGCCGCCCCTTACGTGTAGGGGCGGATTCCATATCCGCCCGCGGAATCGTGCGGTTACGGCAACTCTCCCTTTTGAATCCGCGCATTCATCTTCTGCACCTTGTACCTCCAAAACAAATACTGCGACAGCCATACCGCTGCAAAAATTGCTACGAAAATCGCGACATACCCTGCCACCCCACGCAGGGTGTGGGGCATCCAGTTGGCGAAATAGGAGATGGGCAGCATCAGTAGGCAGGCCGTTAGGAAGTAGACACCGCTCTGCTTGGCAAGGCTCCATGTGTCCAGCTCCCAAATCAGCGACGCCGCGCCGAACCCCGCGCCCATCACGGCGCATAGTAAAGTTTGCAGGGCAACAGCATTTAGCTCGCTGCCGGCAGTGCTGATCAGCGCCGGTGTGACCGGGTAAAACTGCCCATCCCCGACGAAGGCCGAAACCGCCAGCGTGATGAGGAACCCAATGGTAATTCCCAAGGGTGTGCCCAAAAGTCCGCGCAAAAGCATTTTCTTTTTCATAAAACAGCACCTCACAGTCCTAATACATGCTTGATTTTGGAAACGTAGCGCCGGGAAACATAGGTCACAGTCCCGTTTGCGAGGGTGACGCAGATCGTTCCGGTGAAGCTCAGGTCAAAGCCTTTGACCTTTTTCAAATTGATGATCTCCGCGTTGGAGATCCGCACGAACGACTGCCCGGCCAGCCGCTGCTCCATCTCGTACAACCGCAGCCGCAGGGTGTAGGTGTCCTGCTCGGTCTGGGCGTAGACCTTGCCGTTCGACGCATAGACGCGGTAGAGTGCGTCGGGCGTCAGCACGGCGGCATGCCCCTCCTGAAACCCGGCAATCACCTGCGCGGACTCGCTGCCAAGGCTTTGCACAAGCGCCTGTAGCTCGGCGGTCATCTTGCTTGTGACGAGGATGAGCTTTGGCTCGGCGCAGTGCGCATCGATTTTGATTTCGATTTGCATGGGGTTACCTCCTTTCCATGGCACCAGTATACAGCCCACCGCCGGAAAGCACCACCGTTTTGCGATAGGTGGTCGCTCCCGGCAGATGGACGGTAAAAATAAAAGGCATAGGCTTGCGTGGCCTATGCCTTTTTGCTTTGTATCACTGTTCCAGCCACGCCAGCAGGGTGCGCGCCTGAGAGAGCAGATTCTCCGAGAAACGCTCGGTGGCTTCCAGCACGACCATATCCGGCAGGGAAGAGAGCTGTTCGTTCAGCACGTCGACGGTCGTCGCACTGCCGTGTAAAACCGTGCTGTCGCCGTAGTGCGCCGTGACGAAGGGAGCCAGCGCCACGCCGAAGCTGTCCCGCAGCATCAGCAGGCTCTTGTCGCCGCTGCCCTGCCAGCGGGCAAAATACCCGTCGTCGGACTGCCACAGCAGCGTGCCCTTGTCGGCGGCAACGTCGTAGTAAATGTCGTCGCGGCAGAGCGTCCACGCGGCGCTGACGTTGGCAAGGTCGGTGGGGGCGGTCTGCTCCGGGTCGGGTGTGACGGCCACGGCGTCCGGATCGGCCAGCGGCGTGCCCAGCGCATCCATCAGCTGCGCGGCGGCAATGTACGCTCCGGCCTCGTTCCAGTGGGTGTCGTATTTGTAGTAGACCTGCCGCGTCTGCGCGGCGTCCAGCAGCGCGTCCTGCGGCCAGATGACCGGGCAGGAAAGGCTGCCTTGCAGCGTGGCGGCCAGCATCTGCACGCGGGTCGGGCGGCTGACAATAGGGATGGAATCGGGCATATACTGGCTGTAAATGCCCTCCTTCGCGGGGGCAAGCACGATGGCCAGCGAACTGCCGCGTGCCTCCAGCGCTGCCTGCAGATCCTGCATCGTGGCGACGAAGGTGTCCAGCTCCTCCTGACTGTAGGCAGTCAAGCCCTGATAATCCGAGATGCTCGACGAGTCGCCGACGTCCTTCAAAAACAGCCAATGCTCCTTGCCCAGCAGCACATCGGTGGAATCCAGCGTGCCGACGCGCCAGTTCAGCTGGGCGTTCAGGGTCATCCACTGGTTGCGGAAGGGTGCGTGGTCGCCCAGCCAATCCTCAAAGGCGGACGGCCAATCGGCAAGGGAAACGTCCTGCGGGAAGGCGGCTAAGTTGCGGTTTTCGTGTACCTCGGTGTCCACCGCACCGCGCAGCGCAGGCCACAAAAGCCCCGGCAGCACCAGCACGGCCAAAAACCCGGCCACAAGCCCCAGACCGGGGTGACGCTTATTCTGCATAGCTCCGGCCTCCTTTTAAAAGCGGAAATAGATGAACGGGTTGTAGGTGCTGGAAACCAGCAGCATCGTGCAGAGGAACAGCACGGCCAGCAGCGCGGCACTCTGTACCTTGCCGGGCACCTCGCGGCTGTAGAGCGCGGTCTTCAGCCGGGGCAGCAGGGTCTGCGCGGGGCCGCACAGGAGCAGCCCGACCGCCAGCAGAAGCAGAATGCGCCCGTTGAGATATCGCGCCACGGGGTAGGCGGCGCTGCCGGCAGTCGGCAGCAGCATGGCGCGCAGCCATTGCAGCCCAGCATTCAGCCCCGGCGCACGGAACAGCACCCACGCCAGCACGACGCAGAACAGCGTGTAAATGTGCCCCACAGCACGGGGCAGCTTCTCCAAAAACGCGCGGAAGCCGACGCGCTCGATGATAAGCAGGATGCCGTAGATGACGCCCCAAGCAACAAATTGCCAGTTCGCGCCGTGCCACAGACCCGTGACAAGGAAGACGATGAACAGGTTGACGAGGGTACGCACCTTGCCGCGCCGGTTGCCGCCCAACGGAATGTACAGATAATCCCGGAACCAGCCCGACAGCGACATGTGCCACCGCCGCCAGAACTCGGTGACGCTGGCGGAGAGGTAGGGGTAGTTGAAGTTTTCGGCAAAGTGGAAGCCGAACATCTCGCCCAAGCCGATCGCCATGTCGGAGTAGCCGGAGAAATCGTAGTAGATTTGCAGTGTGTAGAACAGCGCCCCCAGCCACGCCAGCGGGGTGGACACCGACGCTGGAGCGAGGCCAAAGATCTCGTCGCCCTTGGCAGCGAAGGCGTTCGCGAGGATGACCTTTTTGCCCAGCCCCCAGCAGAACCGCTTGATGCCGTAGGCAACATCCTGCGCCGTGGCATGGCGGTCGGCCAGCTGGGCGGAGATCTGCCCGTACTGGACAATCGGCCCCGCGATCAGCTGCGGGAAAAAGCTGATGTACAGCGCCAGCCGGAACCAGCTTTTCTGCACGTCGCACTTGCGGCGGTAGAGGTCGATGACGTAGCTCATCGCTTGAAACGTGTAGAAGCTGATGCCGATGGGCAGCGCGATCTCCTTCGCGGGCAGCAGCGGCCAGTGCAGCAGGCTGTTCAGCGTGTCCGCCGCAAACGTGTAATATTTAAAGTAGCCGAGCAGTGCCAGATCAGCCAGAATCACGACAGACAAAACCCCGCTGCGGGGTCGGCCGTTCAGCGGGGCGAGCAGGAGACCACCTGCCCAGTTTATCGTGATCGAGACCAGCATCAGCGGCAGGTAGCCGGGCCCGCCCCACGCATAGAACAGCAGGCTGGCAGCCAGCAGCAGGGCGTTTTGCCCCCGCAGCGGCAGCGCGCGGGACACAAGAAAGACGACCGGCAGAAAAAGCCAGAGAAATACAAGACTCGAAAATAGCATGAAATCCTCTCGATTGGGGTCAGCCCAGACTGATGCCCATGGCGCGGGCGACATTCAGCATGTCGCAGTCGCCGGGTACGCCGCGGGTCTTGCCCGCAATGTCGGCCAGCGGGTTTGCGGTGACGTGGCGGTTCACCATGGCGACGGTCACGCCGTAATGCTCGTCCGCCACCAGCCCGGCCGCATAGGAGCCGAACTGGGTCGCCAGCACGCGGTCGTAGGCGCTGGGGCTGCCGCCGCGCTGCATGTGGCCGGGCACGCAGATGCGGGTCTCGGCACCGGTCAATTCCTCGACCTGCTTCGCAATGCGGGCGGTGGCGGTGGTGTAACCGGCCTCAGCGCGCTTGGCAGTCCACTCCTTGCGCTTCATCTTGGCCTCCTCGACCGAGAAAGCACCCTCGGCCACGGCCAAAATCGAGAAGTTCTTGCCCGCTTTGGCGCGGCTCTCGACAGCAGCGGCGACCTTCTTGATGTCGTAGGGCAATTCGGGCAGCAGGATGATGTCCGCACCGCCCGCGATGCCGGAGTATAGCGTCAGCCAGCCGGCCTTGTTGCCCATGATCTCGATGCACATGACACGGCTGTGGCTGCCGGCGGTGGTGTGGATGCGGTCGATGACCTCGGTGGCGATGTCGACCGCCGTGTGGAAGCCGAAGGTCACATCGGTGCCGTAGATGTCATTGTCGATGGTTTTGGGCAGGCCGATGATGTTCAGCCCCTCTTGGCTGAGCAGGTTTGCGGTTTTGTGGGTGCCGTTGCCGCCGAGGCAGAGCAGGCAGTCCAGCTTGGCTGCGCGGTAGTTTTTCTTCATCGCGGCGACCTTGTCCACCTTGTCCTCCTCGACGACGCGCATCTTCTTGAAGGGGGTGCGCTTGGTGCCGAGGATCGTACCGCCCACCGTCAGGATGCCGGAAAATTCATCGGAGGACATCTCGCGGTAGTTGCCGTTGATCAGGCCGTCGTAGCCGTTCATGATGCCGACGATCTCCACCTTATCGCCCATGCGGTGATACAAAGCCTTTGCCACGCCGCGCAGGGTGGCGTTCAGGCCGGGGCAGTCGCCGCCGGAAGTCAGGATACCAACACGAATCGCCATAGTAAAAAACCTCCCGTTTGCTGTATTTATACTCTATTATAAATGTACGCTAACCTAAACCGTATGTCAAGAAAATAATTTGCGCGGTGCAGCGGCAAAAACAAACTTTTTTGAAAAAATCTCAAAAAAAATCAAAAAAAGGCTTGCAATTTGAAATCCCCTTTGCTATAATAACATACGTCGCCGGGAGACACGGCGGCACACAAATGAATATGGGAGCTTTCCCGAGTGGCCAATGGGGACAGACTGTAAATCTGCTGCTTAATGCTTCGGTGGTTCGAATCCACCAGCTCCCACCAAAAAGAACCCGCAACTTAGGTTGCGGGTTCTTTTTTTGTGCTGGAACTGGTAGGATTCGAACAGGTCGGTCGTCCGCAGACGGCAAAAAACAGTCCTGCGGACTGTTTTTTAGACCGCGGCTTGCGAATCCACCAGCTCCCACCATGTTAAAAGCTACATTCAATGAGAATTTGAATGTAGCTTTTACTCTTTATATGCGTACTAAATCCCTCATGCTATAATTGGCATGGGGGATTTTTCTATGCAAACAAAAATGTATGTAATTCAGCCGCAAGTTATAAAGGTTGATCAGGCAAAAGTAAAAAAGCAGCGAGTGGCAGTTTATTGCCGTGTCAGTAAAAATACAGCGGAGCAAATTCATAGCCTTGAAATACAAGAAAGCTATTTTGAAAGGATTGTAGAGGAAAAATCGGATTGGATGCTTTACAAAATTTATAAGGACATTGGATCAGGAACACGGGAAAAGGGAAGAAACGGCTATATTGAAATGATGCACGATGCGAAGAAGCACCGTTTTGATATAATCTTGGTCAAGTCACTGAGTAGATTTGGGAGAGACACCCTAGAGGCATTATCAACTATAAAGAGTTTAAAGAAAATGAATGTTGCATTGCTGTCAGAAGTAGAACAAATAAACACGTTGGAAGTAAACGACACGGTGCTATCCATCCTGCTTGCTGCGGCACAGGAGGAAAGCGCATCGAAAAGTGAGAACATCAAGTTTGGCATTCGCCAACGTATGCGCAGTGGCAAAGCTGTGTTAAACCATGCCCGCTTTTTAGGCTATACTAAGGATAAAGGCGGTAGACTGGTAGTTGTACCGGAAGAGGCTGAAATTGTACGGAAGATATTCTCGTTGTATTTGGCGGGTTATGGTGTACGCAAGATTAAACGGTATCTGGAGGAAAATGGCATAAAGACTGTCACCGGAAAACAAAAGAAAAATTGTGGTGAGCAGAGTATGTTTCTGGTGGAAAATGCGCATGAGCCGATTGTATCAAAAGAAATATTTGAAGATGTACAAAGACGGAAACATAAAATGTAAGATGCTTGGTTTGAGTTAAAAACATGGAGAGTTTTTCTTGCTAATCCGTGTGAAATTTGCTATCCTATTAATAGGAAATCTCTTGGAAAGCGGGTGACTTTATAATGAATGAAAACGAACAGCTTCAGCTTTTTGAAGATCAGGCGATTCGTACCGCGTGGGACGAGGAAAACGAGGAATGGTATTTCTCTGTTGTGGATGTGGTATCCGTGCTGACTGATGCAAAGGACTATGACACGGCGCGTAACTACTGGAAAGTCACCAAAAAGAGGCTGAAAGACGAGGGCAGCCAGTTGGTAACAGATTGTAACCAACTGAAATTGAAATCCCCCAAGGACGGAAAACGCTACAAAACAGATGTAGCCAACACACAGCAGTTGTTCCGCATCATCCAGTCCATCCCATCCCCCAAGGCGGAACCGATGAAATTGTGGCTTGCGCAGGTTGGGCAGGAGCGCATAGAGGAAACGCTGGACCCGGAACGCATTGCGGAACGACTGGTTTCCACCTATGAGCGAAAAGGGTACACGCGGGAATGGATCAATCAGCGTTTGCAGGCAATTTCGGCCCGCAAGGAATTGACTGATGAATGGAAGGATCGCGGCATCGAGAAAAACGCGGAGTATGCGATTTTGACCGACGAAATCACCCGCGCGTGGAGTGGTATGAGTACCCGGCAGTATAAGAACCTGAAAGGGCTGAAAAAGGAAAGCCTGCGGGATAACATGAGTACCTTGGAATTGGTGCTGAATATGCTGGCAGAAGTGTCCACAAAAGAAATCTTCAGTACTTTGGAAACAAGAACGCAATTTTACTGCGCTTATGTTTGATGTAATTGAACCCAGAAAGCGAAATCGGGATTACTCAAAGCATCTGGGATTGACCATTCCCAAAGGACAAGCTATTGAAGATTTTATATACGAAAACCCGAAAAATATAAATGTGTTTAGAAATTAATAGGAAAGTTTATAGTTTGTTTCCTATAGTTCTAATAGAAAAGAGTATAATACTATGTAAGAAGGCGTGTTGCAGATATAGAGAATGTACATGACACTGCAGATTGGTTCTTGAGTCAAGAATCAATGATACATGAACTTCAGAAAAGTGAAATTCAACATAAGCAATAAGAAATCGAAAGGCTGAATAAAGAACAAAAAACGGCAAGTTACTGATGTGTCAAGAATTCTGAAGCTAAAAGAGTAGAAGAACAGGGTATCTTTTTTGTCACACTCAGACAAAACGCGATACTTCATTGAAGTATCGCGTTTATTTTTTTATACCGATGCTTTGGTTATATGTGTAGGGGACACATATATGCGTCCCGTGGAATGTTTCCGTTACAGTATGCGGTGCAGTTCACAGTTATGGCGCTGACTGCCGTCCCCGTCATCATGTACGTGCTGCTGAACAAGCATATCACAAAAAGCGTTGCCATGGGCGCGGTGAAGGGGTAAAATAAAGGAAACCCTACTTTTATCCCGCTGTAAAGGAGCCTTCGCATGAAACGGATACGCCGCTGGGTCGGGGCGCTTGAATTCCAGCTAAAAGCTGATTTTTACGCCTACAAAACCTACGACATTGCGACGAAAGTCGGCGTCCGTAACGAAAAATATTTCTACAAGGTATTCAAAAAGTGCAAGGGCATGACCCTGCGCGAATACTGTATGCGCGAAAATAAGGAGAAATTATGAACCTGCAACTGCAAACTACCGTCTATACCGACGGCACGCGCCAGACCACGCGGCAGAGCATTCCCTTTGCGGCGGACGAAGGGCGCGAGCATGAGCTGATCAACCTCTATCCCGACGTGACCTACCAGAAATTCCGGGGCTTCGGCGGCGCGGTCACCGACTCGGCCGCCTACATGTATGCCCAGCTGAACGCCGAGCAGAAAAAGCACCTGCTGGACACCTATTTCAAAAAGGACGAGATGGGCTACCGCTATGTGCGCATCCCGATCGACAGCTGCGATTTCTCGCTGGCGCACTACGAGGCGGACGGCGACGAGAACGACGCTGATTTCGCAAAATTCAGCTTTGACCGGGTCGAGCAGTACATCCTGCCGATGCTGCGCGACGCCGAGAAGGCCTGCGGCGGCAAGTTGGAGATCATGCTCGCCCCGTGGAGCCCGCCCGCCTACATGAAAACCAACGGCGAGCGCAACCACGGCGGCAAAGTAAAGCCTGAATATTACACCCGCTGGGCAGAGTACATCTGCCGCTATATCGAGGAATACAAGCGCCGCGGCTTCCATGTCACGATGCTGACGCTGCAGAACGAGCCGAAGGCCGTGCAGACGTGGGATTCCTGCATCTGGACGGCGGCCGAGGAGCGCGACTATCTGCGCGACTACCTGCGTCCGGCGCTGGAGCGGCACGGCTTGGAGGAGGTCAAGCTCTACATCTGGGATCACAACAAGGAGCGCGCCTTCGAGTGGGCGCAGACGATTCTGGACGCCCGCACCCGCCCGCTGATCGACGGCGTGGCGCTGCACTGGTACAGCGGCGACCACTTCGAGGCGCTGCGGATGATCCGCGAGCGATTCCCGGAGCAGCACCTCATCACGTCGGAGGCCTGCATCGAGTTCTGCGTCTATGGCACCGGCACGACGCTGTTCAATGCCCAGAAGTATGCCCATGACATCATCGGCAACTGCAACGAGGGGCTGGATTTGTTCTTTGACTGGAACCTGCTGCTGAACGAGGAGGGCGGCCCCAACCATGTGGGCAACTTCTGCGACGCGCCGTTTTTGTACCACCGCGACACAAAAACGCTGACCGAAAGCCCGATTCTGGCATACTTACAGCACATTACAGCCACCGCCCGCCCCGGCGCGGTGCGCATCGGCTTTACGCGCTACACCGATAAGCTGGAGGTGACGGCCTTCCGCGAGGATAACACAGTGCGCTGTGTCCTTTTGAACCGCACCGACGAAACCCTGCCCGCTTACCTGCGCATCGGCGACACCTGCGCCGCCGTGCTCTGCCTGCCGCAGAGTATTGCAACGGCGGAGGTGCAGCTGTAAGTTGTAGCCTGACACAAAAATAAATCCCCCGGCACTGTCCCAAAACAGACAGCATCGGGGGATTTTTGCTTTTATTCGCGGAATTCTCCGGAGGCACTCAGCTCCTTGACGGTCACGGGCATGTCCGGGTCGGACAGGCGCTTGAGCATCAGGCGGGCAGCCTCGCGCCCCATGCGCCGAGTAGGCTGCTTGACGACATAGGCGTTGTGCAGCAGCACGTAGGGCTTGATCGTATCCTGAAACGCGAGCAGCTGGATGTCCTTGCCCACCGTCAGATGGTTGGCAAGCATGTAGTTCAGCGTGCCGATGGTCGTGTAGTTGTTGGGCGCCACGACGGCATCGTAGCCCTGCTGGACGATCTCGTTTAGGTATGTATCGAACGTCTGGTTCGTGATGTCCGCCAGCGGGAAGAGGTGGGGCTCCAGCCCGTGCTCCTCCATGACGGCCTGATAGAGCACACGGCGCTCGACACTGGTTGAGATATACGCATGTACGTCGAAAAATGCGATCTTCTTGCAGCCGCGCTCAATGCACTGCAGCAAGCCCTGCTCCAAGGCGTCGTCGGTGTTGACGCGCACGATGTCGCTGGTGCAGCCCACGGGGTAGCGGTCAAGGCAGACCACCGGCAGGCTGCCGTGCAGTACGTCCTCGACGCATTTGTACTTTTTCATCGTGCTGGCCAGCAGGATGCCGTCCACCGCGCCGCCGGACAGATAGTTCAGGCAGGCTTTTTCGCGCTGGGGGTCTTCGTGGGTGTTCATGATGAGCAGGCGGAAGTCCTGCTCACTGAGCACCTGCTCACACTCCTCGATGATGGTGGAGAAAAATTCATCGCGGATGTTGGGCACCACGAAGCCGATGAGCATCTTTTTGCCGGTTTTCAGCACGCGGGCGGTGATATTGGGGTTATAATTCAGCTCCTGAATGCTTTGCAGGACGCGCTCGCGGGTGTCTGCCTTCACGAAGCGGGTGCCGTTCAGCACATGGCTGACGGTGGCTGTGGAGACCCCGGCGTGCAGGGCTACATCGCGGATGGTGGATTTGATGGGCATAGCGTCACACTTTTCAACTCACAGGGTAAATTCCAAACGTTACCAGTATAGCGATAAAAACACGATTTGTCAATCAAACTTCGTTGAACCGGTCTTGGTAACATGGCCGCTGCTGATGCCGGGACGGCACGGCGAGATGGGCAGCCAGTCCATCGCCTTGCAGATGTAGGTGTCCCAGAAGTCCCACTCGTGGGCGCCGGGGCCGATCTCGAAGGTGTGGGGGATGTTCAGCGCGGTCAGCTGGTCGGCAAATTTCTGGTTGGCGGGCAGCAGGCCGTCCTCGTCGCCGCAGGCAATGTACATCTTCGGGAAGTCGGCCTTCTCGGCGGCCAGCTTATTCACGAGCCACGCAGGGTTCTTGTCGCTCTCGACGACCTTGTCCAAATCGCCGAAGCATTCCTCGGCGAAGGAGCGCTTCTGCATGAAAACATCGGTGTCGTTGGTGCGGCTGGCGATGCCGTCGACCTCGATGGCGGCGGACAGCGAGACGATCGCGCCGAAGGTATCGTGGTACTTCAGGCCGTTGCGCAGCGCGCCGTAGCCGCCCATCGACAGGCCGCCGATGAAGGTATCCTTGCGCTCGCGGGAGAGGGGGAACATGCGGCGGGTCAACTCGACAAGCTCCTCGCCGACGAACTGGCCGTAGTTCTGGCTGGCGCCGGGGCGGTCAAGGTAGAACGAGTTGTCGCCGGACGGCATCACGACGCAGAGGTCATGGTCGGTGGCGTAGCGCTCCAGACGGGTGCCGGACACCCAGTCCATCGTGCTGCCGATGACGCCGTGCAGCAGGTAGAGGGTGGAGAACTTCTTCTCCGGCGGCAGGGGGTCGGTGAAGTCCGACATTTTGTCGGCAGGCAGCACGACCGTGACGGGCACGGTGCGCATCAAACTGCGGGAAAGGATCGACATTTGGATAAGAGCCATGGTGGGGAACCTCCTTAATGATGTGTAAAATAATAATGAGTTTTAAAAGAAAACTGTAGGGGCGGGGCAGAGCCCCGCCCCTACGCATCCGCGAGGGGAAAAGCCCATACAAATAGGAAACGCTGTTTTACCTCTTTATCGCCTCCTTGTGCGCCTTCAGCCATTGCAGCAGCTCGTCGCCTGCGGCCATAAGGGCGTCGGGGGCGGGGTAGTTCAGCGTCTCGTCGACCTGCGCGTCGGCTTCGATCAGGGCGATGTACCGCGCCATCTCGATGCCGATGCGCCCCTGCAGCGAGCGGCGCAGCTTTTTGGCGGCGCGGATGCGCTTTTCTTCCACGGTGGCGGTATCGGGCTCGTCGCCCGGCTCGCGGATGCCGCCCTGATAGGCCTCGCGCCCGGTCAGGTAGCAGGTCATACCCAGCTGCGCACCTTCCTGCGGCAGGATGGCAGCCAGCAGTTCGGTCAGCTTTTTGCGCTGTGCGTCGCCGTAGGGGCACGCCCAGCGGGCATACTGCCGCGCCTCGGCCTGTTTCTGTTCTTTGGTGCGGAAGGTGAACCAATCGGTAAAGCCCATAGCGGCACTTCCTTTGCTATAAAATAAACGATTAACTAAACCTATCTTAGCAAGCCCGACCGCGAAAATCAATTGTAAAAATAGACAGAGAATCCCCCCGGAATTTTGCTATATTACCCAAAAATCAAATTTTTGTCCGATAAACCGGAGAAAATGCAGCGCGTCAGGGGACGCTTCCCGTGGAAACGTTTCAACAAAAACTGCCAAAAAGGAGCAGGAGAGGTTACAAATGATTACAGATTTAAACGGTTAACTTTTTGTCAAAGAAGTGCCGCGACAGGGGCAACCCCGGCCAAAACACGTAAAAGACCCCTGCACAGCCCTATTATAAAAGGAAATAATAGGGGAGCTGGGACTGTGAGCCCCCAAGCAACAAAAACGGCCATGTAGCAAATTGCCAAAAAAGATTGACCGAACTTTGTAAAACTGTGACAATTGACATCTGTATAGGGCGATGCTATACTAGGGACAACAAGTTAACCGATTACGTAATCGGTTAAAGAAAGCAGAAACAAAAAAGCAAAGGAGAAAACCACTATGAAAAAGCAAATCCTGTCCGGCCTGCTCGCAGGCGCAATGCTCGTAAGTCTGGCAGCCTGCGGCGGCTCCGCAAGCACCTCTACCGCTGACTCCACCCCCGCCGAGTCCACCGCAGACACCGCAGCCTCCGCTGAGGCAGCGTCCACGAGTGAGGGTGGCAACATTTACGGCTACACCTGCATGCAGCTGACCAACCCGTTCCACATCGCCATGCGTGACGAGCTGAAGAAGCTGTCTGAGGCTGACGGCAACACCCTGCTGGAGTTCGACGGCAACATGGATCAGCAGAAGCAGAACGATGCCATCGACGACATGATCGCACAGGGCATGAAGGTCCTGTTCCTGAACCCCGTCGATCAGGACGGCGTCCAGCCTGCTCTGGAAGCCTGCGCGGCCGCTGGCGTCAAGGTCATCACCGTTGACTCCAACGTCACCGACACCAGCCTCATCGAGACCTACATCTCCTCCAACAACTATACCGCCGGTCTGCAGTGCGGCGAAGAGATCGTCAAGCTGTATCCGGACGGCTGCAACATCGCCCTGATCGAGAACCCGCTGGCCGACTCCGTCGTGCAGCGCGTTGCCGGTCTGGAAGCCGCTATCGAAGGCACCAACTGCAAGATCGTCGACCGCAAGAGCATCGCAACGCTGGACGAGGTTCTGCCCGATGCCGAGGATATCCTGACTGCAAACGATGACCTGCAGGTATTCTGGGGCTTGAACGACGATGTTTCCATGACAATCCTTGGCACGGTCGAGTCCCGTGGCCGTCAGGACGAAATCAAGGTCATGTCCGTTGACGGTTCTCCCTCCGGCAAGACCAGCGTTCAGGAGGGCGGTCTGTACTGCACCGCCGCACAGAGCCCCGTTTCCATCGCGGACAAGGCTTATGAGTGCGCTACCAAGATCATGAACGGTGAGTCCGTGGATGCTACCTACTCTCTGGATACCACCCTCATCACCCCGGACAACGTTGCTGACAACGATCCTTCCAACTGGGGCTGATCCATTCGGTTGAGTGAATAGGCCGCTGCAAAACAAGGCTTTGCAGCGGCCTTTCTTGTAGAAACTGTGCAGAAGATGACCGCAAGACGCGGCCAGCCATGCCAAAGGAGTTGAAATTATGGCAGAAGAAAAGCTGCTCCTTCAGATGAAGGGGATCGATAAGAGCTTCCCCGGCGTGCACGCTTTGCAGAACATGCAGTTTGAGCTGCGCCGCGGCGAAGTCCATGCGCTTCTGGGCGAGAACGGTGCCGGTAAATCCACCTTGATTAAGGTGCTGGGCGGCATTTATCAGAAGGATGAAGGCGAAATTTTCATCGACGGCCAGAAAGTCGAGATCAACAGCGTCGAGGACGCCCGCAAGGCAGGCGTCAGCATCATCCATCAGGAGCTGGTGCTCGTGCCATGGCTGTCCATCGCCGAGAATATGTTCTTAGGCCGCGAGCCGAAAAACAAGCTCGGCTTCGTGGATTTCGGCAAGATGAACAGCGAGGCCAAGAAGTACCTTGTGGACTTCGGCCTTGACCTGAACCCCCTGACCCCCATTGCCGAGCTGAACATCGCCCAGCAGCAGATGGTCGAGATCGTCAAGGCTATCTCGTTCTCCTCCAACATCGTCGTCATGGACGAGCCCACCAGCTCGCTGTCCGACAAGGAGGCCGAGGCACTGTTCGAGAGCATCCGCAAGCTGAAGGCGCGCGGCGTCGGCATCATCTACATCAGCCACCGCATGAGCGAGCTGGACATCATTGCCGACCGCGTCACCGTTCTGCGCGACGGCCAGTATGTCGACACAAAGGTCGTCAAGGAGACGACGACCGACGACCTGATCGCATTGATGGTCGGCCGCAGCATGACGAACTACTACACCCGCACTTACAACAGCTTCCCCGAAGTTGCCCTGAAGGTCGAGGGTCTTACGACGGATCGCATCCACGATGTCAGCTTTGAGGCAAAGCGCGGCGAGATTCTGGGCTTCTCCGGCCTGATCGGCTGCGGCCGAAGCGAGACGATGGAAGCCCTCTTCGGCCTTGACAAGATCAAGAGCGGCAGCGTCGAGCTGTACGGCAAGAAGATCAGCGGCCTGAAACCCGACCGTATTATTAAGGAAGGCGTCGGCTTCGTGCCGGAGGATCGCCGCGGCGAGGGTATGTTCGGCGTCATGGACATCAAGTTCAACGCCACGCTGAAGGTGCTGGACGAGTTCATCAGCAAGCTGCACGTCAACGGTAAGAAGGAGCGCGAGATCGCCCAGCACGGCATCGACTCGCTGAAGGTCAAAGCGCCCGGCATGTCGACGCCTATCGCCAGCCTGTCCGGCGGCAACCAGCAGAAGGTCATCATCGCCAGCTGGCTGGCCGCAGGCCCCAAGGTACTGATCGTGGACGAGCCCACGCGCGGCATTGACGTCGGCGCGAAAGGCGAGATCTACGAGATCATGAACCGTCTTGCGGCGGAGGGCGTTACCATCCTGATGGTTTCCTCCGACCTGCCGGAGGTGCTGAACATGAGCGACCGTATCGCTGTCATGTGCGAGGGCACCATCACCAAGATCCTCGATCGCACCGAAGCATCGCAGGAAGTTATTATGCAGTACGCGGTCTCAATGTAAAGGGAGGACACCGTAATGAATACTAAAATGTCTGTGACAGAAAAGCTGTTTGGCTCCACCAAAAGCTACATCAAACGCAACGCCGGTATCCTGATCGGCCTGCTCGCCCTCTGTGTGGTTATCGCGATCCGCTCCGACAGCTTCCTGACTTATGAAAACATCATGAACGTTCTGCGCCAGAGCGCCCAGAACATCTTCCTCGCCAGCGGCATGACAATGATTTTGATTGCGGGCGGCATCGACCTGAGCGTTGGCTCCGTCGTCGGCATCATCGGCGTTATTGTCGGCACTATGATCAATCAGGGCGTGCCGATCCCCGTCGCCATCATCATCTGCCTGATCGTTGGTGCTCTGATGGGTACTTTCAACGGCTTTATCCTGAGCCGCACCACGCTGCCCCCGTTCATCGTTACCTACGCTTTGATGACGATTCTTCGCGGTTCCACCTACGTTTACACCGGCGGCACGACCGTCCGTATCGACGACCGCAACTTCATCGCCGTCGGCACCGGCTACACGCTGGGTGTGCCTAACCCCGTCTGGTACATGACCATCATCCTGATCGTCGTCTACATCATCCTCAACCGCACCAAGCTCGGCCGCCACATCTACGCCATCGGCGGCAACCAGAAGGCTGCTGAGTTCAGCGGCATCGACGTCAAGAACGTCCGCCTCTTCGTCTACGTCTTCAGCGGCCTGATGGGCGCCGTTGCCGGTATCGTTCTGGCAGCCCGCAGCTATGCAGGTCAGCCCACCGCCGGCAACGGCGCTGAGATGGACGCCATCGAGGCCTGCGTGCTGGGTGGCTGCTCCATGGCTGGCGGCTACGGCTTCATCGGCGGCACCATCATCGGCGCGCTGATCATCGCCATCATGAACAACGGCCTGAACCTGATGCGTATCGACAGCTACTGGCAGATGGTCGCGAAAGGCATCATCGTCCTGATCGCTGTCTACGTCGACTACGTGAAGAACCAGAAGAAGAACAAGAAGGGTTGATTTTACCATGGCACACGAGATCGTGATCCTGACCCCGGAGCCGGAGACCGCCGCCGCGTGGCTGACGGACAACATCTTCTTCGCCCCGGCGGGGGAGAACACCCTGCACAACGGCAGCTGCACCGTGCGGCTGCAAAAGGGCACCCCCCAGCCGACCCCCGCCCTTGCCCAAGGGCAGTACACCGCAGGCATCGCCCATCTGGCGCTGCGCGCGGCGGACATCAAAAAAGCACTGACCCACTGCAAGGAAAAACAGCTTGACCTGATGCTGACCGACGACCACGAGTTCTATAACCCGAAGGTCTACGGGGAAGGGGAGTACTACTTCAACATCCGCTCACCCTTCGGCGTCACGGTCGAGATCAGCCAGCATGTGCAGGGTGCAGAGTACGGCCAGACGAAGATCATCGAGGGGCTCGACCACATGGGGCTGCCCAGCGCGGACTTCGACGCCCAGCTCGCCAGCCTGAAGGCGCAGGGCTTCGCCGAGGAATTTGCCCCGGTGACGAACCACAACGACGCCGAGGGCACGATCCGCTGCTGCATGATGCGCAAGGATGCGCTGGTGCTGGAGGTCTATCAGTTCTTGGACATGACCCCGGTGCCGATGCAGTGCGACGCGCCGCTGCAGCTGCACGGTGTGGCGCTTGTCTAAAAGGAGGATGCCGCAATGGCTTTTTTCCAAGTGAATTTCTTTTCCCCCACGCTGCGCTTCGGCACAGACGTGAATGTGGTTATCCCGACACCCAATTCGGACGAACTGATGAACCACAAGGACACAAGCTACTTCCACACGGGCGCGAAATATCAGGTGCTGTATCTGCTGCACGGCGCCTACGGCGACTACAGTGATTGGATGCGCCTGACGAGCATTGAAAAATATGCCCAGAACCATAAGATCGCGGTCGTCATGCCGTCGGCGTCCAACAGCTTCTATCAGGACATGTACCGCGGCTCGCAGTACCTGACTTATTTGACCGAGGAACTGCCCGAATTTATCGAGAGCCTCTTCCCGGTCAGCCGCAAGCGCGAGAATACCTTCGTGGCAGGTCTTTCGATGGGCGGCTACGGCGCGTGGCGCTTGGCGCTGCAAAAGCCGGAGCAGTACTCCTGCGCGGCCAGCCTGTCCGGCGCGGTGGACATCCTCGGCACCGTCGAGGCTACCAAGCGCGGCGAGATCGGCGGACCCTTCAAGTGGGAAGCCCTGTTCGAGCACCCCGACGCCATCGAGGGCAGCGACGCCGACCTGTTCGCACTGGCTGCCAAGCGCAAGGCCGAAGGCAGACCGCTGCCGAAGCTGTTCCAGTGCGTCGGCACCGAGGACTTTACCTACAACATCAACCAGAACGCCCGCAAGCGGATGACCGAGCTTGGCCTTGATGTGACCTACGCCGAGCACCCCGGCATCCACGATTGGGACTACTGGGACGCCCACATTCAGGACGTGCTGAACTGGCTGCCGCTGGCCGAAAGCACCGTGGCAGAATAAGGAGGGAACGGCAATGGCACATATTCAATGCAATTTTTTCTCGCAGGCATTGCAGAAAAACGCCAATGTCATCATCTACCTGCCCACGCAGGACGCGGATGACTACCTCTTCGGCACGGGCAACGCCAAGTACGGCCGCAGCCGCGTGTACAAGACGCTGTACCTGCTGCACGGCAGCTATGGCGACTACATGGACTGGACGCGGCTGGCAAACGCCGACCGCTATGCGCAGGAGCATAACATCGCCGTCGTTATGCCCAGCGCCGAGAACAGCAAGTACCTGAACATGTATCTTGGCGAAAACTACATGGACTACATCGGCAAGGAATTGCCGGAGTTTCTGGGCACAATCTTCCCGCTGAGCGATAAGCGCGAGGACACCTACATCGCAGGGCTGTCCATGGGCGGCTACGGTGCGATGCGCATCGGCCTTGAATTCCCGGAGCGCTTCGGCGCGATCTGCTCGCTGTCCGGCGGGCTGGATATGGATATGCTGAACACCGGCGACACGACCGAGGCGCATGTGGCGAAGTTCGACAAGAACTACATGAAGGCCATCAGCCCCAACGAGAAGATGGCGGGCACCCGCGACGACCTTGTGTACCTGCTGAAGGCGCAGCTGGACGCGGGCAAGCCGATCCCCAAGTTGTTCATGGCCTGCGGCACCGAGGACTTCATCTTCCCCTCGAACGAGAAATTCTACGCAGAGACGTCGAAGCTCGTGCCCATCGACTACACCCGCGCCCCCGGTGTGCATGACTGGAAATTCTGGGACTGCCACCTGCAGGAAGCGCTGGACTGGCTGGCAAAGCTGTGACCCATAAACCTACACGAAAAGAGCTGGATCTATATGTATGACATTATCTCCCTCGGTGAGATCCTGATCGATCTTACCCAGTGCGGCGTCAATGAGCAGGGCGTTGTGCAGCTGGCTGCCAACCCCGGCGGCGCCCCGGCAAATATGGCTGTGGCCGCATCCCGGCTGGGCTGCCGCACCGCGTTCATCGGCAAAGTCGGGCGGGACGCCTTCGGCGAGTCCCTGCGCAAGACCCTGCAGGAGAACGGCGTGGACACTTCCGCCATGCTGACGGACCCGGTACAGCCTACCACCTTGGCCGTCGTCACGCTGGACGCCACGGGCGAGCGGAGCTTCTCCTTCTACCGCAACCCCGGCGCGGACACGATGCTGCGCGCGGACGAGGTGCCGCAGGCCATTTTGGAAAACACGAAGTTTTTCCACTTCGGCAGCGTCAGCCTGACCGCTGACCCGGAGCGCACCGCTACGCTGGACGCCGTGCACCGCGCCAAAAAAGCCGGCGCGTCCATCACATTTGACCCCAATTACCGCGCAAACCTCTGGCCGAACGCCGAGACCGCTGTAGAGCAGATCGAAGCCGCGATGCCGCTGGCCGACATTCTGAAGGTCTCTGACGAGGAAATGGAGCTGCTGACCGGCTGCACCGACCCGGAAGTGGGCAGCCGCAAGCTGGCAGAGCGGGGCATCCCGCTGGTACTTGTCACCCTTGGCGCAGACGGTGCGTGCTACCGCATGGGCGATGTGTACGGCAAAGTGGACGGCATCGCCGTGAAGGTCGGCGACACGAACGGCGCGGGGGATACCTTCCTCGGCGCGTTCCTGAGCCGCATCAAGGAGGCCGACACCCTGACCGAGCTGGACAGCGCCAAGCTGCGCGAGGCCGTGGCCTTCGCAAACAAGGCCGCCAGCATCACGACGAGCCGCCACGGTGCGATACCCGCCATGCCCACCCTCGCCGAGGTGCTGGGCGAATAACCTGTAACCCTCCCCGCGCGGGCACGCCCGCCAAATAAGGCTTGATTTTTGCTGGCCGAGACCCTATAATAAGTATGTTATGGGTCTTCGTAGCTCAGCCGGATAGAGCGTTCGCCTCCTAAGCGAAAGGCCGCGCGTTCGAATCGCGCCGGGGACATTAGAAAAGCCGCAGCCATGTGCCGTTTGGTGCATGACTGCGGTTTTTTGCATAAAGATTGACAAGCTTTAGAGAAAAGCGTATAGTTAAAAGTGCTAAAAATGTTGTCAGAATGCGAAAAGTTCTATCTGATAACGATTTGAACGGCAAAAATAAAAATGTAGGAGGAAATCATGAAAAAGTATCTGCTGAGCATCCTGATGGCGTTCTGCATGGTGCTCTGCCTTGCGCCCATGGCGGCGTTCGCAGACGAACCGACAGATGTCATTCAGGTCAATGTGGGGGGAGAAACCGTAGATAACGACGACTACAAAATTGATGATAGTCGAATTATTCTTCGCAAGAGGGATGTGACCTATGTACTTACGGGTCAAACGGATAAGAAAATCAGCGTCTGGGGCAGTAACTTCCCTGCAGAAATTGCGCAGACGTTCTACATCGTTGCAAACAATGTGACTGTGAATGGCGGCATTGTTGTTGAGAACAGCCCTGTCAAAATGGTGCTGGATATTCCGGAAAATACGGTCAATACAATCAGCAGCGTGACCGCGAATGACCTGACGATCAAGGGCACCGGAACGCTGAATGCGAGCTATATTGGCGTGACGCAGAATACGTCCTATATGCCCAGCGCACTGCACATTACGGATACGAAGGTTATCGTAAATTGCCCGGCCAATCGTTCTGGCGAGTGGAACGGCGTTTGCGTGCTGGATGGCAATGCAGATGTGACGTATACAGCCTGTGGAGATCATGCGCCGCTGCAAATCGGTGTGAAGTCTGGCGACACCACCCACAAGGTAACGATGATGGACAACGCCAAGCTGCGCTGTCTGCATGCGGACCCGGAAACGCCGTCGGCGTATTCGGTGAGCGGATTGGAAATTTTTGGTGGCGCAGACCTGACAATGAGCGGCAACAGCTATCTGGAAGTGCAGGGTAGGCCTACGACCGGCAAATTTGCAGGTTATGGTCTGGTTTCTCCTGCGAATGTCAGCGTGAAAGAAAATGCTGCCATCAAGGCGACCGGGTATGACGTGGCGCTTTGTGTGGATGGAAATCTTGAAATTTCCGGCGGCAATGTTGAAGCAAAGAGTGAAAACAGCAATGGCATTTACGCAGGTGGAAATCTGAAAATCTCTGATGGCGCAAAAGTGAATGCTTCCGGCTACTACCCGGCGCTGTTTGGCAATGGTGGTGTTTCCATTGAAAGCGGCAGTCAGGTCGAGGCAACCTCCACCGAAGATGCAGGAATCTTCTCGCGTGGGAATGTTTCGATTCAGAACAGCACTGTAAAGGCCAGTGCAGCTGAAAACTACTATGCCGTCACTGCGAGGGGTACGACCACTGTAACCGGCTCCTGGGTCGAGACAAACCACGAGCCTTCCGTCGGCGGCAGCATCACCGACAGCGTGCTCTTCAACGGCAATTCTGGCACGGTCATCGGCAATGCGAAACTGCTTGGCGATACAACGCTGGAAGAGGGCAAGACGCTCGTCATCCCGGAGGGCACGTCCCTGACGGTTGGCGAAGGCAAGACCTTCACGAACAATGGCACGGTCACGGTCGAGGGCGACTTCTCCACCGGGGCCGGCGCGCTCGTCTGCAACCACCATTCCGGCGGCACGGCCACCTGCAAGGCGCAGGCGGTCTGCGATGTCTGCCAGACATCCTACGGCGACCTGAACCCGGCCAACCACACGGCATTGCAGCATGTGGACGCCAAGGCGGCTACCACCGAGGCCGAGGGCAATATTGAGTACTGGTACTGCGCAGACTGCGGTAAGTACTACAGCGACGCCGCTGCGGCGAACGAGATCACACGGGCGAAGACGGTGACGGCAAAGCTGATGCCGGAGTCCACCGCGACCCCGACGCCTGCCCCCACGGCTGCGCCTACCACAGCCCCCACTGCCGCGCCGACTACGGCACCTACGGCTGCGCCCGCTGCCGCCCCGGCGCAGACTGCCGCGGCGACGGCCACCCCGAAGCCGACTGCGGCCCCGACAGCCGCGCCCACCCCGACGGCGACCCCGCAGGTGACATCGACGATCCCCCAGACCGGGGACACCGGCAGCGTGACGCTGCTGCTTGCCCTGCTCCTCCTGAGCGGCGGCGCATGTCTCGGCATGGCGGTTTCCAAAAAAGTAAAACAGTAAGCGCAATGGCGGCAGGTAAGGCACCTGCCGCTATTTGTTTACAATTTCCCGGTGGATTATCCCGCCTGCGGCGTGGTACAATACACGTATCATAAAACAAAAGGGGCGTTCCGCATGTGTACCGCTGCAACGTATAAAACCGAGGATTTCTACTTTGGCCGCAATCTGGATTACGAATTTTCCTACGGTGACGAGGTCACCGTCACGCCGCGCGCCTACCCGTTTGGCCTGCGCTGCATGGGGGACTTCCGCACGAAATACGCCATGATCGGCATGGCCTATGTGGCGGGGGAGTACCCGCTCTACTACGACGCCGTCAACGAGTGCGGCCTCGGCATTGCGGGGCTGAATTTCGTCGGCAACGCGGTCTACCACCCGGCGGCGGAGGGAAAAAACA
Source organism: uncultured Gemmiger sp. (assembly GCA_934502625.1). Classification (GTDB taxonomy): domain Bacteria; phylum Bacillota; class Clostridia; order Oscillospirales; family Ruminococcaceae; genus Gemmiger. Next base: position 57,687 of record CAKSUQ010000011.1, read on the forward strand.
ATGTCACCCAGTTTGAACTGATTCCGTGGCTGCTGGGCAGCTGCGCCACGCTGGCCGAGGCGCGCACCCTGCTGGAAAAGGCCAATATCGTCAACATCCCGTTCAGCGACCAGCTGCCTTTGGCGCAGCTGCACTGGCTCATCGCCGACAAAACCGGCAGCATCGTGGTGGAATCCACCGCCGACGGCCTGCACATCTACGGCAACCCCACCGGCGTGCTGACGAATAACCCGCCGTTCCCGCAGCAGCTTTTCGCGCTGAACAACTACCGCGCACTGTCGCCCCGCACCCCCGCCAGCACCTTTGCGGACGGCCTCGATCTGCCCGTCTACAGCCGCGGCCTCGGTGCGCTGGGGCTGCCGGGCGATTTGTCCAGCCAGTCGCGGTTCGTCCGCGCGGCCTTCGTGCGGATGAACGCAAAGTCCGGCACGGGCGAGGCCGAGAGCGTCGGGCAGTTCTTCCACATCCTGCATTCGGTCGAACAGCAGCGCGGCTGCTGCGAGCTGGACGGCGGCAAGTACGAGATCACCCTGTACACCAGCTGCTGCAACGCTGACAAGGGCATCTACTACTACACGACCTACGGCAACCACCAGATCACCGCCGTGGACATGCACCGCGTGAACCTCGACGGCGGCAAGCTGGCGCGCTACCCGCTGGTGCAGGGCGAACAAATTGCGCTGCAAAACTAATTTTGCACACAAACCGCGAAAAAAGCGCTTGCAACGCGCGGGAAACTATGCTATACTGTACGGTGCATGAGACTTTTCACGCCGTGACGGCGTGGATAGAAATAGAAGGAGTGCTATTCAATGAACTGGTATGAGATCGCTCTCGGCGTCGTCCTCGTCGTCGTGTCCCTGTTGATCATCGTTTTCACCCTCGCACAGGAGCAGAAGGGTCAGGGTCTGTCCGGCGCTATCATGGGCGAAAGCTCCGCTACGATGGCCGCTGGCCGCGAGCGCGGCGTTGACGCCAAGCTGGCAAAGCTGACCAAGGTTTGCGGCATCGCTTTCTTTGCCGTCACGCTGGTCGTCTGCGTCCTGAGCGCACGCCTGTGATTTTGGCAGGGTAAGCACAAAACAAAACGGTTCGCCAAGCGCTTCGTGCTTTGCAAAGCAGCGCCCCGGCGAGCCGTTTTTTGTGGGAAACTATAGAGAAGTCAAACTGGTAGGGCACCGCCGGACGGCGATGCGACGTAAATTAAAGGAGTAAACATGACACCGTTACAGAAATCCATTCTGGCCGCCGTCAAGCGCCGCCCCATGACGCTGCGCGAGCTGCAGAACAATTTGCAGGTGGACAATTCCCGCCTGCGCACCAGCGTTTCCGCCATGGTCGCCACCGGCGAGCTGGCAATGAAGAACGGCGCTTACGTGCCGGGCTTCGCCACCTACGAGAACGCCAACGCCCCCACGAGTATCCCCTGCACCCTCGTCAAGCTGGCCGCGCGCTTCGGCTTTGCCAGCCGCGACGACGGCGAGGGCGACATCTTCATCCCCGGCCGTGCGCTGCACGGCGCGATGCCCAACGATAAGATCAACGTCAAGCTGTTCGACCACCCCCGCGTGGAGGGCTCGTCCGAGGGCGAGGTCGTCGAGGTCACTGTGCCGAACAACCGCTTTGCGGGTACGGTCTGCCTGTCCGAGGATGGCCGCATGGCCGTCGAGCCGGACGGCTGCCGTGACGTGAAGTTCCTGCTGGCGAAGCAGGGGAGCGAGGGTGTCCACCTCGGCGACAAGGTCGGCTTCCTCATCACCCACCGCGGCAACCGCCACAGCGACCACCGCGCCGCCGTCGTCGAAAAGTTCGGCTCCTCCGACTATGCGTCGGAGTGCGCCAAGGCCATCCTGTACGGCCGCAACGTCCGGCAGGAGTTCCCGCCCGAAGTGCTGGAGGAAGCCCGCGCCTACGACGACGCGGCCATCGACCCCACCGAGGCCGCCAAGCGCCTTGACCTGCGCGGCATCCCCATCTTTACGATCGACTCTGCCGAGACGAAGGACATCGACGATGCCATCAGCCTGCAGAAGATCGAGGACGGCTACGAGCTGGGCGTCCACATCGCCGACGTCAGCCACTACGTCCGCCCCGGCTCCGCACTGGACGAGGAAGCCTTCGAGCGCGCGACGAGCATCTACTACGCCGACAAGGTCATCCCGATGCTGCCGACCCAGCTGTCCAACGGCATCTGTTCCCTGAACGAGGGCGAGGATCGTCTGGCGTTCTCCTGCCTGATGCGTCTGGACGAGAACGGCGAGATCCGCAGCTATAAGTTTGTCAAGAGCGTCATCTGCAGCCGCGTCAAGGGCGTCTACAAAGAGATCAACGCCCTGCTGGAGCCGCAGGAATCTGAAACGGGCGCTGACCTGACCGACCTGAAGACGAAGTACGAGGCCGTGCTCGACCAGCTGCCCACGATGGACGAGCTGTACCGCAAGCGCCTTGTGCTGCGCAAGGCGCGCGGCGGCATGGACATCGAGTCCAACGAGGCGAAGCTCGTCATGGACGAAAACGGCCGCTGCGTCGACATTGTCAAGCGCGACCGCGGCACGTCGGAGTGCATGATCGAGGAGTTCATGCTGTTGGCGAACCAGTGCGCCGCCAACGCCGGCCGCACGAACAAGGTGCCGTTCGTCTACCGTGTACACGAAGCCCCCGACGCCGAGAAGATGGAGAAGCTGTCCGCCACGCTGCTGGCCTGCGGCCTGAACGCCAAGTTCAAGAACCCCATCCCGACGCAGCTGGAGCTGGCTGCCCTGCTGGACGAGACCCGCGGCCAGCCCATCCAGATCCCCGTCCACACGGGCATCCTGCGCAGTATGCAGAAGGCGCGCTACGCCCCGCAGCCCCTCGGCCATTACGGTCTGGTGCTGGCGGACTACGCCCACTTCACCAGCCCCATCCGCCGTTACCCGGACTTGGCGATCCACCGCATCCTGACCGAGATGCTGAACGGCGCGACAGCCAGCCAGCTGCAGAAGGACTTCAACGAGTTTGCCCAGCAGGCCAGCGAGAAGTCCAGCAAGCAGGAGGTCGCAGCCGTGCGCATCGAGCGCGACGTCGAAGACCTGTACAAGGCCGAGTATATGCACAACCACCTCGGCGAGGTCTACACCGGCACCGTGGCGGGCATCACGCCGCGCGGCGTCTTTGTTGAGCTGGACAACACGGTCGAGGGCTTTGTGCCCGCCGCGCAGCTGTGCAAGGGCGAACCGCAGGTCATCGACGGCGTCAGCATGCTTGACCCGCTGACCGGCAAGAGCTGGATGCTGGGTTCCTCCATGAAGATTCAGGTCGCCGCCGCTGACGTGGCACTTGGCCGCATCGACTTCGAGTATATGGTCGAGTGATTTCCGAAAAAATGTCCCCGCTGCAGATCATCGGCACCGTGCACATCGCGGCCATGGCGTCCATGCTGGTTTGGCTGCTGCTGATTTGAAACGGCAATTTTTTACAGTATAACAAAAACGAACCCCGGAGCGTCGCCAAATGGTGACGCTCCGGGGTTTTTACGCGGCGGCTTGCGGGGACTGCCGCGTGTCAGTTACAATCAGAAGTCGACCTCGGTGTCGTAGTAGCAGCACTTCAGCAGCTTTTCCATCTCCTCCTGAGAGGGCTGGCGCGGGTTGGAGCCGGTGCAGGCGTCCGCGATCGCGTTCTTGGCGATCTCCGGCAGTCTCTCCAAGAAGACATTCTCCGGCACGAAGCCCTCGTCGCAGGGGTAGGAATCCTTGCCGTAATGCGCGATGCAGTGCGGAATCTTCAGGTCGTCGTTCATGCCGCGCAGGTACTTGATGAGCAGGTCGACCTTCTCGTCGTCGTTCGCGCCGCCGAGGTGCATCTTGTCGGCGATGACGCCGTAGCGCGCCTTCGCGGTCGGATCCTTCGCGTTGAAGGCGATGACCTTGGGCAGGTACATAGCGTTCGCCGCGCCGTGGATGATGTGCGCGCCGTAGTCGGCAAAGGCTGCGCCGGTCTTGTGCGCCATGCTGTGCACGATGCCCAGCAGCGCGTTCGAGAACGCCATACCGGCAAGGCACTGTGCGTTGTGCATCGCGTCGCGCTTGGCCATATCGCCGTTGTAGCTGCCGACGAGGTCAGCCTGAATCATCTCGATGGCGTGCAGCGCCAGCGGGTCGGTAAAGTCGCAGTTGGCGGTGGAGACATAGGCCTCGATGGCATGGGTCATCGCGTCCATACCGGTGTGGGCAACGAGCTTCTGGGGCATCGTGTGCGCCAGTTCGGGGTCGACGATGGCGACGTCGGGCGTGATCTCGAAGTCGGCGATGGGGTATTTGATGCCCTTCTCGTAGTCGGTGATGATCGAGAATGCTGTGACCTCGGTCGCAGTGCCGGAGGTGGAAGAAATGGCGCAGAAGTGCGCTTTGCGGCGCAGCGGCGGGATGCCGAACACCTTGCACATGTCCTCAAACGTGATGTCGGGGTACTCGTACTTGATCCACATGGCCTTCGCCGCGTCGATGGGGGAACCGCCGCCGATGGCGACAATCCAGTCAGGCTGGAACTTTTCCATCGCCGCTGCGCCCTTCATGACGGTCTCAACGGACGGGTCGGGCTCGATGCCTTCAAACAGCTCGACCTCCATGCCGGCCTCTTTCAGGTAGGCCTCTGCACGGTCAAGGAAGCCGAAGCGCTTCATGGAGCCGCCGCCGACGCAGATCATGGCGCGCTTGCCGGGCAGCGTTTTCAGGGCTTCCAGCGCGTTTGCGCCGTGGTACAGGTCACGGGGTAAAGTAAATCTAGCCATAGGGATTGCCTCCTTATAATAAAGTGCTCTTTTTGGACTTTGATAAATAGTTGTCAAAATCTACTATACACAGTATACACCCTTTGTGTCTAAATGGTCAATCGACAATACAGAGAATTTTCCTGCGATAATTCGGCATTTTGCCTATTGCGTTTTCATACGCTGTATCGTATGGGGAAGGGGGCAGGAAATATGCGTCACATCACACCGCAGCAGGACGGCAAGATGCGGCTGCGCACCCGGCTGCTGGCGGCGGTGCTGGCCGTGGGGTGCTTGGGCGGGCTGGTCGTGCGGCTGTTTGTCCTGATGCTGCGCGACCCCGGCGGCTACGCGGCGCGGGCGGCCGACCAACAGCTGCGCGGCGCGACGCTGCCCGCCGCACGCGGGGAGATTTATTCCGCCGACGGTACGCTGCTGGCCGCCAGCGAGACCTGCTGGACGATCCGCGCCGCCCCGCGCGAGATGGCAGACGACAAGGTCGAGCCCGCCGCGCGTGCGCTGAGTGAGATTCTGGAGCTGGATTACGCCGACACACTGGCAAAATTCAGCCAGCGCAGCTCCAACGACTGCCTGCTGCGCCGCCGCGTCGACCGAGCGACGGCCGACGCCGTGCGGGACTGGTGCCGCGAAAACGAGGTGCAGGGCGTGCAGATCCGGCAGGATACCCGCCGCGTTTACCCGCAGGGGGATTTTATGGGCGGGATCTTGGGCTTCACCGACGTGGACAACGCGGGTCTGTGGGGGCTGGAACTGCGCTACAACGACGAATTGACCGGGCAGAACGGGCGCATCCTGACCGCGAAGAACGCGTGGGGGTACGACCTGCCCACCCACTACCAAACGCTGGTGGACGCCGTGCCCGGCAACACGCTGACGCTGACGATCGACGCGAACATCCAGCACTGGCTGGAAAGCGCCCTTGCCGCCGCCGTGGCCGAGCACCATGTGGCCGAGCGGGGCGTCGGCATCGTCATGGACGTGAACACCGGCGCGGTGCTGGCGATGTCCTGCCAGCCCGACTACGACCCCAACGCGCCGCGCACCCTGATTGACAAGGACATCCGCGACGCCGTGAACGCCCTGACCGGCGAGGAGCGCAGCGCCGCGCTGCAAAAGGCGCAGCAGGCGCAGTGGCGCAACAAGGCCATCAGCGATCTGTACGAGCCGGGCAGCGTCTTCAAGCTCATCACGGCGTCGGCAGCGCTGGATTCCGGCGCGTGCAGGGCAACGGACTATTTCACCTGCGCGGGCAAGATTTCCGTCGCAGGTACGCGGTTCCGCTGCGCGAACGGGCATGTCCACGGGACACAGACCTTCGCCAAGGGGTTGGCCGTCAGCTGCAACCCCTGCTTTATCCAGATCGGTGCGCGGCTTGGAAAAGAGCGCTTCTGCGACTATTTTGCAGCCTTCGGCCTGCGGGAGGCCACGGGCATCGACCTGCCGGGCGAGATCAAACGCAGCGAGTATTACACGGCCGACAAGATGGGGCCTGTCGAGCTGGCAAGCTGCTCCTTTGGGCAGAGCAGCAAGGTCAGCTATTTGCAGATGCTGACGGCGGTCTGCGCGGTCGTGAACGGCGGGCGGCTCATGCAGCCCTACGTCGTGGCGAAGATCACCGCCCCGGACGGCACTATTATAAAGGAAGCGGAGCCGGTGGTGAAGCGGCAGGTCATCAGCGCCGAGACGTCCGCCACGATGTGCCGCCTGATGGAAGGCGTCGTGACCGACGGTACGGGCAAGCAGGCCGCGCTGGCGGGCTATCGTGTCGGCGGCAAGAGCGGCACGAGCCAGAAGCTCGACAGCCCGAACGAGGGCGCGCGGATCGCGAGCTTTGTGTCGGTCGCGCCCATTGATGACCCGAAGCTGGCAGTGTTGATTTGTCTGGATGAACCCCACAGCTGGACGACCAGCGGCGGGGCATTGTCGGGACCGGTTTGTGCCGAGGTTTTGGCGAAGGCGCTGCCGTATGTGGGGGTGGAGCGCAGCGCCGCGCAGTAGGGGTCGGGCATGCCCGACCCGCAACAAAATGGCGGTTGTCCGTTGACGGGTGGCAAGGCAAGGCTGCGGGCGGGGCATGCCCCGCCCCTACAGAGTGGCAGAATATCCACGCGGCAATAACAGGAACGTGCCGCCGCCCGATTTCAAAATACCCCTATTACCAATATATTTTGAAATCGTGTTACATGGGCAACAAGATATAACACGATTTCATAATTAAAATTGTAATAAGGATATTTTGAAATCTCCCACTTGACATTCCAAAATCCGGTGGTATACTGGTACAGTACGCAAACGAACAGTTAGAAAACGAACAATTCACAATCTAACTTATTATCTGCCGAGATACCGACAAGGGAGGGAAGAAATGCACGATTCACCGTCAAACGACTGCGGCTGCTGCGCGGATGTACACTTCGGTGCGCTGCTGAACCAGACCTCGCGCCTGATCCGCCGCGCACTGGATGCCCGCATCAGCGCCGCTGTTACCACCGGGCTTTCCGGCACGCGGGGCATGGTGCTGGGCGACATCGTCCGCGCCAACCGCACCGGGCGCGACGTCTACCAGCGCGACATTGAGCAGTGGTTCAACATCCGCCGTTCCAGCGTCACGGCGCTGTTGCAGGGCATGGAGCAGGACGGCTTCATCACCCGCTGCGCCGTCGAGAAGGACGCCCGCCTCAAGCGCCTTGTCGCCACCGAGAAGGGGCGCGCCTGCCACGCGGAAATCGAAGCCTGCATCGCGCAGTTCGAGGACGACCTGCAAAGCGGCATTGACCCGCAGCAGGGAGCCATCGCCCGCGCTGTGCTGGAACAAACGCTGCGCAATGCACAGCACATCCTGCAGGAAGGAAATTCTAACCAAGAGAGGGGAAATACCACTTGTTAAAGACACTCGGACGTGAAACCAAGGGCTTCCGCCTTGTCTCCGCGCTGACGCCGATCTTCATGATCGCCGAGGTCATCATGGAGATGATCATTCCGAAGCTCATGGCCTCCATCATTGACAACGGCGTCACGCCGGGCAATATGCAGGTCATCTACACCGTCGGCGCGCAGATGGTCGTCGCCGCGCTGTTCGGCCTGCTGTTCGGTATTCTCGGCGCTGTTGCCGGCTCCCACGCGGCCACCGGCTTTGCCCGCAACCTGCGGCGCTCGATGTTTGAAAACATCCAGACCTTCAGCTTTGCCAACATCGACAAATACTCCACCGCCGGTCTTGTCACCCGCATGACGACCGACGTCACCAACATCCAGAACGCCTACCAGATGCTGCTGCGCATGTCCATCCGTGCGCCCGCCAGCATGATCGTGGCGCTCGTCATGTCCTACACGATCAACCGCCAGCTCGCCAACGTCTACCTGATCGCGGTCATCCTGCTGGGCGGCGTCCTCGTCTACATCATGAGCCACGCCACGAGATACTTCACCGAGGCGTTCCGCAAATACGATGACCTGAACGAGAGCGTGCAGGAGAATGTCTCCGCCATCCGCGTCGTCAAGGCCTATGTGCGCGAAAAGTTCGAGAGCGAAAAGTTCCAGAAGGCCAGCGAGAACGTGCGCAACCTGCTGATGCGCGCCGAGCTCATCATCGCGTGGAACGCGCCCTTCATGCAGCTGACGGTCTACAGCTGCATCTTGCTCATCTCTTGGCTGGGTGCGCGGCTCATTGTCAGCTCCGGCGCGACGACCTTCACCACCGGCGACCTGATGAGCATGCTGAGCTACTGCATGAACATTCTGATGAGCCTGATGATGCTCTCGATGGTCTTTGTCATGATCACGATGTCTGCGGCCTCCGCCAAGCGCGTGGCCGAGGTGCTGGACGAGCAGTCCGACCTGACGAACGGCGAGAACCCCGTCACGGAGGTCAAGGACGGCGCGGTCAGGTTCGACCATGTCAGCTTCGCCTATAAGAAGGACGGCAAGAAGGCGCTGGAGGACATCGACCTTGAGATCAAGTCCGGCGAGACCATCGGCATCATCGGCGGCACCGGCTCGGCCAAATCGAGCCTTGTGCAGCTGCTGCCCCGCCTGTACGACGTGACCGAGGGCAGCGTGTCCATCGGCGGCGTCGACGTGCGGAACTACGACTTGGAGACGCTGCGCAACAACGTTGCCATGGTACTGCAGAAGAACGAACTGTTCAGCGGCACGATCGCCGAGAACCTGCGCTGGGGCAACCCCGACGCCACCAACACCGAGATCGAGGACGCCTGCAAGCAGGCCTGCGCCGATGAGTTCATCGAGCGCTTCCCCGACAAGTACCAGACCCACATCGAGCAGGGCGGCAGCAACGTCTCCGGCGGCCAGAAGCAGCGCCTGTGCATCGCCCGCGCGCTGCTGAAAAAGCCCCGTGTCCTGATTCTGGACGACTCCACCTCCGCCGTCGACACCGCGACGGACGCGAAGATCCGCCGCTCCTTCGCGGAGAAGATCCCCGGCACGACGGTGCTCATCATCGCGCAGCGCATCTCGTCGGTGGAGAACGCCGACAAGGTGCTGGTGCTGGACAACGGCCGCGTCAGCGGCTTTGACACGCCCGCCAACCTGCTCAAGACCAACGCAATCTATCAGGAAGTGTACAACAGCCAGACCAAGGGCTCCGGCGATTTTGACGAGAAGGGAGGGGAGGCCTGATGGCAGAGAAAGCAAAGGTTGTTAAAATAGGCCCCGGCGGGCGCAGCCAAGGCCCCCGCCCCAAGGTGGAAAACCCCGGCAAGGTGCTGGGGCGCATCCTCGGCTATGTGATGAGCCGCTATAAGGCGCAGGTCGTCGTCGTGCTGTGCTGCATCCTGCTGGGCGTTTTCGCGCAGGTGCAGGGCATGCTGTTCATGCAGACCTTGATCGACAGCTACATCCTGCCGCTGCTGGCCGAGAAGAGCAACGACTTCTCCGGCCTGCTGCGCGCCATCCTGCGGGTGGCGTGCTTCTACGGCGTCGGCATTCTGGCCGTCTTTACCCAGAACCGCCTGATGGCAAAAATCACGCAGGGCACGCTGAAGGACATGCGTGACGAGCTGTTCACCCACATGCAGACGCTGCCCATCAAATACTTTGACACCCACGCCCACGGCGACATCATGTCGGTCTACACCAACGACATCGACACGCTGCGCCAGCTCATCAGCCAGAGCCTGCCGCAGCTCATCAACACGATCATCACGGTCGTCAGCGTCTTTATCTCGATGCTGTACCTCAGCATCCCGCTGAGCCTGCTGACCCTCGTCATGGTCGCACTGATGATGCTGGCGACGAAGTACCTGACCGGCAATTCCGGCAGGTTCTTCCTCAAGCAGCAGCAGGAATTGGGCAAGGTCAACGGCTACATCGAGGAGATGATGAACGGCCAGAAGGTCGTCAAGGTCTTCTGCCACGAGAACGCCGCCATCAAGGAGTTCAACGAGCTGAACGACGAGCTGTTCCACAGCGCCGACAAGGCCAACGCCTATTCTCTGGTGGCGATGCCGGTCAACGGCCAGCTGGGCAACATGAGCTATGTGCTCTGCGCCGTCATCGGCGGTGCGCTGGCGATCAGCGGCGTGGGCGGCAGTCTGACGCTGGGCAAGCTGGCCAGCTTTTTGACCTTGAACAAGAGCTTCAACCAGCCCATCACCCAGATTTCGATGCAGCTGAACTCGGTCGTCATGGCGCTGGCGGGCGGTGCGCGTATCTTTGCCCTGCTGGACGAGAAGCCCGAAGTCAACGAGGGCGACATCACCCTCGTCCACGCCAAGTACGCCGCCGATGACACCATCACCGAGACGGACGAGTCCACCGGCATGTGGGCGTGGAAGCACATCGACGCCGACGGAAAGCCCGCTTATACCGAGCTGAAGGGCGACATCGTCTTCAAGGACGTCGACTTCGGCTACGACGAGAAGAAGATCGTCCTGCACGACATCAACCTGTACGGCCGTCCGGGGCAGAAGATCGCCTTCGTCGGCTCCACGGGTGCGGGCAAGACGACGATCACGAACCTTATCAACCGCTTCTACGACATCCAGAAGGGGCAAATTTTGTACGACGGCCACGACGTCAAGTCGATCGAGAAGGACGCGCTGCGCTCCTCGCTGGGCATCGTTTTGCAGGATACCCACCTGTTTACCGGCACGGTCATGGAGAACATCCGCTATGGCCGCCTGACCGCCACCGATGAGGAGTGCATGGCCGCCGCCAAGCTGGCGAACGCCGATACCTTCATCAAGCACCTGCCCGACGGCTACAACACGATGCTGACCGGCGACGGCACGAACCTGAGCCAAGGCCAGCGCCAGCTGCTTGCCATCGCCCGCGCGGCGGTCGCCGACCCGCCGGTGCTGATTCTGGACGAGGCGACGTCCTCCATCGACACCCGCACCGAAAAGCTGGTGCAGGACGGCATGGACGGCCTGATGTACGGCCGCACGACCTTCGTCATCGCCCACCGCCTGTCGACGGTGCGCAACTCTGACTGCATCATGGTTTTGGAGCAGGGGCGTATCATCGAGCGCGGCACCCACGACGAGCTGATCGCCCAGAAGGGGCGCTATTACCGCCTGTACACGGGCAATTTTGCCGAGAACAGCTGATGCCGATTTTTGGCAAAAAATGCCGCAAACGCGGTTAAAATCAATCAAAACTGCCGGGATAGCATCTGCCGTCCCGGCAGTTTTTGTGCAAAATGCCGCAACAGCGCCAAAAAGTTGACGAACAGGGAAAAAGTGGTTATAATAGAAGGCGTAGACACGCAAAAAGCGGTGTCCGCCCACGCGGCCTGAGGGGAAAAACGGCCGCCTGACATAAGCCTATTTTTATTGATACACAGGAGGGGACTGCATTATGGCACCCAGAAAGAAGATCGCACAGACCGTACTTACCGAGGGTAAGTTCTACACCATCAGCGCCGCCAACGGCAAGGTCGTCGAGGTCGCTGACTATAACATCGAGAACGGCGCGAAGATTCAGCTGATGGACAACGCCAACTTCGAGTGGCAGCAGTGGAACTTTGTTCCCGCCGGCGACGGCGTCTACCGCATCCAGAACCGTTTCACCGGCAAGATGATGGATCTGGACATGGGCGGCGTCAGCGACGGCACCCGCGTCCACCAGTGGGAGGGTGCGCCCGCGTCCAGCCAGCTGTGGGTCGTGGAGCCGACCAACGATGGCCGCGTCAAGGTCAAGTCCAACCTCGCCGGCAAGCTGCTTGACCCCGGCATGGCGACCGAGAACGGCACCGTGCTGCAGATTTGGGCGGACGTGAACGGTGACAACCAGTTCTGGACGATCAGCGAGGTCACCCGCAAGCCCAAGACCAGTGTGAAGGCCACCACCGTCAAGGCGAAGGCCGCTGCCGAGAAGGCCGCGACCGAGGTCGTAAAGGCCGCTGAGCCTGTCGTCGAGAAGGCCGTCAAGGCCGCTGAGCCTGTCGTTGAGAAGGCTGTCAAGGCTGCCAAGCCCGCCGCCGAGAAGGCCGTCAAGGCCGCAAAGCCGGTCGTCGAGAAGGCCGTCAAGGCCGCCGAGCCCGTCGTCGAGGAAACCGTCAAGGCCGCGAAGCCCGTGGTCGAGAAGGCTGTCAAGGCCGCTGAGCCTGTCGTCGAGAAGGCTGTCGAGGCTGCCAAGCCCGCTGCCGAGAAGGCCGTTGAGGCTGTCAAGACCGCTGCCGCCAAGACCAACACCCGCAAGGGCACCAAGGGCAAGCGCCGCAAGTGATTTGTAACTGATTTTACCCCGCGATATTTGTGCTGTAACGAGAAAAACCGCCCCGTCAGGATGGATCTCCTGACGGGGCGGTTTTGTTGTTATGTTGTTATAAAAGTAAGAAACTTACCCCAGTGCCGCAATGCTCTCCTTGATCTTTGCGGCCTTCTCCTGAGCGGCGGCCAGCTTCGCGCGGGTCTCATCGACCAGCTTGGCGGGGGCTTTCTCGACGAACTTCGGGTTGTTCAGCTGGTTCGTGAACATGCCCAGCTCCTTCTCGGCCTTCGTCAGCTCCTTGTTCAGGCGCGCCAGCTCCTTCTCGCGGTCGATCAGCTCCATCATCGGGATAAAGCCCTTCGCGTCGGGGGTCGCAACGTTTACCATGCCGTCGGTGCTGCCCTCGTACTTCGGCGTCACCGTCACGTCGGTGGCAAAGGCGAAGCGCGCCAGATATGCGCCGCCCTTCTCGAACGCGGCGGGGCTGGCTGTCTCGATCACCATGCTCGTCTTCTTGGCGGGGTGGACGTTCATCTCGGCACGCATCGCGCGGACAGCCTTGATGTAGTCCATCAGCTTCTCAAAGTCGGCGCAGTCCTGTGCCCAGACCTGCATGTTCTCGTCGCCCGGCCACTTCTCGTTCATGATGGTCTCGGCGCTGCCGGGCAGTGCCTGATAGATTTCCTCGGTGATGAACGGCATGAAGGGGTGCAGCAGCTTCAGCGCCTTATCCAGCACATAGACCAGCACCTTGCGGGCGGTGTCGGCGGCAGCCGCGTCGTCGCCGTTCAGGCGGGTCTTGCAGATCTCGATATACCAGTCGCAGTAGACTTCCCAGATGAAGTTCTCGACCTTCTCGGCGGCCAGACCCAGCTCGTACTTGTCGAGGTTGGCGGTGGCCTCGGCGGCAACCTTCGCCAGCTCGGACAGAATCCACTTGTCGCTCATGTCCAGCTGGTCTTCTGCGGGCAGACCGGGCTGAAAATCCTCCGGCAGGTTCATCTGCACAAAGCGGGAGGCATTCCACAGCTTGTTGGCAAAGTTGCGGCAGGCAACAACCTTTTCGTCGCTGTAGCGCATATCATTGCCTGCGGTCGAGCCGATGATCAGCATCATGCGCAGCGCGTCCGCACCGTACTGCTCGATAACTTCCAGCGGGTCAATGCCGTTGCCCAGAGACTTCGACATCTTGCGTCCCTGACTGTCGCGGACGATGCCGTGGATCAGCACCGTGTCAAACGGCGCTTTGCCGGTGTAGGCAAGGCCGGAGAAAATCATGCGGGACACCCAGAAGCCGATGATGTCGTAGCCGGTGACAAGGGTGTTGGTGGGGTAGAAGTAGTTGTAATCCTCGGCGCTCTCGTTCGGCCAGCCCAAGGTGGAGAACGGCCACAGCGCCGAGCTGAACCACGTGTCCAGCGTGTCGGGGTCTTGGCTCAGATGCGCACTGCCGCACTTGGGGCAGACGGACGGCGCACTCTTGGCGACGACGGTCTCGCCGCAGTCGTCGCAGTACCACGCGGGAATCTGGTGACCCCACCACAGCTGGCGGCTGATGCACCAGTCGCGGCCGCCCTTCATCCAGTTGATGTAGTTTTTGGTGAAGCGCTCCGGCACAAACTTGATCTCGCCCTTCTCAACGCTCTCGATGGCGGGCTTTGCCAGCGGCTCCATCTTGACGAACCACTGCTTCGAGACCATCGGCTCGATGACCGAGTGGCAGCGGTAGCAGGTGCCGACGTCGTGGGTCAGCGGCTCGGTCTCCTTCAGCGCACCGCAGGCTTCCAGATCGGCCAGAATAGCCTTGCGGGCTTCCAGCGCGGTCATGCCCGCGTACTTGCCGCAGTCCAGTACGTCCGGCTCGTCGGCGGCAGCGCGGCCGGCGGCCTTCTCGGCGTCGACGGCGGCCTTGTCGGCCGCACCGGTCATGTGGCCGTCGTAGGTCAGCACGCGGATCATCGGCAGGTCGTGGCGCTTGCCGACCTCAAAGTCGTTGGGGTCGTGGGCGGGGGTGATCTTCACGACACCGGTGCCCTTTTCCATGTCGGCGTGCTCGTCGCAGACGATGGGAATCTCGCGCCCCAGCAGCGGCAGCACGACATGGCAGCCGTGCAGGTGCTTGTAGCGCGGGTCTTCGGCGTTGATGGCAACGGCGGTGTCGCCCAGCATCGTTTCGGGGCGGGTGGTCGCCAGTTCCAGCATCTCGCCCGTCTCCTTGACGGGATAGAGCAGATGCCAGAAGCTGCCCTCCTTGGCCTCGTACTCGACCTCGGCATCGGAGATCGAGGTGTTGCAGTGGGGGCACCAGTTCACCATGCGGTTGCCGCGGTAGATCAGACTCTCGTTGTACAGGCGGACAAAGACCTCCTTGACGGCGTCAGAGCAGCCCTCGTCCATCGTGAAGCGCTCGCGCTGCCAGTCACAGGAGCAGCCCAGCTTCTTCAGCTGGCTGACGATGCGGTTGCCGTAGGTGTTTTTCCAGTCCCACGCGCGCTCCAAGAAGCCGTCGCGGCCGACCATCTCCTTCGTCAGGCCTTCCTCACGCATCTTGGCGACGACCTTCGCCTCGGTGGCGATGGAAGCATGGTCGGTGCCGGGCACCCACAGCGCGGCGTAGCCCTGCATCCGCTTGTAGCGGGTCAGGATGTCCTGCCACGTTTCGTCCATGGCGTGACCCATGTGCAGCTGGCCGGTGACGTTCGGCGGCGGCATGACGATGGTGAACGGCTTTTTGCTGCGGTCGATCTGGGTGTGGAAATACCCCTTGTCGCACCAGTTCTGGTAGATGCGATCCTCGGTGCCCTGCGGGGCGTACTGTTTGGCGAGTTCCTTCGGCATAGTGTCCTCCTAGAGAATGTGCGGGGCGTATTTTTGACAAAATAAAAAGCCGCCCCATGAGTTTATCATGGGACGGCCTGAAAATTTCAAGTCGCGGTACCACCCAAGTTGCCTTTGTATAAAGGCCGCTTTGCGGCAGGCCAGCAAGCCTGCCTGCGCTGGTAACGGCGGCAAACCCGTGCGCAGCTGGCAGGGGAGAAGCCCCCTCTCACTGCACCTGCTTGAAAGTGACAGCGCCCGCCGCGCCTTGCCGGGCTTGCATCACCCCCCGGCTTGCTGAAAAGGTACATGATGCGGGCACACTCTTTCGCACTGCATTTGTACTTTATAATGTACCGCAGGAAGGCGGATTTGTCAAGACCCACTTAAAAGCCTTCCCTTTAGGGAAGGCTTTGGGGATTTACTCCCACTTTCCCCACACGTCGGGGCAATACCCCACGGTGGCCTGCCTGCCGTTGCGCACGATGGGCTGGCGCAGCAGCTGCTGGTTCTCGAACAGCTTGTCCGCCTGTTGGCTCTCGTCCAGCCATTTCAGCAGCGCCAGCGTGTCCTTGTCCTTCGCGTTCTCATCGACGAGCTTCGCCCAGCCGCCCACGGCGCGGCAGACATTGTCGAACTCGCCCCGGCTCAGCCCTTTTTCCTTCAAGTCGACCATCTGGAACTTGATGCAGCGCTCCTTGAACCAGCGCTGTGCCTTTTTGGTGTCAAAGCTCTTGTTCGTGCCGAAAATTTGGATATTCATAAAAATACTCCTTGCTTTCTCCGTCTGTGTCCAGCATATCACGCGCAGGGCGTTCTGGCAACAGGATTTTGCCGCAAAACCCGGAATTTACGCGGTTTGGCTTGCTCTTGCGGCGCGCAGGTGCTATAATGAAAGTTCATAGAGGAGTACCATTTATAAAGGAGACCTATGGAAAAAGAAAAAACAAGCCCGCTGCTGATCGTCTTCCGCGTGATCTTCACGGCGGCGCTGATCGCCTGCGTTGCGTTCATCTTCCGCAACTCGCTTGAGACGGGTGCGGCGTCCTCCGTCCGCAGCCAGCAGGTCATGCAAGCCGTCAATCATCTGCTGGCACGCGTCAACCTCGGCCCCTTGTCAGAGCACCTGATCCGCAAGATGGCGCATTTTACCGAGTTCGCGCTGGAGGGCTTTCTGCTGATGCTCTGCATCCGCGTGTACACCAAGCATTTTGTCCGCCACATGAGCTGGCCGCTGCTGGGCGGCATGACGACCGCCTTGATGGACGAGACGATCCAGCTGCACAGCCCGAACCGCAGCTCGTCAGTGGTGGACGTCTGGATCGATATGTCCGGCGTTGTGGCGGGGCTGCTGGTTGCGCTGGTGATTTTGCTCATCCTGCGCGGCATCTTGGCCTTCACCCGCGTCGAGCGCGAAAACCGCGCCCTGCGCGCCGAGCGGGAGGAACTGCGCCGCCGTGAACACGAGCGTCTGGCGCGCCGCGCCGCCCACCGCGCCCACGAAGCGCAGCTGAACCACCCTGACCCCGACGAGGACGGGGACGACTACGAGGAGGAAGAAGAATGACGACCCAACAGGCGATTGACGCCCTGCACGCGCTGCCCCGCATGGGCAGCGGTGCGCCGGGACTGGCGCGGATGCAAAACCTGATGAACCATCTCGGCAACCCCGAAAACGACCTGCAGTGCATCCACATCGCGGGCACGAACGGCAAGGGCAGTCTGGCGGCCATGACGTCCGCCATCCTGACGGCGGCGGGCTACAAGACCGGCCTGACGATCAGCCCCTACGTCGTGGATTTCCGCGAGCGGTTTCAGATCGACGGCGAGATGATCCCGCCCCGCACGCTGGTGAGCCTGACCCAGAAGGTCATGGACGCCGTCGACGCCATCGAGGCCGAGGGCGGCGAGAAGCCCGTCGAGTTCGAGGCCGTCACCGCGCTGGCGCTGCTCTGGTTCGCCCGCGAAAAGTGCGACCTCGTCGTGCTGGAAACGGGTCTGGGCGGCCGCTGCGACGCGACGAACATTGTGCCGCACAAGCTCGTGGCCGCCATCACGAAGATCGGCTACGACCACATGGAGATTCTCGGCGATACCCTCGACAAAATCGCCGCCGAGAAGGCCGGTATTATAAAAGAAGGCAGCGTCGTCGTCAACTACCCAGACCAGCCCGTCGAGGCGATGGGACCGATCTTGACCGCTGCCGCCGAGGCGCACACGAGCATCATCACGCCCGACAAGGACGACTTGACGCTGCTGCGCGGAAAACGACTGGAAAACCGCATCGACTATGGCGGCTACCGTGCGGCGCTGGGACTGCCCGGCACCCATCAGGCTAACCACGCCGCCATGGCTGTCGAGATCGCGCTGGCGCTCTGGCGCGAGTTCGGCTACGATATTTCGGACGATGCCATCCTCGAAGGCCTCGCCAACGCGAAGATGCCCGCCCGCATCGAGGTGCTGCGCCGCCATCCGCTGTTGCTGCTGGATGGCTGCCACAACCCGGACGGCGCCAAAATGCTGGCCGCGACGCTGACCCGCGCCGATTTTGAGGAAAACCTCGTCGGCGTGTTCGGCGTGCTGGCGGACAAGGACTACAAGGAAATGCTTTCCGACCTCGCGCCCTGCTTCGCGAAGGTCTACACGGTCACGCCCAACTGCCCCCGTGCGCTGAGCGCCGAGGACTTGCAGAAGGAGGCACGCTTCCACACCGACGCCGAGGCCGCCGACAGCGTGGCCGACGCCCTGCGCAAGGCCATCGACTACGCCGATGAGAACAACCTCGCGGGCGTCGTTGTCTGCGGCTCGCTCTATCTTGCCGCCGAAGCCCGCCCGCTTCTCCTCAAAGAAGCGGAAAAATAACCGCCGCCGCGCCCCTTTGACAAAATATCCACCCTAAAGCCTGTATCATAACGATACAGGCTTTTTTGGTTGCTGTAAAAATGTACACCACCCCGTAGGGGCGGGGCGCTGCTCCGCCCGCGCAACGTCCCCTCAACCGCAATTTTATCATAAAGAAGGACAAACCTATGGCCAAAGTCACCTTCATCCCCGGCGCGGGCACCCTCGCCGCCTACCTCACCGGCGAAATCGACCACCACGCCGCTCAATCGCTGCGGAGAGAAATCGACGCCCAGATCGACGACCGCCTGCCCGAACTGCTGACCCTCGATTTCTCCGGCGTCACCTTCATGGATTCCTCCGGCGTGGGGCTCATCCTCGGCCGCGGGCGGCATATCGGCGCGCTGGGTGGGCGCATGACCGTCCAGAACCCACCCCGTGCCGTGCGGCGGATGCTCGACCTCGCCCACATAACCTACGCCTGAACGGAGGAAACTGCAATGAAAATGCTCAATCAGGTCAAGATCACCTTCGCGGGGCGCTCGGTCAACGAGGGCTTCGCCCGCGCAGCGCTGGCGGCGTTCCTCGTGCAGCTCGACCCCACCGTGCCCCAGCTGGCCGATATAAAAACCGCCGTGTCCGAGGCCGTGACAAACTGCATTGTCCACGCCTACCCGGACAAGATCGGCGCGATCACGCTGACGGCGGCCATCTATGAGGGCGGCGTCGTGCGCATCACGATCACCGACCGGGGCGTCGGCATCCCCGATATTGCCAAGGCGATGGAGCCGATGTTCACGACCGGCGATGCCGAAGAGCGCGCGGGGCTGGGCTTCGCCGTCATGCAGAGTTTTATGGACAAGGTGAAGGTTTCCTCTACGCCGGGGCGCGGCACCCGCGTGACCCTGACAAAGCGGCTGGACGTCCGCGCGTGACCCCTACATATGTAAAAGGAGGGGACAGCCATGCCTGCTGATATGCAACAGCTGCCGCGCGAGGAATTTATCGAGAAAAATCTGGGACTGGTGCACGCCTGCGCCGGGCGGTTCAAGGGGCGGGGGATCGAGTACGAAGAACTCTACGCCGCCGGATGCCTCGGCCTCGTCAAAGCGTGCGACGGCTTCGACACGGGGCGCGGTGTCTGCTTTTCAACCTACGCCGTGCCGGTAATTCTGGGCGAAATCAAAAAGCTGTTCCGCG
This sequence comes from uncultured Gemmiger sp., assembly GCA_934502625.1. Lineage (GTDB taxonomy): Bacteria > Bacillota > Clostridia > Oscillospirales > Ruminococcaceae > Gemmiger. The sequence continues at coordinate 76,990 of CAKSUQ010000011.1, forward strand.
ACGGCGGCACGGTGAAGGTCAGCCGGTCGCTAAAGGAGCTGAGCCTGAAAATCAACGCCGAGCGCGAGCGCTGCCTGAAGCGCACCGGGCAGGAGCCGAGCGTGACCACGCTGGCCGAGACGCTGAACACCACGCCGGAGCAGATTGCGCTGGCTATTCGCGCCGCATTGCCCACCCTGAGCCTGACGCCGACAGATGATGAGGACGGTCTGCGGGAGTTCGACGTGCCTGTCGACTCGCCGGAGGAGGCACTGTCCGACCGCATCGGCCTTGCCGAGGTGATGGACAGGCTCGACACCGGCGACCGCCAGCTGATCCGCCTGCGCTTTTTCGCCGGCCGTACCCAAAGCGAGACTGCCCGCGTCCTCGGCACGACCCAAGTCCAGATTTCCCGCCGCGAGCGCCGCATCCTAAAATGGATGCGCGAACAACTATTGGAAGCGCAATAAACTTTTACAGCCTATTAAAAATCGTGCCCTTGCCCACACCGCCCGTTAATCTCCAACCGCTCCCGTAGGGGCCGGGCATGCCCGGCCCTCAACCTTCCCATTATCGCTCGTAAATCTTCCACCCCGTAGGGGCGCACCTGCGTGTGCGCCCGTGCCACCTTCCCATCACCACAATTTGTGCCTGCTGCATCGCCGTACCCC
>CAKSUQ010000012.1 GCA_934502625.1 uncultured Gemmiger sp.
AATGCGCCCGAAGGGACTCGAACCCCCGGCCCACTGCTTAGAAGGCAGTTGCTCTATCCAGCTGAGCTACGGGCGCTCACTGCGGGTTCATGTCCACAAGGGACATACTGCAAGAGATATTATAGCGGCGGGGGCGGGGTTTGTCAAGCATTTTTCAAAAAGTTTTTTACAAAATCCGCGCTGTCCCGCCGCCAAAGTAGATGTCATACCACTCTAAAAAGCAGTAAAATGCCCAGATTTTCGTCATAGCGTTCGTTTTGCCCGTATAGTGGTCGTCCAGCAGGGTGCAGAGGGCTTGCGTATCAAAAAACTGCTCCGCCGCAGCACTGGCAAACGCCGCGTGAACCCGCGCATAATACGGCTCCTGCCGCAGCCAGTCCGCCAGCGGCACGGGGAAGCCGCGTTTCGGGGCGGCGGCCATTTTGCCCGGCAGGCGCTGGCGGGCGGCGGCACGCAGGGCGATCTTGCCGCGCCGCAGGGTGCAGCGGTACCGCCGGGGCAGCGCCAGCGCGGCGGCCGCCGCCTGCCGGTCAAGGAAGGGCACCCGCAGCTCCAGCCCGTGCGCCATGCTCATCCGGTCGGCCTTGCGCAGAATGTTGCGGGGCAGCCATGTCTGCAAATCGACCCATTGCAAAGCCGTGGCCTCGTCCTGCGCCTTTCCCCTATCAAAATACGGGCGGAACCGCGCCGCCGGGTCGCTGCCGCGCAGGCGGGGCTGCAGATAGCGGTCGCGCTCCTGCGGCGTCGCAAAGACATAGTTTGCCCGCGCACACCGCTGCCACCGCGCCAGTGCGCCCCGGCGCAGAAAGCCGCACCCCGGCCACCGCGCGGCCAACACCCGCCGCAGCGCGGGCGGCACGGCCTGCCACATTTGCATATACGCCCCCTGCCGGTAGAGTGGGTAGCCGCCAAACAGCTCGTCCGCACCCTCGCCCGACAGCACCACTTTTACCTGCTGAGCCGCCGTTTTGCAGAGAAAATACAGCGGCACCTCCGCCGGGTTGGGCATCGGCTCGTCAAGATACCACTGGATCGCACGGTTCGCCGCGAAGAAATCCTCGGCAGTCACGGTCGTCTCGGTCAGCGGCACGCCCAGCGCTGCGGCAGCCGCGCGGGCGGCGGGCAGCTCGGAGTAGGCGGCCTCGGCATAGCCGACCGAAAAGCACTGCACGGCGGGCTGGCGGCGCGCCATCTCGCAAGCGACGAGGGACGAATCGACCCCGCCGGACAGAAAGCAGCCGACCTCGACGTCCGCGATGCTGTGGGCGGCGGCACTTTCGGCCAGCGCCGTGCCGATCTCGCCCGCCCACGCGCGCAGGCTGCGGCCATGGCAGGGCGCAAAGCGCAGCGATTCATAGCGTTCTATCGTCACTTTTCCATCTTTCCACGTCAGGGTGTGGGCGGGCGGCAACTCGTACACGCCCGCGAACATCGTCTCGGTGCCGGGCAGGTATTCGATGCTGAGCCAGTCGGCCAGCGCGGCCTCGTTCAGCCGCTTTTCGAACGCCGGATGCGCGAGGAACGCCTTGCTCTCACTGGCAAACAGCAGCGTGCCACTGCGCCGATAATAGCACAGCGGCTTGATGCCGAACAGATCCCGCGCGCAGAACAGCCGCCCCGCCGCGCTGTCCCAGATGGCAAACGCGAACATGCCACGCAGATGCCGGGGCAGCACCGCGCCCCATGCCTCGTACCCGTGGAGCAGCACCTCGGTGTCGCTGTCCGTGGCAAAGGTGTGGCCGAGCGCTTGCAGTTCGGCACGCAGGGCTTGGTAGTTGTAAATTTCGCCGTTGAAGACGACGGCGAGGGTGGCGTCCTCGTTGAACATCGGCTGTGCGCCGCCGTCGGGGTCGATGATGGCGAGCCGCCGATGCCCCAGCGCGGCGCGGGCATCGGCGAAGTAGCCCTCGCCATCGGGGCCGCGGTGGCGGATCAAATCGGCCATCGCCCGCACCGTGCGTTTTGCCGCCGCCGGGTCATGGCCGGAGGATGTGAAACCGACAATGCCGCACATGGGTGTTCCTCCTTCTGGTAGCGTTGTAGGGGCGAACAGTGTTCGCCCGTGGAACTTAGCGGTTGCGGAAACTTTCCGGGTCGTCGAGGACGCCGACCCCTACAACCGTAGGGGCGGATTCCATATCCGCCCGTGGAACTGTGCGGCTGCCACGAAGTTCTGCGGCGGGGTGAGGGCACCCCGCCCTACAGCTTCCGCCAATACCCCATCTGCCGGGCAACAAACCAAATCTTTCTCCCCGTCCCTTCCCCGTCGGCCAGCAGGTGCGGGCAGGCGCGGCCACGGCGGCGGAGCAGGGTCGCCCGGCGCAGCAGCAGGCGGTTGGGGCAGCGCCGCCGCACGACCCACCACGGCGCAGTGTGCCAGACGGCGGGGCGCAGCGCGGGCGGCGTGACCGGCACACCGTAGACGAGCTCCTCCAGCAATGGCCGCGTCAGATTTGCCCCCGCCGCCGCACAGGCGTAGGATGCCCGCCCCGGCCGGGGGTTCAGTTCGAAGAGCACCGGCTCTCCGTTTTTGTCGTATTTCAGATCGATGTTGGCGAACCCGCGCCAGCCCGCTGCCTGCAAAAGCCCGCGCAGCGTCGCCAGCAGCGCCGTGTCCTGCCGCGCGGGCTCGACGAGGACGGCGGCGTAGTTGCCCGCGCCTTCGGGGGTGCGCTCCTGCAAAAGCGGCTGTCCCTGCACGACCCACGGCACACTGCCGTCCGCCGCACAGTAGGCATTCACGACCGAAAGCCGGGTGTCCGCGCCGGGGATGTATTCCTGCACCAGCAGCGCACCGGGGTAGCCGCTGTTCGATACAGCGGCAAAAATCGCCTGTAGTTCGGCGGCATCACGGGCAAGCAGCACCTTGCGTTTTCCCGGAAAACGGTACTGCGCGTAGGCGGTCTGGTCGGCGGGCTTGACGACGACCGGCCAGCCGAAGGGCAGTTCCGGCAGCGGCGCACCGGGGTCGAGGGCAACAGTTTCCGGCGTGCGCAGCCCCGCCGCGCGGCAGGCGGCAGCGAAGCCCTGTTTATCACTCAACCGCGCCACGGCATCAGGCGGCGGCACAGCAAAGCGGTACGCCCCGCGCAGCGCGGCGGCGTGGCGGGCAAGCAGCCGGGTGTAGCCGTCGGCGCAGGGCACGAGGACGCGTGTTTTGCCGGGCGTCTGCTCGGCCAGTCCCAGCAGCGTCGCAACAAAGACGCTGTCCCGCGCAAAGGCGGCGTCCTGCACGGCGGCTTTCACAAGGCGGCTGTGCGCCAGCGCCGGCAGCGCGCGCTGGCAGACGGCCACACTGCGCGCGCCGCAGCACTCGTAAAAGCTGCGCGCCATCCCGTACACGTTGGCATCCCCGCCCAGCAGCACCGGCAGCACCTGCGGCATAAAAATCCCCCCTGTGGCAGTATATGCCGCAGAGGGGCGTTTATTCTCTTTGCCTTTCCCCTTGGGGGGAAGGTGGCTCCGCAGAGCTGGATGAGGGGCGGGTGTACCTCGGCCGCCCCGTAAAAGGGATACTACGGCAGGTTTGCCCCTCATCCGTCTGCGGGCGGGGCCGCAGACACCTTTCCCCTCAGGGGAAGGCTCTCTGTCTCTCATCTTTCACTCAGCGCCATCTCCTCCGTCCACACATTCCCGTTCGTATCCGTCACACGGGCGACGAATTTCGGCAGGGCGTCGCCGGGGTATTCCCAGCCGTTGACGGCGTCCGCGCTGTAGAATGTACCGTTCCAGATGCTCTCGGTACGGCTCGACTCGCCCACGCTGTACGCGCCCTCACATTCCAGCACGGCGGTGGCTGTCGGTTCGCCCGCGTCGCCGTTCAGCCGCAGGTCAACCTCGACCTTGGCAACGGTCATCCACGGCGGGGCGCTCACCTGCAATTCCACCGGGTAACAGGTCAGCGTCAGATATTTTTTCCCGTTCACCCGGCCGGTTCTGTAGCCGCTGTCCTCTGTGCTCCACACAACTTCCGGCTCGGTCATCTCCTCGTTGAAGTCAACGTTCCCCAGCGTCTCGTTCGTCGCCGCACCGTCTGCCGTCCACTGCACACTCAAATCATACGCACTGCCCACCGTAAAAACGACGCCGTCCGCGGCAAAGCTGCCGTCGGGTGCGGCGGTCATGTCGTACACCTGCGTATCGTCGCCGCAGCGCACAGCCAGTTTCGCCGTCATGCCATCGCGCACCATGCGCGGCGTCACCTGCACCTGCACGGGCATCCAGCTTTTGTCGGCGTCCTTGTGCAGCTTGTCCAGCGGCGTCCAGTGCCAGTCCAGCACCGTGGCTTCGCCCAGCCGCACGGCGTCCTGCAATTCCGAAATCTGCGCCGACAGATCTGCCTGCTGCGCGGCAAAGCCCGCCTGCGCCGCCGCGTAGTTCTGGTTCAGCGCGTCGATCTGCCGCTCGTACTGCAGTGCCGTGCCCGCCAGCAGCCCGGCCAGCACGATGAACGCCGCACCGCCTGCGGCACCACCCCACAGCCTGCGGCGGCGCTTTTCCTCGGCATCGCGGGCGGCCAGCAGGTCGCGCAGGGCGTCCAGCGTCACGGCGGGCGCGGCGGGGTCGGCCTGCTCTGCCCCCAGCAACGCGTCGACGCCGACGCCCAACTCGGCGGCCAGCGCCTGCAAATTGTCCAGTCCCGGCAGGGCGGTGTCCTTTTCCCACTTGCCCAGCGCCTGACGGCTGACGCCGACCTTCTCGGCCAACACCTCTTGGCTCAGCCCCCGCGCCTTGCGCGCCGCTTGGATATTCTGCCCCAATGTCATACGCTCGCCCTCTTTCCGCTTTGTTCTGACAAGATTCTACCACAGACCGTGGTAAAATGCCAGCAAGTCGAGTGTACAAAACGGAAACGGCAGGTTGCCTGCCGGGAAAGGAACGCAAATCATGTGCGGAATTGCCGGATTTATCGCCGCCGACCGCGCGGCGGATGCGGGCGTACTGAACCAGATGCTCGCACGGATTGCCCACCGCGGCCCCGACGGTCAGGGTACCTTCATCGAGGGGGCGGCTGCTCTCGGCCACTGCCGGTTGGCGATCATCGATCTGGACGGCGGCGCGCAGCCGCTGTACAGCGAGGATGACCGCCTTGTGTTGGTCTTCAACGGGGAAATTTACAACTACCGTTCCCTGACCGCCGAGCTGACCGCGCTGGGGCACACCTTCGCCACCCGCACCGACAGCGAGGTCGTCCTGCACGGGTGGGAGCAGTGGGGGCGCGAGCTGCTGCCCCGGCTGCGCGGCATGTTCGCGTTCGCCCTGTGGGATCGCCGCGCGGACACGCTGGTCTGCGCGCGGGATATGTTCGGGATCAAACCGCTGTACTACTGCCGCTGCGCGGACGGGACGTTTCTGTTCGGCAGCGAGATCAAGGCGTTTTTAGACCACCCGTCGTTTGAAAAGCGGCTGAACGCGGCGCAGCTGCCGCTGTACTTATCCTGCCAGTATTCGCCGGGCGGCGACACGTTTTTTGCAGGGGTGCAAAAACTGCTGCCGGGGCATTTCCTGACGTTTTCGGACGGCATCGTCCGCACAACGCGGTGGGTGCAGCCCGCATTTGTGCCGGGGGACGCGCCCGCCTCCCCCGCCGAGATCGAAGCCGTGCTGCGCGGCAGCGTCGAAGCGCACAAGATCGCCGACGTCGAGGTCGCAGGGTTTCTGTCCAGCGGGGTGGATTCCGGGCTCCTGACCGCGCTGGCTATGCCGCAGCGCAGCTACACGATCAGCTACGCCGAGCCAAAATACGACGAGTCCTTTCCCGCGCAGGCGTTGGCGCGCAATCTCGGCATCCGCAACCGGGTGCGGCGCATCAGCCCCGGCGAGTTCTGGGACGCCGTGCCCGCCGTGCAGTACCACATGGACGAACCGCTGGCCGACGCGGCCGCCGTGGCGCTGTATTTTTTGAACCGCGAGGCCGCGAAGGAGGTCAAGGTCTGTCTGTCGGGCGAGGGCGCGGACGAGCTGTTCGGCGGGTACAACATCTACCGCGACCCCTTCACCCTCCGCTGGTACGACAGGCTGCCGCCGTGGCTGCGGGGCGGGCTGGGGGCTGCGGCGTCGCTGCTGCCGCCAGCGCCGGGGGTGAACTTTCTCGTGCGGCGCGGCCTGCCGCTGGAGGAACGGTATTTCGGCCCCACCGCCCTGCTGACCGAGCGGGAAAAACGGCGGCTGCTCGCTGAGTACGACGGGGACGGCGACCCGATGTTTTTGACCGAATCCGTCTGGGACAGCACCGAGGGGCTTGACCCCGTGACCCGGATGCAGCAGGTCGATTTGCAGCTGTGGCTGGCCGGGGACATCCTTCTCAAGGCCGACAAGATGAGCATGGCGCACAGCCTCGAACTGCGGGTGCCGTTTCTCGACAGGGAGGTCTTCGCCCTCGCCGCCGCGCTGCCCGCCGCGGCCAAGGCCAACGCGCGGTTTACGAAGATTGCCCTGCGGCAGGCCGCCGCCCGCCGCCTGCCCGCCGCCAACGCCGCGCGCAAAAAGCTGGGCTTTCCCGTGCCGGTGCGGGACTGGCTGCGGCAGGAGCCCTACACCAGCCGGGTGCGTGCGGTTTTCAGCCGCCCGGCAGCCGCGCAGTTCTTTAACCCGCGCGTGCTGCATAGTATGTTGAACCACCACCTGCACGGCGGCGACTGCTGGCGGCAGATCTGGTGCGTCTACAGCTTTTTGATCTGGTACGAGCAATTTTTTGGAGCGTGATGGCAGATGGACTTGCGGCGGCTTATCCAAAACACCGGCTGTCGGCTTTTGCGGGGCGACGCCCTGACCGAGGTGACGTCGGTCTGCTGTGATTCCCGCTGCGCCGCGCCGGGGGCGCTTTTCGTCTGCCTGCCGGGACAGCATGCCGACGGTGCGGATTTTGCCGCGCAGGCCGCAGCCGCCGGGGCGGTGGCCGTGCTGGCGGGGCATGATATCACCGTGCCGGAGAGCATCGCGGTTCTGCTGGCGGACGATCCGCGCCGGGCAATGGCCGTACTTTCGGCGCGGCTGTACGGCGAACCGGCCAACCGGATGACGATGATCGGCATCACCGGCACGAAGGGCAAGACGACGACGGCGCACCTGCTGGCGGCCATTTTGCAGGCCGACGGGCGGCGGGTCGGGCTGGTGGGCACAAACGGCGTGCGCTGGCCGGGGCACCGGCACGATTTGAACCACACGACGCCGGAAAGCTGTGAATTGCAAGCGCTTTTACGCCAGATGGCCGACGACGGCTGCGACACCTGCGTCATGGAGGTGTCGAGCCTGGGGCTGAAATTTGACCGGGTGGCGGGCATCGAGTTTGCCGTCGGGGTGTTCACGAACCTCTCGCCCGACCACATCGGCCCCGGCGAACATGCGGATTTTGCTGAGTATCTGTTTTGGAAGCGCGCACTGTTCCGCCGCTGCAGCGTCGGCGTTTTCAACAACGACGACCCTCAGGTGGGGAAAATCCGGGCGGGCAGCACCTGCCGCGCCGTGACCTACGGCGTCGAGCACACCGCCGATGTGCGGGCGGCGGACTGTGCGCTGACCCGCACCTCCGGGCGGCTGGGGGCGGCCTTCACGGTGGATGGCACGCGGTACACCGTCGGGATGCCGGGGACATTCAGCATGCAGAACGCACTGGCCGCACTGACGGCGGCGCGTGTGCTGGGCGCGGGCGAGGACGCCATCCGCGCGGGGCTGGCCGATGCCGTCGTGCGCGGCAGGGTCGAGCCGGTGGCCGTCGGCGCGCCGTTCACGGTGCTGATCGACTACGCCCACAACGAGGCCGCCGCCGAAAGCCTGCTGCGCACGCTGCGGGCATATGACCCCGCGCGGCTCATCGTCGTCTTCGGCTGCGGGGGCGAGCGCAGCCGCCTGCGGCGGTTCGGTATGGGCTCGGTCTGCGCGCGGCTGGCGGATTTCTGCGTGATCACCGAGGACAACAGCCGCGCCGAACCGGTAGAAAATATCTTAGCCGACGTCCGCGCCGGGCTGCGCCTTGGCAACCCGGCCACGCCCTTCACCGAGATCCCTGACCGGCGGCAGGCCATCTATTACGCTCTCGACCACGCCCGCGCCGGGGACATTGTAGCAATTATGGGCAAGGGCCACGAGACCACGATCGAGCATGGCGGCGTGAAGGAGCCGTTTGTGGAGCGGGAGATCGTGGAGGAATTCTTTGCCTTCCCCTGAGGGGGGAAGGTGGCCCCGCAGGGCCGGATGAGGGGCAGCGTTATCTCGACCACCCATGAACGGGCTGTCTCGGCAAAGCCGCCCCTCATCAGTCAGCGGGCGGAGCCGCTGACAGCTTCCCCCTGAGGGGGAAGCCATTCTTCCGGGGACGCCCCTACACACAAAAAAGGCCGTACCTTCCACATGAAAGGCACGGCCTTATCCTATTTTATACCAACTTATACAGCCGCGCGCTGTACGGGGGCAGCGTCAAGCTCAGCTCACCGTCACACGCCTTACCAACCGCGCGCTTCGGCTTCTCGGTCTTGCCGCCGAAGCACCGCCAATCGGTGTCCAAAAGCAGCGTCAGCTTGCCCGCGCGGGGCAGGGTCAGTGTGTAGCCGGCCAGCTCTGTATCGCCAAAGTTGAACGCCGCCAGCACCGCGCCGTCGTTGCCGTCGCGCCAGATGGCGCAGGCGTCCAGCTCCGGGTGGGCGCAGTCGAGCCACTGGAACGCCGCCGGGTCGTACTCGCGGCTCCAGAACGCCTCGTTGCCGCAGTAGGCTTCGTTCAGCGCCTTGCGGTAGCGGTGGAAGTCGTCGTGGTTCGGGTACTGCAGCACCATCCAGTCCTGCTCGCGGCTCTCGTCAAATTCACGCAGCTGCGCAAATTCGTTGCCCATAAAATCCAGCATCTTGCCGGGGTGGATTGCCATGTACAGGTACAGCGCCCGCGCCTGCGGGAACTTGCCCTCGTAGTCGCCGTACATCTTCTGCACGATGGTCGCCTTGCCGTGGACATTCTCGTCATGGCTGAACGGCAGAATGTAATGCTCGTTCCACGCGTACATCATCGAGAAGGTCAGCTTGCCTAAGTTCTCGCGGCGCTCGTCGGGCGTTTTTTTGAAGTAGTCGAGGGTGTCGTTCATCCAGCCCAAGTCCCACTTGTAGTCGAACCCAAGGCCGCCGTACTCGACGGGGGCGGTGACCTTCGGGAAGCTGGTGGAGTCCTCGGCAATTAAGATAGCCGTGGGATGGCGCTGCTGGAGCCCCTGATTCATGCCCTTCAAAAATTCCAGCGTCGAGCCGTTGACGCCGCGGTTGGGGTCGCCCTGCCAGTAGATCAGGCGGGACACCGCATCCATTCGCAGGCCGTCGGCGTGGAACACCCGCAGCCAGTAATCGGCGCAGGACTGGATGAAGCAGCGGATCTCGCCGCGAGAGTGCATGAAGTTGCAGCTGCCCCACTCGCTCTGGCCGACAGCGGCGGCCGGATACTCGTACAGCGGTGTGCCGTCAAACTCCTTCAATCCGTAGGCGTCCACGGCAAAGTGCACAGGCACAAAATCCAAAATGACGCCTATCCCATGCTTGTGGCAGGCGTTGACGAAGGCGGCCAGCTCGTCCGGCGTGCCGTAGCGGCTGGTGGGCGCAAAAAAGCCGGTGATCTGGTAGCCCCAGCTGCCGTCGAAGGGGTGCTCGGCCAGAGGCATCAGCTCAATGTGGGTGAAGCCGTTCTCCTTGCAGTAGGCGGGCAGCAGCTCGGCCAGTTCGGCGTAGGTATACCAACTGCCGTCCTCCTTCTGCCGCCAGCTCCCCATGTGGACTTCGTAGATATTCAGCGGTTTATCGAAGCATTTTGTGCGTGTCTGCATCCATTTGTCATCGTCGAAGCACGCCGGGCGGTCGGCCACGATGCTGCGGCCGTCGGGGCGCAGGGTCATCGCCGCGCCGTAGGGGTCGCAGTGGGCAACGCTCTGCCCGTTTGCGCCGCGCACCCAATACTGGTAAATCATACCTGCATTCACGCCGGGGGCGTCGCACTCCCACACAGCGGATTGGGTGCGGTGCAGATCAAAGGTGCCGATCTCGGTCTCGACGGCGATATGCTGCGCGGACGGTGCCCACACCGCAAAATGCGTGCCGCCGAAATAGGTATGCGCACCGAAAAATTCATACGCATCAAAGGCGTGTCCGGTGTAAAAATCCTGCATGTTCATGATGAACGCTCCCTACCGTTTTTATTGCTAAAAAAATTGTACCACACCTTCCCGGTGTGGTACAATCTACAATTTTGAACACGGTGTCTAAAAATCAGATTCTCAGCAGAATCCGCGCGATGTTGAAGTAGACCAGCAGCGTCGTGGTATCGACGATGGTCGTGATGAGCGGCGACGCCATGACGGCAGGATCCATCTTCATCTTTTCGGCTACGACAGGCAGCAGGCCGCCGATCAGCTGGGACAGTATCACCGTGCTGACAAGCGTCAGGCAGACGACGGCAGCCACCGGGGCGGCAATGCCGTCGAGGAAAATCAGCTTGGCAAAGTTGCACAGCGCCAGCGTGCCGCCGCAGAGGATGGCAATGCGGAACTCGCGCCACAAAATCTTCGGCAGATCGTGGGGCTCGATGTCGCCGACGGCCATACCACGAATAATGGTGGAGGTACTCTGGCTGCCCGCGTTGCCGCCCGCATCGGTCAGCATCGGGATGTAGGCGGTCAGCACCGTCACGGCGGCAAGGGCGTCCTCGTACCCGCGGATGACCATGCTGGAGAAGGTCGACGAGATCATCAGGAACAGCAGCCACGGCGCGCGGTTTTTGTACAGCTCCCACATGGACTGTTTAAAATACGGCTTGTCCGACGGGCCGATCGCGTTCATCTTCGCAATATCTTCGCTGGCCTCGTCCTGCATGATCGAGATAGCGTCGTCGATGGTGACGATACCGACGAGGCGCTTCTCGTTGTCCACAACGGGGATCGCCAGATAGCCGTACTTCTCGAACATCTGGGAGACGTCCTCCTGGTCGGTCGTCGTGGTGACGCTCTGGACGTTGTCGTCCATCATGTCGCGGATCAGCTCGTTGTCCGGGTCTTTCGAGAGGACGAGCGCACGCAGCGAAACGACGCCGATGAGAGTGCGGTCGCGGTCGGTGACATAGCAGTTGTTGATGGTCTCCTTGTCGAAACCGTTTTTGCGGATGGCCGCCATCGCCTGCGAGACCGTCCAGTCGGGGCGCAGCTCCATCAGCTCGGTCGTCATGACGCCGCCGGCGGAGTCTTCGGGGTATTTCAGCAGTTCGTTGATCATGCGGCGGGTCGCAGGATCGGCCTGCCCAAGGATACGTTTTACAACGTTGGCGGGCATCTCCTCGACAAGATCCGTCGCATCGTCGACGAACAGCTCGTCCACGACGGCCTTCAATTCCTTATCGGTCAGGCCGTCAATGAGGTTTTGCTGGGTTTCGGGCGTCAGCTCGGCAAAAATTTCCGCCGCCAGATCTTTGGGACACAGGCGGAACAGCACAGGGAGCTTCTCTGGCGGGAGATCCTCGAACACGGCGGCCAGATCGGGCGCGGGCAGGGTGGCCATGACATCCCGCAGGCTCTGGTACTTTTTGGCATCATCCAGATTGGCGAGCATGGCGCGCAGGGTTGCGATCGTGGTGTCGGACATAAAAAAGCTGCCTCCTTTTCAGGCGGCAGCCAGACACATTCCGATTTTGAGCAATGCAAAGCAGAGCAACACCGTGCGCCTATTTTTGCGTACAGTTTGCTTTGGTTTGCCCATTGAAAATATGGTGGCTGCCGTTATTGAAGATACATCGGTACACAGGACTGGGACTGGGAGTATCCATTGTGACAACCACCTCACATGTAATTGAATTTTTACCAAACGGCGCTATTCGCACCTATAGTTAGGATACCATCTTCCCGCGTGTTAGTCAACGGTAAATTTCGGCATTTGACGAATTTTTTCCGTGCGTGCCGCCGATCTGCTGCAAGCCTTCCGCGACCCGGCGCTGTCCGCCGTCTGCAATCTCAACATTGGACACGCCGCGCAGAAGATCACCTTTACAAAAAAATAACGCGCACCGTCCCTTTAGCAAGGGGCAGTGCGCGCGGAAGCAGGATCACATGACAAGCTGGCGGAAATAGGTCGTGTTTTCTTTACTCATAAACTTACTTTTGCATAAAAATACGCCCAACATGTGGGATAAGGCTCAACCCCCACACAAGTGCGAAAGACACTACGTATATTCCAAAAGAGAACACAACCAGTTTGAGCGCATTCCCCGTTGCTCTCCGCGTCAAAATCATAAGTATTGGTTCATGTACAAGATAAATCCCAAACGAATTTCTCGAAAGTACTGCTGCCGTGCTTTGTATCCGCCGCGGTATCTTTACCGTGTAGAGAAGCAAGAACACGCAGCACCCTAACAACGGAAGCGTAAAATAGCTATACCATACATTGTAGGGTGCGCCATGTTCATACATAAAGATTTGCACAAGTGCTGTTCCCACGAAAAGCAAAAATGTGCATCCTACAACTGCCAAACGAAGCACAGGCTTAATAAGCCATTGTTTTATCTGTACCCGATAACGAGCTATTACATAGCCAAGCGCAAGATAAAAACCATAGACTCCTCCGCTGTAGCTTAAGTCTGCCTGTGCGTACACACTCCAATCCGGGCGGTATAATTGCAGCATCATGTTCGCTGCAGGTACTATATACAGGTACACATAGGTAGCAAGCAACAGTCCTGCCAGCAGCTTGCCCGGTATGCGATGCAAGGCAATCGCCACAAATGGTATAAACAGATAAACGGACAAAATCACGGGCATATACCATGTATGTGGCAGACCCGCATGTTCCAAAAACAGTGCTCGCAACAGGTATTGTCTCAGATTAAATCCCGTTGCGTTATACCATGTAAGAAAGATACTATACAGTAGTATCCAAATTTCCCACACAACAAGTAACGGCAAAAAATTATGCGTGTAAAACCGCTTTATCCGTGTTTCATCATAGGTGCGCGACAAAAGCAAATACCCTGACAGAAGAAAAAACAATGGCACCCCCGTCCGTCCGAACGTAAATGCCATAAACATCAGCCACTTTGTTGCGGGAGCTGCCTGTCCAACGAACTCCGCATTCAGTGGAAACAGCGCTTCCACTGAATGATTCACGACCACACAAAACGCAGCCAATGCACGGATAACATCCAATGCCACTTCCCTGTTTTGCGTTCGGTCCGCCTGATGCTGCAATTTTTCAGTAGCAAAAATCATCTTTGTAATTCGAACATTTTCCACGTTCTTTTTCCTCACATGACAAGCTGGCGGAAATACGTGGTGTTGATGCTCTTGTCTTGGGCGGCCATCTTGGCGATGCAGCCGTCGAGGGTGTGGGCGACATCGTCGAGGCTGTGCCAATTGGCGGCCTGCGGCTTGACCTCGTTCTCCAGCCACGGAGCGACGTCGGTGTGGGAGCAGGCGCCCTCGATGAGGTACGCGCCGGGGCGGCCGGCCTGCGTCTGCGGCTCGTAACCGTCGACACTGCCCATCATCGTCACGACGAACTGCCCCTTGCGGTTGCGGCCGCCCACGATGAGGCGCACGCCGACCGGCTGCACCGAGACAGTCGCGGCTTTCTCGCGCAGAATTTTGACGACCTTTTCCAGCGTCAAGTACTGGGTCTGGTACTCGTCGACCGCGTTGATGATCTGCACGGCGGCCAGCGTGTCGCCCGCAAAGCCGACGATGACGTTGCGGTTGATCTTGCGCACCTTGGGCAGGTCGTTTTTGATGACATGGGGTGTATCGCCGGTGATGGGCTCCTCGACATAGCGGCCATCGCTGACCATCGCGCAGAAGGCATCGCCGCACACGGCTAAAATCGCACTCATAGTTTTTCGTTCCTTTGCATGTATTGTGATACAAGTATTGTAGCACGAATCCGGGCGGGGCGCAATGCTTGACACAGGGGAAAAAGCGCGGTATAATGATAACAGAAAAGGCACTGCGACAAGCGGTTGACCCTTTCGGTGTTATAGTTAAAAGGTTAACCTAATAACCGTCACCGGCCAGGGTGGCGGTCATTGCTTTTTACAACTAGGCTCAATGTAAAGGTCTTGCGACCGATATAGAACGTAAATGTAAATCGCATGGTCTCACCTCCTTTCGGGGGTGGAGCCAACCGCCTGCCGTTGTGCAGTGCCTTGCCGCCTGTTGGAAAACAAGCGGCTTTTGTATTATAGCAGGTTTTTCGACGATATGCAAGCAAATTGCCCACAGGGATATGCTTTCCCCGTGGGCAATTCCAATTTTAATGATTCTTATAATAATTGATCAAGCACCCATCTGCCAGAATCTGCCGCTCGGCATCGGTCATGGCACCGAGGCGGACGGTGAACTTCACTAAGCCGCCGTCCGGCTTGACGGCGACGGCATCCAGCTCGTCGGCGGCCTCCAACAGCGCCTTGCGCACGCCGGGCAGGTAGACGTAATCGCCGTTGTCCAGCACGGCGGGGTCAGCCACCAAGAACGGCAGCATACCCCAGTTGATGCAGTTGGAGCGGTAGCGCTTCGTCGCGTACTCACAGGCAAAGTTCGCCGCGCCGCCCAGCACGCGCTGGCAGCTGGCGGCCTGCTCGCGGGCGGAACCGTCGCCGGGCTTGTTGGCAAAAATCGCCGACCCGATGTTGGTATTTGCCGCGTCGGGCGTGTAGCCCAGCTTCTTCAAATCATCGTAGACACGCGCAGCTTCCTCAGGCAGTGTACCCTCGCGGCGGGCGTCGTCCAGTGCCTTCACGGCCTTGGCGTTCGGCACGTAGGCCGGGTCTTTGCGGGAGAGGGTGAACTCCGCCAGACGCAGCGGGTTTGAGCGGAAGGACGACGTCTCGCCCGACGGGATCAGCTCGTCGGTGGTCGTGACGGGGTCGGTGATGTAGCTGACGATCTTGACCAGCAGGTCATCGGTCAGGGCGGGCTGCTCGGGCCAGTCCTTGATGTTCGGGCCGAATTTCAGCGCGTAGTCCGGTTCCGGATGGCCCCAGCCGTTGTAGACGCGCTTGTCGTAGACACCCTGCTCAAAGTGGTAGTCGGGCACGGTGTACTCGACGTCGGTCAGCTCGCTGGCGGCGGTCAGGTAGCCGCCGTTGGCCGCCGTGGCCGCAATGGAACGGGCGTCCATCAGGGCGACAGCGCTGATCTGGCCCTCGCCGGGCTTGGAGCCCTCGCGGTTCGGGAAGTTGCGGGTCGTGTGGCGGATGGAGAACTCGCCGTTGGCCGGGGTGTCGCCCGCGCCGAAGCAGGGGCCGCAGAAGCACTCGCGGAAGATGCCGCCGGCGGAGACAATGTCCGCCACAGCGCCGTTTTTGACCAGCTCCAGATAGGTCGGCATGCTGTCGGGGTAGACGCTGAACTTGAACTCGCCGTTGCCGCAGCTCTTGCCCTTGATGATGTCCGCCACGGCGCAGATATTTTCATACGTGCCGCCGGAGCAGCCGGCCACAACGCCCTGGTCAACGTAGATGCGGCCATCGTCGCAGATCTTGCCGACGAGGTCCATCTCGACCTTGCCGCCCAGCTGCTTGTTGGCCTGGTCCTGCGCGGCCTGCAAAATCTCTTTTGCGTTGGCCTTGAGCTCGCGGATCGGGTAGGCGTAGCTGGGGTGCATCGGCAGCGCGATCATGCACTCGACGGTGGAGAGGTCCAGCTCAATGCAGCCGTCGTAGTAGGCCGCGTCGGCGGGGCGTAATTCCTTATAAGCCTCGGGGCGGCCATGCTGCACAAAATATTCCTTCGTAACATCGTCGGTCTGCCAGATGGAGGACCAGCAGGTCGTCTCGGTGGTCATGACGTCGATGCCGTTGCGGTAGTCGGCAGAGAGGTTCGCCACGCCGGGGCCGACGAACTCCATGACCTTGTTCTTCACATAGCCGTTGGCGTAGGTCGCGGCGACGAGCGCCAGCGCGACGTCGTGCGGGCCGACGCCCGGGGCGGGCTTGCCGGTCAGGTAGATGGCAACGACCCCGGGATAGCTCATATCGTAGGTGCGGCCCACGAGCTGCTTGGCCAGCTCGCCGCCGCCCTCGCCGACGGCCATCGTGCCGAGGGCACCGTAGCGGGTGTGGGAGTCAGAGCCGAGGATCATCCGCCCGCAGCCGGACATCATTTCCCGGTTATAGCTGTGGATGACCGCCATATTCGGCGGGACATAGATGCCGCCGTACTTGTGCGCGGCGGAGAGGGCAAACTGGTGGTCGTCCTCGTTGATGGTGCCGCCGACAGCGCAGAGACTGTTGTGGCAGTTCGTCATGACATAGGGCAGCGGAAATTCCTTCATGCCGGAGGCGCGGGCCGTCTGGATGATGCCGACATAGGTAATGTCGTGGCTCGTCATCGAGTCGAATTTCATGCGCAGATCCTGCATGGAATCGCTTGTGTTATGCGCCTTGAGGATGCCGTAGGCGATGGTCCCTTTTTTGGCTTCGGCCTCGGTCACACCCGCCGGGGCCGTGGTCTGGGGGACGCCGTTTACAAGATAAACGCCATGGTCGTGCAGTTTCATGGGAGAACCCTCCGTTTTGTTTAGATAATAGATAAAAGATAATAGATAATAAAAAGTGTGGAGTTTTCTCCCTTTGGTCGAAAACGGAAACGTAGGGGCGGGGCTCTGCTCCGCCCGAAAAGTCCGCCACAAGGCAAGCGCCCACGGGCGGAGTAGAACCCCGCCCCTACGAGTATTTTTCGAGCGGTGCGCCAGCGACGCGATCCACCAATTTTATTATCTTTTATCTATTATCTTTTACCTTTTTACAGTCTATCAATAACCACCTGCGTAAACTCCTTCGTCCCCGCCGTGCCGCCAATATCGGCGGTGACGACCTTGCCCTCGGCGACCTGCGCCAGAATGGCGGCGTTGAGCTTCGCGGCTTTCTCTGTCTCGCCGAGGTCGTTCAGCATCATGGCAAAGGCCATCAGGATCGCGCTGGGATTGGCCTTGTCCTGCCCGGCGATGTCGGGGGCGGAGCCGTGTACAGCCTCGTAAATGCGCGTGGTATCGCCAATGTTGGCGCTGGGCGCAAAGCCCAAACCGCCGACCAGACCCGCGCAGAGGTCGCTGATAATATCGCCGTAGAGGTTCGGCGCGACCAGCACGTCGAACTGCTCCGGCTTCTGCACCAGTTTCATGCAGAGGGCATCGATGATGCAGTCGTCGGCTGCGATCTCCGGGTAGTCCTCGGCCACCTCGCGGAAGGTGCGCAGGAACAGACCGTCGGTCAGCTTCATGATGTTGGCCTTGTGGACAGCCGTGACCTTTTTGCGCCCGTTCTTGCGGGCGTAATCGAAGGCAAAGCGGCAGATTTTTTCGCAGGCCGGGCGGGTGATGAGCTTGACGCCGTTCGCCATCTCGTCGTTGACCATGTACTCGATGCCCTTGTACAGATCCTCGGTGTTTTCGCGCACGATGACGAGGTCGACGTTGTCAAAGCGGGTGGGTACGCCCGGCAGCGTGTGTACAGGGCGCAGGTTGGCGTAGGTCGAGAACCGCTGGCGCAGCTGCACATTGATGCTGCGGAAGCCCTTGCCGATGGGGGTGGCGGTGGGGCCTTTCAGCGCCCAGCCGCATGCCTCGATGGCGTCCAGCGTGCCGGGGGCGATCAGCTCGCCGCTCTCGGCGGCGTATTCGGCACCGGCAGCAAACTCCTGCCACTCGATGCCGGTGTTCAGCGCGGTGGAGACGGCGCGGACGCTTTCGGCGATCTCGCGGCCAATGCCGTCGCCGGGAATCAGAACTGCTTTCATAAAAATACTTTCCCCTTTCCCTGTTGGCTCTGCGTAAAATTTTGTAAAATACGTCAGTATATCTATCATATTACCTGCTTTGCGGCGGATTGTCAACGCGCATTTTTACACAATCCGTTTTTGTCTGCCCAACAGCTTAATTATTTAAAGCCATTTTTAAAGAAAAATAGAAAAATTTTAAGTTTTTCTTGACGAATGGGCAGTTATGCTATAAAATCAATCTATCGGGTGCATGGTGTAAGGCGCCCTGTGGGGGCATGTGTCTGTATAAACATGCAAAGTATATAAACTAGAGAGGGGTATGTGCGATGTATTACCCGGACGTTCCGGCTTTGGAGCCGGATGAACTCAACCTGCTCTGCAATGAGTATTTAGAGCATAACGCCACGCTCGACCCGCATCTGGCCGACCAGATGGGCGTCAAGCGCGGTCTGCGCAATCTGGACGGCACCGGCGTGCTGGCCGGCATCACGAACGTGTCGAGCGTCATCGGCTACGACAAGCGCCCGGACGGCACCATTGCGCCCATCCCCGGCCGGTTGGTCTACCGCGGCATCGACATCGACACGCTGGCCGCCGAGGCCGACGCCCACGACCGCTTCATGTTTGAGGAGGTCATCTGGCTTTTGCTGTTCGGCTCACTGCCGACGCAGGAGCAGTACGCCAAATTCCGCAAACTGCTGGAGCACCACCGCGAGCTGCCTCAGGGCTTTGCCGACGACATGATCTTAAACTCCCCCTCGCCCAATTTGATGAACAAAATGTCCCGCAGTGTGCTGGCCATGTACAGCTATGACGAGCATGCCGAGGACAACAGCCTGCCCAACATCCTGCGCCAGAGCATCAACCTGATCGCCGAGCTGCCCACGATGATGGTGAACGCCTACCAGATCAAGCGCCGCGTCTATGACCGGTCAAGCATGTACTTCCACCTGCCCACCGAGGGGCAGAGCACGGCCGAGCATATTTTGAGCACCTACCGCGCCGACCAGAAGTTCACCCACGAGGAGGCGCGGCTGCTCGACCTCTGCCTGCTTGTCCACGCCGACCACGGCGGCGGCAACTGCTCGACCTTCACCTGCCGCGTGCTGTCCAGCTCCGGCACCGACACCTACGCAGCCATTTCTGCGGCCATCGGCGCGCTGAAAGGTCCCAAGCACGGCGGCGCGAACCTGAAGGTCATGCACCAGCTGGATTACATTCTCGAAAACGTCGAAGACCCGACGAACGACGACGAGGTGCGCGAATTCCTGCGCAAGATCATCCGCAGGGAGCGCGGCGACGGCAGCGGGCTTATCTACGGCATGGGGCACGCGGTCTATACCCTGAGCGACCCGCGCGCACAGATCCTCAAAACCCACGCCAAGAGTCTGGCCTACAAGAAGGGCTATGACGAGGAGTACGAGATGCTGTGCAGCATCGAGCGCCTTGCCCCGCAGGTCTTTGCCGAGGAAAAGCACGGCCCCAAAAAGGTCTGCGCCAACGTCGACCTGTTCAGCGGGTTGATTTACCGTATGCTCGGCATCAGCGAGGACTTGTTCACCCCGCTGTTTGCCATCGCGCGTGTGCCGGGCTGGTGCGCCCACCGCGTCGAGGAAGTTGAGTTCGCGAACCGCATCATCCGCCCCGCCTACCAGTACGTCGGCAAGCCGCAGGAGTATATGCCGCTGGAGCAGAGATAATAGTAAGTATTTCCCGGTGCGTTATGCGCCGGGATTTTTTGTTGAAGTGGCTTCCCCCGCGGGGGAAGCTGTCAGCGGCTCCGACCGCTGACTGATGAGGGGCGGTTTTGCCGCCATAACCCGTTCACGGGCAATAGCGGGCAGTCTGCCCCTCATCCGGCGCTTCGCGCCACCTTCCCCCTCAGGGGAAGGCTTTTCTCTCCGCAACTTTTTCTTGCATTTCTTCGTGATTTTTGGTATAGTATTTCCTGTTTTCAATGCAATAAGGAGATTTTCACCCATGTCCGAACATGCAAATAAACGTGAAAAGCGGCTGGCGATGCTTGTCGTGGCGGCGGTCGTGGTCGTGACGGTGCTGCTCATCGTCGAGACGTTCCGCCTGCTGCTGCCGGGGCTGTGGACGGCGTTTTCCGCCGGGGACGAGCAGGCGCTCAGCGACTACCTGACAAGTCAGGGACGGCTGCGCAGCTTTTTGACGTTGTGGTTTCTGGCCGTCGTGCAGGTGCTGTCCCTCGTCATCCCGGCCATGCCGGTGCAGCTGGCGGCGGGTCTGGCCTACGGCCCATGGCTCGGCTTTGTGACGAGCTTTTCGGCGTCGGCCATTGCAAACATGAGCGTCTACTTAGTGGCGCGGCGGCTTGCGCCGGTCATCCGCCGCCTTGTGTCCGACAACCCCAAGGCGACCAAGCTGCTGAACAGCGTGCGCAACAGCAAAGACCCGTGGTTTTATACGATCCTCGCGTTCATCACGCCGGGGCTGCCCAACGGCGTCATCCCCTATGCGGCGGCAAACGCAGGGATGCGGCCAAAGCAGTTTGCCGCGGCCATCTTCATCAGTCTGCCCATCCCCACACTGCTGACCTGCGCGGCGGGCAGCTTTATTCTGGAGGGCAACTGGTTCTTCACGGTGCTGACCGGCATTGTGCTGTTCAGCTTTGTGGGCATTCTGTTCTTCAACCGCACCAAATTCATCGCGTGGGCGCACGAGATGAAGGATAACCACACGAAAAAAGCCGAGGCGTGAGCCTCGGCTTTTTTCTATAAAGGCTTCCCCCTGAGGGGGAAGCTGTCACCGAAGGTGACTGATGAGGGGCAAGCCTGCCTCTATAACCCGTTCGTGGGCAATCGCGGAAACGCCGCCCCTCATCCGGCTCTGCGGAGCCACCTTCCCCCTGAGGGGGAAGGCTTAGTTACACAAACACCACCTGCACCAGCACCATATACAGCGCCGTGCCCGCCGCAATGCTCAGCAGCGTGTTCTTCTTCCACAGATGCAGCGCCACGACGGCGGCGCAGGCGATGAGCTCCGGCAGGCCGTGGGGCGCGCTGAAAAGATCGACGCCGCGCAGGCAGTAGACGACGAGCATCGCCATGATGGCGCAGGGCAGCACCCCGGCCAGATACACCACAAATTTCGGCGTGGGGCGGCCGCCGCCGAAAACGACGAACGGCAAAAACCGGATCAGCGCCGTCACGCCCGCGACGACCGCCACCAGCAGCGCGCCGTGTACATCAAACGTCGGCATGGCCGGCCTCCTTTCGCTTTTCCATCGTGCCGCGCAGCAGCGTCAGCGCCACGGTAATACCGATCATCGACGGGATCAGGAAATTGCTGCTGCCGAAAACCAGCAGGCAGACCAGCGACACGCCCAGTCCGACGAGTGCCGGGGTGTGGTCGCGGGTCGAGCGCCACTGCTCCACCATGACGACGAGGAAAAGCGCCGTCATCGAAAAATCGATGCCCGTCGTGTCGAACGGCAGCACACTGCCCAGCAGCGCACCCGCCACACAGCCCACGACCCAATAAAACTGGTCAAACAGCGACACCCAGAAATAGTATTTTTTCCGGTCGACACCGTCGGGCACGTCGCCGCTGCACACAACGGAATAGGTCTCGTCGGTCAGGGCGAAGATCAGGTACGGCTTGGCCGCACCGGTGTCTTTATAGCGTTCCAGCATCGAAATGCCGTAGAACAGGTGCCGCGCGTTCACCATCAGCGTCATGAGCGCTGCCGAAATCAGCGACGCGCCGCCCGCCAGCAGGTCGATCGCAACATACTGCATGCTGCCCGCGTAGATCAGTCCGCCCATGGCGAGCGCCCAGCCCACGCCGTAGCCCTTGCTTTGCAGCAGCACGCCGAACCCCAGCCCCAGCACGATATACCCCGCCATAATGGGCAGCGACCGCACAAAGGCGTATTTGAAGGTTTTCAACTTTCCCATTTCCCCTTTAACCCACTAAAGTGCTATGTTGGTTAGTATAGCACAAAAAAATCCCCCGCGCAAGCGGGGGGACGGCGGCATGAGGGCATGCCGCCCTACATATAGACGTAGGGCGGGGTGCCCCCACCCCGCCGCGGCATATAGCGGCAATTGCAATTTACCCTTTTTCACTCTCCCACTGTGCTACCAGCGGGGATGCCACGGTGGAGAGAGCCTCCCGCGCGGCGTTGATGGCGGCGACGTCCGCCGGGGTGAGTTTATCGGCTTTTTTGTGTTTCAGCGCGCGTTCCAGCCCGCGCACGGCGTCCTTGATCTTGCCGCGTGTCTCGCGGTCAAGCGCCTTGCCCGCCTTGCTGCCCAGCGCCGTATTCACGCGGTACAGCGCGGCTTCACCGGCGTTCAGCGCCTCCAGCGCGGCCTTGCGCTCCTTGTCCTGCCCGGCGTAAGCGGCGGCGTCCCGCATAGCGCGGTTGATCTCCTCCTCGGTCAGGTTCGACGTGCCGGAGATCGTGATGCTCTGCTGCTTGCCGGTGTCCATGTCCCGCGCCTTCACCATGACAATGCCATTGGCGTCGATGTCGAACGTGACCTCGATCTTCGGCACGCCTGCCCACGCGCGCTTGATGCCGCGCAGCGTAAACGTGCCCAGCAGCTTATTATCCTTGGCGAACTCCCTCTCGCCCTGCAAGACCTTGATTTCGACCGTGTTCTGGAACGGCGCGGCGGTGGTGAATACCTTGCTGAACCGCGTCGGGATCGTGGAGTTGCGCTCAATCAAATGCGTCGCCACGCCGCCGACCGTTTCGATGGACAGCGTCAGCGGCGTCACATCCATCAGCAACAGCCCCTCGCCGGGGCCGGCCAGCATCTCGCCGCCCAGCCGCCCGGCCTGCAGCGCCGCGCCCAGCGCGACGCACTCGTCGGGGTTCAGGGATTTTGACGGCTCCAGCCCGGTCATCCGCATGACTTTGGCCTGCACGGCGGGGATGCGGGTCGACCCGCCCACCAGCAGCACTTGGTCGAGGTCACTGGCCGAAAGCCGCGCGTCGCTCAGGGCGTTGCGCACCGGCAGCGAGGTGCGCTCGATCAAATCGGCGCACAGCTCTTCAAATTTTGCGCGGGTCAGCACGGTCTGCATGTGCAGCGGCCCTGCTTCCGTCGTCGTGATGAACGGCAGGTTGATCTCGGTCTGTTTTGCACTGGAAAGCTCTTTTTTCGCCTTTTCGGCTTCCTCACGCAGGCGCTGCATCGCCACGCGGTCACCTGTCAGGTCGACGCCGTGGTCGGCCTTGCACCGGTCGGCCAGCCAGTTCACAATGCGCTCGTCGAAGTCGTCGCCGCCGAGGAAATTGTCGCCGCAGGTCGAAAGCACCTGCACGATGCCGTCGCCGATGCGGATGAGCGACACGTCAAACGTACCGCCGCCCAAATCGTAGACCATGACCGTCTGGGGGCGGCCGTTGTCCAGTCCGTAGGCCAGCGCGGCAGCCGTAGGCTCGTTGATGATGCGGCGCACATCCAGCCCCGCGATGCGACCTGCGTCCTTGGTGGCCTGACGCTGGGCATCGTTGAAGTAGGCGGGCACGGTGATGACCGCCTCGGTGACCGCCTCGCCGAGATACGCCTCGGCGTCAGCCTTCAGTTTTTGCAAAATCAGGGCGCTGAGTTCCTGCGGCGTGTAGCATTTGCCGTCGATGGGCACGCGGGTCTCGCTGCCCATCAGCCGCTTGACGCTCGTCACGGTGCGGGGGGCGTTCGTCACAGCCTGCCGTTTGGCCGGTTCGCCGACGAGCCGTTCGCCCGCTTTGGTGAAGGCCACGACGGACGGCGTCGTGCGCTGCCCTTCGGCGTTGGGGATGACGACGGGCTTGCCGCCCTCGACCACCGCCGCGCAGCTGTTGGTGGTGCCCAGATCAATTCCGATCATTTTTGCCATGGTGGTATTTGTCCTTTCAAAAAAGACAATGATAAAGTCTTGTTTTTATTGTAACGTTTGCCGCAGGAAAAAGTGTTGCGATTTCGTAAATATTGGGGCGATTTTTATAAAAGTAAGTAAACTGCATTTTCCCGTTGACGCTTTTTGCTCGAAGTGCTATAGTTAATTTAACGCACTAAAGAGGAGGAATTCCTATGGCACGCACCGCGACGGTCACCCGCAATACGCGGGAGACACAGATCACGCTGACGATTGACCTGGACGGCACCGGCAGGGCCGACCTGCATACCGGCATCGGCTTTTTTGACCACATGCTGGACGGCTTCGCCCGCCACGGCCTGTTTGATTTGAGCGTCACCTGCCGCGGCGACCTGGACGTTGACTGCCACCACACGATCGAGGACATCGGCATTGCGCTGGGCACGGCCATAAAAGAAGCGCTGGGCGACAAGGCCGGGCTGGTGCGGTACGGCAGCTGCATGCTGCCGATGGACGAGACGCTGGCACTCTGCGCCGTCGATCTGGGCGGGCGGCCCTACTTTGTGTACGACGCCAGCTTTGCGGGCCAGAGCTGCGGCGGCATGGACACCCAGATGGCGCGGGAGTTTTTCTACGCCGTATCGTACAGTGCCATGATGAATCTGCATCTGAAGGTGCTCTATGGGGAAAATGACCACCACAAGCTGGAGGCCATGTTCAAGGCGTTTGCCAAGGCGCTGGACGCCGCGACGCGCAGGGATGCGCGCATCGACGGCGTTTTGTCCACCAAGGGGACGCTGTAAGGGGAATGTTCGACGGCGGGGACGGCTGCGGGCGGATAGGGAATCCGCCCCTGCGCCCCCTGTAAGGGCGCATCCTGTATGCGCCCGCCGTGGACAGCATATATATCAGGAGGGAAAGCAGTATGTACAAGGACATTATCGACACCATCGGCTTTGTGGAGAGCTATGACCCCGAGCTGGGCGCGGCTATGCAGCGTGAGCTGGGCCGCCAGCGCCAGAACATTGAGCTGATCGCCAGCGAGAACATCGTTTCCCCCGCCGTCATGGCGGCCATGGGCAGCGTGCTGACGAACAAGTACGCGGAAGGATACCCCGGCCACCGCTATTACGGCGGCTGCCAGTACGTCGACCAGGTCGAGCAGATCGCCATTGACCGCGCCTGCAAGCTGTTCGGCGCGAAGTATGCCAACGTCCAGCCGCACTCCGGCGCACAGGCCAACCTAGCCGTCTATTTTGCGCTGCTGAACGTCGGCGACACCGTCATGGGCATGGACCTGTCCCAGGGCGGCCACCTGACCCACGGCTCCCCCGTGAACATGAGCGGCAAGAACTACAACTTTGTCTCCTACGGCGTCTCCGCCGAGGATGGCCGCATCGACTACGCCGCGCTGGCCAAGCAGGTCGCGAAGGTCCGCCCCAAGCTGCTGGTCGCCGGTGCGTCGGCCTATCCCCGCGCCATCGACTTTGAGAAGCTGGCCGAGATCGCCCACGGCTACGGCGCGATGCTGATGGTCGATATGGCGCACATTGCGGGCCTTGTCGCAGGCGGCCAGCACCAGAGCCCCGTGCCCTACGCCGACGTGGTCACCACCACGACCCACAAGACGCTGCGCGGCCCCCGCGGCGGTCTGATTTTGACGAACAACGAGTATATCATCAAGCGCATCAACTCCGCCATCTTCCCCGGCACGCAGGGCGGCCCGCTGGAGCACGTCATCGCCGCGAAGGCCGTCTGCTTTGGCGAGGCGCTGAAGCCGGAGTTCAAGGAGTACGCCCGCAAAATCGTTGAGAACGCGAAGGCGCTTGAAGCCGAGCTGACCGCCCGCGGCGTGAAGCTGGTCTCCGGCGGCACGGACAACCACCTGCTGCTGATCGACCTGACCGACGAGGACTGCACCGGCAAGGAGCTGGAGCACAATCTGGACGAGGTGCACATCACCGCGAACAAGAACACCGTCCCCGGCGAGAAGCGCAGCCCGTTTGTGACGAGCGGCGTGCGCATCGGCACCCCCGCCGTGACGACCCGCGGCATGGGCGTCGAGGAGATGAAGATCATCGCTGACTGCATCGCCGACTGCATCTTCGACTTCGAGGGCAAAAAGGACGAAGTTGCGAAGAAGGTCGAGGCACTGACCGAGAAGTTCCCTCTGTATGAGTAAGGTATAAATTGTTATAAAGAATTCCGCCGGGGCGTAAACCTCGGCGGATTTTTTTGTTGGTTATAACGGTAAGCGGGCAGCGAGAAGCCTTCACTTCCACGCCCGCGCCAGTGCCTGTGCCACGGCTTCGACGTCCTCCTCCCGCAGGGCGGAATAGCCCGCCACGACGGTATCTGCGCGGCAAAGCTCCGGCCTTGCCAGATAATACTCGCTCAAGCCGCGCAACCGCACACCCTGCTTTGCGGCGGTCTCCACCATCGCGCGCTCGCCGCCCGCGCCGGGCAGCGTCAGCAAAAAGTGCAGGCCGCTGTGTACGCCGTCCAGCTCGACACCGGGCAGTGCCGCCCGCAGCGCCGCCGCGAAGGCCTCCATCCGGCGCTTGTAGGCAAGGCGCATCCGTGCCAGATGCCGCGTGAAATACCCGCCCGCCATGAACTCGCAGAGGGTCTGCTGCTCGAACCGGCTGACCGTGTTCGCATAGGTGGCAAAATCCCGCCGGTAGCGCGCCAGCAGGCTTTGCGGCAACACCATGCAGGCAATGCGGATGCCGGGCGCGAGGCTTTTGGAAAAGGTCGTCAGGTAGACGACCGTGCCGTCGGGGCCGGCCATGCCCTGCAGACTGGGCAAAGGCCGCGTGTCGAAGCGGAACTCCGAGTCGTAGTCGTCCTCCAGAATGTACCGTCCCGGCTGCGCCGCCGCCCACGCCAACAGCTGTGCGCGGCGGGGCGCGGGCATCGTGACGCCGGTCGGGAAATGGTGGCTCGGCGTCAGATAGCAGAGGTTCGCACCACTTTTTTCCAGCGCGTCGGCGGGCAGACCCTCGCGGTCGATGTCGACCAGCGTACAGGGGATACCGCTGTTCTGCAAGACCGTCCGCGTGCGGGAGTAGCCGGGGTTCTCGATGGCGGCCATGCTGTCGCTGAACAGGTGCGCAAGGCACCCCAGCAGGTACTCGATGCCCGCGCCGACGATGATCTGCTCCGGCGTACACTCGACCCCGCGATATACCGACAGATATTCCGCAATCTGTGCGCGCAGCGGCGCGTCGCCCTGCATCTCGCCGCGCTGTAATAACTCCGGCCGCTGATAGAGCAGTTCCTTCTGGATGCGCCCCCAGCTGCGCGCCGGGAACAGCGCCGTGTCGACGCTGCCGGTGGACAGATCGTACAGCGGCGGGCACTCAGCGGGCGGCGGCGCGGCGGGTGCCGGCGCGGCAGCCGCGCGGCGCGGGCGGCTGTGCAGCATGCCGTAGGTTTTCTGCACGTAAAAGCCGCTGCGGGGGCGCGGCTCGGCCAAGCCTTCGGCGGCTAACATCTGGTAGGCGGCGTCCACCGTGTTGACGCTGACGCCCTGCTGCGCGGCCATCGTGCGGCGGCCGGGCAGCGGCGTGCCGGGGGCGCGCTGGCCGGTGCGGATCTCGTCGGCAAGGGCGGCGTACAATTGCTCGTACAGCGGCGTTTTCAGGCTGGGGTTCAGTTCGATCATCGGTGGCCTCCCATCTGGCACCATAAAAAAATCAAAAACTGGGCATTTATTCAAGGCCAGAAATCAGTATAATAAAAACATACCTTTCCGGAGGGAAAAAGTCAATAGAGGAGCATGAAAACTATGTCTACCGCAACGATGTGGCTGCTGCTGTTTGTAGTAGTGGCGCTGGCACTGCTGATCGCAG
Organism: uncultured Gemmiger sp.; assembly: GCA_934502625.1. Lineage (GTDB taxonomy): Bacteria > Bacillota > Clostridia > Oscillospirales > Ruminococcaceae > Gemmiger. The sequence goes on from CAKSUQ010000012.1 coordinate 27,415, forward strand.
CGCTTACCAAAACGAAATTCACCGTGCAGAAAATCAGTATCATCGGCATCATGGCCGCCCTGAGCTTTGTCGCCTACGAGTTCTTCCGCATCCCGAACGTCTTCGGCACGGGGTCGAGCTTCCACCTAGGCAACACCTTCACGGCGTTGACCGCCATGCTGCTGGACGGCGTGTCCGGCGGTCTGGCCGGTGCGATCGGTCTGGCACTGGCCGACATTGTAGCCGGTGATCCGGGCTATGCCATCACGAGCTTTATCTTAAAGTTCATCATCGGTCTGGTCTGCGGCGCTGTCGCGCACAAGGTCATCCACCTCAAAACCTTCCCCACTGACAACAAGGTCAAGTACGTCGCCGCCGTCACGGCGTCTGCGTTCAGCGGCCTGCTGGTGAACGTCTTCACTGACCCGTTCATCGGCTACTTCCGCAACCTGTACATTTTCGGCCAGCCTGCGGAGTTCGTCTCGGTCGTGACGAAGATCACCAGCGGCGTGACGCTTGTCAACTCGCTGCTGTCCACCGTCTGCGCGGTCATCCTGTACATCGCCCTGCGCCCCGCGCTGGAAAAGGCACACCTGCTGCCGAAGGAATAAGACGTTCCTTCTAAAGCCTTCCCCTGAGGGACAGACTCCCCCGATACGGGGGAGGTGGCGCTTCAGCGCCAGAAGGGGAGCAGGTGGCCGCAGGCCGGATGAGGGGCGAACTTCCCGCAGCAACCCGGCAACGGGCAATAACAAAAACACCGCCCCTCATCAGTCACCTTCGGTGACAGCTTCCCCCGCAGGGGAAGCCTTACATTACGCCATCCTCATTTCTGTTTACCCCCGCTTCGGCGGGGGTTTTGTGTTATGGGGGCGGTTTTGCGGGAAATTATGTAAATATTGCAAAAAGACTGGTACTTGCCTCGGAAATGTAGTAAAATAAGACTATATGCTTTATTACTACGCTTTTTGCGAAAGGATATTCCATGGCAGGCAAAACCAGAACCAAGAAAAAAGCGCTGGATATGCGCAGCAAAATGTACTTAGTGCTGGCGCTGTGCAGCGTGATGCTGCTGGTCAGCATCGGCATCTCACTGGCCTTGACCGGCGGACTGCGCTTCGGCACGGACCCCCAGAGCGCCGACGTCACTGTGGACAGCGAACCGCTGGTGACCGAAAGCGGCTATGACAAGGAGCAGAACACCATCGACACACAGGCGTACAACACGACCATTCTGGAAACGTCGGACGACGCGGGCGAGAGCTATGTTGACGAAACGCTTTTCCTCGGCGACAGCAATACGGCGCGCATGTACCGCATGTTCGATTATTGCAGCTATGACAACGCCATCGGCTCGGTGGGCATGACGGCGAAATCGCTGGCGACCTTTGCCTGCGTGCAGCTTAGCTCGGCGTCGAGCTATGTCACGATGCCGCAGGCCGTGGCACTGCTGCAGCCCAAGCGGGTCATCCTGACCTTCGGCACGAACGATCTGAACCCCAGCTACAAGACTGCCGATTTCATCAAAAACTACCAGACCGGCATTGAGGCAGTCGTCACCGCCTACCCCAGCGTGGATATTATCGTCAACTCGATCCCGCCGATCGGCCAGCAGCATTCCAACCAGAGCCTTACCCAGACACAGGTGGACGAATTCAACAAGGCTCTCGTGGAGATGTGCAAGGAAAAGGGCTGGAAGTTTCTGAACAGCGCCGAGGCCCTCAAGGACAGCACCACCGGCTACGCCAAGAGCGGCTATGTAGAGACGAGCGACGGCATCCACCTGACCCGCACGGCGATGGACGCGCTGTTTACTTACGTGCGCACCCACAGCTACATCACCGAGGACGACCGTCCCGCCCTGACGACCGCCCCACGCCACACCGGCGACAAGGACGCCGTCGTCTACACGGTGCCGGTCGTCACCTCGACAGCCGCCAAAGACACCCCCACCGTTACCGAAGCGCCGGACTCTGAATCCGAGAGCGAAAGCACTGACGGTGAAAACTACAACAATGCCGACAGCTGGCAGAACAACACCTCCGGTGAGGAGACCACGACGCCCACGCCGGAGATCACCCAGCCCCCTGTCGAGGTGACGCCTACCCTTGCACCGGAAGTTACCGCGCCGCCGGTGGAGGAGACGCCGACTCCCACCCCGGAGGCCACAGCAGTCCCCGAAGTCACCGCTGAGCCTGCGCCCACTGTGACCGAAGCGCCCGCCGCCGACACCTCGGCCGGCCAGACTGCTGCTGAGCAGACCGTCGCAGATGTCCCCACTGACACGGCGGTCACCGAATAAACGTACATACAGACACCCCCGCACAGCGTTCGCGCCGTGCGGGGGTGTTTTTGTCTGTGTTTACTTTTTCTTGCCGAGAAGTTGGGTGCGGATGTAGCGGAAGCAGGCGTCCTCGCCCTCGTCGCGCAAAATCAGCAGGCAGGCTTCCAACTCGCGCCGGGTCTCCGGGTGCAGGATGTAGTGATCGCGGCTGCGGTCGTAGTACTCCCACGCGGCGGCGTCGGTGTACCGGTCGCCCTTGTAGTTTTTGCTGGCGGCGATGCGGTCGCAGACCATCTCGGCCACATATTTTGCGGGCATCCGCATCCCGGCCATGGCGTGATCGCCGTCGGGCGCGTAGTCGATCCAGTATTCCAAGTGGTGCTTGTTGCGCCCCTTGTGGTGCAGCCAAGCCGCGCTGTAGCCCTCGGCCTGACGCTGGGCATTGTTGGGGCTGCACGTCCCCTGCCAGTACTTCGCCCCCGCCCAGAACTCCACCGGCGAGAGCTTGCTCAGATCATGGGTCAGCCCCTGCCAGTACAGCCCGCAGCGAAAGCAGTTTTTCATCACGAGCATTTTATGGTGGTGGATGGTCTTGTAATGTTTAATGGGATGCCACAAATTGAATACCCCTTTATCTGTTCCACTTGTCGCACAGTGCTGCGATCTGGTCGGCGAATTTTGCAAGGTCTTTGTTCGCGCCGCCCTGATTGCTCTGGATGACGGCCATCAGCCGCTGTCCCATGTTGACAAGGCGGTCGTAGGTGGCGCTGCTGCGCACGGCGGCCGGCTGCGCGGTGCGGACGATCTTGCGGGTGTTGCCCACCTCGGCGCAGGCCACACGGCCTTCGGCCGCGATCCAGACCGAGCCGTTGTAGGGCGCGTCGGCCTCGTAGCCCTCGGCCTTCAGCCGCTCGGCCCAATGCTCGGCCACGGCGTCCTCGCCATGGTTGACGAATACGAACTTCGGCTTCTCGTCAAAGGCGTGCAGCCACGCAGCCAGCCCGTCCTGATCGGCGTGGCCGGACAAGCCGCCCAGCTTCGCGATGCGCGCCTTGACCTGCACCGGCTCGCCGAACAGCTTGACCTCCTTCGCGCCGTTCACCAGCGCATTGCCCAGCGTGCCGGGGCTTTGGTAGCCAACGAACAGCACCGTACACTCCGGCCGCCAAAGGTTGTATTTCAGGTGGTGGCGGATGCGCCCGGCATCGCACATGCCGGCGGCCGAGATGATGACCTTCGGCGTCGGGTCGACGTTGATGGCCATCGAGTCCTCTTTCGTCTCGCTGATGTGCAGGCCGGGGAACTGCAGCGGGTTTTGACCGCTCTGCACCAAGGTCAGCGCCTCGTCGTCATAGCACTCGGCGAAATTCTCGCGGAAGATCGTTGTCGACTTGCTCGCCAAGGGGCTATCCACAAAGACCGGGAAATTCTCGTGTCCCTTGACCCGTTTTTCCGCCTTGATCTGGCGGAAGAAGTACAGCAGCTCCTGTGTGCGCCCCACGGCAAAGCTGGGGATGACAACGTTGCCGCCCTTGTCAAAGGTCGACTGCAGCACAGCGGTCAGCTCGCCCAGATAGTCTGGCTTGGGGCCGTGGCTGCGGTCGCCGTAGGTGGACTCCATGACGAGGTAGTCGGCGTGGCCGGGGTTGGCCGGATCCTTGATGAGCGGCTGGTGCAGGTTGCCGATGTCGCCGGAGAATACGATGATCTCCGGCGCGCGCCCCGGCTCGGTGACGCGCAGCGAGATCGACGCGCTGCCCAGCAGGTGCCCCACGTCGGTGAACCGCATCTCGACGCGCCCCTGCTCGCCGTCAAACAGCGTCTGCCACGCCTCATACGGGCAGGGCACGAACTGCTTCATGACGTTCTGCGCATCCTCGACCGTGTAGTCCGGCTCGATCATCGCCGCGCCGCTGCGCATGGCCTTGCGGTTTTTCCACTCGGCCTCTTGCTCCTGAATGTGGGCAGAGTCCTCCAGCATGATGGCGCAGAGGTCGCGGGTGGCGTCGGTGGTGTAGATGAGGCCGCGGTAGCCGTTTTTGTACAGGTACGGGATGCGGCCGGAGTGGTCGATGTGGGCGTGGGTCAGCAACAGCGCCTCATAGGTGCCGGGGGCGCAGGGCAGGTCTGCGTTTTCGTATACGTCGCGCCCCTGCTCCATGCCGCAGTCGATCAGGAAGCGATGACCTGCGGCCTCCACTTGGGTGCAGCTGCCGGTCACTTCGCGGTCAGCCCCTAAAAATGTCAGTTTCATGGAATACGCCTCCCCTTGGCTTTTTACCCCTTTCGCCCGACACCGCGCTGGGGGGCTTCGGGCATGGTGAGGGGATCATTGAAATTGTTTGTCAGGTCGTTGATGTTCATCCGCACCGCCCAGAACACATCGCCGTAATCCCGCAGCAAGGTGTACTCTGTGCCCAGAGCCGCCAGCGTGATGCTGTCAGTCACCACATAGGCTGTGTCGCCCTCCGGCGCGTACTCGGTCAGGCTGTTTGCGTAGACGCGGCTTACCGCGCCGCTCTCGGCCAGCGCCTTGGCGGCATCGGCGCTCATGCTGACAAGCTGGATGCGCGCCGTGGCGGGCAGGGCGTTCAGCAGATCGCCGCGGGTGATGTCGCCGTAGGCAAGCTCGGTCACGCCGCCCGCAAAGGCCTCGGCCTCCGCGCCCTCCGGCAGGCCGCTGGCCGTGTCGTTCGCGACGATCTCGGCGTAAAGCGCGGCCACATAGTTGCCAAAGCTGATCGTGCGGTCGGCGTCGGGGTTCTCGGCGTAGGTAAACAGCGGCGTGTAGAAGATGCTCTGGTCGTCGGCGTCCAGCTCGGCGATGCGGTCGGACGCGTAGGCGTAGGCGTCCGCGCCCGCCTGCTTTGTCTCATCGGCGCTCTCGGTCGGGGCGGCGGTGTCGACGCCCTCGGCGGCAGCGGTATTCTTCTCCGGGTCGGCAGCGTCTGCGGCGTCGCTCTGCGCCGTGTCCGTGTCGGACGTCGTGCGCAGGTTTTCCCAGACGGCGCGGCCATTCTGCAGCATGTCGGCGTTGACCGTGGGCTGCACCTCCACTGCGGCGGTCTCCGCACCCGGCTCGTAGACGAGGTTCAGCTGAGCGATGCCGTTCAGGCCAAGCCCGGCCGCCAGCACACTGGCGTTATCGCTCTCGGTGGCCGTCGCGTCGATGACCGCCGTCACGCCGCTGTTCAGCAGCACCTTCTGCCAATCGCTGTCCGCCGGGGCGGTGGCCGCGATGGCGATGATGGTGTCGCAGTCCTGTTCTTTCAGCGCCTTGATCTGCTCCTTCGCGCTGGTCTTCCAGTCCTTCGCGGTGACAAACTCGCCGAAGGCCGACGCCGTCGTACCGGCCTGCGCCGGGTCGTTCACGACGAAGAATCCGATGCGGTGTCCCGCGCGCGCAACGAAAGTGTACTGGCCGTCGGTGACGCGGTTGCGGTTCCAGCTGGTCGAGCGGTAGAGGATGGGCACCCCTTCGGTGTCCAGCAGGTTCGATGCCAGCGACGAGCCGCTGGCCATGTTGGCGTCGCTGACAAGGCGGGTCGTGCCGTAGGCGAGGTCGTTCAGCGCAATCGCCTGCATGTCGTACCCCGCTGCCGAGAAACCGGACATCATGTCCATGCCGCCGGTCAGGCTGGCGCTGGCGGTGCCGTGCAAGCTGTTGCCCGCGTCCAGCAGGATAGAATCCGGGGTCGAGGCCTTCAGCGCCGCCGCATCCGCCAGCAGCGTGCGGTCGCCCGCCAGCCCCGCCGTGACGTAGACCGGCACAGTGATCGTACCGACCCGCACGCGGCAGGAGACCGTCTCGGTGCCGTCCGCTAACGTGCCGGTGATCGTACACTCGCCGCTGTCGGCGCGGGCGCGCACGACGCCGGATTTATCCACCGTCGCAACACTCTCGTCGCTGGACGTCCAGAACACCCGGCGGCCGTGGTCGGCCTCGGTGGGCTCGCTCGTCGTCAGCATGGCGCGCGCGCCCTTGGCGTCCAGCTGCAGCTCCATCGTGCGGGTATCGTTGACGTAGACCGGCGTGTAGGCCTTGCCGGTGCGGTTGTTCGCGTCCTCGATCGTGAAGGGGCGCATGACGAAATCGATGTCCACCGTGTCGCTCTGCACGCCGTAGTCCGCGCCGGGGGCGCTGTAAGTACACTGCCACATGTTGTATTTCCCGGTGTAGTCAAGGCTGTCACCGAAGCGGGCGATCCAGAGGTTGCTGCCGTCCCAGTTGTCAAAGATCGAATCGTTGAAGCGCGCCCGCACCCAGTTCAGCGAGGCGTAGATGCCCTCCTCGCCGGTGTAGCCGTACTCACTCAGGCGGCCGAAGAAGGCGCGGATGATGGCGTACATCTCCGACGGCAGCACGCCGCTGATGGATTTATCCTCCAAGTCGTAGTACACGGGGTAGGACAGCTTGTAGGGGTTGGCGGTGTAGTCGTCCAGCCCCTCCTGCTCCGGCGCGCGCAGCCCCAGCAGCCGCGCCACGTGGTCGGCCTCGCTGCAGGCTTCCTCCTCGGTCGTCGCGTAGGAGTAGAGATAGGTGCCGAAGGGGATACCCAGACGGGTACACTCGTCGGCGTTGCGCCGCCACTGCGGGTCGTCCTGCGCCCAGCCTTCCTCCGCGCCGTCCCACTCGCCGCCGAAGCCACAGCGGATGATGGCGAAGTCTATGCCGGCGTTTTTGGCCGTCTCCCAATCGACCTCGCCCTGAAATTTCGACACGTCGATGCCCTTCAGCACCGCGCCGGGGATGGCCTCGCCGCTGGAGTTGAAGTAGTAGCCCAGCTCGTTTTTCTGCCAGGCAGCGGCAGGCGTACCAAAGTCCGCCGTCGCGGGGGTCTCCTCCTCGGCGGTGCAGCGCACCAGCACGACCGCAAAGATAATGACCGCCGCAAGGCAGAGCAAACACGACCCCAGCACGGTGCGGTTGTACCGCTGACGTTTGCTGAGGGGCTTGCGCTTTTTGGGCGGCTTGGCAGCGGGGCGCCGGGGCGCAGCGGGCTGTTCCTTTGCGGCGGGCTGCCCGGCCTGCGGCTGCGCCGGGGTGGGCGCGGCGGCGGGGGTGCGGCGGATCTTGCGTTCTTCTGGCACGGCTGATGACCTCACTTAGGGTAAAATATATGCGGGGATTAGATACCTATAGTGTAACATTTTGTCGAAGAAATTACAATCCGGCGCAGGGCATCTTCCCGTAATTTTACACAAAAAATCCCCGCCGGTCAGGCGGGGATGTGGTCAGAAGTGATTCTTTTGTCGCGTCACCGGATGTCGGCCACTTTCAGCGTGACGACGCCCGCGATGGTCTTAACGCACCCTTCCTGCGGGTAGCAGGGCATGGCCTTGAACTCCTCAGTGTTGCAGATGCCGCGGATCATCTCGTCCTCGCATTCGTTCAGCCGGACGCCCAGCTCGTCCCAGAACAGCATGTACCAGCCGTGGCCGTTGAACGTCACATCGAACGACAGCTGCCCCGCCTGCACCAGCTCACTGGCGCGGGGCGTCAGGGCGGAGACCTCGCTGTAGAAGCTGTGCTTCGGCTCGCCGAGGATCACCACCGGCGCGCCGTTCTGGTAGTCGGGCTCCTGTTCCAGCCGGGCGCAGAGGCGGTTCGCAAAGCTGACGATCATCGTCTTCTGCTGCAAAAGCACCGCCGCGTCGTTGTTGACCTGCACCGCAAAGCCGCGCAGCAGCACAGCACAGCAGGCGGCACACGCCAGCGCTGTGCGGGGATTCGCGCGGGGCGATGCATCGAGGAGGGCAACGGCAAACGGCACGACCGTCGCCAGCCCACCCGCCATCCGCAGCGAGATGAGCGTCTCGGTGTTCAGCACATCGGTCACGTTCACGGCAACGGGCAGCAAGGCCAGCAGCACCAGCACCGCAGCCGTCGTTTTGCCGCTGCGCAGCTGCCACAGCCACCGCACCAGCGCGTAACCCGCCAGCAAAAACAGCAGCAGATACCCGGCGCGCTGGCCGTAGTGGTTCTGCGCCACGGCGTGCGTGCAGAAGTAGGCGTAAAAATCATACCACGCGTTTTTGATGCCCAACGGCAGCTTCAGCAGCAGGCCAAGGCCGACGCCGCTGATGCCGTTGATGGCCGCAAGCTCGGTGTGGTAGACAGCCAGAAATATTTTCAAAATCACCATGTACAGCGCCGCGCCTACGCCGCCCATCAGCAGCATACGGCCTGCGGTGCGGCCAAGGGTGTGCCAATCCTCCGGCTGGCGCAGCAGCAAAAGCACCAGCAGCATGACGCAAAGCCCCGCCGCCGCGCCTAAGTTTGCCTGATACAAGCCCAGCGCGAAGGCCAGCGCCGCGCTGCCTGCCAGCCAGCGGAACCGCCGGTCACTGACGGCAGCCTGCACGGCCAGCACCGCCAATAGATACGACAGCGCGTAGGACACATTGCAATAGTGGTAGGTCTCGACCTCGGCCACATAGGGCGCACAGACGAGGGTGAGCGGGATGAGATATTTCGCCAGACGGCCGCGCACGGCGAACAGCTCGGTCAGCATCACGCCTGCCACCGCGTAGAGCAGCAGCATCAGCAGTGCCGCCAGCGCGGGCTGGTTGATGCCGCCGCGCAGCATGTCCACCAGCCGCAGCGCCCAGCGCCCCTGCTGGGTCTCCCAATACAGGCGCTCCGCCCAGCCGTCCGCGATGTAGAGCGAGCCGACGTGCTCGGCGTCAAAGTTGATGAGGTTGTTCGAGTAGATCGTGTAGTGGACGCCGCAGCCCACCAGCACCGCCACAAGCAGCGGCCGGAAGCTGCGCCGCCACCACGCAGCCAATGTTTCCTGCCAGGCCGTCATTTGGCGTCCTCTTCCGTTTCCGCCTTGATGTAGATGGGGCGGTGCTTGACCTCCAAGTAGGTTTTGGCAAGGTACTCGCCCACGATGCCGGTGCAGAACAGCTGCACGCCGCTGACCAGCAGAATGATGCAGACAAGGCTCGGCCAGCCGGACGTCGGGTCGCCGAACATCAGTGCGCGGACGATGACAAAGATGATGCCAATGAACGCCAGCAGGCAGAACAGCACGCCCGCGCCCGCCGCGATCAGCAGCGGCGTCGTCGAGAAGCCGACAATGCCCTCAATGGAGTACTTGAACAGCCCCCAGAAGTTCCACTTCGTCGTACCGGCGACGCGCTCGATGTTTTCGTAATCGAACCACTTCGTCTTGAAGCCGACCCAGCTGAAAATGCCCTTGCTGAAGCGGTTATACTCGGCCATGCTGAGCACCGCGTCGGTCATCTTGCGGCTCATCAGGCGGAAATCCCGCGCGCCGTCGACGATCTCGGTGTCGGACATTTTGTTGATGATCTGGTAGAATTTGCGCGCGAACCAGCTGCGCAGCGGCGGCTCGCCCTTGCGGGTGGTGCGGCGGGTGGCGGCGCAGTCGTACTCGCCGGTCAGCAGGGTGTCCAGCATCTGCGGCAGCAGCGCGGGCGGGTCCTGCAGGTCGGCGTCCATCGTGGCAACGTAATCGCCCTTGGCGGCCTGCAGACCGGCGTAGATGCCGGCCTCCTTGCCGAAGTTGCGGCTGAACGAGACATACCGCACGCGGGGGTCCTGCGCGTGGAGCGTGCGCGCGACGCGCAGCGTGCCGTCGCGGGAGCCGTCGTCCACAAAGATGAACTCGAAATCCGCGCCATGGCTGGTTTTCATCTCTGCCGCCACGCGGGAGGCTTCTTTATAAAAAAGCGGCATCGCTTCTTCTTCATTGTAACAGGGTACGATCAGACTGATGAGCATGGTGTGACCTGCTTTCGTCAAAGTTTTTGTTGGTTTTATTATAGCGTAGTTTTACACTTTTGTAAACAATGGCTGTGGTAGGCACATAAGGTCTTAGGACACTCAAAAACTTAAATGTTATTTTTCTTGAATACAAAAGCCAAATTTGCTATAATAAACTATATTATAAACTATATTATCTCAAAATGAAAGCGAGGATCATTCAATGAACCCTGTATTAAAATATCGTGGCGGAAAGTCACGTGAAATACCGCGCTTTCTTCAATACATCCCAGACGATTTTGAACGTTATATAGAGCCTTTTTTCGGAGGAGGTGCGTTATACTTTTATCTTGAACCTGAAAACGCAGTCATTAACGATGTTAATGAACGTTTAATGACTTTCTATACGCAACTGAAAGAACAGTATCCATTGATGCGACAGCAACTCAACGTATTACAAAATCTATATGAAGAAAATCAAGCAACTTTTAAAAAATTAAAAGCCGCTACACCAGACATCAAAGTTCCAAATGCAAATGAAAAACTATACTACCATATGCGTGATTTATTCAATCACCCCGATGGTACATTTTTGGACGGTGTTCTGTATTTTTTTATCAACAAAACTGCTTACTCTGGTATGATACGGTATAATGGCAGCGGTGAATACAACGTTCCCTTTGGGCGTTATCCTAACTTGAATACAAAGTTAGTCACCCAACAGCATAGCGACTTGCTCCAACGTGCCGATTTGTATAATCTTGATTATAGTCGTATATTTGAAATGGCGCAAGAAAACGATTTTATTTTTCTCGATCCACCATATGACTGCGTATTCAATGATTATGGTAATATTGATATGATGAATGGATTTGATGAAGCAGAACACCGTCGTTTAGCCGCTGACTTTAGGAATCTCCCCTGTCGCGCACTTATGATAATTGGTAAAACCCCCTTAACAATGGAATTATACGGAAATTATATCTTTGATGAGTACTATAAAAATTACGCAGTAAACATCCGTAATCGATTCAAGAACGATAAAATGCATATAGTCGTGAAGAATTATTAATAAAGGTGGAAAAATCATGGCAAGGCTAGATAGTAAAGTTTTATTTTTCACTACATCCCCGCGTTCACCGGTAAAAATGATACCAGAAATTGCTTTACTACATGAAAAATTTGAAGGGAAGCCATGGAACAAAGCAACACAGGAACAATTTATCAACGAGTTGGCTAAAAGTAGTTTCTTTGAGGGGATTGGTTCCCCATCTGACAAGACTTTTAGTGCACGAGACAGAATAACTCGAGCACCAAAAGCATTAGGCTTTGTTGATTTAAAGCCGTATATTAAATTAACAGATGCAGGAAAGTTATTAATTAGTGGAAAACGCACACAAGAGATTTTCTTACGGCAACTGTTAAAGTTTCAACTACCGTCCCCTTTCCACACAGAAAATGCAAAAAATCATGGTACTTTCTATGTACGACCTTATCTTGAGATTCTGCGCTTAGTTAGAGATCTTGGCCACCTGACTTTTGATGAATTAAAAATTTTCGGAATGCAATTAACTGATTATCGGAAATATGACATTATTAAAGATAAAATACTAGCGTTTAGGACTGAAAAGGAGCAACGACGCGGAGAATACAAATGGTTTGTAAACGAAACATTAGAAGCCGCAATACTAGAAATTTATGCAGACAGAATCGCATCTGGCAACACAAGAACACGTGAAACGCGAGACACTAGCCTCAAGAAGTTTGTTAAAACACAGAAAGGTAATTGGCGTGATTACACAGATGCTTGTTTTAGGTATTTGCGCTACACTGGGCTTGTGTCTATTACTCATAAAAGTCGGACAATATCTATTTTTGAAGATAAAATCTGTGATGTCGATTTTATTTTATCGACAGTCGATAGAAGCCCTGTATTCATTAACGATACAATAGCATATAAAGAATATCTTTTTGCCGCTGATATTCCTGTTCTATATACCGATAACAAGGACAACCTCATTGATGTAATTTTGCGGATAAGCAACCACACACGGCGAGAACTAATTCCTTTAGATGTTGAACACTTAAAGGATTTACGTGACGATATAGCAGCCCAACACAAGGAACGCGTTATTCATGCACAGGTTGCGGAAATAAAATCGTATGCACTATATTCTGAGATTATCGATACTTTTAACGAAATTGTATCTGATGAATATTACGACGCACCATTAATGTTGGAATATAATACATGGCGTGCAATGACTATGCTTGATGGTGGTTCAATTCATGGCAACTTTAAATTCGATGATATGGGACAACCGTTGTCTACTGCTTCTGGCAATATGCCTGACATTGAATGTGACTATGGCGAATACGCCCTATCTGTAGAGGTTACTATGCAATCAGGACAACGTCAATATGAAGCAGAAGGCGAGCCCGTAGCGCGACATTATGGGCAATTAAGAAAGAAATCTGGAAAGGACACTTATTGTTTGTTTATAGCTCCCACTATCAATGCCGCAACACTTGCCCACTTTTATGGATTAAATCATTTGTCTATTGCTTTGTATGGCGGGAAATCTAAGATCGTTCCCCTTGAATTAGATCAATTTATGAAATTAGTTGAGAACTCCTACAACTATCATGCACAGCCTGCGCCAACTGATGTTCGTGGTTTCCTCGATTTAGTTTTGCAACAGGGCGATCAATCAACAGATGAAAATGACTGGAGAACTCGTATACAATCCTGTGTTGATAATTGGCTCTCCGCATAGCCGTATCAATTTCTATTTCTCGATATCTCTTTATCAATTTAAGCAATAACCTAGAAGTTACAATCTTTTTAAAATCGCATAATAGCACAAAATGCAAGTGCAAATAACAGCCCTGTATTTGATTTGAACATCAAATACAGGGCTGTTGCAATATACTTTCTTTTCGGAGCTTTAAATAGTCAAAAAGCTACTATTGTCTTCGCAAAGTGCATTTGAGGTGCTACTACCAACACAACTGATTAATATGTATGCAACCTGTCTGTAGTACAGTCATCAATATCACATTAGTAGGTGAGTACAATAACTTTTACTCTACGATCTTCCTTGCAAAGTCTCATTCTTTTTAGCCCTTGACCGCAATATTGACCAGCTTGCCCTTGACGTAGATCTCCTTGGCGATGGTCTTGCCTGCGATGGCTTCGGCCACGGCGGGCTCGGCCTTGGCGGCGGCGATGGCGTCCGCGCTCTCGACGGCAGCGGCCACCTTGATGCGCGCCTTCACCTTGCCGTTGACCTGCACGGCGATCTCGATCGTCTGCTCGACGCACTTGGCCTCGTCGTAGGTCGGCCATGCGTGGTAGGCCAGCTGCTCGGTGTGCCCCAGCTGCTGCCACAGCTCCTCAGTCATGTGGGGCGCGAACGGGTTCAGCAGTTCCAGCAGGACTTCGTACTCGTCCTTCGTCGCGCCGCCCTTGTCGCTCAGGGCGTTGACGTAGATCATCAGCTGGGCGATGGCGGTGTTGGCCTTCAGCGCGTCGATGTCCTCGCCGACCTTCTTGATGGTGCGGTTCGCGACGGCCTCCAGTTCGGGGCGAACGCCCTCGCCGGGGACGAGCTTCTCGCTCATCGACCAGATCTTATCAAGGAAGCGCTTGCAGCCCTTGATGGAGGAGGTGTTCCACGGGGCGGCCTTCTCGAAGTCGCCGATGAACATCTCGTACAAACGCAGGGTGTCCGCGCCGTACTCGTTGACGACGTCGTCGGGGTTGACGACGTTGCCGAGGGACTTACTCATCTTGACGATGGGGTGCTCGGCCATCTCGCCGTACTTCTCGACCAGTGCCTTGCGCGCACCCTTCTCGTCGCCGTACTCGGCCAGCAGGCGCTTGCGCTCAGCGTCGGGCTGGTTCTCAAACGCGTGGGGGTTGAGCCCCAGGATCATGCCGTGAGAGGTACGCTTCTGGTACGGCTCCTTCGACGGCACAACGCCGATGTCATACAGGAATTTATGCCAGAAGCGGCTGTACAGCAGGTGCAGGGTGGTGTGCTCCATGCCGCCGTTGTACCAGTCGACGGGGCTCCAGTATTCCAGCGCTTCCTTGCTGGCGATGGCATCCTTGTTGTGGGGGTCGCAGTAGCGCAGGAAATACCAGCTGGAACCCGCCCACTGGGGCATGGTGTCGGTCTCGCGCTTCGCGGGTGCGCCGCAGCACGGGCAGGTGGTGTTGACCCACTCGGTGTGGCGTGCCAGCGGGCTTTCGCCGTTCTCGCCGGGCTCAAAGTCCTTGATCTCCGGCAGGCGCAGCGGCAGCTCGCTCTCCGGCAGGGGCACCCAGCCGCACTTCTCGCAGTAGACCATGGGGATGGGCTCGCCCCAATAGCGCTGACGGCTGAAGACCCAGTCGCGCAGCTTGAAATTGACCTGCTTGTGACCCTTGCCGTTCTCTTCCAGCCAAGCGTACATCTTGTTCTTGGCATCCTCGACGGACAACCCGTTCAGGAAGTCAGAGTTGACAAGCGTGCCGGTGGCGACATCGGTGAAGGCTTCCTTGTCCAGATCGCTGGGCACGTTGCCCTTGACGACCTCGATGATGGGCAGGTCGAACTTCTTGGCGAACTCCCAGTCGCGGGTGTCGTGGGCAGGCACGGCCATGATCGCGCCGGTGCCGTAGGTCGCCAGAACGTAGTCGGAGATAAAGATGGGGATCTCCTTGCCGTTGACGGGGTTGATGCCCTTGACGCCCTCGATGGCGACGCCGGTCTTCTCCTTGTTCAACTCGGTGCGCTCGAAGTCAGACTTGCGGGCAGCCTCCTCCTGATAGGCGGCGACGGCGTCGGCGTTCCGGATGAGGCCGGCGTCGACCCACTTCTTGATGAAGGCATGCTCCGGGCTGATAACCATATACGTCGCACCGAACAGCGTGTCCGCGCGGGTGGTATAGACGGTCAGCGTGTCGCCCGCGGTGGTGTCGAAGTTGATCTCGGCACCGTGGCTGCGGCCGATCCAGTTGCGCTGCTGGGTCTTGACGCGGTCGATGTAGTCGACATCGTCCAGATCATTGATGAGGCGGTCGGCGTAGGCAGTAATCTTCAGCATCCACTGGCTCTTGTTCTTCTGCACGACGGGGCTGCCGCAGCGCTCGCAGACGCCGTTGACAACTTCCTCGTTTGCCAGAACGACCTTGCAGCCGGTGCAGTAGTTGACGGTGGTTTCCTTCTTGTAGGCCAGCCCCTTCTTGAACAGCTGGACGAAGATCCACTGCGTCCACTTGTAGTATTCGGGGTCGGTGGTGTTGATCTCGCGATCCCAGTCGAAGGACAGGCCAAGGGCTTTCAGCTGGCTCTTGAAGCGGGCGACGTTCTGAGCGGTGACGATCTCCGGGTTGATGTGGTTTTTCAGGGCGTAGTTCTCGGTCGGCAGGCCGAAAGCGTCCCAGCCCATCGGGTACAGGACGTTATAACCGCACTGGCGCTTTTTGCGCGCGACGATGTCCAGCGCAGTGTAGCTGCGCGGATGGCCGACGTGCAGACCGGCTGCAGACGGGTACGGGAACTCGACCAGAGCGTAGAATTTAGGCTTGGAATGGTCGATCTCGACGTGGAAGGTGTCCTCGTCCTCCCACACCTTCTGCCATTTGGCCTCAACGGATTTGAAATCGTATTTCATGATATTCTCCCCACTTTTCTAAGATAAAAGATAATAGATAAAAGATAATAAATATGGTGGATCGCCGCTTGCGCGGCTCAAAATGGGGATATGGGAATTTTGTTTTGCGCCAAGCGCAAAACTCCACATTTTTTATTATCTTTTATCTTTTATTTATTCTTTCGACGCCTCGGCGTCGTCCGGCATCCACTCGCTGGCGGGCATGACCGTGGCATCTGCCCAGAGGTGCTCCAGATCGTAGTAGTCGTGCGCCTCCTGCGTGAAGACGTGGACGATGACGCTGCCGTAGTCCAGCAGCACCCAGCGCTTGCCGTCGTGGCCTTCGGTGCGCAGCACCTTGACGCCCTCGCGGTCAAGCTGGAACTCGGCCTCGTCAGCCAGTGCGCCGACATGGGTCGTGGACGTACCGGTGGCGATGACGAAATATTCGGTAACGGTCGTCAGGTCTTCCACGGCGAGGATGTGCACGTTGACGGCCTTCTTCGCGTCCAGCGCCCGCGCCAGACGAATCGCAAGTTCTTTGCTTTCCATATGATGTTTCTCCTAGTATCTTTACGCTGCCGGCTGGCTTTCGCTGTCGGCAGTATCGGTGCTGTCCGTGCTGTCGGACGTGTCGGTGGACTCAGAATCGACGTATTCCACCGTGTGCGAGCCATCAAGGTTCTGGTTCTGCTGTGCGTCGACAGCCTCCTGATTCAGCTGCCCCATGAACTGCACGTTCGAGTCGGTCGCCGTGTAGCCGCTCAGGTCAAAGCCCAGCACCGACGCATCGTCGCAGAGCTGCAAGGCGCTGGCATCCACAAAGCCGGTGTTCTCGCGGAAATACTGGTTCAGCAGGTCGGCGTCCTCCTGCCGCGCCGGGTAGACGACGGCCTCGCCGTTGTACTTTCCAGCCATCTTGATGGGCATCTGGCAGATCATGATCTTGCTGGAATCCATTTTCAGCACGCTGATCGCAAAGCCGACAAGCTGCGACGCACTGAGGTCGGTCTCCATATAATTCAGCACAGCGGGGGTCAGCTTGGCGACGTCCCAGATGTTGCCGATGCTCTTCAGGCGGCGGAACAATGCCGAATAGAACTGCCGCTGCATGTTCAGGCGGCCGATGTCGCCGTTGACGTAGATGTGGCGGGTACGCAGCAGGAACTCGCAGGCATCGCCGTTCAGCGTCTGGTAGCCTTGGTCGAGGTGGCTGCCGCCGTAGTCCATCTCCTGCGGGACATACAGCTCGATGCCGCCGAACGAATCGACCAGCTGCACCAGCATTTCCAGACGGATCGTCATATAGCCATCGATCGGCAGCTGGTACATATTCGAAATCTGCTTGCACAGGGCGGCCATGTTCATACTGTTGCTGTCCGCGGCCTGCGTCTTGGCGATGTTGTTGATGCGGTAGTTGCCCGACACGCCGCGGTCGGTCGTGACCATCGTATCGCGGGGGATCTGCAGCATCTTCATCTCGCCCGTCTCATTGTTGAAATGGACGTAGAGGATCATATCGGTATTGCCGTCGTCGACGCCCTCGTCGTTGAGGTCGTCGCCCTCCTTCTGGGTCGAGCGGTCGATGCCGACCATCAGGAAGTTCAGCTCCTTGCCTTGGAATTCCTTTGGCGTGTTGATGAGCTGATCCAGCTTGATGCTGCCGCCTGCCGGGGCGATCGATCCCATAATAAGCGCAAACGCGCCGCCGAAGATCAGCGCAATAACCAGCAGTGTGATGAGCAGGATCTGCCACCAGCGGATCTTTTTCTTCTTTTTATTTTTGCCGCCCTTGCCGTCGCCGCCCTTTTTGCCGCCGCGTTTTTTGCGCGGGGCTTCATCCTCGTCGTGGCTGCGCGGGGGCTTGCGGCCGCCGCCGTTGCCGCCGGAGGCTGCCTTGGCATGGTGCACGGCCTTCTGGGGCTGGGCTGCGGGCTGGCGGGCGGGCTGCTGCACCGCGTCCTCCATCTGGATGCCGCCCTCGGCGTTATAGTCGTACATCGGCTTGCTGCCCTGTGCGCCGCGCACGTCCAGCTCCTGCACCTGTGCGCGGGGACGCTGCTGGGCGGCAGGCTGGCGGCCATACAGCTGATTGGCGGCCTGCTGCGCGCTGGGCTGCGGGCGGTTTACGGTGCGGCGGGGGCGCTGCACTTGGAACTGCAAGGTGTCGCGGTATTTGCGCTCGGTCGCGGCGCGGTAGGCCATGGCCTGACGCTGGGCATAGGTCAGCTCGCGCGGGGCGTTGTCGGCCTGCGGCTGCTGGACGGGCTGCTCCTGCACCGGCTCCGGGGCGGGCTGCTCGGTCACAACGGGTCGCTGGCTGATGTGCCGTCCCTGCGCGGTGCGCACGGGCTGCTGCACGGTGCGGCGGCGGGCGTTCTGTTCGGCCAACTGCTGCGCACGGCGGCGGGCAGCTTCGTACTGCTCCTGATCCAGACCGCCGGAGGCGCTGCCGGTGTACAGCTTACGCGGTTCGCTCATTGTTTTTCCTCCCTGCTTATGGGGTTTACTTCAAATGTGCTTTGGCATACTCATAGGCGGCCACGCTCTCAGGGTCCAGCGTGCCGTCCTTTTCTTTCACAAAATCAATGCTCCGCTTCAGGGCGTCGCACAGCGCCCGGTCGAGGTCTTCCATTTCCAGCGCACGCAGCTCCTCCACACCCGGCCAGTCGCGCTCGGCGCTGGTCATGTCGGCTAAGTAGAGGATCTTATCGAGCTTGGACATATCCGGCTTGCCGGTGGTATGGCAGCGGATGGCAGACAAAATCTCCGGGTCGGTGATGCCCCACTGGGTCTCGGCCAGAATGGCGGCAGCGATGCCGTGCCACACCGGCGAAGGGCGCTGAGGGGCACTTTCTGCCATTATAGCATTATCGGCAAAAATCTGCAACAATTCTTGTTTGGGCATTTCCTTGGCGGAATCATGCAGAATTGCCGCCATAGCGGCCTTTTCCGGGTCAGCACCCCAGCGCTTTGCCAGCTTTACCGCCATTTTTTTTACATTTTTTGTATGCGTCCAGCGCTTTTCGCTGAGTCTGGACTTCACGAGCTTTTTGGCTGCGGTGTAATCCATCGCGGTGATTCCCCTCTCTTTGGCCGCTCTGTAGGGGCCGGACATGTCCGGCCCTCGGCCTTGTCTTATCTGCCCTTGAACGGGTTGCTGTTTTTATGCTGCGGGGCGGGCATGCCCGCCCCCTACAGTGCCCCGTACAATTTATTTTCGCGCACAACCGCCAACGCTTCCTTCGGCAAGACCTCCGGCCATTGCATCGGCGGGATCTTCCCGCTGCGGATGTCGCTGGACGCGCAGGGGTAACTTTCGGCCTCGGCAAACAACACCCGGCCGCCCACACGTTCCAAATCAACGGCAGCGGCGTGCAGGGCGGCTTCGTCGGTGCCTGTACGGCTCTCGACGACGAGGGCAGCCATTTTCAGCATATCCTGCCAGCGGTACCATTCCTGAAATGTCAGCAGCATGTCGCTGCCGACGCAGAGGTACAGTGCGCCGTCCGGGTCTTGGCCGCGCAGCCATTCCAGCGTGTGTACGGTGTAGCTGCGCCCGCCCTGCTGAATTTCCCAATCGCTGACCTCGACGACCGGGGACAGCGATTTAAAGCATTGGCACATGGCAAAGCGCAGCGCCGCCGGGGTGGCGCTGGCGTGCTTGTGGGGCGGTGTACCGGCGGGCATGACGATGGCGCGGTCAGGCCGCACCAGCGCCAATGCCGCGCGCAGGTTGTTCATGTGGCCATTATGGGGCGGGTCGAACGTCCCGCCGTAGAGCAGTGTTTTCATTTTGCCAGCACGGCGGCGTAGGCGCTTTCCTTTTTCTTCTGCTTGAACAGCACGAACTTGCGGCCGATGACCTGCACGCACTCGCAGCCGATGGCTTCGCACAGGATGTCAGCGGCCTCGCGGGCGGAATATTCGCTGTTTTCCAGAACTTTCACCTTGATAAGCTCGCGCGCGGCGATGCAGTCGGCGATGCCCTGCGTCAGGGTCTCGTCGATCTCGCCCTTGCCGATCTGGTAAACGGGATCCATCGTGTTCGCCGCGCTGCGCAGGGCAGCACGCTGTTTGCTGGTTAAAGACATAGGGTTCTCCTTTTTTATATGTTATATATGCATCTAAAGGCTTCCCCTTGGGGGGAAGCTGTCGCCCGCAGGCGACTGATGAGGGGCGAGCTTGCCGTGGCCGACCGTTACCGGGTCATATCGGTAACGCCGCCCCTCATCCGGCCTCGGTCGGAGCCTCGGCCACCTTCCCCCACAGGGGAAGGCATTCAACCGAGAAACTCCGGTAATTTTTCTTCCAGTTTCTCCATCGCCCGGCCTCTATGGCTGATGGCGTCCTTTTCTGCCGGGGTCATCTGGGCGTAGCTGCGCCGGTCGGTGTTGGGGTGCTTGCCGTCGGGCGCACCGTACTCGTCGGGAATAAACAGCGGGTCGTAGCCGAAGCCGTAATCGCCGTTCTGCAAGGCGAACGCGATCTCGCCGGGGCACTCGCCCTCGACCTCCAGCGCGCGGCCGTCCGGCAGCATAAAGCAGACCGCCGACACAAACTTTGCGCCGCGCTTTTCTGCGGGCACGTCAGCCATCTCGCGCAGCAGCTTTTCGTTGTTGGCGTCGTCGTCGCCGTGGTGCCCGGCGTAGCGGGCGCTGTAGACGCCCGGCGCACCGTCCAGCGCGTCGGCGCACAGGCCGGAATCGTCGGCCACGGTGGGCAGGCCGCTGGCCTTGCAGAACGCTTCGGCTTTGATGCGGGCGTTCTCGGCAAACGTCGTGCCGGTTTCTTCGGGGTCGAGGTCTATCCCTAACTCGCGCAGGCTCTTGACCTCGTGCCCCATGCGCTCCAAAATGCGGCGCAGCTCCTTCAGCTTGCCCGCGTTATTGCTGGCGGCACAGACGATCATGCTTCGCCCTCCTCTTTTTTCTCATCCTTCTGCAGTGCCGCTTCCGGCAGCAGCGATTCCACAAAGGTCTGCGCGTCGAACTCCATCAGGTCGTCGATCTTCTCGCCGACGCCGATGAAGCGGATGGGCAGGCCAAGGTTCTCCCACACGGAAACCGCGCAGCCGCCGCGGGGCGTGCCGTCCAGCTTCGTCAGCACAACGCCGGTGGCGCTGGCGGCCTTGCAGAATTCCTCGGCCTGACTGATGGCGTTCTGGCCGGTGATGGCGTCCAGCACCAGCAGCACTTCGAGGCTGGCTTCTGGGCTGGCCTTCTTGACGCTGCGGGAAATTTTGGACAGCTCGTCCATCAGGCCTTTCTTGTTGTGCAGGCGGCCTGCAGTGTCGGCAATGACCATGTCATAGCCGCGCGCGGTCGCGCTCTTGACGGCGTCGAAGATGACAGCGGCGGGGTCTGCACCCATGCCGGCCTGCACCAGCGGCACATCGGCGCGCTGCGCCCACAGCTCCAGCTGCTCGCTGGCGGCGGCGCGGAAGGTATCGCCCGCAGCCAGCATGACGCGGCGGCCCTGTTTTTTGTAGAGCGCGGCCAGCTTGGCGATGGTCGTCGTCTTGCCGACGCCGTTGACGCCGATGACGAGGATAACGGCGGGCTTGCCGTCCAAATCCATCGGGTAGCGGGGGGTCAGTTCCTGACAGATGATGCCGCGCAGGGCGTCCAGCGCCTCCTGCCCGGTTTTCAGGTGCTTTTCTTCGACCTCGTCGTGCAGCTCGTCCACCAGACGCACGGCGCAGGCGGGGCCGACATCGGCCAGAATCAGCTGTTCCTCCAGCTGGTCATACAGATCATCGTCGATCTGCGCGTGGGTCAGCGTGTTGACGATGTTCTGGAAAAAGCCGGTGCGGGTCTTTTCCAGCCCGCGCTTGACCTTTTGCTGTTCCTGAAATTCCTCTTCCGAAATATCGCGTTTGAAAAAGTTGAAAAAGCCCATGATAGCCTCCCTTTTTAGGTAATCAGATCCGCGCTGACATTATCCAGATCCAGCCGCAGGATCTTCGACACGCCGTCCTCCTGCATCGTGACGCCGTAGAGGACGTCGGCGGCCTCCATGGTGCCGCGGCGGTGGGTGATGACGATGAACTGGGTATGGTCGGTCATGCGGCGCAGATACTGCGCATAACGCGCGACGTTGACGTCGTCCAGCGCGGCTTCGATCTCATCAAGGAAGCAGAACGGCGCGGGGTTGACGTTCAGAATCGCAAAATAGATCGAGATAGCGACCAGCGCCTGCTCGCCGCCCGAAAGCGCACTCAGGTTCTTGATGACCTTGCCGGGGGGCGAGACCTCGATCTCGATGCCGGATTCCAGCACGTTCGCCTCGTCGGACAGATACAGCCGCGCGTGACCGCCGCCGAACAGCTCGCGGAAAATCTGTTGGAAGTGGGTGTTGATCTGCTTGAAGCTCGTCGTGAACAGTTCTTCCATCTCGCTGCACAGCTCGGCGATCATCTTCGTCAGTTCGGCCTTCGCCTTCTCGACGTCGGTGACCTGCGCTTTCAGAAAATCGTAGCGTTCCTTGACCTCTTTGTACTCGTCGATGGCACCGACGTTGACGTTGCCAAGGGCGCGGATTTTGCCGCGCACCTCGGTCACGCTGCGGCGCAGCTCGGTCAGGTTTTCAAACGGCACGCACTGGCTGCGGGCTTCGCTCTCGGTCAGCTGGTATTCCTCCCACAGCTTGCTGTTCGTGTCGTTCAGCTCGGTCTCGGCGGCGGTGCGGCGCTCGGCCAAGCGCGCCATCTCGCCGCTCATCCGCTCGCGCTCGTCGGTCAGGGCGCGGTTGTCCTGCCCCAGCTTTGCGACGGCGGCTTCCTTCTCCATGCGGGCGGCGTTGGCCGTGCGGATGGTCTGTTCAGCCGCCGCAATTTTCTGCTGGTTTTCGCCGCGGGTGCGTTCCATCTCGGCGATCTTCAGCTCGTTGGCCTCGATCTTCGCCTTTGCGGCGTCGATGGCGGCATGCAGCTCGCGGGCGCGGGCTTCGGCCTCGCCGGTACGGCTCTGCAGGCCTTCGAGGGCGGCCTCATGCAGGCTGACGTCCTTCTCGTCGGCCAAGCGCTGCATCTGCTTTTCGGAAAGCTCGCCCGTGATTTTTTCGCGCTCTGCCGTCAGGCTGCCCGTACTTTCGCCCAACTCTTCCAGCTCGGCAGTGTACTTTGCCATCTCGGCTTCAGCGTCGGCCTGCGCTTTTTCGGCCTCGGCGCGGGCGTTCTCGTTCTGGGTCACAGCGGCCTGCTGGGCGGTGATCTCGGCCTCGATGCTGCGTGCCGTCTCCTCGTACTGGGCGGCGGCCTTCGTCAGGCGCTCGAACTCCAACCCTGCGCGGACGTGCTCGGTGGCAGCGTTCATGCCCTCGCCCTCGGCACCGGCCAGCTGGGCGGAGAGGTTATCCACCTCGGCCTTGCGGGCAGCCAGCTCTTTTTCGGCCTCGGCGCGGCGGGTCTCCAGCTTCGTCAGTTTGCTTCGCAGCTCGTCCAGCTCCTGCTTGCGGCTGAACACACCGACACTGCGGGCGGTCGAACCGCCGGTGAACGAGCCGCCCGCGTTGATGACCTGCCCGTCCAGCGTAACGATGCGGTTGCGGTAGCCGAGGTTCCGCGCCACGGCGGACGCCTCGGTCAGATCCTCGACCACGATGATGCGGCCAAGCAGATTGTCGATGATATGCTGATATTTCGGGTTTGTCTTAACCAAATCAGCGGCCACTTCCGCCGTGCCGGTCAGGCGGCCGGTGAAGCGGTTCCCCTGCACGGTGTCCAGCGGCAGGAAGGTGGCGCGGCCTGCGCGCTCGTCCTTCAAAAAGCCGATGGCCGCGCGGGCGCAGCCCTGATCCTCGACGACGATATTCTGCAAAGCGAAGCCGAGGGCGGTCTCGATAGCCGTCTCGTAGCCCTTTTCGACGGTGATGATACCCGCCACGGGGCCGATGATGCCGCGCAGACGCCCGCCGCCTGCGGCGCGCATGACGGCCTTGACGCTCTGCTGGTAGCCGTCCATGTTGCGCTCCAAGTCCTCAAGGATGTGGATGCGCTGGGCGGCGGCGGACTTTTCGCGGTCGGCCTTCTGCAGGTTGTCAGCGGCTTCGGTCTGCTGGCGGCGGCGGCTGTCGAGCTTGAGCTTCAAACCCGCCTTGATGTTGTCGCTGCGGGTCACGGCCTCCTCGGCATCCTTGAAGCGGCGCTCGGCGCGGCGGCGTTCCTCGTCGGTGGCGGCGGCGCTGGTTTTCAGCTCCTCGGCCCGCTGCTTTGCTTCGGCCAGCCGGGTCGCGGCGGCCTCCCCCGCCGACTGTGCCGACGCGGCGCGGACTTTCGCGGCGGTGGCAGTATCCTGCAATCGCGCCATCGCGGCGTCGATGACGTCGCGGCGCTCGCCGCTGGCAGCGGCTTTTTCTTCGAGTTCATGCAGGGCGGTGCGCAGCTCGGCCACGCGGGCGTCCAGCGCGGCCATGCCGGTTTTCAGCGTCTCGATGGCAGCGCGGTGGTCGGCGGCCTCGCGGTCGATGCTCTCCCGCCCCTGCCCGGCGCGTTCCAGCTCGGACGTAGCCTCGTCGATGCGGAAGCGGCTGTGCTCGCTCTCGTTTTTCAAAACGGCGATCTCGCTCTCGCTGCCGGCGTTGGCCTCGGTGATGGCACGGATGTCGGCGTTGGCCTGCTCGACGGCCAGCATCAGCTGCTGGGCTTCCTCGCGCAGGGCGGCGCTTTTCGCGTCGAACTCGTCCAGCTGGCGGCTCAGGCGGTCGTAGTCGGCCTCGGCGGCCTCGTACTTGCGTTGCTGGTCGCGCAGCGAGTCATTGGCGCGGCGGATGGCGTCGACCCAAAGCGTAATTTCCAGCGTTTTGCGCTTTTCGCTCAGTTCCAGAAACTGCTGCGCTTTTTCGCTGTCGCGCTTCAGGGGGCCGACGCGGCGCTCCAACTCGCCGAGGATGTCCCGCAGGCGCTCAAGGTTGCCCTCGGCGGCGTCGAGACGGCGCTCGGCCTCGTTTTTGCGGTAGCGGTATTTGGCGATGCCGGACGCTTCCTCGAAAATTTCGCGGCGCTCGGCAGATTTTGCACCGACGATCTCGGCGATGCGCCCCTGACCGACGATGGCGTAGCCGTCGCGGCCGATGCCGGTGTCCAGCAGCAGTTCGTAGACGTCCTTCAGGCGGACGTTCTGGCCGTTGATGGAATACTCGCTCTCACCGCTGCGGTAGTAGCGGCGGCCGATGGTGACCTCGTCGGCGTCCATATCGAGGCCGTGGTCGCTGTTGTCGATCGTCAGCGCGACGGACGCATAGCCCATCGCGCCGCGCGTCTGTGTGCCGCCGAAGATGACGTCCTCCATCTTGCCGCTGCCGCGCAGCTGCTTGGAGCTGGTCTCGCCCAGCACCCAGCGGATGGAGTCGGAGATGTTCGACTTGCCCGAGCCGTTCGGCCCGACAACGCCGGTAATGCCCTCGCCGATCTCGATCTTTGTTTTATCGGGGAAGGATTTGAAACCTTGGATTTCCAGTTCTTTCAGGCGCATTGAATACCCTTTCTTAAGAGAGTTGAGAGTGTAGAGTTTAGAGTTTAGATACTGTCCGCCGCCGCGCGGCGGTTTTAAAATAACGGGGTCACCCTATTTCAAATTGCTATTCTTTATAATTGGGCTGCCCCTCTTTTTCAAATGTGCGCACTGGTGCGCACACCTCATCTAAACTCTAAACTCTTAACTCTAAACTCTTGTCAAAGCTTTTCCAGCTTTGCCAGCGCCACCTTCGCTGCGTGCTGCTCGGCGGCTTTTTTGCTGCGGCCGCGGCCCTCGGCCAGCAGCTCGCCGTTGCGCCAGACGCAGACCGTGAACTGCTTGTTGTGGTCGGGGCCGGTCTCTCCGGTGACCTCGTATTTCAGCACGGCGGACGGGTCCTGCTGGACGACCTCCTGCAGACGGGTCTTGTAGTCGTCCTCGGCGGTCTTGCCCTCGGTGATGAAGGGCAGGATGAAATTGCGCGCGGCCTCCATGCCGCCGTCCAGATACAGCGCGGCAATGACGGCCTCGAACGCATCGGAGACAACGCTCGGGCGGCTGCGTCCGCCGCCAAGGTCCTCGCCGTGGCCAAGGCGCAGATACTCACCCAGCTGAATTTCCTGCGCGAACTGGAACAGTGCGTCCTCGCTGACGAGGCTGGCGCGCATACGGGTCAGTTCGCCCTCGGGGCGGCCCGACTGGTGGAACAGGTAGTCCGCCACGACGACGGACAGCACGCTGTCGCCCAGAAATTCCAGCCGCTCGTTGTGGGTCGTGGCGACCTTGCTCTCGTTGGCATAGCTGGTGTGGGTCAGTGCAATGCGCAGCAGCGCAGGATTTTTGAATGTATAGTGCAGGACGTCCTGCAGTTCTTCCGGTTTGTGAGCCATATTCTTTCACCTTTCCGGCTAGTCCGTAGGGGCCGGGCATGCCCGGCCCTCAACCTTATCTCGATTGCCCTTTTACGGGCGGTATTTTTTATGCCGCGGGCCGGACATGTCCGGCCCCTACAGGGCAGCTTTCCTTTTAAGCGTCTGCTTCTTCCTTCTGCGCGGCCACCTCTGCCAGCGCCTTCTCCATCGTGCCGCACAGGTCGTTGGCGACGCAGAGCTTGGCCTGGCGGATGGCGTTCTTGATGCCCTTGGCGTGGCTGGAGCCGTGGGCCTTGATGACCGGCTTCGCGGCGCCCAGCAGCGGTGCGCCGCCGACCTCCTCGGAATCCATCATGCGTTTCAGCTCACCCAGACCGCCCTTGATGCCCAGATAGCTGAGCTTGGTGATCAGGTTCTGCAAGAAGATTTTTTTCAGCATCCCCAGCAGCGTCTTGGCGACGCCCTCGGTCAATTTCAGCACGACGTTGCCGACAAAGCCGTCACAGACGACGACGTCCACGTCACCGTCCATGATGTAGCGCGGCTCGATGTTGCCCGCAAAGTGGATGCAGGGGTTGGCCTTCAGCAGCTTGTGGGCCTCGCGGTAGGTCGGCGTGCCCTTCGTGTCCTCCGCGCCGTTGTTGACAAGCGCGACCTTCGGCTCGGCGCGGCCCATGACCTTCTCGGCGTAGACGCTGCCCATCGTGCCGAAGGCGTTCAGCATTTCGGGGCGGCACTCGACGTTCGCGCCGCAGTCCAGCAGCAGGAAGTTCTGCTTCGCGCCGGGCATCGGGGTCGCCAGTGCCGGGCGCTTGACGCCCTTGACCGTGCGCACGATGAGGCTGGTGCCCACGTGCAGCGCACCGGTGGAACCGGCGGAGACAAACGCGTCGGCCTCGCCGTTTTTCAGCATGGTAAGCCCCTTCACAAGGCTCGAATCCGTCTTGTGGCGCACAGCCTTGACGGGGTCGTCGTGCATGTCGATATTCTCGGTGCAGTTGATGATCTCAAACGGTGCAAGGTCGATTTTGTTCTCTGCCGCGCAGTCGCGGATGGCCTTTTCCTCGCCCAGCAGCGTCAGCGTCATGCCGTCGCCGAATTCCGCCGCAGCCTGACTTGCGCCCTGCAAAACGCACAGCGGGGCGTTGTCGCCGCCCATTGCATCCACTAAAATTTTCATTTATATTCCTCCGTCCATGCACGCATGGCGTCCTGTGCGGCCTGCGAAAGCGCCATATAGCGCTCGCGCTTGTCGCGGATGGCGTTGATCTCCTCGGTGCGGGGCAGGATGCCCATGTTCGCACCCATCGGCTGAAAATCCTTGTTCGGCGTCGTGATGTAGTCAAGCAGCGCGCCGCACATCGTGGCCGCCGGGGGCGGCGGCAGTTCGCGGCCCTGCAGCCGCGCGTAGATCTGGTGCGCCGCCAAAAGGCCGGACGCCGCGCTCTCCATATAGCCCTCGAAGCCGGTGATCTGCCCGGCGAAGAAGACGTTGGGGTGGTC
Source organism: uncultured Gemmiger sp. (assembly GCA_934502625.1). GTDB lineage: Bacteria > Bacillota > Clostridia > Oscillospirales > Ruminococcaceae > Gemmiger. The sequence continues at coordinate 54,886 of CAKSUQ010000012.1, forward strand.
GGCCAAGAACTGCTGCTTCGTCAGCACCGTAGGACTTTCAAGGAAGGTGTTGCGGTGCATGACGCCATAGCGCACAAATTCAGCATGCTCCAGACCGGGGATCATACTGAACACCCGCTTCTGCTCGCCCCATTTCAGGTTCGTCTGGAAGCCGACGAGGTTGTAAAGCGTCCGCGCGGTGTTCTCGGCGCGCAGCTGGACAGCCGCCCATGGGCGGTGGCCGGTGCGCGGGTCGCGCAGACCGACGGGGCGCAGCGGGCCGAAGCGGATCGTATCCGCCCCGCGCGCGGCCATGACCTCGATGGGCATACAGCCCTCGTAGACGGTCAGGTCGCCGTCAAAGTCGTGCAGCGGCGCACGCTCGGCAGCGATGAGCGCCGCGTGGAAGGTCTCGTACTCTTCCTTGTTAAAGGGGCAGTTCAGGTAGTCGGCCTCGCCCCGGCCATAACGGGATGCGGCGAAAACCTTCTCATAGTCGAGGCTCTCGGCGGTGACGATGGGCGCGACGGCGTCGTAGAAGCTCAGCCGGTGGTCGCCGGTCAGCGACGCAACGGCCTGCGCCAGCGCGCCCTCGGTCAGGGGGCCGCTGGCGACGAGGACGGGCACGCTCTCGTCCAGCGCAGTGACTTCCTCGCGGTGGACGGTGATGTTCGGGTGATTTTCCACCATCTCCGTCACGGCGGTGGAAAACACGTCGCGGTCGACAGCCAGCGCGCCGCCCGCCGCCACGCGGGCGGTCTCGGCGGCGGTCAGCAGATGGCTGCCCATCATCTTCATTTCGATTTTCAAAAGGCCGGACGCAGAATCCGGGCGCTCGGCCTTCAGCGAGTTCGAGCAGATCAGCTCCGCGAAACCCTCGCTTTTATGTGCCGGGGAAAATTTTGTGGGCTTCTGCTCGTACAGTTCGACCTGCACGCCACGGTCAGCCAGCCACAGCGCCGCCTCACAGCCTGCAAGACCGGCACCGATGATTTTTAGTTGCATAATTCACCGTTATTTCTTTTCCATCGCCTTCACAAACCCACAGCCCTCTTTGGCGCAATACAGCTGCCCCTTCTTTTTAAAGAGGGTGTTGCCGCACTGGGGGCATTTTTCGGGCACGGGCTCGTCCCAAGTCATAAAGTTGCACTTCGGGTAGTTGCTGCAGCCGTAGTACACACGACCCTTGGCGCTCTTACGCACCAGCATGTGCCCGCCGTCCAGCGGGCAGAGGCCGCCGGTGTCCTTGACGAGCGGGTGGGCGTTGCGGCACTCCGGGAAGCCGGAGCACGCCACGAACTTGCCGTAGCGCCCCGACTTAATTACCATCGGGCGGCCGCATTTTTCGCAGATCTCATCGGTCGGGATGTCCTCGACCTTGATGCGCTTGCCCTCCATGTTCTTTTCGGCCTGCTCCAAGCTCTTGGCAAAGCCCTTGTAGAAGTCGTCGATCGTCTCGACCCAATCGGCCTTGCCCGCCTCGACGACGTCGAGTTTTTTCTCCATGTCAGCGCTGAATTTCACGTCGACAATGTTCGGGAACTGCTCCATCATGACCGTGTTGACGGCCTGCCCCAGCGGGGTGGTCTTCAGCTTTTTCTGGTCTTTTTCCACATAGCCGCGGTCGACGATGGTCGTGATGATCGGCGCGTAGGTGGACGGGCGGCCGATGCCGTTTTCCTCCAGCGCGTGAATCAGCGTCGCTTCGGTGTAGAGCGGCGGCGGCTGGGTGAACTTTTGGTCGGCGGTCAGCTTTTTCAGCTGCAATTTCTGGCCTTCCTCCAGCGGGGGCAGGGCGGTCTCCTTCTTCTTAGCGTCGTCGGTCGCCTCCTCGTACAGGGCGGTAAAGCCGTCGAACGCGACGCGGAAGCCCGACGCGCGGAACAGGTAGTCCCCCGCCGTGATGGACGCCGAGACGGTGTCCTGAATACAGTCGGCCATCTGGCTTGCCATAAAGCGGCTCCAGATCAGGCGGTAGAGCTTCGCGGTGTCGCCGCTGATGCTCTGCTCGACCTCGTCGGGCGTCAGCTCCGGCATAGACGGGCGGATGGCTTCGTGGGCGTCCTGCGCGGCGGTGGCGGAACGGCTCTTCCACTTGCGGGGTGTCTTGCAGACATAGCTGTCGCCCCAGCGGCCGGCGATGAAGGTCTTGGCAGCGGCCTGTGCCTCGGCGGCGATGCGCAGGCTGTCGGTACGCATATAGGTGATCAGACCCACCGTGCCGTGCCCCGCGATGTCGACGCCTTCATACAGCGTCTGGGCGGCGCGCATCGTGCGGGTGGCCGCAAAGCCGAAGGCGCGGCTGGCGTCCTGCTGCAAGGTGGACGTGATAAACGGCGGCGCGGGCTGGCGGCGGCGCTTGCCCTTTTCAATTTTGGTGATCGTGTAGTCCTTGCCGTCCAGCGCGGCGAGGATGTCGTCGGCCTGCTGCTTGTTCGTAACGGTCAGCTTTTTGCCGTCGGCCGTCGCGGCCAGCCGGGCGGTGAAGGACGTCTTCTCGCCCTGCGGGGTCAGCTGCGCGTCGATATTCCAGTATTCGTCGGGCTTGAAGTTTTCAATTTCAATTTCCCGGTCGCGGATCAGGCGCACCGCGACGCTCTGCACGCGGCCTGCGGACAGACCCTTGCGTACCTTGCGCCACAGAAACGGGCTGAGCTTATAGCCGACCAAGCGGTCAAGTTCGCGCCGCGCCTGCTGGGCGTTGAAGAGGTCGATGTTGATGGCGCGGGGATGCGCCATGCCCTCCTTGACGCCCTTTTTCGTGATCTCGTCGAAGGTCACGCGGTTGGGCGCGGCGGGGTCAAGCCCCAGAATGTTCGCCAGATGCCAGCTGATCGCCTCGCCCTCGCGATCCGGGTCGGTTGCGAGCAGCACGCCGTCACACTTTTTTGCCTCGGCTTTCAGCTCCTTGACGAGCTTCTGCTTGCCCTTGATGGTGATATATTTCGGTGTATAGCCATTTTCGACATCAATGCCCAGCGTGCTGGCGGGCAGGTCGCGCACATGACCCATGCTGGCCGTGACCTTGTAGCCGCGGCCCAGATACTTGCCAATGGTTTTCGCCTTGGCAGGGGATTCCACGATGACTAGTTTTGGCATAGTTTACCTCAATGAAAAAGTTTTTTAGATAATAGATAAGAGATAAAAGATAAGAAATGTGGTGGATCGCAGGCCGTCGACCTGCTCAAAATTGTGCGCTGCGCGCACTCCTTTTTTATTATCTATTATCTTTTATCTATTATCTTATAATGCAACATATCTTCGCCCCGGCATGGCCTGTGCGCCGCCCATCAGCTCCAATTCGGTGCAGGCGGCCAGTACGCGTCCGGCAGGAAGGTTCGCGGCGGCACACAGTGCGTCGATGCCCTGCGGCTCGGCGATCAGCGCCGCATAAACCGCCTGTGCATCAGCGCTGACCGTCTTCGGGTCAAAGCGCTGCTGCGCGGGGGCTTCGGTTTCCTCGCCAAGGCCGAGCAGCGTCAGCACGTCGGATGCCTGACACAGCGGCTCGGCGCGGTGGGTGCGCAGCAGCTCGTTCGTGCCTTGGCTCAGGGCGCTGTATATGCTGCCCGGCACGGCCAGCACCGGCCGTCCCAGCCGCTCGGCATGGCCGACGGTGTTGGACGTGCCGCTGCGGATGCGCGCCTCGGCGACGCAGAGCGCTTCGGCCTGCGCCGCAATGAGCCGATTGCGGGCTAAAAACGTGCCGGTTGCCCGCCCCGTATAGCCGGGTGGGTACTCGCTGCAGACCGCGCCGCCGCTGTTTTCGATGTCGGTGCGCAGCCGCGCGTTGGCGGCAGGGTAAGTCTTATCGATGGCCGTGCCCAGAAACGCCACGGTCGGCGTCCCGGCCTGCACAGCGGCGCGGTGGGCTTCGCTGTCCAGCCCGTCTGCCAGACCGCTGACGAGCACAACGCCCTCCTTTGCCATCGCCAGCGACAGGTCGAACGCAGCCTGCCGCCCATAGGCGCTGGGGCGGCGGGTGCCAACCATGCCCGCGTACCGCCGCCCGTTCAGGCAGCGGCGGTCGCCGGTGACGTAGAGTGCCAGCGGCAGGTCGGGCAGATCGCGCAGGCGGTCGGGGTAGGCGTCCTCGTCGGGTGTCAGCACATCGATGCCCGAAAGCAGGCAGTGATCAAGCCGTTCCTCAAAGTCGAAGGGCGTCGTGTCCTGCAATTGCGCGAGGGCGTGGGCGCTCAGGCAGGCGGGCGGCGCTTCGCCGCCCGTGCGCAGGAGGTCGTACAGCTCGACCGGGTCGGGGTAGAGCTCCAGCAGCTCCTGTGCGTACTGGCACGCCGACCCGACCGCATCCGCCAGCCACAGCCACGCTAATATTTTGTCCATGGTTGCCGACGCCTCCCCTACGCCTGTATCTGCGTTTTCACACGCCTCTGAAATGCCACAGCAGCACGCTGCCGGCGACCGCCGCATTCAGGCTCTCGACGCGGTCGGTCATCGGGATGCGCACGGCCATGTCGCAGGCCTCGACGGTGGCTTGGGTCAGCCCCTGCCCCTCGCTGCCGATGACAACGCAGACGCCGCCGGGGAGGTCATTCCCCGCCTCGTCCAGCGGGCGCGAGCGGTAGAGCGCCGCTGCCAGCGTCGTGACGCCCCGCGCGCGCAGGGCTTGCAGCGTGGCAGGCAGGTCGTCGCTGTGTACGGTCGGCAGCCGCCCGGCCGCGCCCATCGAGGAGCGCAGCGTCTTGGGCGAAAGCGGCGCGGCGCAGCCCTTGCCCAGCACAACAGCGTCAAAGCCGAAGGCCGCCGCGCTGCGCAGCAGGGTGCCCACGTTGCCGGGGTCCTGCACGCCCTCCAGCATCAGGATGCGGCGGGCAGTGTCCAGCGTGTCGGCGGGCGGCACGGGCGTCTCGAACAGCGCGAAAACGCCCTGATCCGACTTGGTGCCGCTGAGCTTTTCGGCCACATGGGGCGCAATGCCGACGGGGTCAAAGCGGCTCAGTTCGGGCGTTTTTTCCAGCGCCGCCGCCGTGGCGTACACCGCGCGCGGCTTGCAGCTTTTGGCAAGCTCCAGACAGAGCTTCGGCCCCTCGGCAAAGAAAAGCCCGTCGGCGGCGCGCTGCTTTTCTGAGTCGCGCACCGCACAGGCGTATTTGATCTTGGCGTTATCGCGGCTGGTTATCGTTTCCATTGTAGCGCCCCTTTTGTATAAAATCAATGGGATTGTGTGAATATTGATTTTCCCCTTTAAACACAAAAGGACTCGCGCGTGTGCGCGAGTCTTTTTAGCAAGCTATTACAGAGCCTTCTTGGCGGTCTCGACCAGCGCGTTGAAGCTGGCGGGATCATGGATGGCCATCTCAGACAGCATCTTGCGGTTCAGCTCGACGCCGGCCTTCTTCAGGCCGTTCATGAAGGTGGAGTAGTTCATACCCTGAGCACGAACAGCGTTGTTGATGCGGGTGATCCACAGGTTGCGGAACTGGCGCTTCTTCTGCTTACGGCCGACGAAAGCGTAGTTGCCGCTCTTCATAACGGCCTGCTTGGCCATGCGGAAGTGCTTGGACTTAGCACCGTAGTAACCCTTTGCGAGCTTGAGAGTCTTAGCACGACGCTTGTGCGTCATGGTAGCGCCTTTAATACGAGCCATGTTTTATATCTCCTTTTGTCTATAACAGGTAGTAACTGACCTTTAAATGTCCCGGGCAGATCAGCCGCCGTAGGGCATCATTTTCTTGACGGCAGCCTCGTTGGTCTTGTCAACGTACTTGGGCATACGCAGGCCGCGGGTGAGCTTGGTGGTCTTCTTGGTCAGAATGTGACGGCGCTTGGACGCATTGCGCTTGATCTTGCCGGAAGCAGTCATCTTGAAGCGCTTCTTGGCGCCGGAAAGGGTCTTGAGCTTCATTTTAGCCATTGTTGTTTCCTCCTAGAGAGTTTACTTTCTTACTTGTTGGGAACGGGGGACATGAACATCATCATGCTGCGGCCCTCAAGCTTGGGCTGCTTGTCGATGACGGCCTTGCCCTCCAACGCCTCGGCAAAACGCTTATGGACATCCAGACCCAGGCTGGTATGTGCCATCTCACGGCCGCGGAACCGGATGCTCACCTTGAGCTTGTGACCCTGCTGCAGGAATTTGGCAGCCTGGTTCACCTTGGTGTTGAAGTCGTTGGTGTCGATGTTCAGGGAAAGGCGGATCTCCTTGAGTTCAACCACTTTCTGGTTCTTCTTGGCTTCCTTTTCCTTTTTCTGCATCTCGAACCGGTATTTACCGTAATCAAGAATTTTGCACACCGGCGGCTTGGCCTGCGGTGCGACCTTAACGAGGTCAAGATCCTTGTCGATAGCCATCTTCAGTGCGTCGCGCGGGCTCATAATGCCCATCTGCGCGCCATCCGCCCCGATCAGGCGGATTTCCTTGTCGCGGATCTGCTCATTGATTTCCAGTTCGTTGGATTTGCTGTTGCTGGCGATTGTAACACACCTCCCACAAGTGTATGATAATGACAAAAGCGGCTGCCATTGAAAGCAGCCGCCGAACATACGAAGTTGCGCACTTAATGCGTACATGGTATGACCCGGAGTTTTAACAAACCCACAAGGTGAGCCGACGGCCTACTGCCGGTTGCTGCTTTTTTTACAAGGGATAGTTTAGCATAAATGCAAGGGGATGTCAATAGGAAGCGGGAAAGTTTTTTCGCCACGCGGCTTCCCCCGTGGGGGAAGCTGTCAGCGGCTCCGACCGCTGACTGATGAGGGGCGGCGGTTTCTCTATTGCCCGCAAAAGGGTTGCTGCGGAAACTCAGCCCCTCATCCGGCGCTTCGCGCCACCTTCCCCCTTTGTGGGAAGACATTCCAAATCAAACACCGCCCGCGCGGCCATGCGCCAGCTGTAACCGGCGCGGCGCAAAAGTTCCGGCAATGCCTCCGGAACGCCCGGCTGCGCCGCGACCCACGCTTTTGCGTCGGCCTCGGTGTGCAGGGCAAGGCGCGCCCACGCGTCATCCCCCGCGGGTTCGGCGGGGCCGCGGCGGTCGTTCATGCCGAGCCAGCCGTCCTTTAAGTACCGCTGCACCCAGCGGTAGACCTGATGATACCCCACGGCATATTTCTGCGCCGCTGCGCCGTAATTTTTGTTTTGCTCCAGACAGTCCAGCACGATGACGAGCCGCCGCAGCGGCGGCACGGCGCGCTCTCGCCCTTTGGCGCGGCAGGTACCCTCGCTGCTGTGGCGGGCGTCGTGCAGGGCGGCTGCCCCGCCTGCGCGGTAGCGGCTGACCCAGTGGACAAGCGCCTTGTAGTCGACATCGTATTTCAACGCCGCCGTACCGTAGTCACAGCCGTTGGCAAGGCATTCCAGCACGATCTTCTCACGGTCGGCGGCGGTCGTGTAGGCCGTGCCCCTGTGCCGCGACGCGCCGTGGTAGCCGCGCAGTTCCCCGCCCTGCCGGGCTTTTGCGACCATCTTTTCGAGGTTTTGGGTGCTGCGGATGCCGTATTTCTGGCAGACCTGCGCCAGCGACCCGCCCGCGAGGACATCGGCCACGGCGGCCTGCTTTTGCGCGGCAGTGAGGTGGTGTTTTTGGGCGCGCGGCATCAGCCCGGCCGCGCCCTCGGACGCGTACAGGCGCAGCCATTGGCGCACCGTCGTGGTGCTGACGCCGACGCCTTTTGCCGCCGCCTGACGGCTGATTTCGCCGGAGTTTATTTTTTCCACAAGCGCGAGCTTTTGTTGTGGAGAGAGCTTTGGTGTTTGGGGCATGGCAGTAAACTGAAATTGTGGGTTGTAGGGGAGGGATTTATCCCTCCCGGTGGTAGTATGGCGGGCAGTGCGTGGGATTGTCGTTGCACGGTTTTTATGTTGGCAATAACGGGAGCGGCCACGGGACGCATATATGCGTCCCCTACAGCCTAGCGGGAGGTTCGTAGGGGCGGCATATATGCCGCCCGCACAACGTTGGCGGCAACGGAAATATGCACGGGAGGAATGAATCCCTCCCCCTGCGGACAAAATTAAATAAGGTAGGCCGGAATAAAAAATCCCACCGCCGGGAGGTGGTGAGATTACAAAATTCAATTAGCTCAAATTGCCATACACAACGCCTGCGCCTGTAATAGAGGTTAAAGCAGTCGAATCGACCACATACTCAAAGGTCTTTGTCGTATCATTCCACTTGTAAGTGCAGCTGTTCGTGCCGTCACTGAACTCAACCTTAACAACCGTTGCCGCCGCAATACGCTCCGTATCATTGGCAGCCTTCAAAACCGTCACCTTTGCCGACCATTTGCTACCCGCCTCGGCAAGTTTCATAATATCAGCAATCGTAGGTGCAGTAATGGTCGTGCCGTCCGTATCAGTCGTAATCTTGCCCTGACCATATGCCTCAGAAATGCAAGTCTGTGCCGCAACAACAACCTGACGGCATTCAGCAGTAACCTTACCCTTGTTCGCCTTATCAATATACCCCGTCAGTGCCGGAACCAGCAGGGCGGCCAGAATCGCCAGAATGACGAGGACGACGATCAGCTCGACGAGGGTGAAGCCCTTTTTGTCTTTCAGTTTCTTGAACATTTTGTTTTCCTCCAACTTTTTCTCTGTACCGACGATTTCACCGGTCGTCGGCATCTCGCACTGTAATTTTATAACACGTTTCGTGTTTTGTCAACTCTTTTTAGGCTTATACAACCCGTTTCGTGTTATTTTGGTATGCTCTTATGCAGAATTTGCACATTGCCGGGGGTATGCGTATGGAATTTCACGAGCGTTTGCGCTATCTGATCGACTGCGAGGAGATCAAGATCAAGGACCTTGCGCCCCGGCTGCACCTTGCGCCGTCGACGCTGGGCAACTACGTGCAGGGCACGCGCGAGCCGGACTACGACACGCTGCGCCGCATTGCGGACTATTTCGGCGTCAGCATCGACTATCTGCTGGGGCACACGCCCCCGGCCAGCGACGACGAGCGCCGGCTGCTGGCCTATTTCCGCAGCTTCACCCCCGGCCAGCGACGCTTTCTGCTGGAGCAGGCCGAGATCACCGCGCGGTACAAAATTAAATCCGAAGATTGACGACCCGCCGGGAAGGCGGGCCATTTTTTTATAAAAATAATCTAGCCAACTGCCGCATAATATGTTATGATAATAAGCTGAAGACTTGTAGTGTGCCCTCTGGGCTTGCCACATTTTACAAAGGGAGTCTTTTTGATGAATAACAATTCCAAGCTGCGCGTCGCGCTGTTCTTTGGCGGCGTCTCCAGCGAGCACGAGGTCAGCTGTGTGTCGGCCTCGGCATGGCTGCGTGCGCTGGCGCAGGAGCCCTGCGCGGACAAATATGAGGTTTTTCCCATCGGCATCACCAAGACCGGCCGCTGGCTGGCCTGTAACCCCACGCCCGAAGCGATGGCCGACGGCAGCTGGGAGCAAGGCGACTGCACGCCCTGCATCCTCAGCCCCGACCGCGGCGATCACGGCGTCTGGCTGCTGCAGGACGGTAAGGCCGAGCTTGTCCGCATCGACATCTGCGCCCCCGTCATGCACGGCAAAAACGGCGAGGACGGCACCATCCAAGGTCTGTTCGAGCTGGCGCGCATCCCCTACGTGGGCTGCGGCGTGCTGGGCAGCGCCGTCTGCATGGACAAAGCCGTCGCCAACGCGCTGATGGACGCCGCCGGGGTGCCCCACTGCAAGTGGGCGGCCGCCAGCCGCGCCGACCTTGCGCTGAACGGCCCCGTCATTCTGGACGGCGTCGCGGCAAAGCTGGGCTACCCCATCTTCGTCAAGCCCGCGAACGCCGGTTCCAGCGTCGGCATCAGCAAGGCGGCCGACCGCCGTGCGCTGGAACGCGCCGTCGACATCGCCCTGCGCGAGGACGACAAGGTCGTGTTTGAGCAGTTCATCGACGCGCAGGAGGTCGAGTGTGCCGCCATCGGCAACCCCGACGACCCCGCCACCGTCGCGACGACCCGCCCCGGCGAGATCCTCGCGGGCGCAGAGTTCTACACCTACGACGACAAGTACAAAAACGGCGTGTCCCAGACCGTCATCCCCGCCCACCTGAGCGAGGCGAAACTCGACGAGGTGCGCGCCGAAGCCCGCAAGGCATATCTGGCGCTGAACTGCGCCGGGCTGTCCCGCTGCGACTTCTTTGTGGAGCGCGGCACCGGCCGGGTGCTTTGCAACGAGCTGAACACCCTGCCCGGCTTCACCTCCATCAGCATGTACCCGAAGCTGATGGAGCACGAGGGCTACAGCTATTCCGCGCTGGTCGACACGCTGCTGCAGCTGGCCGTCCACCGCCGGAAGGGGGCATACTGATGGACACCCGCCCCATCGGCGTATTTGACAGCGGCCTCGGCGGGCTGACCGCCGTGCGCCAGCTGCGCCGCGTGCTGCCCGGCGAGGACATCATCTACTTCGGCGACACCGGCCGCGTTCCCTACGGCAGCCGCGGGCGGGACATCATTGTGCAGTACGCGCGGCAGGACATCCGCTTTCTGCTGAGCCAGAACGTCAAGTTCATCATCGCGGCCTGCGGCACGGTGTCCTCGACCTACCCGCCGGAGGAAGCCGCCAAGCTGCCCGTGCCCTTCACCGGCGTGGTGGGCGCGACGGCCCGCGCGGCGGTGGACGCCACGAAGAACGGCAAGATCGGCATCATCGGCACGGCGGCTACGGTGCGCAGTGGGTCGTATGCGGCGGTCATCCGCGACATGCTGCCCAGTGTGGAGATTTACGCCCGCGCCTGCCCGATGTTTGTACCGCTGGTCGAGAACGGCTATTTCAACGACGGCAACCCGGTGACGCAGCTCATCATTGCGGAGTATCTGCAGGAGCTGAAGGACGCGGGCGTCGACACGCTGATCTTGGGCTGCACCCACTACCCGCTTTTGAAAAAAATGATCGGCGATTTTATGGGCGCAGAGGTACGGCTCATTGATTCCGGCAAGGTGACGGCGCAGGCCGCCGCCGCCGCGCTGGACGATCTGGGGCTTTTGAACGGCAAGACGGCGGGCGGCACGGCAAAGTATTTTGTCAGCGACACGCCCGACAATTTCGACGTTTTAGCGCACACCTTCCTAGGCGAATACGCCGGCGGCAGCGTGGAACGCATCGCGATCGAGACGTATTGAGCGCAGAAAGGCTTCCCCCACCGGGGGAAGGCTTTTAGTAGAGGTACACCATGGAAGAAAAATATCTCATCACCATCAAGGGCACGATGGAGCAGCGGGGCGACACGGACACCGTGGAGCTGATGACCCGCGGCTCGCTCGTACACAAGGATGGCGCGTACTATATCGTTTATAAAGAAACCGAGACGACCGGCTACGAGGGCTGCACGACCACCGTGAAGGTGGCCGACGACGCCCGCAAGGTTTCGATGCTGCGGTATGGCAAGCAGACGAGCCAGCTCATCATCGAGAAGGGCACCCGCCACCTCTGCCATTACGAGACCGGCTACGGCGCGATCAGCCTCGGCGTGGCAGCCGACATCATCGAGCACCAGCTTGACGAGAACGGCGGCAAACTGAAGTTCAGCTACACCCTCGATTCCGGCGCGGAAAGCTTCATCAGCCGGAATCTTGTTGACATTACGGTCGATAAGCTGCCGGAGGCTTAAAAACGCGCTGCCCTGTAGGGGCCGGGCATGCCCGGCCCTCAGCCTACCGGAAAGCGCTCTGTAAAGGCAAAGCCGCGGGCCGGGCATGCCCGGCCCCTACAGCGTTATCATAGAAAAATCCCCCACAGGAGGTTCATCATGGATTATAAAAACTACAACCCGCGGGCGGCGGCGCTGGCACAGGCGCGCACACTGCTGACCGATGCCGCCAAGGCTGCCATTGCCGACGGCACCCTGCCCGAAGCCGCCCTGCCCGACTTCATCGTCGAGATCCCGGCGGACGTCAAGAACGGCGACATTGCCTCCAACGTGGCGATGGCCGGTGCACGCGCCTTCCACAAAGCGCCCCGCCAGATCGCCGAGGCCATCACCGCAAAATTGCAGCTGGACGGCAGCCTGTTCGACCGTTTTGAGATCGCAGGTCCCGGCTTCATCAACCTGTTCCTCGGACAGGACTGGTTCACCAGCGTCGTGCGCGCCGCTGTGGCGAACCCCGAATACGGCCGCACCGACGTCGGCGCTGGCAAACGCTACAACGTCGAATTTGTTTCAGCCAACCCCACGGGCCCCATGCACATGGGCAACGCCCGCGGCGGCGCGCTGGGCGACGGTCTGGCCGCCTGCCTTGACTGGGCGGGCTACGGCGTGACCCGCGAGTTCTACATCAACGACGCGGGCAATCAGATCGAAAAGTTCGGCAAGAGCCTTGCCATCCGCTATCTGCAGCTGTACAAAGGCGAGGACGCCTGCCCGCTGCCCGAAGAGTGCTATCAGGGCGCGGACATCATCGCCCGCGCGAAGGAGTTCGCCGAAGTACACGGCGATTCCTATGTGGAAAAGGACTTTGACGAGCTGAAGAAGGCCATCGTCGCCGATGCCCTGCCCAAGAACATTGCGGGTCTGCAGCGCGACCTCGGCAAGTACCGCATCGAGTACGATGTCTGGTTCCATGAGAGCGACCTGCACAGCTCCGGCGCGGTCAAGGCCGTGGTGGACAAGCTGCTGGAGAGCGGCGCCTGCTACAAGGCCGAGGACGGCGCGATCATGTACCGCAGCGCCCAGTACGCCGCCAAGTACGGCGTCGTGAACAAGCGTAAGACCGACGACGGCAGCGAGGAGGAGGCCAAGGACGAGGTGCTCGTCCGCGCCAACGGCATCCCCACCTACTTTGCGGCCGACATCGCCTACCACTACAACAAGCTGGCCGTGCGCGGCTTTGACAAGGCCATCGACGTCTGGGGCGCTGACCACCACGGCCACGTCGCCCGCATGAAGGGCGCGATGGACGCCATCGGGCTGGACGGCAGCCGCTTGGACATCGTGCTGATGCAGATGGTCAACCTGATGCGCGACGGCAAGCCGGTGCGCATGAGCAAACGTACCGGCAAGGCCATCACCCTGACCGATTTGCTGGACGAGGTGCCCATCGACTCCGCGCGGTTCTTCTTCAACCAGCGCGAGAGCTCGTCCACGCTGGACTTTGATCTCGACTTGGCCGTGCGCAACGACAGCGAGAACCCCGTCTACTACGTGCAGTACGCCCACGCGCGCATCTGCTCGGTGCTGAAAAAGCTCGAAAGCGAGGGTGTGAAGTTTGAAGGTGCCGAGGCCGTGGACGCCAGCGTCCTGACCGACCCCGCCGAGCAGGCACTGATCCGCCTGCTGGCCGCCTTCCCCGCCGAAATCGCCGCCGCCGCCGAGAAGTACGACCCCGCACGCATCACCCGCTTCTGCATCGACGTGGCGTCGGCGTACCACCGCTTCTACAACGCCTGCCGCATCCTCGACGCCGAGGGCAGCGTCCAGCAGGGGCGCATCGCCCTCTGCCTCGCCGTGCGCGGCGTCATCCACAACATCCTGACGATGTTCAAGGTCAACGCCCCGGAGACGATGTAAAGCCTTCCCCTGAGGGGGAAGGTGGCGCGAAGCGCCGGATGAGGGGCGGCGCTTTCTCTACCACCCTTTCATGAGTTACCACGGAAAGTCTGCCCCTCATCAGTCAGCGGGCGGAGCCGCTGACAGCTTCCCCCTAGGGGGGAAGCCAACACAAAATAAAAGCCGCAGCTTCCTGAGAAGCTGCGGCTTTTTGCGTACACGCGCCCAACATATTTATTATACCACTTTCGATATGCACGAATCAATCCTGAATATGCACAAATCTTTCCTTGCAAGGTTGTGGAGTCTGCGAATAGACGAATTCCTAAGGCTGTGGTATAGTATAGTCACAGAAAGAAAACAGCCGGAAGCAAAAAGTCAAGGTTCCACAAAAGGCGGGAACAAAAACCGGCAGGATTCGTAAGGAAGGAGGCTCCAAGTCCCATGGCAAACTTCAAAGATCCCATTCATCATCGGCGGACTTGGGTCTGCTGACTGCGAAAGTACCGCATCCGAAGCCGCAGGTCGTAACCTGTACAACTGTAAAAAACGCGATGCACGGTAACTTATCAAACCGTTAGCAGATTCAAGGGCCGTCAAAGCAGACCCCTTGCATAGAATATAGATCAGGAAGAAAGAGGGTTGGCCGCAATGACCAGCATGACTCCGCCGAACAGGATGTATCGGAACTTCACCTGATCCACAAGGAGAACTCCCATGTACTAGCGTTAAGAGGTTTCATTCCTCAGCATCAGACCCATACCCCAGGAACGATCTTAGAAAGCGACCTTGCTCCGTTCCACAAATGCTTTTGAGCAAATAACGAACCAGAGGGTAAGTCCAATGAACCGTTCTTAAGATCCTGAAAGGGTAAACAAAATATCGCATAGATGGGAATGATCCCCATGAAATTGAGGAACCAGACCGAAAAATAACGAATAAAGGTTATGAGGCTATGACTCCGATTATGTAAGACCGCCGGGGCGAACGAAATGTTCGCCCCGGCTTTTTTGTGTCACAGCATGCACCGCATGACCTTTGTCGCCTCGACGAAGTCCTGCGACTCGTAGAGCTTTACGGCATTCTCATTTTGCGCTAATACGTTCAATTCTATGTATTCCAGTCGGCGGTCGCGCGCCCAGCGCTTCGCAGCAGCCAGCAATTGCCCGCCGATGCCCTGCCCGCGGTAGGCCTTGCCGACGACCAGATCCGCCAGACTTGCATAGCGGTGGGGCAGCACGCAGCTGAACTCCGGCGTCCAGCCCGCGTAGTTCACCCGCGCAAAGCCCAGCGCCGCACCGTCCTGCTCGGCCAGCAGAAAGTCCGCGTCCTGCGCGCGGATATCACGGCGGATCTCATCAGCCTCCCGCGGTGCTTCGCAGAAAAACTCCGGCTGCATCGAAACCAGCACCTGATCCAGCTCGCGGTACAGCGCCGTGATGGCGGGAATATCCGCCTCCACCGCCGGGCGTATGATGGTTTTCGACATCGTGCTCTCCCCTTTCCCGTGAACCAAAAACCGGCGGACGCAGTTGTCCGCCGGTTTGCATTACTTGATTTCCTGAATGGTGTACTTGAAGCCGTACTCCTCCTGCAGCTTCTTGACCGCAGGCTCGCAGTCCTCAATGAAGGTCGCGGAGTAAACGCTCTGGCCGTTGTGTGCCTTCTTGTACTCCTCAACGATCTCGTTCAGCTTGTTCCAGCCCTCGTCGGCCTTGGCCTGATCCATATCCTGCGGGAAATCAATGATAAATTCGCGATGCTTAGGGATGCGTGCTTTCATAGTAAGTCACTCCTGAAATTTTTATTCAATATACATGTGCAGCTTTATCTGCGTGAAACGTAGGGGCGGGGCTCTGCTCCGCCCGGCGGGCCTTACGCGGCCGCGCCTTTCCGGGTAAGCCGCTCGCATGGCAAGCGGCATCGGGCGGAGCAGAGCCCCGCCCCTACCGAGCGTTTTGATAAAGCTGGTACCTGTATATTACATCATTTTACACGCCAAAGCAAGCCTTGGCGTTGGCGGCGGTCTGATTGAGCACTGCCTGCGCGTCCATGTCCCAGATCGTGCCAATGTAGGCGGCGACGTGGGCGATGTTGCGGCTGTCGTTGCGGGTGCCGCGCACCGGCTCCGGTGCCATGTAGGGGCAGTCCGTTTCCAGCAGCGCGCGGTCGTGCGGGATGGCGGCCAGCACCTTGGCGGCGCGCTTTGCACCCTTATAGGTCACTGCCCCGCCAAAGCCCAGGTACATTCCCTGCTCCACCAGCCACGCCGCGTCGTCGGCGCTGCCGCTGTAGCAGTGCAGCGCGCCGCGCGGCTTGTACTTGCGCAGCAGCTCGTACATTTCGGCGTGGGCTTCGCGGTCGTGGACGGACACCGGCAAATCCAGCTCCTTGGCAAGCCGCAATTGTGCCTCAAACAGGTCGTACTGCTCCTGCCGGGGCACCGGCCAGTGGTGGTCAAGCCCGATCTCCCCCACCGCGACGACGGCCTTGTCCTCGAACAGCGGGCGCATGGCGGCCAGCTCGGCGCGCCAATCCCCGTGGTAGACGGCCACCGTGGCGGCGTCCTCCTCGATAAGGCTTTCCGGGTGGATGCCCAGCGCAGCGTGGAAATAGGGCGCTTCGTGCGCCAGCTCCAGCACCTGCGCGGCGTCGCCGGAGTGGGTGGCACATTCCAGCACACCCACCACGCCGCCAGCGGGCAGCGCGGTCAGCAGCGCGGCTCGGTCGCCGTCAAACTGGCGCGAGCTGTAATGCGCGTGGGTATCAAAAATGTTATCCATGGCTTAGTGGATGCGCGCGCCCGCCGGGGTGTTGTCCGGGAAGAACGCGATGGAGCAGCCGCCCTCGACGTCGGTGTCGGCGGCGAAAATCATACCTTCGCTGACGTACTTGCCCTTCATCATCGGGCGCGGGGCAAGGTTGGCGACGATGCCGATCTTCTTGCCGATCAGGTCTTCCGGCGCGAACCACTTCGCGATGCCGGACAGGATGCAGCGCTCGCGCTCGCCGTCAAAGACGGTCAGGTGCAGCAGCTTCTTGCTCTCCTTCATCCGCTCGCAGGCGCGGACCTCAGCCACGCGCAGCTCGACCTTGCAGAAGTCGTCGAAGGTGATTTCTTCCTCGTGCTCGCCGATCAGCTCAGCGGAAGCGGTGTTCGTCTCGGCGGGCTTCTCCTCCTCGGCGGGGGCGTTGGCAGCCTGAGCGGCAGCCTTCTGGGCAGCCTCCAGCGCTTCCAGCTCGGCCAGCTCCTTAGCGGTGTCGATGCGGGGGAAGATGTTCTCGCCCTTGTGCAGGGTGGCGTTGGCGGGCAGTGTGCCAAAAACGGCGGCGCTGTCCCACGTCTTGCCGTCGGCGGTCACGTTCAGCTGCGCAAAAATTTTCTCGCAGGTGTCGGGCATGAACGGCTGCAGCAGGACGGTGCAGATGCGCAGCGTCTCGGCCAGATTGTACAGCACACGGGCAAGGCGGGGCTTGGATTCCTCGCTCTTCGCCAGCACCCACGGCGCCGTTGCGTCAATATACTTGTTCGCGTTGTCGATGACCTCGAAGACGTCGGCCAGCGCGTTCTGGAAGGCGTAGGCCTCCATGTCGGCCTCATAGCGGGCGCGCAGGGCAGTGGCCTTCTCGATCAGGGCGGCGTCCTCCGCGCCCTCGGCCTGCTCTGCGGGCAGCTCGCCGCCGAAGTACTTGTCCGCCATAGCGGTGGTGCGGCTCAGCAGGTTGCCGAGGTCGTTCGCCAGATCCATATTGATGCGGTTAATGAGCAGCTCGTTGGAGAAGTTGCCGTCAGAGCCGAACGGGAAGTCGCGCAGCAGGAAGTAGCGCAGCGCGTCGGCGCTGTAGCGCTCGGCCAGCAGGTAGGGGTCAACGACGTTGCCCTTGGACTTGGACATTTTGCCGCCGTCCAGCAGCAGCCAACCGTGGCCGTAGACATGCTTGGGCAGGGGCATATCCATGCTCATCAGCATGGCAGGCCAGATGATCGAGTGGAAGCGGACGATCTCCTTGCCGATAAAATGCACGTCGGCAGGCCAGAAAGTCTCGTAATCGCTGTCGGGGTACTTGTCGTTCATGAAGCCCAGCGCCGTGGTGTAGTTGAACAGTGCGTCGATCCAGACGTAGACGACATGCTTCGGGTCGAAGTCGACGGGGATGCCCCACTTGAAGCTGGTGCGGCTGACGCAGAGGTCCTCCAGACCCGGATCGATGAAGTTATGCACCATCTCGTTGACGCGGGAGCGCGGCAGCAGGAAGTCAGTGTTGACGAGCAGGTCGCGCACACGGTCGGCGTACTTGGACAGGCGGAAGAAGTATGCTTCCTCCTCGGCGTCGACAACGGGGCGGCCGCAGTCGGGGCAGCAACCGTTGACGAGCTGGCTCTCCGTCCAGAAGCTCTCGCAGGGGGTGCAGTACTTGCCGACGTACTTGCCCTTGTAGATGTCGCCCTTCTCGTACATCTTCTTGAAGATCTTCTGGATGGCGGCGACGTGGTAGTCGTCGGTGGTGCGGATGAAGCGGTCGTAGCTGATGTTCATCAGCTTCCACAGATCCTTGACGCCCTTGGGGCCTTCGACGATGTTGTCGACGAACTGCTGCGGGGTGACGCCGGCCTCCTTGGCCTTCAGCTCGATCTTCTGGCCGTGCTCGTCGGTGCCGGTCAGGAACTTGACGTTGTAGCCCTGCAGGCGCTTGTAGCGCGCCATCGCGTCGGTGGCGACGGTGCAGTAGGTATGACCGATGTGCAGCTTATCGCTGGGGTAATAGATCGGCGTTGTGATGTAGAATTTTTTCTGATCCATCTGTGATTTCTCTCCTTATATAAACAAACCGTTGTGGTGTGTCTTTTGTATTTCCGAGCCTTGTAGGGGGCGGCGTCCTCGACGCCCCGCAGGCGTATATGGAATGCGCCCTATGAGCTGTCAGCCATACCCTGACGACCGTTTGCGGGAAAGCTGCGGGTCGGGCATACCCGACCCCTACAAGGTGCTAAAATCCCACCGGCTCCACCCCGCACGCAATCAGCGCGTAGCGGCAGAGCACCTCGGTGCTGTCGATGAAAAAGCTGCCCAGATGCTCGTCCCGCTTGACGAGGCTCAACTCAGTGCAGCCCAGCACCGCCATGTCGCAGCCCTGCTTTTTCAGGTCGTGCACCGCCGCGCCGAACTTTGCCATGTCGGCGCGCTTGCCCTGTTTGATGTCGTCGTAGATGACCGACATGACCTCCTGCTGGTGCTCGTCGGACGGCTTTGCCCAGCCGATGCCCTGTGCCTTGCAGGCCAGCTGATAGGTTTCGGCCGCCAGCGTGCCGTCGGTTGCCAGAATGCCCAGCTTTGTGCAGCCCGCCGCCTTGGCGTCGGCCACCGTCAACCGAGGCATGTTCAGCACCGGCACAGGCAGCGCTTCGGCCAACCGGTCATAAAAATAATGCGCCGTGTTGCAGGGAATCGCTAGCACCGTCGCGCCGTAATGCACCAGACTGAAGCCGTCCTGCTCCATCACGACGAAGGGGTCGTCCTTGCTTTTGCCCATGATGAACGCCGTGCGGTCGGGCGTCGACGCGCGGGACGAAATGACGATGTCGATGTGATCCTGATCGCAGCTGGCCGGGGTGTGGTCGATCAGCATCTGGTACAGGTAGCAACTCGCGGCAGGCCCCAGCCCGCCGAGGATGCCCAGCACCTGTTTTTGTGGTTTGGTTTGCGCCGTGGCACACCCCTCCTTATAGTAACACTTATAGTATATTATAAAGCCAACCGCGCAATTATGCAAGTGCAGCCGCACCGTTTTGCGGTTTTTCTTTAGGATATATCGCCAAAAGCCATCCTCATCCGGGACAGACTCCCCCGGTACGGGGGAGGTGGCACGCTCGCGCGCCGGATGAGGGGTGGCCTTGCCACAGCCGCCCTTTTCCCGCCCCACACGCAGCGTCATCTTCGACTGTACGGCGGCATGCCCTCATGCAGCCGTAGCCGTCCCCCGCCACCATAACGCTCACGAGACGGCATCCTGCTTTCTCTACACCGTAGGGGCGGATTCCATATCCGCCCGCGCAACCTTGCCCCTACCGCAGCCAAATCTTCCGCCGCCCGGTAGG
>CAKSUQ010000013.1 GCA_934502625.1 uncultured Gemmiger sp.
GTCGGGCAGACCTTTTTCCCGCAGGGCGGTGTCTGCCAGCGCGAACAGCTCACACTCCATAGCCGCCAGCACGGCAAAGCTCTGGCGCAGACGCGCGGCAGTAACGCCCACCACCCGTACATGGCGGTTGGGCAGACGCTCCAGCAGCCCCTCGTTTTGCAGCTGCTGCATCGCCTCGCGCACCGGCAGACGGCTGATACCCAGCTGCGCGGCAATATCTTCCTGCCGCAGCTCGGCACCATCCGGCAGCTCACCCGCGTATATTTCCCGCCGCAATGCATCGGCGGCTTGGTCTTTTAAAGGGATGATTGCAACACTTTCCATGACGGCATCCTTTCTTTTTTAATGATATTGTATCCAAAAAGAAGCCTGTCGTCAAGTGTTCCTTATAAAATGCCCCTATCATCGGGCTTCGGCTTCAACTTTTACAAATATATAGACAGCGCCCCCCTGCGCAACGCCATATACGCAAGGGGGGCGTTGTCTGTATAATTTATTTTTTTCCGCTTTCTTCGTTGATTTCCGTAATATAATCCAGCAGCGTCATATTTTTCAGGCGATAGGTGGCCTCCTTTATAGAGTCTGCGGTATCTTCCAGATATGACCAACTTTCACCTTCAGGCATGGAACTTTCGTCCATACGTCCGTCCAAAATTTCTTTCCATAGTGCGCGTTTTTCTTTGATTTCTGCGCCCAATTCTTTGGGAACTGCATAACGGCTGTTTAGAAAGCGTTCTGCTGTCAAATCAACACCATCATCCCAAGTGATTTTATCCAGCAGTTGCTTAACCGTATGGAGCGTATCTGTTGCGTTTTTCGAAAATTCGTTTTTGGGGAATTTCAAGCTGATGCTGCCGTCAACCTCGACGATTTCCATACTGCCAAATTGCAGCTGCATATTCAGTAGCAACGTGGCAATTCCCTCCGGGGTGCAGGTGTCGATAGGGAATAGCATTTGCATCGGAACATCTAACGTTTGTGCGATTTTTTCCAGATTCTCCTGGCGGGGCATTTTCAAACCGTATTCGTAATGCCGCCACAGGGTCGTATTGATTCCCGTTTTTTCTGCGGCTTCCTCCTGCGTCATTTCTCGGTAAAGGCGCAGCCGTTTGATACGATTGCCCAAAATCTTCTTCTGTTCTTGAAAATCGACCGGCGTCTTATCTGCGGAGTGAGTGTAGTTTCCGAATTCATCACGCAACAACGCAAAATCTTTGTCACTCGCAGTTGTCCAATACATTGACATACCTTTACCCTCCGCCTCGGTTCTGTACTTTTAAGGAACAACCTCATTATAACAAACTTTTGCTATCTATACAAGAGCAAGAATTCTTCTTGCGTTTTCCCTAAATTATTTTTGCAAAACCCGTTGACAGTAACTTAAAAGTACTATATAATTTCGATGTACCTTAAAAGTACATATGCATAGTACCTTGATAATCCAATATGCCAAAACTTCCGAAACAGCTTTCGCATCTGTAAAACGCGAGAAAGGACCTCTTTTATGAACCGTATTCGTACCATTCAGGGCGCAGCCGATGAACTGCGCAAACGCGATCCCGGTTGTGCCATCAGCGCACACAACATCCGTCAGCTGGTGTTGCACAAGGAAATTCCCAGCCGTAAAGCCGGGTCAAAGTATCTGGTGGCGCTGGACGATGTAGAACGCTATTTCGGACTTACCATCGACGAAAACGAACCGAACCATGGCATCGGTTGAGAAGCGCTACAACAAGGCCGGAAACCTTATTTCTTTTCGTATCCACGTTTTTCACGGGAGGGACGAATTCGGCAAGCAGCTTCCGCCTTTTATCAAAACGGTCCGTGTTCCGCCCGAATTGAACGCGCGGCAGATCGAAACGCTGATCCAGCGCGAAACTGTCCATTTTGAGGAGGAGTGCGAGCTTATCACAGCCCGTGAAAAAGAAGAAGCGGCAAAAGCCGCCGAACCGAAATGTATATCGTTCGAGGATTTTGCCGTTAAGGTTATGGAAATTAAGGAGCGCACCGGCAAGGAGAAAAGCACCCTCGCACGATATCAGGATATGCTGGATTCCCGCATCAATCCGTACTTAGGCAAGACGCCCGTGGACGAAATCACCGGCGATATGCTGGACGATTTCTACGCCATGCTGCTCAAGCCGGGGCAGAACAAGAAAACCGGCGGCGGACTTTCCCGCAAAACGGTGTTGGAACATCACCATGTGATCTCCACCATTATGGAACACGCCATCCGCAAGCATCTGATTGCGTTCAACCCCTGCCGTGATGCCACGCCGCCCGTGGCAGACCCGCCGATGCCGAACTACTATCAGCCCACCGACTTATCGCTGATCCGTCAGGCGCTGGAGAACGAGAGCGTCAAGTGGTACACACTGATCCATGTGCTGATGCTCTACGGCATCCGGCGCGGGGAGTGCGCGGGCATCAAGCTGAGTGCCGTAGACCTGAGGGGCAAGACCATCACCATCTGTTCCTGCGTCATGTACGACCCCAAGAACGGTGTGTACGAGAAGCCCTACCCCAAAAAGCGCAAGCCGCGCCAGCTGCCGATTACCCCGCAGATGGACGAAATCCTGCGCCGCTACCTAAAGTGGCGCGGCGAACAGCCGGAATGGTATGGGGATCTCTGGCAGGAAAGTGGCTACCTGTTTACCAATGAGTACGGTGGACCTATGAATCCGGACAACATTACACAGTATCTGAACCGCATGGGGGACAGGCTGCAAAAGGAAAATCCGAATTTTCCCCACCTGAACCCCCACGCCTTCCGCCATGCGGTGGCATCCATCCTTGTGGCGAACGGTACCGACATTGTGACGACAGCTGCCTTTATCGGTGACAAACCCGCCACCGTATCCGAGCGTTACGCCCACATCATCGACTCCGCCAAAATCAGGGCAGGGGACACCCTGAGCAGCGTGATTTTCGGAGATGGTAACAAATGAGTTACCACTTTGTTACCACTTTTCTTTTTTTGCGGTCTGCAAAAGAAAAAGAACGGTAAAACTTGACGTCTTACCGTTCTTTGTTGGTTGCGGAGACAGGACTTGAACCTGCGACCTCCGGGTTATGAGCCCGACGAGCTACCATCTGCTCTACTCCGCGATATATGACACACACGCTGTTTCGCGGTGCTTGATTATAATACCACAGCACGGCGTATGTGTCAATAGGTTTTACGAAAAAATCCTGCCAAAAATCTTACGATTTTTATGCAAGGGCTTTACGTCTGATAACCCGATCAGACAATCCCCTGGCTCATCATGGCGGAGGCGATCTTCTCGAAGCCGGCGATGTTGGCACCGGCAACCAGGTTGCCCTTCATGCCGTAGCGCTCGGCGGCGTCGGCAGCGGCCTTATAGATGTTGATCATGATGTTGTGCAGGCGCTCGTCGACCTCCTCGAAGGTCCAGGACAGGCGCAGGCTGTTCTGGCTCATCTCGAGGCCGGAGGTGGCAACACCGCCCGCGTTGGAAGCCTTCGCGGGGGCAAACAGGACGCCGTGGGCCTGCAGGTAGGCGATGGCCTCGGGGGTGGAGGGCATGTTGGCGCCCTCGGCGACGGCATAGCAGCCGTTGGCGACCAGAGCCTCGGCACCGGCCAGGGGCAGCTCGTTCTGGGTGGCGCAGGGCAGGGCGATGTCGCAGGGGACCGTCCAGATGCCCTGGCTGCCCTCGACGTACTTGGCGGTGGGGACGTAATCCAGGTAGGTCTTGATGCGGGCGCGCTTGACCTCCTTGATCTCCTTCATGACCTTGTAGTCGATGCCGTTCTCATCCACAATGTAGCCGTTGGAGTCGGACATGGCGATGACCTTGCCGCCCAGCTGGGTAGCCTTCTGGTTCGCATAGATAGCGACGTTGCCGGAGCCGGAGATCACGACGCGCTGGCCCTCAAAGCTCTTGCCGGCGTCGGCCAGCATCTCCTTGGCAAAGTAGCACAGACCGTAGCCGGTAGCCTCGGTGCGGGCGAGAGAACCGCCGAAGGGGATGCCCTTGCCGGTCAGAACGCCGGTGTACTCGTCGCGGATGCGCTTGTACTGGCCGAACAGGAAGCCGATCTCGCGGCCGCCGACGCCAATATCACCGGCGGGCACGTCGGTGTCGGGGCCGATGTGGCGGTACAGCTCGGTCATGAAGCTCTGGCAGAAGCGCATGACCTCGGCGTCGGACTTGCCGTGGGGGTCAAAGTCAGAGCCGCCCTTGCCGCCGCCCATGGGCAGGCTGGTCAGGCTGTTCTTGAAGCACTGCTCAAAGCCGAGGAACTTGATGATGGACAGGTTGACGGAGGGGTGGAAACGCAGGCCGCCTTTGTAGGGGCCGATGGCGGAGTTGAACTGGACGCGGTAGCCGCGGTTGACCTGCACCTTACCGGCATCGTCGACCCAAGGCACGCGGAACATGATGACGCGCTCCGGCTCAACCAGACGCTCGATCAGGCCGGCCTTCTCATACTCAGGATGAGCGGCGACAACGGGCTCCAGACTTTCGAGGACTTCCTCGACTGCCTGCAGAAACTCCTTCTGCTCCGGGTTACGCTTTGCAAGGCCCTCATATACACCCTGCAGGTAAGCATTCTGAATTGCCATAAAAAGACACTCCTTTATATAAATTCAAACACCGCCTTCATGTTACCACCACAAAAGAAATTTTTCAAGAGTTTTTTGTTTACTTTTCAAAATTTTGTTTGCAGCAGGCGCGCCGGTGTGCTTGTCCCGTGGACAGAATGTAAAACCGGAGTGCATAATTATACGCCGCTCACGGCCACATTTCCACCGGCGCATAGTCGGTGCTGCCCTGCAAAAACGCCTGCGGATCGATCAGACCGTAATCGCAGCGGTCATTGTGGACGTTGGTATGCGGCTTATAGCCAACCAGCCAGCGGCCGTCGTTCGTCTCGGCCATCAGGCTCACGCCCATGTACATGCCATCGCGGCTCTGCTGCTGGGTGACCCGCGTCGCCTCGCCGGTGTCCAGATCATAGAGGTAGTTTGTCTCGCGGGAATTGTTGTCAAGCAGCTGCACCCAGACGCTATTGCGCTGCCTGCCGGAGAAAGTCGGCATAAACCCGCTGTCGGTTTCCGGCAGATAGGCGCTGCCGGGCAGGTCATCCACCAGCTCGGTGCGGGTGCCGTCGGGTTCGTAGTAGCTCAGGCTGCTTTGGCTGTCCCATTCGCCCAGCTGCCGCCAGTTGTCCTGCACATAGATGCGGTCTTTATACAGGCTGTTCACATACTGGAGGCCGTTTTCGACCGGGATGGAAAACACCTTCTGCCGTTCCAGCGTCTGCGGGTCGTACCAACTGTACTCGTAGGCCGCGTTTTGCAGGGCGGCTTGGTAGGCGTCCCAATCGTTGTTATCCGGGAGGGGCGCGTCGGACACAAGCCGCGCGGTCAGGAAGCGATGGTTCGCTGCCGCCATAACGACCTCGGAATTTTCCAGCGGGATGGTGTCCAGCGTGCCGTCCGTCAGATTCAGCCGATACATTTTGCTGCCCGCGCTCGTATTGCCGAATCTGCCGCCATTGGTGTACAGCGCGTTCTCGTCGCAGTAGGTGAAATACGTCTCGGACGGGAGCTGATTTTCCAGCGTCGCAACGGTGGTGCGGACGGTCAGGTCGTCGCTGAGCCTTTCCAGCGTCGTGGGGCGGCTGTCCAGCTCATAATTATGGCGGCAGTAGTCAATGTAAGCCTCCTCGTCGGGGAAGTCCTGCGCATAGCCCTGCTCGAAAAATTCGCGGCTTTGCTTTTCCACCTCGTCCCAAGGCTGTACATCATCCAGCCCCGTATAAAATAGGTAGATGCCGCCGGGCATCACCAGCAGATCGGTGCGCGCCCAATCCTCCAGCCACGCGGGGCAGGCGGCGTTGTCGTGGGTGCAGCCCGGCACGTTGCAGAGCACGGTCTGCCGACCGGCGGCGTAGTCGGTCTTCAGCAGCAGGGCGTGCATGCTGCTGTTGTCGCCCTCCTCGTACTGGCGGGCAATTTCGTAGTAGGCGTCGCCGGTGTTCCAGCCCCAATAGCCGCCGCAGGTGCTGGGTATGCGTTCGAGCGTACCGACGTTCGCGAAGCCGGGCGTGGTCTGTTCCTGCGCGGGTTGCACGGCGGCCTCCGCCGTCTCGACGGTAGCCTCCGGCCGGGCAGCCGCGGGTTGTGCTGCACAGCCCGCCAGCAGCGCCAGCGCGGCCCATGTACAGGTCACTTTTTTCAGCATGATGTACCTCCTGTCTGTTGTTATGGATTTTCCAGCGAAAGGGCGATGGAATAATACTGCCGTTCCACGCCGTTCGTCTTGTAGGGTTTGTGGGCGGCGGCCACGACCGCGCCGCCGTTTTGGCTGTACAGCGCCGTTGTGTAGCTCCAGTCCGTGCGCGTTGCCCAGTCGCCGAGGCTTGCCAGCCCGGCCTGCTCGGTGAAGGCCGTCAGCGCGGTTTCGTCGGCGTCTGGCAGGTCTTTTTCGCCCGGTGCCGAGATCCACACCGAGATAACCTGCCCCGTGCGGCTGTCCATCGTCAGCGAGAGCGCCGTGCAGACGCTGCCGTCCAGCACCATGCAACGGCGCAGCACCAGCACGCCCACGCTGTCAAAGGTGTAATACACGGTGTTCATCGGGTAATAGGAGCCGCTGTAGTCGGTATAATCCGGGCTTTCGGTGTCCGTCCAGTCCAGCGCGCAGTCCACCCACGGCCGGGGGATCGCGCCCGCGTCGGCCAGACTTTGCAGCGCGTCTGCCACGGTGATCTTGTAGTCGGTGTTCCAGTCCATGCTGCCGAAGTAGCTGGCATTCTGGCTGATGTAAATTTGCGGGCGCATCGGCGCTGCTTCGGCGGGTTCGGCCTCCACGGCGGTGCGCTGGGTCTGCCGCGCGCGCAGCTGGCGCAGCAGGTAGTAATCCTTGCCGGTGGGCGTCGGCGCGGTGTAGGGATCGGCCACGGTTTGCTGCCTACCGAAGTAGGCTGCATCCACGCCGCGCAGAAACACTGCCGGTGCCGCTGCACAGACGGCCACTGCCGCCGCGCAGAGCAGATAGGCCATGCCTTGCTTTCTTGTCATTCCGCCGCCCCCTTTCGCAGCCAGACCGTCACGCGGGTACCCTGCCCCGGCGCACTTTCGATCTGCAAGGTGCTGCCGTGTACCTCGGCGATGCGCTTGCAGAGCGCCAGACCCAGACCGCTGCCGCCCTGCTTGCGCGCGCGGGATTTGTCCACCATGTAAAACGGCTCGGTCACCCGCGCCAGCTGTTCGGGTGGGATGCCGCAGCCGTGGTCGGCCACGGTCAGGCGCACCGTTTCGCCGTCCGGTTCTGCCGTGACGGAAATCGGGTCGCCGGGTGCCCCGGCCTTGACGGCATTGCCGACAAGGTTGCAGAGCAAGTCCAGCAGCAAATCGGGGTCAGCCTGCACGACGGTGCCGCTTTCGGGCAGCTGCAAAGCTGCCGCAGGGCAGGCCGCCCGCAGCTTCGGCCAGAGGGTGCGCAGCACGGTCGGCTGTAAGGTGATGTGCTCCTCCCCCAGACCCAGCAGCGCCAGCAACTTGCCGCTCAGGGCTTCCAGCCGCCGCCCCTCGTGGACGATGGCGGACGCGGCCTCGCGCTGTTCCTCCGGGTCGGTCTGCATCGTGTAGAGCATGTCCGCATAGCCGATGATCGAGGTCATCGGGGTTTTCAGCTCGTGGGCGAACGCCCCCATGAAGTCCTCGCGGCTGCGCACGTCGTTTTCCAGCGCCGTGATCTTTTCCTGCACGGCATCCGCCATCTTGTCAAAGCTGCGGCTCACGGTCTCGATCTCGTCGCCGGTGCGCAGGGCGGTGCGGCGGGTGTAGTCGCCGTCCGCGATCTCGGCGCTGACGGCGGTCAGGGTGCGCAGCGGGCGGGTCATGCGCCCGGCCAGCAGCGCCGTCACGGCGGTACCGGCGGCCAGCACCGCCGCCTCCAGCAGCAAAAACCGCCGCAGTGCCGCGCCGCGTGCCCGGTACAGCTCGGTCAGATCGTAGCAGGTCACCAGCTGCAAGCCGCCCTGCAGGTCACTGCCGTAGCAGGCGACGACCGCGCCGCCGCTGCGCAAGACCTGCATGGCCGCGTCGGGCAGCGGGGCGGGCGCCAGCGGGTTTTCGGCAATTAGCACGCCGTCGCGCCAGAGGGCGGCGGTATCATACTGCTGCACCAGCGCTGCCAGCGCGGCGTCATCCAGTGCCTCGCCCCGGCGCTGGCGGTCTAGGATTTCGTTTTGCAAAAGGGTGCAGGTCTGCCGGTGGGTGTCCGCGTTGACGGCCTCGGTGCGGCGCAGCTGGCTGGCGAAATCGCTGTAGAGCAGCACGCACCCGCCCAGACCGAAGGACGCCGCCAGCACCAGCACCAGCAGGCAGATCATTTTTTGGGCGTATCGCATGGTGACTCCTTTCGCAGGCGGTATCCGATTTTGAAAACGGTCTCGATCCGGTCGCCCCAGCCGAGCTTCTTGCGCAGCCGGGCGATGTGGGTGTCGACGGTGCGCAGGCTTTCGCTGTCGGGCAGGCCGCCCCAGACGCGCTCGTAGATCACGTCGCGGTAGAGCGCCGCGCCCCGGTTGCGCATCAGCAGCTCCAGCAGGTCAAATTCCAGCCGCCGCAGCTCCAGCGGCTCGCCGTTCTGCCGCGCCACGCGGTCGACTGTGTCGAGCACCACGTCGTAGGCGGCCAGCTCCCGCCCGCCGCGCCCGGTGCGGCGCAGCACCGTCTCCATGCGGGCGACAAGCTCCTCCGCCGCGAAGGGCTTTGTGATGTAGTCGTCCGCGCCCAGCCGCAGCCCCAGCACGCGGTCTTTCACAGCGCTTTTCGCCGTCAGGAAGATGACCGGCACCCCCTGCGGCCGCAGACATTCCAGCAGCTCGTACCCGTCCAAGCCGGGCAGCATGACATCCAGAATTGCCATGTCAAAATCGATTTTCTCTATTAAGTCTGCCGCCGTCTGGCCGTCCTCGGCCACGGTGCAGCGGTATCCGGCGCGGGTCAGCGTCATCTCAATGAGCCGTGCGATCAGGTGCTCATCCTCCACGATCAGTATATGGGTCATCTGTATCCCTCTCTTTGGCGGTATTGTATCCCCCGGATGTGTCCCGGTTGTGTCCTGCCCGCTTTTATTTTACATCTTTTGGGGGATTTTGGAAGGGGGCATATCGCAGAAGTCTGCGTCCGCCCACGCCGCTATAAAACTGCCACCGCAAATTCACAAATTTTTATTTCTTTTTCCCCTTCTGTCGTGCTATAATGTGGAAAACTGCACACGCTATTATAAAAGGAGAATCACGATGAACGCTACTGTGCAAGAGCTTGTGGCTGCGCTGACACTGGAGGAAAAGGCCGGGCTGTGCTCCGGCGAGGATTTCTGGCATACCAAGGCAGTTGCGCGGCTCGGCATCCCGGCCATCAAGGTCAGCGACGGCCCCCACGGCCTGCGCACCCAAAAAGAGGGCAGCGCCGACCCCAACGACAGCATCCGCGCAGTCTGCTTCCCGGCAGGGTGCGCGGCGGCGGCCTCGTTTGACCCGGCGCTGACCCGCCGCATGGGCGCGGCACTGGGGCGCGAAGCGCGCGCCGAGGGCGTGCAGGTGCTGCTGGGCCCCGCCGTCAATATCAAGCGCAGCCCGCTGTGCGGCCGCAACTTTGAATATTATTCCGAAGACCCCTATCTGGCCGGGCAGCTGGCCGCAGGGTTCATCGGCGGCGTGCAGAGCGAGGGCGTCGGCACAAGCATCAAGCACTTTGCCGCCAACGATCAGGAGACGCGCCGCCTTTCGGTGAACAGCCGCATCGACGAGCGCACCCTGCACGAAATCTACCTGCCCGCGTTCGAGACCGCCGTCAAGCAGTCCCAGCCGTGGACGGTCATGTGCAGCTACAACCGGGTCAACGGCGACTACGCCAGCGAAAACCGCACGCTGCTGACCGACATCCTGCGCGATGCGTGGGGCTTCGAAGGCTTCGTCATGTCCGACTGGGGCGCGGTGAACGACCGCGTCAAGGGCGTGGCAGCCGGGCTGGAGCTGGAAATGCCCGGCTCGCAGGGGGTGAACGACCGCAAGCTGGCGGAGGCTGTGCGCAGCGGCGCGCTGGACGAAGCCGTGCTTGACCGCGCCGTGACCCGTATTTTGAACATCGTGCTGCGGGCGGCCGACCTTGCCAAAACGCCCGCCGTGTTTGACCGTTCCGCCGATCATCGGCTGGCCGTCGACCTTGCGACCCAGAGCGGCGTGCTGCTGCGCAATCTCGGCGCGCTGCCGCTGCACAAGGGGCAGAAGGTCGTCTACATCGGCGCGTTCGCCGACAAGCCGCGCTATCAGGGCGGCGGGTCGAGCCACGTGAACACGACGCCGGTCAGCGCGATGGACTCCGCGCTGCTGAACGACCGCCTTGTCAACTATGTCGAGGGTTTCCCCGCCGACCGCGACCAGCGCGACGAGGAGGAATTTTTGCGCGCGGTGACGGCGGCCGAGAACGCCGACGTGGCCGTCATTTTTGCCGGGCTGCCGGAGAGCTTCGAGAGCGAGGGCGGCGACCGCCGCCACATGCGGCTGCCCGACTGCCAGAACAACCTGATCGCCCGCGTGGCCGCTGTGCAGAAAAACACCGTCGTCGTGCTGCACACCGGCTCGCCGGTGGAATGCCCGTGGGCAGAGGACGTGTCGGCGGTGCTGTGCATGTACTTGGCGGGCGAGGGCGTCGGCGAAGCCACCGACGCGCTGCTGTGGGGCAACGCCGACCCCTGCGGCCGTCTGCCCGAAACGTGGCCGCTGCGGCTGGAGGACACGCCCTGCTACCTTGACTTTCCCGGCGACGGCGTGACCGCCGACTACCGCGAGGGCGTCTACGTCGGCTACCGCTGGTACGATGCCCGCAAGATGCCGGTGCGCTGGCCGTTCGGCCACGGGCTGAGCTACACGGGCTACGTCTACCGCGACGCTGCCCTGAGCGCCGACACACTGGAAGCCGACGGCAGTGTGACCGTACAGGTGCGGGTGAAAAACAGCGGCGCAATGCGCGGCGCGGAAGTCGTGCAGCTGTATGTTTCCGACGCGACAGGCAAGCCTGTTCCGGGCGGCCGGGTGCCGCAGCAGCTGCGCAGGTTTAAGAAAATCGACCTGCAGCCGGGCGAGGAACAGGTCGTGACCTTCACGCTGACGCCGCGCGATTTAAGCCGCTACAGCGCCGAGGCGCACGACTGGTACGCCGCGCCGGGCAAATATGAGATCCGCATCGGGCATTCGAGCCGCGACATCCGGGCGACGCTGCCGCTGCAATACGCGGGCGGCAAGCCGCTGCCGCTGGACGTGGACGAGACGACGCCGATGGGGATCTTGCTGGCCGACGAGCGCACAGCGCCGATCGTGCGGAAGATCATCGACGCGAGCAATCACGCGATGGAGAATGGCGGCGGCAGCGACCTGATGCCGCCGGAAGCCTTGGCGCAGATGTTCGACGCGACAACGCTGCGCACTATGATCAATTTCGGCGGGCCGCAGGTGGAAAAGCTGCTGCCGGAGGTTTTGGCCGAGCTGAAAAAAGCCGTACAATAAAAAGGAGATGCGATATGTCTATCAAAATCACGGAAGCAAATTTTGACGCAGAGGTTCTGCAGAGCAATCTGCCCGTTGTGGTAGATTTCTGGGCGGACTGGTGCGGTCCCTGCAAGATGATGGGTCCCGTGCTGGAGGAGCTGGCCGCTGCACACCCCACCGTGAAGGTGTGCAAGGTGAACACCGACGAGAATATGAAGCTGGCGCTGGGATATAAGATCGACGCCATCCCCGCACTGCTGCTGTTCAAGAACGGCGAGGTCGCCAGCCGGTCGGTCGGGTATCGGCAGACCGGGGAACTGGAAGCATGGCTGAAAGAGAACGGCGCACTGTAATTGCATAATAAAAAGCACCTGCTTACGAGAAATAAGCAGGTGTTTTTGTGTTGTGTGATGGAAAGCTTCTTTGCTTACTTTCTTCTCGAAGAAAGTAAGCGAGAAAGGGAAGGTGGCCGGGCGAAGTGATGGTCGGAGGGATTTCCGTCAGCGCCGCGTCCCGGACAACCCGCGCAGCGCTTCCTTTATTTCTTCCTCCGTCAGCTTCTTCCTTACCGGCTGCGGCTCTTTGTCGTCCTCGCGCAACGGCATGACCCAATAATCCAGATCCAGCCATTGCCCGAACTTATACCCTGTATGCCGCTCTGTCGCCATTTTTTTGAATCCGAGCGCCTTGTGGAAGACATTGCTCTGCTTGTTGCTGCCGGTCACGAGGGCGAAGGCGTTGTAGTAGCCCTGCTTTTTCAGCAGCGCCAGCAGCGCGCGGTAGAGCCGCCCGCCGACGCCCTGACCGACGCAGTCGGGTGCGCAGTAGACCGTCGTCTCGACGTCCCACGCGTAGGCCTCGCGCTCGTGCCAGAGGTGCGCGCAGGCAAAGCCCTGCAAGCGCCCGTCGGCGCTTTCGGCCAGAAGGAACGGCGCGTTTTCCAGCACATGCGCGATGTGCGCGCGGTATTCCTCCACCGTGGAAAGCGCGTACTGGAACGTCTGCACGCCGTGACGCACGTACCAGTTGTACAGCTCACAGACGGCGGCGGCATCGTCGGGCGTCGCCATCCGCAGCGTAATTTTGTTGTCGGCGCTCCACTTTGCGGCCAGCGCCTCTTTTTCAGCCTTCGGCAGTTTTTTGATCGCTGCTTCGCGCTTTAAGGCCGCGCTTTTGTCGGCACACTTCTCGGCATAGGCCAAGCGCACGGCGTCGCGGCCATGGCTTTTTGTGTACTTCGCGCCGTTTTTGCCGCTGCGGTGAGCCTTCAGGCGGCGGGCAAGGTCGTTCGTCCAGCCGCCGTACAGGCTGCCGTCCGGGCAGCGCAGCAGGTAGACCCACGCGTCTGCGGGGGTCGGTGCGCAGTCGGCGGCGGTGCTGGGTGCTGTGCCGTAAAGCTCGGCGCTCATTCGCTCACCGGCCTTCCGGCGGCACGCAGGGTGCGGCGACAAGCCTCGATGGCCGTCGCCTTGTCGTCCGCCGTGATCAGGAAGCGGCTGGGGTGGCAGAACCGCAGCCCAAGGCCGCTGATCCGGCGCAGCTGTTCCTCCGGCTTGCCCGCCCATGCGACCGGGAAGGGCTGCTTGCTGCGCTTGGTGCGGTGGTCGTTGACGCACTGGGCGCTGTAGCCGCCGCGCTGGCTGGGGTAGACGACGAAGATCGCGTCGGTCTTGTACAGGCCGTTTTTCCACGGCATGTAGGACGGCAGCACGACGATGCCGTCGCGCATATTGGCATAGGCCTTGCGGACGGTGTCGTCGGCGCGGTTCACAGCGTTGGCGGCGGCGATCTCGTTCTCCAGAATCTGCTTTGCCACCGGCACAGCGCGCCAGAAGCAGGCGTCGGGCTCGTCCTTCGAGTCCCACAGGGGGTTGAAGCTGCCGATGGCGTCGGCCAGCGAGTTCTGCTCGCCGGTGTTGTCGTTCAGGTCAAGCGGCTGGATAAAGTTTTCGTCCAGCAGGCGCGCCTGATGCTCGCCGACGAGCTGCGCGCCCAGCACCCGCCACAGCAGACCGAACGCCGCGTAGGGCACGCCGTTGGGGCGGCACTCGCGCGGCTCGGAGTGGTGGTCGAACATGCCGCCGCCGACGTCATAGACGATGCCGTCGAAGTCATCGGGCACGACAAAGCCGCGTGTGACTTGGATGTCCGGGCGGAGAATTTGCAGCAGTGCGGTCGAAAAAACATCGTCCGCATGAAATTTTCCGCCGTGGGTAAAGCCTTTTGCAGGGATTTTCATGGGTGGTCTCCTACTTCTATCATCAAATCGCAAATTGCCGGATTGCTCTGTAGGGAGGGGTCTTGACCCCTCCGGACACTGTGCGGCAGCCGCCGCGCGCCACGGAGCGGTCAAGACCGCTCCCTACAAGTCTGCCGGAAATCAGCTGCTATTTTTTTACAGTTCCAGCGTATGATACGCTGCCCCGTCCAAAGCCTTCCACGTAAACACGCCCTCCTCCAGCGTCATATAGCTGCGGGGGGTGTTTTCCTTCGGGATGGACACCGAGCCGGGGTTGAGGTAGTAGTTATCTTCGCCGAAGGGCTTCCACGCGGGGACGTGGGTGTGGCCGTGCAGCAAAATGTCTCCCGGCTGCAGCGGCGGCAGGTGAGCGGTGTTGTAGACGTGGCCATGGGTGGCGTAGATGAGCCGCGCACCCGCCGTGAACACCGCGTAGTCCGCCAGCACGGGGAAGTCCAGCACCATCTGGTCGACCTCCGTGTCGCAGTTGCCGCGCACACAGAAAATTTTGTCCTTCTGCGCGTTCAGCAGCGCGATGACCTCTTTTGGCGCGTAGTCGGGCGGCAGGTCGTTGCGCGGGCCGTGGTAGAGAATATCGCCCAACAGCAGCAGGCGGTCGGCGTTCTCCCGCGCGGCGGCGTCCAGCAGGCGGCGGCAGCAGTCCGCCGCGCCGTGGATGTCCGATGCGATCAGCAGTTTCATGGCATTCACCTCGGATACTATTGTACCCGCTGGCCGGGGATTTTGCAAGGAAAATAAAAACCTCCCCGCTGGGGGAGGTTTTGGCTTCCCCTGCGGGGGAAGCTGTCACCGAAGGTGACTGATGAGGGGCGGCTTGGCCATTATCACCCGGTAATGGGTTATCGCGGGAGCTTCGCCCCTCATCCGACCTCGCTTCGCTCGGCCACCTTCCCCCATGGGGGGAAGGCTTTTCTTACACCGTCACATCCCCGACAATCATATGGCCAGCGGTGTCGATAGCGTAGACCGTGTACTTGCGGGTCGTCTCGCCGCGCGGCAGGCGGACGCCGCCCTGCTCCGGCTCGATGAACTCGAACCTGCGGTGCGCCGTCGTCGCGTGGGGGTGGTCGTCGGGCAGACTGTAGGCCAGCACGCCGCCCTGCGCGCAGAAATCGTCGGCCAGCGTGTGCTCCTCGCCGTTGATGTACAGCCGGTAGATGTCCGGCGCGTCGGTGCCCACCGGGCGGATCCACGCACAGCAGCGGGTGCGCCCCAGCGGCGGGATGTTCGACTTGCGCTGGCGCATCAGCAGCGCCACACCGTCCCAGCCGACCATGAATTCATCCAGCGGCATCGCGGTCTCGCAGTCAAAATCATTTTCACTTGCATAGGGGTCGCAGAGCAATACCTGCGGGCTGCCGTCGATGGCCGCAAAGCCGCGCACCGTCACGCAGCGGCGCTCCGGCACACCGGCGGCGACCTGCGCCGCGCCGGATTGCAGCGTGACGACCGCGCCGCAGCCCGCGCGCATCTCGGCGCGCAGCAGCGCCAAGTCGCCGTAGGCCACCCACGCCGGGAAACCCCACTGCGCGGCGGCCGCCGCCGCAAAGCAGAAGTTGCGCGGGTCGAAGTCGTCGGGCGCGCGCCAGTCCCGCAGCACCTGCGCAAACTCCTCCGGCAAGAGGTCTGCGCCCCAGCGATTCGTCAGGCTTGCCATGGCGATCGCCAGCCCCATCCACGGCCGCAGCGCCGGGGCGCGCCGCGCGATGGCGTAGGGCATCAGGTGCAGCCGGGCGTTTACCGGCCGCCCGTGGGCGGGGATGACATCCACCACCCGGACGCTGACCCCCAGCAGCATGACGGCGGGGGTCCGCTTTTCATTTTTAGAGTACAGGTAGATGCGCAGCTGCGCCTGCGTGCCGCATTTGCTGTCCAGCAGCAGGCAGTCGGGGCAGCGCTGCAGGGGACCGCGCTCCTGATAGGGTGCGCCCTCGCGGTGCAGTTCGGGACTCCACTTGCCAAAGCTGACCCACGGCGTCCAGTTGCCGTCCACCATGACACGCACCTGTGCTTCGACGGCGGTGCCTTCGGGCGCAGCGGCGTTCCAGCTGACCCGCAGCGCGTCGAACAGCGGCAGCGGGAACGGCGCGCTGGTGTAGCAGCCGTAGGGCACATAGCTGCCCTGCACCAAATCGAGCACGACGCTGTTCATCGACACGGTGACGTTGTCCAGTTCGCCGCGCATAAACGCCTCGGTCTCCTGCAAAAGTACGGTATTTCTCTCCATGCGCCCCACCTTGCCTTTCTGTTTCTATCATACCCTGTTTGCGCGGTGCTTGCAAGGCGTGGTCAAAATAAGTTTACAATTTGTCCGGCCGCTTTGTGGTATAATAGGTAGAATAATGTTGGTAAGGAGCGTATCCACCTATGGCATGGGTCACAAAGGACAGCATTGAAACCTACGATCAGACACCGGAGCCGCCGCGCGAGTACACAAAAAAGGAAAAAGCCCAGAACTGGTGGCACTACCACTGGGCCACCGTCGTGGTGGCGATTCTCTGCGTTTTGTTTGTCGCGTGGGTCGTCAAGGACATTTTCTTCCAAGTGAAGCCCGATGTGCAGATTGCCTATGTGGGCACGGCGTCGCTGCCCGCCGATACGGTCACGGCGCTGGAGGACGCGCTGACGCCCTACGGTTCGGATGTGAACGGCGACGGCAAAGTCATTGTACAGGTGGACACCTACACGATCGATTTTGACAGCGAGTCGCAGGATTCCACCGACGCCTACAACCAGATGGCGGGCGTGACCCGGCTGAACGGCGATCTTTCCAGCGGCAGCAAAACCTGCATTTTCCTGCTGGAAGACCCCGAAAATTTTGAGAAGATGACCGGCGCACTGCGGTATCTGGACGGCACGACGCCCGAAGATCAGGACGGCGCAGCGGCGGACTGGCAGCAGATGGTCTACCGCTGGACGGACTGCCCCGTGCTGACCGGGCTGGACTTGGGCAATTTTGAGGGCTATACGGCGCTGGATGACATCACCGACACGAACCAGAACGCGCTGGCGCACCTGTATGTGGGCTGCCGCGGCGTCTGGGGCAATGACCAAGCCGAGGCCTTCGCCGACGGCTTTGCGCTGTGGGACACCCTGACCGCAGGGGCAGTCTCCACCGTCGCCGAATGAGCCGGGCGCTGCCGCCCCTGCGGGGGCATCTGCGGCGGAAGATGCCGGATACACCGGCGAAGGTGCCACAACCCAAAACGCCGCCGCTGCCGGATAATCCGTATAAGAGGTTTTTTACGGAGAACCGGAGTTTTGAGGAGCTGGCAAGAAAAAGGAAATTGTAAATTCGTCGCATCCCCCACGGGAAGCGACATTTTTTATGCCTTCTCTCCGCTACAATAAAGCCTGTAATGACTTTTTTACGGAGGGATCCTTTCCATGCTGCAAACTTTGGAACGTACCAACACTTTTGATGCCCGCGTACTTACCGCCGACCACGCTGCCGCCCTGCGCGCCCTGACCGGGGCGGGCGGGCTGCCGCTGCTGCCCTGCCTGCACCCCGCGTTGGAGGAGGGGCAGATCGTCGGCGATTATGCCGGGCAGCCGGACTTACAGGCCGCCGCCGCACTGCTGCCGCTGTATGCCGACGATCCGCTGCCCACCAGCCTGCGCGCGGCGGGCTACGGCGCGGACGGGCAGGGCGCGGTGCTGACGCCGCCGGTGCTCGCCGAGGATTACACGCAGCTGCGTCATTTTCTGCGGCTGGCGCTGCGCTGGGCGACCGAGCGCTATGCCAGCTACCATGTCTGGGCGGTGCTGCCGCTGGACTTAGAACGCCCGGAGACGTGTGATGATCTGTGTGCCCAATATCTGTCCGCCGGCTTGACGCTGCGCGGGATGCGCCCGATGGCCGGGGCGGATCAGATGCTGATTTTTTCGGCGCGCAGCATGACGACCTGGCGC
The DNA here is from genome assembly GCA_934502625.1 of uncultured Gemmiger sp. Taxonomy (GTDB): domain Bacteria; phylum Bacillota; class Clostridia; order Oscillospirales; family Ruminococcaceae; genus Gemmiger. The sequence goes on from CAKSUQ010000013.1 coordinate 17,705, forward strand.
GACCCGCTGCGGCGGTGTCATTTGGCCGACCCGGCCTTGCCCCGCATTTTGGAGCGCGGGTATGTGGCCGGTGATTTCGGCTGGGGCAAAGACGGGTTGGAGCTGGTGCTGAGGCCGGTGTAATATGCAAAAAAGCGCCCCACGCTTTGCAGCGTGGGGCGCTAAAATTATGCTACCTTACAAATTACTTGTACAGGTCGACCAGCTTGGTCAGATGCTCGTAACGGGCATCGGCGGCAGCCTGGTTCTTCTCGAACAGAGCCTTGGCGCGATCCGGGAAGGCGCGAGCCAGACGGCTGTAACGAGTCTCGTTGGCGAGGAAGTCCTGATACTTGCTCATGTCGCCAGCCTTGGAGGTCAGGGTGAACGGGTTCTTGCCCTCGGCCTTCGCAGCGGGGTTGAAGCTGAACAGGTTCCAGTAACCGGCGGCGACTGCCTTCTTCATCTCGTTCTGGCAGTTCGTCATGCCGCCCTTGACACCGTGCAGCTCGCAGGGAGCGTAGCCGATGATGAGGGACGGGCCGGGATAAGCCTCGGCCTCAGCGATGACCTTGACAGCCTGTGCCATGTTGGCGCCCAGAGCGATCTGAGCAACATAGATGTAGCCGTAGGTCATGCAGATCTCAGCCAGAGACTTCTTGCTGATCTCCTTACCGGCAGCAGCGAACTGGCAGACCTCACCGATGTTGGAGGCCTTGGAAGCCTGTCCGCCAGTGTTGGAGTACATCTCGGTGTCGAAGACCATAACGTTGACATCACGGCCGGAAGCCAGAACGTGATCCAGACCGCCGTAACCGATGTCGTATGCCCAGCCGTCGCCGCCGAAGATCCAGAAGCTCTTCTTGGCCAGATACTGCTTGTCCTTCAGGATCTCCTTGGACTCATCGCAGCCGCAAGCCTCCAAAGCAGCGATCAGAGCCTTTGCGGGCTCGTCGTTGGCCTTGGTGTTGTTCTTGGTCTCCAAGAACTTGTCGATGACAGCGTCCAGCTCAGCAGACTTGCCCTTCAGAGCCTCGACCTTGGTCAGCAGGTTCTCGCGGACGGTCTCGTAGCCGATCTGCATGCCCAGACCGTGCTCGGCGTTGTCCTCAAACAGGGAGTTGATCCAAGCGGGGCCGTGGCCGGAAGCCTTGTTGGTGGTGTACGGGCTGATGGAAGCGGTGCCGCCCCAGATGGAGGAGCAGCCGGTGGCGTTGGAGATGAACATCTTCTCGCCGAACAGCTGGGTGATCAGGCGGGCGTAAGAAGTCTCGGCGCAGCCTGCGCAGGAGCCGGAGAACTCAAGCAGCGGCTGGTTGAACTGAGAACCCTTGACGGAAACCTCGGAAACGACGCCGGGGATGTTGTCCTTCTTGCGGATGTTCTCGACGCAATAGTCGAAAGCAGCCTGCTGCTCGGACTGGCTCTCCTGCGGCTTCATCTCGATGGCAGCAGTCGGGCAGACGGTGACGCACTCGCCGCAGCCCATGCAGTCCAGCGGAGAAACAGCCATGGTGAACTTGTATGCGCTTGCCTTGGGCTTGGTGTCAGCCAGCTTGGTGCTTGCGGGAGCAGCAGCGGCCTCATCAGCGGTCAGGCAGAACGGGCGGATGGTGGCGTGAGAGCAGACAAAGGCGCACTGGTTGCACTGGATGCACTTCTCAGCGTTCCACTCAGGAACCATAACGGCCGTGCCGCGCTTCTCGTAAGCGGAAGCACCCTGCTCCCACTCGCCGTTGACGTTGCCCTCGAAGGCGGAAACAGGCAGGCTGTCGCCGTCCATACGAGCGATGGGCTCCATAACGTCGCGGATCTGCTTGACCAGAGCCTCAGGTCCCTTCAGGGCCTTCGGGGCGGGATCAGCAGCGGGGTTGGACCAGGAGGCGGGGACCTCGACCTTATGGACAGCGTCCAGACCGGCGTCGATAGCCTTCCAGTTCATCTGGACAACGGCGTCGCCCTTCTTGCCGTAGCTCTTCTTGGCAGCGGCCTTCATGTACTCGACAGCGTCGTCGATGGGCATAACGTCAGCCAGCTTGAAGAAAGCGGACTGCAGGATCGTGTTGGTGCGCTTGCCCATACCGATCTCGATAGCCTTGTCGATAGCGTTGATGGTGTACAGCTGGATGTTGTTGTCGGCAATGTACTTCTTGTCGGCAGCGTTCAGGTGCTCGTCCAGCTCAGCGTCAGTCCACTGGCAGTTGATCATGAAGACGCCGCCCGGCTTGACATCCTGAACCATCTTCATGCCCATGTGGATGTAAGCGGGGTTGTGGCAGGCAACGAAGTCAGCCTGGTTGATGTAGTAGGGGCTGCGGATGGGCTTGTCGCCGAAACGCAGGTGGCTGATGGTGACACCGCCGGTCTTCTTGGAGTCATACTGGAAGTACGCCTGAATGTACTTGTCGGTATGGTCGCCGATGATCTTGGTGGAGTTCTTGTTTGCGCCGACAGTGCCGTCGCCGCCGAGACCCCAGAACTTGCACTCCTTGGTGCCGGGGGCGGAGGTGATGGGCGCGGGCTTGACCTCAGGCAGGCTGAGGTTGGTCACGTCGTCGGTGATGCCGATGGTGAAGCGGGGCTTCGGGGCATCCTTCTGCAGCTCGGTGTAGATGGCGAAGACAGAGGACGGCGGGGTGTCCTTGGAGCCGAGGCCGTAGCGGCCGCCGGTCAGGACGACGTCGTTCATGCCGGCCTCACGCAGGGTGGTGGCGACATCCAGATACAGGGGCTCGCCCAGAGAGCCGGGCTCCTTGGTGCGATCCAGAACGGCGATCTTCTTGACGGTCTTGGGCAGAACCTTCAGCAGAGCGGAGGACACCCAAGGACGATACAGGCGAACCAGAACCAGACCGACCTTCTCGCCCTTGGCGGTCAGGTAGTCAACGACTTCCTCAGCAACGTCGCAGATGGAGCCCATCGCGATGATAACGCGGTCAGCATCCTCGGCGCCGTAGTAGTTGAACAGGTCGTAGTTGGTGCCCAGCTTCTCGTTGATCTTGGCCATGTACTTCTCAACAACGGCGGGCAGAGCCTCGTAAGCGGGGTTGCAGGCCTCACGATGCTGGAAGAAGACGTCGCCGTTCTCGTGAGAACCGCGCATCTTGGGGTGCTCGGGGTTCAGAGCCTTGGCACGGAACTCCTCGACAGCCTCCATGTTGCACATTTCCTTCAGGTCCTCGTAGTCCCACTTCTCGATCTTCTGGATCTCGTGGGAGGTACGGAAGCCGTCGAAGAAGTTCACGAACGGAACGTGGCCCTCGATAGCGGACAGGTGAGCAACGGGAGACAGGTCCATGACCTCCTGCGGGTTGCTCTCGGCCAGCATGGCAAAGCCGGTCTGACGAACGGCCATAACGTCGCTGTGGTCACCGAAGATGTTCAGGGACTGGGTAGCAACGGTACGGGCAGAAACGTCGAAGACGCAGGGCAGCTGCTCAGCGGCGATCTTGTACATGTTGGGGATCATCAGCAGAAGACCCTGGGAAGCGGTAAAGGTGGTGGTGATGGCACCGGTACCGAGAGAACCGTGGACAGCGCCTGCGGCGCCGGCCTCGGACTCCATCTCAACAACCTTGACCTGGTTGCCGAAGATGTTCTTCAGGCCTGCAGCGCTCCACTGGTCAACGGTGTCGGCCATGGGGCTGGAGGGGGTGATGGGGTAGATGGCAGCCACGTCGGTGAATGCATAAGCTACATGCGCCGCAGCGGTGTTGCCGTCCATAGACTGTTTAGCTCTGGGCATTTTCTTTCCTCCGTTTTTATTAGAGTTTTGCATAAAAGCTGTGCGGGTGTCAAAACCGCACAAAGCCCGCGTTATTTGGCACGTGCCCCAATGTTGCTCCGGGCATAGTTCCAGATAAACGCTTTTGCATAGCTTTATTGTACCAAAAACCCCCTTTTTCGTAAAGGGGTTTTGTTCAGAAAGTTGCACAGATTTTTAAAACTGTTGTGTGCATTTTGACCACAATGACGAAGACCCCGCATTTTCGGGCGTTTTGGGGTACGGTTTATTGGATAGTGTTCCGCATTGCGGAATTTTTTTCAGGAAATTTCCGTCACAGTCAACGCGTCCCCGTCGACGGTAAATTTTACGGTATGGCCGCCGAAATCCAGCGCGTAGACCCGCGCGGGGTCGTGCTGGTAGGCAGGGCGGGGGTCGTTCTTCAGCACACCCAGCAGCGCGGCGCGCTTTTCTTCCGGCACCTTGCACAAAAGCGCGTCGGAACAATTTACGTCCAGCGCGTAGGTTTTTGTAGCATCGGTAAAGCCGCCCCGCGCGTCGGGGTGGGCGTCAACGTAGGGCAGATACGGCTTGATGTCGAAGATCGGCGTGCCGTCCAGCAAGTCCGCGCCGCGCACAATCAGCTCGCCGTTCTCGACACCCGCCAGCTCGACGCAGGAAAGGGCGAGGGCGTTGGGACGGTAGGGGCTGCGGGTGGCAAAGACGCCGCGGCGCTCGTTGCCGCCAAGGCGCGGCGGGCGCACGGTGGGACGCCAGCTTTTGCCGGCGGCGTACTCGGCCGCGACGGTGGAGAATTGCCAGATGAGCCAGAGCCGGTCGTAGCCCTCGATGCCCACAAGGGCGTTGGGATCGCGGTATTCCGGCTCAAAGACGATGCGGGCGGTCAGCTCCGGCACAAGCCCGCTCTGGCGCGGGATGCCGAATTTATCGGTAAAATCCGTGCGGATGTGCGCGATGGGATGAATGATGTAGTCCATGGTGATAGTTCCCCCTTTTGCGGTTACCATTATATAGGAAAGGAAATAAAAAGGGAAGCATGGAGTTTTCCGGGGCTTGTAGGGCGGCCTGCCCTCAGGCCGCCGCAGGCGTTTGCGGTCACGAAAAAGTTTGCGGGTCACCACTGTAGGGGGCGGCGTCCCCGACGCCCCGCGGCGGGGTGAGGGCACCCCGCCCTACAATGCCAAAAATAAATGGGCGGCACAGGTAAAGCTGCGGGTCGGGCATGCCCGACCCCTACGCTGCGCTCTAATTTTTACATTTCCCCATCTTCCCCTTATCGTCGAATTATGGTAGAATATGAGGTATATCGAAGCAAGGGGGGAATGCGTTTGGCACCCATCATTCATACCGAAAAACTGCGCAAGGTCTACGCCGTCGGCAAGGAGCGCGTCGTCGCGCTGAATAACGTCGATCTGTCCATCGAAAAAGGCGAATTTTGCTGCATCGTCGGCCAGTCCGGCAGCGGCAAATCCACGCTGCTGAACCAGCTGGCCGGGCTGGAAAAGCCCACATCCGGCAAGGTGTTCATCGGCAAGCACGAGATCAGCAAAATGACCGAGAACGAGCTGGCGGCTTTCCGCCAGCAGCACCTCGGCTTCATCTTTCAGAGCTACAACCTGCTGCCCACCATGACAGCAGCGGAAAACGTCGCCCTGCCGCTGATGTTCAAGGGCGTGGACAAAAAGGCCCGCCTTGCCAAAGCCCGCAAGGAACTGAAGGCCATGGGGCTGCTTGGCCGTGCCAACCACCTACCCACCGAGATGAGCGGCGGCCAGCAGCAGCGCGTCGGCATCGCCCGCGCGTTCGTCAGCAGCCCGAAGGTCATCTTCGCCGACGAGCCGACCGGCAACCTCGATTCCCGCACAAGCAAGCAAGTACTGTATCGGATGCTGGAGCTGTCCAAAAACGGCCATGTAACGTTTGTTATGGTCACCCACGAGCCGGAACTGGCCGGGTGCGCCGACCGCATCGTGACGATTCTGGACGGCAAGGTCTGCTCGAACGTCGTGCAGGACGAGGAGACAAAGAAGAAAAATCGCGACGCGTTGTTTGCCGATCTGGAGGGGGATCTTTCGATTGGCGGCGACGCGGCGAAGGAACAGAAAAAAGATAAAAAATAATAGATAAAAGATAAGAAAAAAGGTGGAGTTTTGGCCGAAGGCCAAAACAAAACGTAGGGACGTTTCGAGCGGTGCGCAGCGCCGCGATCCACCACTTTTATTATCTATTATCTTTTATCTATTATCTAAATGGAGGTACACACACTTGAAACGCCTATTCACCTTACTTACTGCCTTACTGCTGGCGGCGGCGCTCTGTGCGCCGGTGCTGGCGGATGACAGCTCTAACAGCGTCATCGACAACGGCGGCGATACCACCGCTGTCGCGACACCCACGCCGACGCCCACCATCGACACCACCGCGTCCGACGGCGTCTATGTCTCGGCCTACACCATCACCGACACGGCCGGCGGCGAAATTTCCACCGTCGAAGTCGGCGACAAGATCAACATTGTGCTCAAGGTCGTCGACCACGCCTCGGCGCGGTACTGCGTCAAGCCGGAGGAGATTTCCGCCCGCATCAACTCGGCGGTCTTTACCTACACCGGCATCGGCGAGATCGGCCAGCTGTTCGACAGCAACGACGACCCCAACGCCACCCGGCTGGAGAATGTCCGCAACGGCTCGGCCAGTGCGGAGGAGATCACCCAGAACGCGCAGTACCACTATTATAGTTATGTGCTGCTGTTCCGCAACGTCGTCTACAACGGCGGCGGCAACACGCTGCCCATCAACCTGTCCTACCTCGACACCTCGAAGCCGCTGCAGCAGTTCAGTGTCACCCTCGGCCAGTGCGTCGACAAGGATCAGACCACCTCGCCCAACCTCGTCGTGCGCACATCCAGCTACGGCGACAGCGTCGTCGCGGGCACGGCGTTCCCGCTGTCCCTCGGCGTTTACGCCACCGACGGCAGCGAGGAGCTGCACGACGTCATCGTCTCGCTGACGCTGCCGGAGAACCTCTCGCTGAGCGGCGGCAGCCTGTCGACCTACATCGGCAACGTCGCGCCCAAGCAGATTTGCAACGTTGCGTTTGACATCCTGCCCTCGGCGGGCTTCACCGGCACGGTGGCGAACATCACCGTCAACATGGAGGGCACCGGCGCCATCACCGGCAAGGCCGTCACCGGCACAACGACGATCTCGGTACCCGTCAGCCAGCCCGACCGCTTCGAGGTCGGCCAGCTGGAGCTGTCCAGCGACACGATCTATGTCGGCGACACGGGCAGCGTCACGCTGAGCTATGTCAACAAGGGCAAGAACCCCGTCAGCAACTTGGAAGCCCGCCTGACCGGCACAAACCTCGGCGCGGGCGGCTACCAGTACCTCGGCAACCTGAACGCAGGCACCGAGGGCAGCGTCGATTTCGACATTGCCCCCGACGCCGCAGGCACGGTTTCCGGCGTTATCACGCTGAATTATGAGGATGCCTCCGGCAACCCGCAGACGATTTCGAAGGACTTCTCGGTCAGCGCCGAGGAGATGCAGATGGACGACTTCTACGACCCGACCATGGACGACGACCAGCCCGAACAGACCGGTATGCCGATTTGGGCGTGGGTGCTCATCGGCGGATGCGGCGTTGTGGTCGTGATCGTCGTAGTGGTCGTCGTTCGCAAGCGCAGGAAGGCAAAGGCGCTCGCCGCGCTGGAAGCAGAGGACAGCGATGAAGATCTCTGATGAAATCAGCCTGTCGGCGCGCAACCTGCTGCGCCGCAAGGGCCGCACGGCGCTGACGCTGGTCGGCGTCGTCATCGGCACCTGCATGGTGGTGCTGATGATCTCGCTGGGCATCGCCCAGACCAAAACCAATGAAGAAATGTTGCAAAGCTGGGGCGACCTGACCCAGATCCAGGTCTACGGCTACGGCACGATGCAGGGCAGCGACGGCAAGCCGCTGTATCTGGACGATGCCGCCATCGCAAACCTGAAGCAGATTCCCCACGTGGCCGCCGCGACGCCCTACGCCCAAGGCTACAATCTGGAGGGCACGATCTCGGCCGGGCGCAACGGGCGCTACACCACCGGCATCTACAACCTTGTGGGCATCGACCCCACCGCGCTGGAGCCGATGGGCTTCGCCCTGCAAAGCGGCAGCTGGCCGACAAATACGCCCGCCAGCGAGAAATCCACGAAATTGCAGGTGCTTGTCGGCGCATCGACAGGGTATTCCTTCGAGGATTCCCGCAAAAGCAGCAACAGCCCCAAGCGCTACCGCTACGAGGGGCAGACTGATGCCTCCGGCAAAGAGCTGCCGCCGTTTGTCGACATCGACAAGGACACGATGACGCTGACGATCACGACCGGCGAGGGCTCGACCGAAAAATCCCGCAGCTGGGAGCTGGACGTCGTGGGCGTGCTGGTGCCCGACGGCGCGAAGGGCTACTGGACGCAAAGCGGCATTGTGATGCGCATTCAGGATGTACAAATGCTGCAAAAAGTCTACAATGACATGACGAAAACCAAGACCGAAAACAAAAGCTACGATCAGGTCTACGTCAAGGTCGACGACCTTGCCAACGTCTCCGACGTCGAGACGGCCATTCACGATTTGGGCTTCACGAACACCTATTCGATGAACCAGCAGCGCGAGGAAATGCAGCAGCAGGTCATGAAGAGCCAGATGATCTTTGGCGGCATCGCGGCCGTGTCGCTGCTGGTGGCGGCCATCAACATCATCAACACGATGACGATGGCAATTTACGAGCGCACCCGCGAGATCGGCGTCATGAAGGTGCTGGGCTGCGAGCTGGGCAACATCCGCACGATGTTTCTGCTGGAAAGCTCGACCATCGGGTTCATCGGCGGGCTGATCGGGCTGGGCGTCAGCCTGCTTGCCAGCTTTGTTCTGAACAATCTGTCAATGTTCGGGCAGGGGCTTGATTTGTCCGGCGTGATGGGCGGCGGGTACTACTACATGGGCGACAGCGGCAGCGCGGCCATTTCCATCATCCCGCCGTGGCTGATGCTGGCGGCGCTGGTGTTTGCCACGCTGGTGGGTCTGGTGGCCGGCATCCTGCCCGCGAACAAGGCGGTCAAGATCAGCGCGCTGGAAGCTATCCGGCATGATTAAATAATAATACCCGATGTTTTGCAGGGGGCGCACAGTGTGCGCCCCCTGCGCTTTTTCTGCTGCCGTGACGCTCCACGGGTCGTCGGGGACGCCGACCCCTACAGCGCCGTAGGGGCGGGGCTCTGCTCCGCCCGTGGAATTGTGCGGCAGTCGCCCAGTTCCACGGCGGGATGAGGGCATCCCGCCCTACAGGTGTGTGCACTATATGCACACACCTGTTTTTTTAACAACTAATCGGACTTTTCCACCGCGGGTTTCCACAACTAAAGGAAGTTTTCAACATTTTCAACAGAAAAATCGGAAAATCCGGGCGCTATCTCGCGGCAGATGATGTACTTTTCCGCGCAGTATCGTAGTTTTATAGTTTTCAACATTTTTCACGGGTTTTCCACAGGGAAAAGTCGAGAACGCGGTGGAAAAGGGGATTCTTGGTGGAAAATGTGCACCTGTAGGGGTGTGCGCCCTCATTTGCGCCTAGATATTGTTGCAAAATGCCGCTTTCCGCCCCCATGGATAGCCGGTTGTAGTCGGTGGAAAAATAAGAGTTTTCAACACGATTGTGGAAAAGGGTGTGGAAACCTTACAGCCTTCCCCTAGGGGGAAGCCAGATAAACAAAAAATGCAGGCACCCCAGCGCTGGGGTACCTGCATTTTTCAACATATTGGTTTAAAACTCGATCTTGCCAAACGCGAAATCGTCGCCGTCGTGGATGCGCTCGGTGGTTTTGGGTGCCATCGGCTTGGCATCCGGGTCACGCGGGCGGTCGGCAAAGTCGCGGCCGGGCACGCTGGAACGGGGGCCGCCGTAGCGCGGGCCGCGGTCATTGCGGTCGCGGCGGGGTGCGCCGTAGCGGGGCCCACGGCCGCCCTCACGCGGGGGTCTGGGGCCGCGCGGGCCGCGGTTGTCGCGGCGGGGACCGTGCGGGCCGTCACGGCGGGGGCCGCGCTGGTTGCGGGCATTGTCGCGGTCGGGCAGGTTGCAGGCGTCGGGATCGGTGGAGTACAGCACCACATGGCGGGCGGGGCCGTCACCCTTGCTCTCGCTGCGCACACCCTCCATATCCGCAACAGCGGTGTGGATGATGTGGCGCTCGTAGGGGTTCATCGGCTCCATCTCATAGTAGCAGCCCGTGCGGATGACGCGGTCTGCAATGCGCTTGGCAAGGGCAGAGAGGTCGTCCTCGCGCTTGTTGCGGTAGCCGCCTACATCCAGCCCCAGCTTGACGTAGGGGCCTTCCATGCGGTTTACAACGAGGCTGGCGAGGTAGGACAGAGATTCCATCGTCTCGCCGCGGCGGCCGATCAGCGCGCCCATATGCTCGCCGGAGACCTTCAGGATAGTGGCAGCGCCCTTCTTGACGGCGCTGAAGGTGAAGTTTTCGACGCCCATCAGGTTGAAGATGGGGGTCAGGTAGTCGACGGCAGCCTGCAGGCGCGGGTCGGCGGCGATGTCGAGGGGAATCTCGACGTCCTCGCCGGGGACGGGGGCAAGCTCGGCGTCCTCGACCATTTCCTCGACGACCTCTTTCGCGATCTCCGGGGCGGTCTCGTCCGAGATTTCAACAACCTCGGCGGGTTTTGTGGAAACTTCGGCGGGCTTTTCCTCGGCGACGGGGGCAGCCTCCGGCTCCTCGACCTTTACGAGGACTTTCGCGGGGATGGTTTTAAACAGCTTACGGGTGGGAAATTCCAGCACTTCGTAGCTGACGTTGATGTCGTCACGGTCAACGCCGAGAGCCTCGCAAGCGGCCTGTACGGCGGCCTCCACGGTCTTGGCGCTCATTTCCATACTGCGCATATTGGGGAACCTCCTTCTTAGTTTGTATCTCTATACAGCGTTTGAATCTTTGTACGTAGGGGCGCACCTATGTGTGCGCCCGTGGATGTTTGCCTGTATCGCGCTTTCCCGGAAAAGGTCTGCACCTTTCAGGTTGGCGGGCGCACACACAGGTGCGCCCCTACATCCGGCACATCCAATTTATACAAAAAATCAATCCTTCTTCAGCGGGGTGGTGCGCTCGTCCTTGTAGAGCTCGGCTTCGCGCTGGCGGGCACGCTCCAAACGCAGCTTGTTGGCCTCGCCCAGCGTGACTTCCTTCTCGATGGTCTTGCCGTTCTGCTCGATGGTGACGGTGTGTTTTTTCTTCTTCTCGGCGCGCTTGGCGGCCAGCTCGGCCTCATATTGCGCCTTGAACTTTTCGGGGCTGTAGATCTTGTAGGTGATGAACGCCTGCACGATCTGGAACAGGTTGGACACGCCGTAGTACAGCGAGAAGCCGACCGGGGCGTTGAAGCAGAAGGTAACGAACATCAGGTTCATGACGAGCATCATGATCTTCATGCTGCCCTGCATCTGGGCGTCCATGCCGGAGAGCTTCTGGGTGATGAAGTAGCTGACGAACATCGTGACCGTCGCAATGGCGGGGAAGATGGCGATCGGCGTCAGGTGGAAACCGGGGATATCGCACATATCCATGCCGAAGAAACCGGTGTTGAAGTTCTGGATCTCGGCAACAACGCTGGCGGAGATGACAGACGGGTCGATGGCCGCGCCGTTGTGGATGGCCTGAATCAGCGCAGTCTGCATCGTGGAAGCGTTGCCCGCAATGCCCAACGCCTCGCATGCTGCCTTGACGGCGGCGTTGTCCACGCCGAAGATGTAATGCACGGGGTAGTACACAACGCCGAGGAAGCCGAACAGAACCAGCATCGTCAGCAGCATGGGCAGGCAGCCGCCCATGGGGTTGAAGCCGTGCTCCTGCTGGAGCTTCATCAGCTCCTCCTGCTGTTTCTGGGGGTCGTTTTTGTACTTCTGCTGAATTTCATTCATCAGTGGCTGGAAGACCGACATCTTTGCCGAGGACTTCTGCTGATGGATGCTCAGGGGGAAGAGCAGCAGTTTCAGGATGAGGGTGGCAACGATCATCGTTGCCGCGTAGTTGCCGATGAAGCTGTAGAGGATCTTCACCAGCGGGCCAATCAATATGGCCAGGAAGTACATAAAGTTCATAGCCTTTCCTTCTGTCCCGTCTGCGCCCGGAACCTTTATTTTTATGTAGGTCTCTGCTGCGCAGTGCAAAGACATGAGAAGCGATGTTAAAAGCCTTCCCCTCGTGGGGGAAGGTGGCCGAAGGCCGGATGAGGGGCGGCTTTGCCACGATTGCCCCTAAACGGGTTATTGTGGGAAGTCTGCCCCTCATCAGTCAGCGGGCGGAGCCGCTGACAGCTTCCCCCTCAGGGGAAGCCTACCCTCGCGTCAGCCTGCGTTCCGGGTTTACCCACATTCCCTTTTCGGGTACCGGGTCATAGCCGAACTTTGCGAAGGGCTGGCAGCGGAGAAGCCGCCAGATCGTCAGGATCAGGCCTTTTATAAGCCCGTGGGTCGCCAAGGCCTGCATAGCGTACTCGCTGCAGGTGGGGACAAAGCGGCAATGGTGGCCGAGGTGCGGGCTGATATGCTTTTTATAGCCGCGCAAAAGGGCGATGAGAAGCCGCGCGATCATGGCGCAGGCGTCTCGGCGGGGGCAGCCTTGTCGGGCAGGCCGGCTTTCGCAAACAGCTTGCCCAGCGTTTTGCTCAGCTGGGTGCTTTTCAAGCGCGGGGTCTGGCCGCGCGCCACCAGTATTATATCATACCCGCCGATATTTTGCGACAGGTGCTCGGCCAAGGCGGCGCGCATAACGCGCCGGGCGCGGTTGCGCTGCACGGCATGGCCGACCTTTTTCGTGGCCGTCAGCCCGATGCGGGTATAGCCCAGACGGTTTTTCGCCACGTACAAAACGCAGTGCGGATGCACATAGCTTTTGCCCCGGCCATACACCCGGTTGAACTGCCAGTTTTTATTTAAAGTGCGGTAACGCATAGGTGAAGTCCTTTTTAGATAAAAGATAAAAGATAAAAGATAAAAAATAAGGTGGAACGCGGCGCTTGCGCACCGCTTAAAATACTCTGCTGCCGTAGGGGCGCATTCTATATGCGCCCGTGCAGCTTACGGCAGGTACCGCGGGCGGATATGGAATCCGCCCCTACGTTCTGTTTTGGCCCCTCAGGGCCAAAACTCCACATTTTTTATTATCTATTATCTTTTATCTATTATCTAATACTTTTCCTGTTCTGTAAAGATACAATTTGAAAAAAGGGCTGCTGATTTTTCAACCAGCAACCCTTTTGTTCGCAATATTTCTGATAGTAGATCAGACAGTCAGGCTCTTGCGGCCCTTCGCACGGCGGCGGGCGATGACCTTGCGGCCGTTCTTGGTAGCCATGCGGTTCAGGAAACCGTGGACGCGGCTGCGCTGACGCTTCTTGGGCTGGAAAGTACGCTTCATTTTTCATTCCTCCTGTTGAAATCCCGGTATGGGCTGTTTGCTCAGGGCTTCACCCATACACTAGGGCAGCCTTGCAGAGTTAGATTATACGCGATTTGCTATCCGTTTGTCAAGGGGTTTTGCGCAGAATTTTTCGCTCTCGCGTCAAAGAATTGCCGCTACAGACAGTTATCCACTACATTTTGTACTATTTACAGTTGAAAAATACACTTCTTGTGGAAAACTTTTCTTCTATATTTTTCTTCTAAAAATTTTCAACAATTTCACCGCAGAAAAAAGCTCCTACTTTATTATATATAGGTGTTGTTTAAAACCCGGTTTTGTGGTATACTGTATGTAGTATTTTTGCGCCCTTCTGCGGCGCTCCATTTATAAACAGGAAGTGGGGAGTAACGAAATTCATGGATTCCATCAACGAGGTAATGGAAGCGGTCAAGGCCTATTGCAAGGAGCAGACCTCCGACGCGACCTATGGATTTTACATCAAGGACATCCGTGCGGTCAGCTTTGAAAATTCCAAGGTCATCACACTGGAGCTGCGCACGGATTTTATCCGCAATATCGTATCCGACCGCTACGCCGCACTGCTGAAGGAGGCCTTCAAGTCGGTGCTCGGCTTTGACGTCGACATCAACTTTGTGACGGCTGCGCCCGCCGAGGGCGGCGACAAGGCCGACAAGCCGAAGCTGGACGAGAGCTCGCTGCCCAGCGGGCGCTACGACTTCACCTTTGAAAACTTCATCAAAGGCCCGTCGAACCAGTTTGCGTTTGCGGCCGCGCAGGCCGTCGCAGCGAACCCGTCCGGCGCGTACAACCCGCTGTTCATCTACGGGCCGTCTGGCTTGGGCAAGACGCATTTGCTGAACGCCATCAAGATTGAAATCCAGAAAAACCACCCGGATTTCAACATCGTTTACGTCGACTGTGAAAAGTTTACGAACGAGACGATCACGGCCATCAAGACGGCCACGATGGAGCAGTTCCGCCAGACCTACCGCAAGGCGGACGTGCTGCTGATCGACGACATCCAGTTCCTTGCGGGCAAGGAGAGCACGCAGGAGGAATTTTTCCACACCTTCAACACGCTGCACAACGACGGTCGGCAGATCGTCATCGCGTCCGATCGTCCCGCGAAGGAAATCAAATCGCTGGAGGAGCGTCTGCGCACCCGTTTTGAGTGGGGTCTGACCGCCGACATCCAGCCGCCGGATTTCGAGACCCGCGTTGCCATCGTCAAGCGCAAGGCCGAGCTGTTGAATCTCGACCTGCCGAACGACGTGGCCGAGTACATCGCGAATCATCTGAAGCAGAACATCCGCCAGCTGGAGGGCGCAGTCAAGAAATTGAACGCCTACTACATGCTGGAGGGCATCGAGCCGTGCATCGGCGTAACGACGACGGCCATCAAGGATACGCTGAACGACAGCCAGCCGATCCCGGTGACCATTGAAAAGATCCTGAACGAGGTCGCCCGCACCTACAATGTGATGCCGGCGGACATCCGGGGCAAGAAGCGCAACGCGAACGTGAGCGCGGCGCGGCAGATGACGATGTACATCATCCGCGAGGTGACGGGCATGAGCATGGAGTCCATCGGGCAGGAGTTCCAGCGCGATCATTCCACGGTGGTCTATTCCATCAAAACGATGGAGGAGAACATCAACCGCGACCAGCACCTGAAGGAAATGTGCAGTGACATCATGAAGAACGTCCGCACCTAGTTCCTTTCTTGAAAGAAAGGAACCAAAGAACTTTTAATGTCATGACCCGTGGATGGGATGCGCAGAAATCAACGATATACCAGCAACTATTTAACGGGTTATGGGATTGGAATTTCTTTGGTTACTTTCTTTGCAAAGAAAGTAACTTTTTCAACATAGTTTTCAGTTATCAACCGCCGGTATTCCACCGCGCGTGTTGAAAAACGGCGGAAAATGAGTTTTCCACAAGAACGTCCACAGACTGTTCAAAAGTTTCCACGCGTGATTTTCCGCGGCGGAATCGGAACTTGCAGAGTTTTCCACGAAATTAACAGCCCCTACTACTACTACTACCAAAGTTAATAGTTTCTGCGAACAGAGCGCAGGTATAAACCCTCTGCAACTACCCCTAAAGCAGCGACCTTTGTGGAAAACCCGAAATATACAAATTGTAGAGTAAATTTTTAAGTTTTTTGCCGAGGCTTTTTTCCAAAAAAGCCGGAAAGAAAGAGTAAAGCCATGAAATTTGAATGCGAAAAGACGCTGCTTGCCAGCGCCATCGACGGCGTTTCCCGCGCGATCACCAACCGCGCCGCCATCCCCGTGCTGGAAGGCATCTACATGAAGGCCGAAGGCTTCAGCCTGACGCTGACCGGCTACGATATGGAAATGGGCATCACGACGACTATTGAATGCAACGTGCTTGTACCCGGTGAAACGGTACTGGATGCGAAACTGCTCAGCGCCATGGTGAACCGTATGCCTGCAGGCGACGTCTGCATCGAGCTGAACGACGAGGGTCAGGCAAAAATCAGCGGTGGTGTGGCAGAATTTGAGATTCCTGCGCTGAACGCCAGCGACTATCCCAGCCTGCCCGTGACCGGCGCGGACAACACCATGACTGTCAAGTGCGGCATGCTGCGCGAGATGATCGAAAAGACCATCTACGCCGTCAGTCAGGACGACAAAAAGCCCGCCCATACCGGCGAGCTCTTCGTCATTGAGCCGGGCAGCCTGACGATCGTGGCGCTGGACGGCTACCGGTTGGCCATCATCCAGCGCGACGTCGAGTGCAGCCGCGACATCCGCATCATCATCCCGGCCAAGACGCTGCAGGAGCTGCTGAAGATCATGGGCGGCGCGGACGACGACGTGAAGATCGACGCGAACCGCCGGTATGTCGTCTTCACCTCGAACGGCTACACGATCATGAGCCGTTTGATCGAGGGCGACTTCCTCAACTACGAGAGCGTCATCCCGAAGGACAAAAAAACGCGTGTCACCGTTGAATGTAAGACTTTTATCGACACGATTGAGCGCGCGTCCCTCATTATCACCGAGCGCCTGAAGAACCCGCTGCGCATCAGCTTCGGAGAGGAGAAGATCACGGTGCGCTGTCAGACCCCGCTGGGCAAGGTCGTCGATGAGTTCGCACCCGCCCAGATGGAGGGCGACGCCGTCGAGATCGGCTTCAACAACCGCTACCTGCTGGATGCGCTGCGCTACTCGAAGTGTGAACGGATGGTGCTGGAGATCAACGGCCCCCTGAGCCCGGTCAAGCTGCTGCCGGAGGATGGGAAGGACTTTATCTATCTGGTGCTGCCGGTACGGTTTAAGAACGAGGGTTGATTATGGAAAAAATTCGTATTACCACCGAATTTATCAAACTCGATGCTTTGCTGAAGTTCGCCGGTCTGTGCGAGACGGGCGGCGAGGCCAAAGAGCTGATCCAAGGCGGCGCGGTCAAGGTCAACGGCGAGGTCTGCACGATGCGCGGCAAGAAATGCCGCGCGGGCGACACCGTCGAGCTGGACGGCCAGACGGTGCAGATCGCGGAGGGCGCGTAATGCGCTTAACGCACCTAGAATTAAAGGATCATCGCAATATTGTCCATGCGGAATTGACGCCTGACCCACATTTGACCGTGCTGTGCGGCCCCAACGGGCAGGGCAAAACGAACCTGCTGGAGGCCATCTGGCTGCTGACCGGCGGCAAGAGCTTCCGCGGGGCAAAGGACGCCGAGCTGATCCGCCGCGGGCAGGAGTTCTCGGTCATCGAGGGCGCGTTTGAGACACAGGACGCCGAAAAATCCATCCGCCTGACCGTGGGCAGCAAGGGCAGCCAGCGGCCGGGGCGCACCGGCAAGCTGAACGGCGCAGACATTGGCCGTGCCGCTGCGCTGGCAGGCAATTTTCAGGCCGTCGTGTTCGAGCCGGATCTGCTGAGCCTTGTAAAAGGCGGCCCCGACGGGCGGCGGCGGTTTCTTGACTCGGCACTGTGTCAGGTGTATCGGCCGTACTTGGTGGCGCTGCGGCGCTATATGCGCTTGACCGCGCAGAAGAATGCGCTGCTGAAAAGCTACGATATAACGCCGAACGGCGGCATGCTGCTGGACACCTACGACGAGCAGCTGGCCGAGTACGGCGCGCTGATCATGGAACACCGCTGCAAGTTTCTGGCTGCGGTGTCGCCCATCGCGGCGCAGAATTACCGGGATATTTCCCACGGCGCCGAGACACTGGAGCTGCACTATCAGATGTGTACCGAAACGCCGACCGCCGCCGCGCTGACCGAAAAGCTGCACGCCATACGCCCCGCCGAGCTGCGCGCGGGGTTCTGCTTGGCGGGGCCGCACCGCGAGGACTTGGAAATTTTGCTGGACGGCCAGCCCGCCCGCATCTTTGGCAGCCAAGGCCAGCAGCGCAGCTGCGTGCTGGCGCTGAAGCTGGCCGAGGCCACCGTCGTGGGGGAACTGTTCGGCGAGCACCCGGTGCTTTTGCTGGACGATGTGCTGAGTGAGCTGGACGACGAGAGGCAGACCTATCTGCTGACCCGCATGGGCGAGCACCAGACCATCGTCACGACCTGCGACACTGCCGCATTTTCAAGGACGAATGGCAAAATCGTGATGGTGAAGGGCGGAGAAGTGACGGAGTAGCGTATGTATTTTCACGCAGGACAGGATTTTGTAATGAATACGCGGGACGTCATCGGCGTGTTTGATCTGGACACGGCCGGGGCGTCACGGCGGACGGAGGAATATTTCCGCCATGCCGAGGAAGAGGGCGCGGTCGTTGATCTGTGCGCCCCCGGCACCCTGCCCAAGAGCTTCATGGTCACCGATTTCCCCGACGAGACCGTCTATATCAGCCAGCTTTCGCCCGCCGCGTTGAAGAAGAGGGCGGAAAAATTAGAATTTTAAAATTATGGCTGCCGTTTATTTTTGATTTGTAGGGAGGGGTCTTGACCCCTCCGCATACAGGCAGCCACGTAAACACGGAGGGGTCAAGACCCCTCCTTACAGAACATCCATAAAAGGGATGTATAGAGATACCCACCCACAACAGGAGGCTATCATTTCATGGCAGAAGAAATCATCACCGAAACCAACCGCGAGACGGCGACCGACCATGCCTACGGCGGTGCGCAGATTCAGGTCTTAGAGGGCTTGGAGGCTGTCCGCAAACGCCCCGGTATGTATATCGGTTCCACTGGGCCGTCCGGCCTGCACCACCTCGTCTACGAGATCGTCGATAACGCCATCGACGAGGCGCTGGCCGGGTACTGCACCCACATCGAGGTCACAATCAAGCCCGGCAACATCATTGAAGTTTCGGACAATGGCCGCGGCATCCCCGTGGACATCCAGCCCAAGCTGGGCATCCCGGCCGTGACCGTCGTCTACACCGTGCTGCACGCCGGCGGCAAGTTCGGCGGCGAAGATTCTGGCTACAAGGTTGCCGGCGGTCTGCACGGCGTCGGCGCATCGGTCGTCAACGCTCTGTCTGAGTGGCTGACCGTCCGTGTGCGCCGCGACGGGGCAGAATATGAGCAGAGCTTCAAGCGCGGCAAGCCCGACGGCAATCTGAAGAAGATCGGCGCGGCGGCTTCTACCGGAACGACAGTTACCTTCAAGCCCGACCCGGAAATGTTCCAAGAAACGACGCTCTACCGCTATGAAACGCTGCTGAAGCGTCTGCGGGAGGAGGCGTTCCTGAACGCCGGTGTCCGCATCACCCTGACCGACGAGCGCCCCGACGCCGACCGCCCGCAGGACGAGCAGAACGGCGAGATGCGCACCGAGACGATGTGCTACGAGGGCGGCATCCGCTCCTTTGTCAGTTATCTGTGCGAGCGCCGCGACCTGACCCCCCTGCACCCGCAGGTCATGTATATGAAGGGCGAAGGTCAGGGCGCTGTGGCCGAGGTCGCGCTACAATACTATGACAACAGCTACAACGAGCTGCTGCTCAGCTTTGCCAACAACGTCCACACGCCGGAGGGCGGCACCCACGAGGAGGGCTTCAAGCTGGCCTTGACCCGCGTGCTGAACGAGTACGGCCGCGCCAAGGGCATCCTGAAGGACAAGGACGAGAACCTGTCCGGCCCCGACGCCCGCGAGGGAATCATCGCCGTTGTCAGCGTCAAATTGCAGGAAGCGCAGTTTGAAGGCCAGACGAAGGCAAAGCTCGGCAATACGTTCATCAAGGGGCTTGTCAACAACGTCGTCTACAAGGCGCTGACCGAGTTCTTTGAGGAAAACCCCGCTGTCGCAAAGGCGATTTTGGAAAAGGCCACGCAGGCCGCCCGCGCCCGCGCCGCCGCGAAGAAGGCCCGCGAGCTGGTGCGCCGCAAGAGCGCGCTGGAATCCAACCGCATGCCCGGCAAGCTGGCCGACTGCCACGAAAAAGACCCCTCCAAGACCGAACTCTTCATCGTGGAGGGCGATTCTGCAGGCGGCTCGGCCAAGATGGGTCGAGACTCCAACATTCAGGCCATCCTGCCTTTGTGGGGCAAGATGCTGAACGTCGAAAAAGCCCGCGCCGACCGCATCTACGGCAACGATAAGCTGATGCCCGTCGTGACTGCGCTGGGCACCGGCATCGGCGACGAGTTTGATATTTCCAAGGTACGCTACCACAAAATCTTCATTATGGCTGATGCCGATGTCGACGGTTCGCACATCTGCACACTGATGCTGACCTTCTTCTTCCGCTACATGCGCCCGCTGATCGACCACGGCTACGTCTACGTCGCCCAGCCGCCGCTGTTCAAGCTGCAGAAGGGACAGACCGTCAAGTATGCCTACAACGACGAGGAAATGAAGGTGCTGAGCGCCGAAATGCCCGGCGCGAAGGTCAACCGCTACAAAGGCTTGGGCGAGATGAACCCCGACCAGCTGTGGGAGACGACGATGAACCCCGATAACCGCGTCATTGTCCAGATCAAGATCGAGGACGCCGAGCGGGCAGACGAGGCGTTCAGCATCCTGATGGGCGAGCAGGTCGAACCGCGTCGGCAGTTTATCGAGAAAAATGCGAAGTACGCGAATTTGGATGTGTGATACATCATACGCCGCCCATGTAGGGGCCGGGCATGCCCGGCCCGCCGCATAAAAACCACCGCCCCGTTTATGGTGTATGAATCATGGATTATACGATTTTATGCACGCGCAAAAATCCCCGTTTGCAAAATTATGATTATAGAAGAGAAAATTATTATTTTGTGACCGTATGTGCGCATCATAAACAATGTGTGTTTGGCGCGGCAGGAAAACCAAATGACGTCGGACAAATGGCTGCACAAGGAATAAAGGATATTTCCAGACATTTTCCCGGTGTGGATGTGGATGAATATGTGGTAATGCCAAATCATGTTCATATGATATTGGTTTTTCCGCAGGAACAATGTAATTTGTCCGCCGTAGTGGGAAGCTACAAGTCGTATGTGTCCAAAATGTTCCATGTGGAACATCCGGGTGTGACATTGTGGCAGCGTTCATTTTATGATCATATTATTCGTGATGAAAACGCGTATTGTGAAATAAAAAGATATATTCAGGAAAATCCGTTGAAATGGAATTTGGATGAATATAACCCACACGCATAGCGTAGGGGCCGGGCATGCCCGGCCCGCAGCGTACAAGCAACGACCCGTTTGTGGGCAATAACGCAAAGTTGAGGGCCGGGCATGCCCGGCCCCTACGGTGCAGTAAAATTAATAAGTTCAAGTAAGATTGAGTTAAGGTGATACAATGGAAGAAAACATCATCATGGTGCCGGGGTCCGGTACCAAGGTCATTGTGCGCGATGTGAAGCAGGAGATCGAGACGGCGTTCCTTGACTACTCGATGTCTGTTATCGTGGCGCGCGCTCTGCCCGATGTGCGCGACGGCCTGAAGCCCGTCCACCGCCGCATCCTGTACACGATGCACGAGCGCGGCAACGACCCGCAGCACCCCTACCGCAAATCCGCCGATACCGTCGGTGCGGTGCTGGGCTCGTACCACCCGCACGGCGATTCCTCGGTCTATGATGCCATGGTGCGTCTGGCACAGGATTTCAGCCTGCGTTACCCGCTGGTGGACGGCCAGGGCAACTTCGGCTCCGTGGACGGCGACCCCCCGGCTGCTTACCGTTACACCGAGGCCCGCATGTCCAAGATGGCCTGCGAGATGCTGACCGACATTGAAAAAGACACCATCGACTGGGACCCCAACTTTGACGAGACCAAGAAGGAGCCCCACGTCCTGCCCAGCCGCTTCCCGAACCTGCTGGTCAACGGCAGTCAGGGCATCGCCGTCGGCATGGCGACGAACATCCCGCCCCACAACCTGCGCGAGATCGTCAACGGCATGGTCGCCATGATGGACGACCCCGAGATCGACCTGGCCGGGCTGATGGAGTACGTCAAGGGCCCCGACTTCCCGACGGGCGGCATCATCATGGGCCGCAGCGGCATCCGCGCCGCCTACGCCACGGGCCGCGGCAAAATCACGCTGCGGGGCCGTGCCGAGATCGTCGAGAAGAAGAACGGCCGCTACGAGATCCTCATCTCCGAAATCCCCTACATGGTCAACAAGACCCGCCTGATCGAGTCCATCGCTGACCTTGTGAAGGACAAGCGCATCGAGGGCATCAGCGACCTGAACGACGAGTCCTCGAGCCGCACCGGCATGAAGATCGTCATTGAGATCAAGAAGGACGCGAACCCCCAGGTCGTGCTGAACCAGCTCTACCGCTTCACCCAGCTGCAGGACACCGTCGGCGTCATCATGCTGGCGCTGGACGACGGCGTGCCCAAGATCATGAGCCTGAAAACCATGATGGAGCGCTATATTGAGTTCCAGATGCAGGTCATCCGCCGCCGCACCGCGTTTGAGCTGAAGAAGGCAAAGGAGCGCGAGCACATCCTCGAGGGCCTGCACAAGGCCGTTGACATCGTCGATGAGATCATCGCGACGATCCGCGCCTGCAAGGGCGGCTTTGCCGAAGCGCGGCAGGCCGTCATGGACAACTTCGGTTTTGACGAGCTGCAGGCGGACGCCATTGTCAAGCTGCAATTGGGCCGTCTGGCCGGTTTGGAGATCCTCAAAATCGAGCAGGAGTTGGGCGAGCTGCGCGAGGCCATCGCCGATTATGAGGACATTCTGGCCAACGACGAGCACGTCAAGCGCATCGTCAAGACCGACCTGACCGCGCTGGCCGACAAGTACGGCGACGAGCGCCGCACCTCCATCGAGGCTGTGTCCGGAGAGGTCGACATTGAGGATCTGATCCCGGAGGAGACATGCGTCTTCACGCTGACCCACGAGGGCTACATCAAGCGCACGACGCTGGACACCTATCAGGCACAGAACCGCGGCGGCCGCGGTGTGCAGGGCATGACCCAAAAGGACGACGACTTCACCGAGGAGCTGTTCGTCGGTTCGACCCATGACTATATGCTGTTCATGACGAATCAGGGCCGCGTCTACCGCCTGAAGGGCTATCAGGTGCCGGAGGGCAGCCGCACGGCCAAGGGCAGCCATATCGTGAACCTGCTGCAATTGCAGGAGGGCGAAAAGGTTACCCTGATGCTGCAGCAGAAGGCCGGCGTCGACGAGGAGAACACCTACGCGACGATGATCACGAAGCAGGGTCTTATCAAGCGCACGCCGCTGTCCCAGTTCCGAAACATCCGCAAGGCAGGTCTGATCGCCATTGCGCTGAACGAGGGTGACAGCCTTGTGTGGAGCCACCTGACGAAGGGCGACGACGAGATCATCGTCGCCACCCACGACGGCGCGGCCATCCACTTCACCGAGGACGGTGCCCGCTCGATGGGGCGTACCGGCCACGGCGTCCGCGTCATTAAGCTGCGCGAGGGCGACTATGTCGTCGGTGCAGGCGTCTGCCGCCCCGGTGCGACGGTGCTTACCATCAGCGAGGAAGGCAAGGGGCGCCGCAGCCGCATCGATGATTACCGCATCACGAAGCGCGGCGGCTTGGGCATCCGCAACTACTCCAACGGCGACGTGGCGGGCATCAAGATCGTGGACGACACCGACGATTTGATTTTGATCAGCCAGAACGGCATACTCATCCGCATTCACGCGTCGGACATCAACATCCAGAGCCGCTACGGCAGCGGCGTCCGCGTCATGCGTCTGGTCGAGGACGACAAGGTGGCCGTGGTTGCCCGCGTCGACCGCGACAACGAGGCCGAGACCGCGAAGATCGAGGACGCAGGCGAGACCGACCCGACCCCGGAAGAGTTGGCAGCCATCGAGGCCGAGGAGTTGGCGCAGGAGGCCGCGGAGGATAACGCAGCACCCGAAAACGATAACGAGGAGTGACATACTTTCTTTGCAAAGAAAGTATGCAAAGAAACTCCAATAAAATAGGGAGGGGTAGTGATACCTCTCCCTATTCATGGTATAAAAGGAGCATCCACATGGAACTGCACACAACCATCTGCGCGCTGGCGACGCCACCGGGCGAGGGCGGTATTGCCACCGTCCGCGTGTCCGGCGCGGACGCCTACGGCATCGTTGGCAAAATATTTGCGCCGGTGCGGCAGGGCAGGCGCGTCGCCGATGCCAAGGGCTACACCGCGATGCTCGGCCACTATCTGCTGCGCGGCGAGGAGATGGACGAGTGCGTGGCGCTGTTTTTCCGCGCACCGCACTCCTACACCGGCGAGGATGTGATAGAGTTGTCCGTCCACGGCGGCACGGCCATGGCCGATGGCCTGCTGGAGGCACTGATTCTGGCGGGCTGCACGCCCGCCGCACCCGGCGAGTTCACCCGCCGCGCGCTGGAAAACGGCCGCATGTCGCTGACACAGGCCGAGGCCGTGATGGAGGTTATCGCGGCGAACGGGCGGCAGGGGGCGGCGCTGGCAAAATCAGCGCTGGACGGGCGGCTGGCAAAGCGCATCGGGCGCATCCAGACCGCGCTGCAAACGCTGAACGCCCACCTGACTGCGTGGGTCGACTACCCGGAGGAGGATGTGCCCGAACTGTCCGACGAGGCGTTTGTCGCCACGCTGACCGCGCAGAAAGCCGAGCTGGACGCGCTGATCTCCGGCTACAGCGCAGGCGCGGTGCTGCGGCACGGCGTCGACTGCGTGCTGCTGGGGCGGCCGAACGTGGGCAAAAGCACATTGCTGAACCTGCTGGCAGGGTTCGACCGCGCCATCGTCACGCCGGTGGCGGGCACGACCCGCGATATTGTGGAGCAGGCCGTCCAACTGGGCAGCGTGCGGCTGAACCTGTTTGACACCGCCGGTGTGCGGGAGGTCGGCGCGGACGGCGATGCCATCGAGGCCGAGGGCATCCGCCGCAGCTGGAAAAAGCTCGACGAGGCCGGGCTGGTGCTGGCGGTGTTCGACGCCGCGCAGCCGCTGTGCGACGACGATTTAGAGCTGGCACGCAAGTGCCGGGGCCGCCCGGCAATCGCCGTTTTGAATAAGCAGGACTTGGCGGGGGAGCAGAAGGTTCCACGTGGAACATTGGAGCCGTATTTTAAGAAAATCGTCCCCATGTGTGCGAAGGACGCCGTGGGCTTGCAGGCCTTGACCGACGCCGTAGCTGACTTGCTGGGCACGGCGCAGCTTGACCCCGGCGCGGCCCAGCTGTGCAGCGCAAGACAGTTGGCGGCGGCGACCCGTGCCCGTGATGCGCTGGCCGAAGCGATAGCAGCGAAACAAGATGGTTTTGGGCTGGATGCTGCGGCGGTGTGTTTGACCGATGCCTTACAAGCCCTGTATGATTTAACCGGCGAGGATGCGACAGCGGCAACAATCGATGAAGTATTTGAAACGTTCTGTGTGGGCAAATAAAAAAAGATAAAAGATAATAGATAAAAGATAATAAAAAAAGTGGATCGCGGCGCGGAGCGCCGCTCAAATTCGGAGGGCGGCAATGGAGAAAAATACGCTTAAGGATAAAACTTTTCAGCTATCTGTATCTGTTATTTACTTGTATCGCCAGCTGTGCAATAATAGTGGTGACGAGGTATTGGCTCGCCAACTATTGCGTAGTGCAACTTCAATTGGTGCAAATGTGCGGGAAGCTGTGTACGGCGTAAGCCGACCAGATTTTATAGCAAAACTGCAAATTGCATTGAAAGAAACCGCAGAAACTGAATATTGGATAGAACTTTTGCAGGAGACAGGAACAGTAAAACCGGAAAGTGGTGAAAAGCTAAAAAGAGACTGCATTGAGATAAAGCGTATACTGATCGCCACACTGAAAAGCAGTAAATCTAACGCTCAATGAAAAAGATGTGATGAACGTATTATAAATTTGCGCGCACGGCGCGCATCCAATTTTATTATCTATTATCTTTTATCTATTATCTAAAAAAGAGGAACCACAAACCATGGACAAACTAGCAACCTACGACGTCATTGTGATCGGCGCGGGGCACGCGGGGATCGAGGCGGCGCATGCGGCGGCACGGCTGGGGGCAAAGACCGCTGTCTTTACATTGTCGCTGGATTTCATCGGCAATATGCCCTGCAACCCGTCAATCGGCGGCACGGCCAAAGGGCACCTTGTGCGCGAGGTCGATGCCCTCGGCGGATTGATGGGAATCGCCGCTGATGCCACCTACCTGCAAAGCCGGATGCTCAACCGCGGCAAAGGCCCCGCCGTGCACAGTCTGCGCGTCCAGACCGACCGCAAGCGCTACCACATCTGGATGAAGCATGCGCTGGAAAAAACCGCAAACCTCGACATCCATCAGGGCGAGATCGTCGGTGTCGACGTGCAGGACGGCAGGGTCGTCGGCGTCATCACGAACCTGCACGGCTACTATGCCTGCAAGGCCGTCGTTATCGCCACCGGCACCAATCTGGGCGGCCGCATCTTCGTCGGCGACGCCCACTATGACAGCGGCCCCGATGGCACCCACGCTGCCACCGCGCTGACAAAGTGCCTTGTAGCCAACGGCTTCACGCTGCGCCGCTTCAAGACCGGCACGCCCGCCCGCGTCCACCGCCGCAGCATCGATTTCTCGAAGCTGGAATGTCAGCCCGGCGACCCCGACGACGAGCTGCAGCCGTTCAGCTTTATGACCCGCGTGCCGATGCACAACAAGGTCAACTGCTACATCGCCTACACAAACCCCGCGACCCATAAGGTCATTCTCGACAACCTGCACCGCTCGCCGCTCTACGGCGGCGACATTCAGGGCGTCGGCCCGCGGTACTGCCCGTCCATTGAGGACAAGGTCGTCCGCTTTAAGGAGAAGGAGCGCCACCCGGTCTTTGTGGAGCCCTGCGGCGAGGACACCGAGGAAATGTACCTGCAGGGCCTTTCGTCCAGCCTGCCCGAGGCCGTGCAGAACGAGATGTACCGCACGATTGCCGGGTTTGAGCATCTCGAAATCATGCGCCCGGCCTACGCCATCGAGTACGACTGCGTGGACCCCACCACGCTCAAGCCCACGCTGGAAAGCAAGGTCGTGGGCGGCATCTACGGCGCGGGGCAGTTCAACGGCACCTCCGGCTATGAGGAGGCCGCTGCGCAGGGGCTGCTGGCCGGTCTGAACGCCGCCCGCCACGCGCTGGGCAGGGAAGAGCTGGTGCTGGCGCGGCACACAAGCTACCTCGGCACGCTGGTGGACGACCTTGTCACCAAGGGCGTCATGGACCCCTACCGCATGATGACGAGCCGCAGCGAGTACCGCCTGAGCCTGCGCCAGGACAACGCCGACGAGCGGCTGACCCCGATTGGCCGCGAGTACGGGCTGGTGGACGATGACCGCTGGGCACTGTTCTGCCGTGACCGCGAGGTCAAGCAGGCCGAGCTGCACCGGCTGGAAACGACGAGCATCAAATTGGCCGACCTGCGCGCCGCCGCCCCCGAAGGCGCGGAGCTGGGCGAGATCGGCGGCTCGGCCATCGAGCTGATGCGGCGGCCCTACATCAGCTATGATCTGATCGCGAAGGTCATTGGCCGCGGCGAGGGCGTGACCCCCGCCATGGCGCAGCGCATCGAGACGGAAATTCGGTATGCAGGGTACATTGCCCGCGAGGAGCGCATCATCCGGGACATCCAGCGGCACGAGAATGTGAAGATCCCCGACGACTTTGACTACGCGCCGATAGAGACGATGACGCTGGAATCCCGCGAGAAGCTGACGAAGATACGCCCCCGCACGCTGGCGCAGGCCGGGCGGATACCGGGTGTATCGCCCAGCGATCTGGCGCAGTTGAGTATTGTGCTGCTGAAGCTGAAATAAACAGGATGCCTTCTCCCGCGAGGGAGAAGGTGCCCGAGGCCCCGCCCGAGGGCGGATGAGGGCCGAGTATATCGATTTCACCCGCAACCGGGCAGCCACATACAGTCTGCCCTCATCAGCCGCCTGCGGGCGGCAGCTTCCCCCGAGGGGGAAGCCAAGGAGACGCTATGATTGATAAAAACAGATTACAAGCCAAATGTTCCACGTGGAACATTGAATTGACCGGCGCACAGATGGACCTGCTGGACAGGTACGCCGAGCTGCTGGTCAGCTATAACGAGAAGGTCAACCTGACCGCCATCACCAGCCCCGAGGGCATCGAGGACCGCCACTTTGCGGACAGCCTGCTGTTTGCGGCGCAGCCCGAGGTACAGGGTAAGCTGGTGGATGTCGGCACCGGTGCGGGCTTCCCGGGCATTGTGGCAAAAATCTACAAGCCCGATCTGGAACTGACGCTGATGGAGCCGACGGGCAAGCGCGTGGACTTTTTACGCTACGCCTGTGCCGAGCTGGGTCTGACCGGCGTCGAGTTTGCGAAGGAGCGCGCCGAGGAGGCTGCCCGCAAGATTTGGCGCGAGCAGTTCGACGTGGCCAGCGCCCGCGCGGTGGCGGCGCTGCCCGTGCTGTGCGAATACTGCCTGCCGCTGGTCAAAGTCGGCGGACGGTTCATTGCGATGAAAGGCCCCGAGGCGGACGCCGAAGCAAAAGCCGCCGCCAACGCGCTGAAAAAGCTGGGCGGCCAATATGAGGAAACGCGCGCCTTCACGTTGCCGGACGGCAGTGCCCGCGGGCTGGTGTTCTGCAAAAAAATATCGCAGACTCCGACGGTTTACCCCCGAAACGGCGGAAAAATTGCAAAGAAACCGTTGTAACAGCGCGAAAAAGTAAACATACGGGCGAACGATTTTTCTTCCCCGAAACTGCGGTTTATGCTATGCTTTTTGTAGAAAAGCATAGCATTTTTTGTAGGCCGCTTTGGTAGGGGCCGGGCATGCCCGGCCCTCAACTTTGCGGCAGGCACACTGAACCCAAGGGGAGGAACCGAAATTGCCTAGAAATGATATACAAAAGCAGGGACGCATTCTGATGCTGCCTGTGGACTGCATCGAGCCGTCGCCCTATCAGGCGCGCACCGCCTTCGACGAGCCGGAGATCGCCGCGCTGGCGGTCAGCATTTTGCAAAACGGGCTGCTGCAGCCCATCTGCGTGCGCAAGGTCGGGCTGCGCAAATATCAGCTTGTGGCGGGGGAGCGCCGCCTGCGCGCCTGCCGTCTGGCAAAGCTGGACAAGGTGCCCGCCATCCTTGCCGACTACGACGACAGCGAGTCCGCCGCGCTGGGGCTTTTGGAAAATTTGCAGCGCAGCCAGCTTGACCCCTTCGACACGGCGCGGGGCATCAAGGAGGTCATCCGGCTGTGGGGCTGCACGCAGGCCGAGGCCGCGCGGCGTCTGGGGCTGAGCCAGCCCGCCCTCGCCAACAAGCTGCGGCTGCTGACCCTGACGCCGGAACAGCAGCAGCTTTGCACGGCCAACCACCTGAGCGAGCGCCACGCCCGCGCCGCCCTGCGCCTGCCCGAAGGCCGCCGCACCCCCGCACTGGAAAAGATGGCGCGGGATAAGCTCAGCGTGCGGCAGGCCGACAAGCTCGTCGATCAGATGCTGGCTGCGCCCAACGCCCCCAGCCCCTGCCGCCGCACGATCCCCATGGTGCGGGATGTGCGGTTCTTCGTGAACACGCTGCAGCACGCGGTCGACCTGATGACCCAGAAGGGGATAGCCGCCACGACCCGCTGTGATAAGCACGACGGGTGTTTGGAGTACATAGTGCGGATACCCGTCAGCAGTGACGGGACAGCGGGAAAGATGGATGAGGAGAAGGAAGGGTTTGAGGTAAAGGTGTGATAGGGAAGGCTTGCGAAGCCTTCCCCCACGAGGGGGAAGGTGTCTGCGGCCCCGACCGCAGACGGATGAGGGCCGATGGTTTTGCAGATACCCAATATAAAAAGCAATAGAGATAACTCCGCCCCTCATCAGTCACCTTCGGTGACAGCTTCCCCCCAAGGGGAAGCCTTTTAAAAAGCCCCCTTAAATGTTCCACGTGGAACATTTAGGGGGGCTTTTTTGTATTTAACCCCTTTTTTATCCCTGTATTCTGTGCTATAATAGTACCAAGCGGCTGTCTGCCGCCGAAAAAACGCAAAAACAGGGGAGGTACGGCGTGGCAAAAGTCATCGCAATAGCAAACCAAAAGGGCGGCGTTGGCAAAACCACCACCGCCGTAAATCTCAGCGCCTGTGTGGCGGCGCTCGGCAAAAAAGTGCTGATCGTCGATCTTGACCCACAGGGCAACACCACTTCCGCCTACGGTGTGTCGAAAAATAAGGTCGAATCCGACACCTACACCTGCCTGATCGACGACGAGGACGTCCGCGAGGCCATCGTAAAAACCGAGTACAACGCGGACATCCTGCCCTCCAATACCCAGCTGGCGGGCGCGCCCATCGAGCTTGTCTCGGTGCCCCGGCGCGAGATGCGCCTGCGCACCGTGTTGGCACCGGTCGTGCCGCTGTACGACTACATCTTCATCGACTGTGCGCCGTCGCTGGATCTGCTGACCGTCAACGCCCTCTGCGCGGCGGACACGGTCATCATCCCGATGCAGTGCGAGTTTTTCGCGCTGGAGGGGCTGAGCGAGCTGATGACGACCCTCAAGACCGTGCGCAAGAAGTACAACCGCTACTTGGACATTGAGGGCGTGCTGTTCACGATGTATTCCGGGCGGCTGAATTTGACGATGCAGGTCGTCGCGCAGGTGAAAAAGTACTTTGGCGACAAGGTCTACCGGGCGGTCATCCCCCGCACCGTGCGCCTGAGCGAAGCGCCCAGCTTCGGCATGCCCATCAACTTCTACGAGCCGAACGGCAAGGGCTGCGAGGCCTATATGGAGCTGGCGCGGGAATTTTTAGCCAACAACGAACGATAAGGAGGGACGCCGATGGCCAAAAAGAAGCTGGGTGGGCTGGGCAAAGGGCTGGACAGCCTGTTTGCCGACCTGCCCAATGACGCCGGCGGCGAGGCGTCCAGCTCGACGCTGCCGCTGCGCGAGATCGAGCCGGACCCCGAACAGCCCCGCAAACGGTTCGACGACGACGCGCTGAACCAGCTGGCCGACAGCATCACCGAGAACGGCTTATTGCAGCCCATCGCGGTGCGGCCGAAGCGGGTCGGGCGCGGGTACATCATCATCGCGGGCGAGCGCCGCTGGCGCGCCGCGCGTCTGGCCGGGCTGGACGAGGTGCCGGTCATCATCAAGGATGTGACCGACGAGCAGGCCGCCGCGCTGGCGCTGATTGAAAATCTGCAGCGCGAGGACCTCGACCCCATCGAGGTCGCAGAGGGCTGCCGGCAGCTGATCGACAAGTACGGCTTAACGCAGGAATCCGCCGCGAAAAAGCTGGGCAAGAGCCGCAGCGCCGTGACCAACAGCCTGCGCCTGCTGGCTCTGCCCGAGGATGTGCGCCGCATGGTCAGCGCCGGGCAGCTGAGCTTTGGCCACGCCAAGGTCCTGCTGGGGCTGCCCAACGAGGACCTGATGCGGCAGGCCGCGGCGGAGGTCGCGGCGCAGAATCTGAACGTGCGCCAGACCGAGGCCCTCTGCAAAAAGCTGACGAAGCCCGCCAAACCGACCAAGGCGAAGGACGATAACTTCACCCGCCCGAAGCGTGCGATTGAAGTGGAGGCGGCCTTGAAGGAGGTCACCGGCAGCGAGGTCCATGTTGACTACAAGGACGGCAAGGGCTCGCTGAAAATCGACTTTTACAGCGATGATATGCTGCAAAAGTTCGTGAGCCTGCTGGGTATGTATGACCCGGAAAATTGAGGTGTAGGGGCGGATGCTTGCATCCGCCCGCGGGTCGATGCGAGCATCGACCCCTACAGAACAGCAGCCGCTCCAAAGGCTTCCCCCTCGGGGGAAGCCTTGTAGGGGCGGGGCATGCCCCGCCCGCAACCAACCCATAAACGCTATTTGTTTGTAAAGCCGCGGGCCGGACATGTCCGGCCCCTACAAAAGCAAATATTGAATAGAGGAGTACCACTATGTTAGACATTCGTTTTGTCCGTGAAAACCCGGACGCCGTCAAGGAGAACATCAGGAAGAAGTTCCAGGACGCCAAGCTGCCCCTCGTCGATGAGGTCATCGCGCTTGACGCCGAGTACCGCGCCGCCATCGGTGAGGCCAGCGACCTGCGCGCA
This sequence comes from uncultured Gemmiger sp., assembly GCA_934502625.1. Lineage (GTDB taxonomy): Bacteria > Bacillota > Clostridia > Oscillospirales > Ruminococcaceae > Gemmiger. The sequence continues at coordinate 49,357 of CAKSUQ010000013.1, forward strand.
AACCGCAACAAGCTGTCCAAGCAGATTGGCGCGCTGATGGGCCAGGCCAAGAAGGACCCCTCCAAGGCTGCCGAGGCCGAGGAGATCAAGAAGCAGGTCACGGCCCAGGCTGACCGCCTGAAGGAGCTGGAGGCCAAGGAGACCGAGCTGCAGGCCAAGATTCAGGAGATCATGTACACGATCCCCCAGATGATCGACCCCAGCGTGCCCATCGGCCCCGACGACAGCCATAACGTCGAGGTCCAGCGCTTCGGCGAGCCCGTTGTGCCCGACTACCCCATCCCGTACCACGTGGACATCATGGAGAGCTTCGACGGCATCGACCTCGACGCCGCAGGCCGCGTCTCCGGCAACGGCTTCTACTACCTGCTGGGCGACATCGCCCGCCTGCACGAGGCCGTGCTGGCCTACGCCCGCGATTTCATGATCGACAAGGGCTTTACCTACGTCATCCCCCCGTTCATGATGCACGGCGACGTGGTCAAGGGTGTTATGTCCTTCCCTGAAATGGACGCTATGATGTACAAAATCGAGGGCGAGGACCTGTACCTGATCGGCACGTCCGAGCACACGATGATCGGCCGCTTCATCGACCAGACGCTGGACGGCGCCAAGCTGCCCCTGACCCTGACCAGCTACAGCCCCTGCTTCCGCAAGGAGAAGGGCGCCCACGGCATCGAGGAGCGCGGCATCTACCGCATCCACCAGTTCGAGAAGCAGGAGATGATCGTCGTCTGCAAGCCTGAGGACAGCATGAGCTGGTACGACAAGCTGTGGAAGAACTCGGTCGAGCTGTTCCGCTCCATGGAGATCCCCGTCCGCCAGCTGGAGTGCTGCTCCGGCGACTTGGCCGATCTGAAGGTCAAGAGCTGCGACATTGAGGCATGGAGCCCCCGCCAGCAGAAGTACTTCGAGGTTTGCTCCTGCTCGAATCTGGGCGACGCACAGGCGCGCCGCCTGCACATCCGCTTCAAGGATGAAAACGGCAAGACCCAGCTGGCGCATACCCTGAACAACACCTGCGTTGCGCCGCCGCGTATGCTGATCGCCTTCTTGGAGAACCACCTGCAGGCCGACGGCACCGTCACCATCCCCGAAGTCCTGCGCCCCTACATGGGCGGCAAGGAAGTTCTGGTGCCGAAGAAGTAATTTTGAAAGAGCCTTCCCCTGAGGGGGAAGGTGGCCGAAGGCCGGATGAGGGGCAAAGTTTTTGCAGTATCCCTTTGACGGGTTATAGAGACAGCGCCGCCCCTCATCAGTCGCCTTTGGCGACAGCTTCCCCCTGAGGGGGAAGCCTATAAGCGTAAAATTCCACATTGCACCCGCAATGCGGAATTTTTTTGTATTTTTTGAACTTTTTCGGGGAAAAATACTTGACAGAAGCCCATGCATTGGCTATAATAATAGAGCGCTTTCGAGAGCGCCTTACAAATGTGGCGGTATAGCTCAGTTGGCTAGAGCATTCGGTTCATACCCGAAGTGTCACCGGTTCAAATCCAGTTACCGCTACCACGTTACAGAGTTTCGCTAAGATAAGGGGGACGGTCGTCCGCAATAGTGGATGATGGAAGTCGGAGGTTTTAGCGAAGCTCTGTATTTATAAGGCCCGTTGGTCAAGCGGTTAAGACACGGCCCTTTCACGGCTGTAACATGGGTTCGATTCCCGTACGGGTCACCAAATGTAGTCCTTAATTTTTAACGAAGATTCGTTAGAAATTGAGGACTTTTTCTTTTGCCTTTTGACGTGTACCACAATCGTACCACACTTTCAGAAAAAAATCAATCTTTCCAAGAGGGTAGACGTGCTGCGTAAAAGCCTTTATAAGCGCAGCACGTCTACTTTTTTGTTGTTCCCCGCCTAATTATAAAACCGTGAAATGCCGAACAGTAAAGGGGCTTTCGCGGCATATGCCCCTGCTGCGGTAACAGCGTGAGGGCAACCAAGACAGTACACATTCTGTGCATGGACTGCAACAAGCCAATGTTGCCACAATAAAAGGAAACTATGGGAGCAATTCAGCACCCAGAGCTTTTTTGATGTTAACTTTTCAATAAGGTTATTTGGATTGTGCGGCAGACACCTTTTGCTGGTAAAGTTTCATTAACTCGGCAACACAGGCGCTTTCGCTGGTTCTGGCGGCAGTTCCCTTTGTAAATCCGTAGGCGTCCATAACGGCACGGTCATTGTCTTGATGGGCTTTGCGGAGTTCCGGCGGCATGGTCAGTTCATCATACAGGTCGGCAAGGCTGCTGTCCGGGTAAAGAGCGCGTGCGTCCAGAATCGCTTGCGCGGTCTGTTCAATTTTGGCTTTCTGCTGTTCGGTTGGTGTAGGCCACGGGAAGTTGTTGTAGACAATATTAACAGAATATGTAAAATCAGACTTTAATCTTCCAGCAAATGCCCGAACCCAAGCGTTATGGCAGTTAGACATCATAATGCCGAAAATAAACAAATTAGAATCAGGCATTATTAGAAGTTTGTCGCTTGCAATGATTTCGTGCGAATAAAATCCGAAAGGAATATACTTCCGTTTTCCAGACGAAACCTGCGGACCGACCAACATCATACCAGTTTGAGGTTGAGTTATTGTAAAAAATAAGGTTGGGGTATCAGCCTTTTGCACAGTAGCTTTTGCGGAACTTGATAGTCGTGATTGCCGTACTGCTTCTACTCTTTTTCTAACTAAGGGCATCTTTGCTAAATCACTCGGACTAGCACCAACTAACCATAAGCAATATCGTTCTTGATTCCGAAGGAAATCGACACCGCCAGAGTATTTCCGAATATATTTTTCTGCCAGAGGTTCAGACTTAATTAGAAAATCTTTTTCCTCTCTCGATAAAATCAAATTTCCGCCATCACTCGGCTTACTGCCATGAATGATACGAGGCATTTTACACAGATTAGTAGCACGACTTTCGATAAATACATTAGGTGCATCAATCAAATAAGGGTTTATGTTTTCATATTCGCCTGTCAATCCATTATCATACACGATTTTGCTTTTGCCTTTGGAGTTCTTTATTGAAAAGCCAATGATAACAACATGAACATGAGCTTTTGAGGATGCTTCGCTTTCCCAAATGAAGGTTTTATATGCAAAATCGATTTCAATGTTGAATCTTTCTATAAGCGTCCCCCAGATAGGAGCAACTTGCTCTCCTTGGGTGATGCTGTTTGTAGATACGAATGCACAACAAATAGGAGTCCCCTTAATCATGTCACAAGCCTTATAATACCAACCAGCAACATAATCAAGGCTATTAGAAAGTTTTATCTTTCCGTATAGGCTGGATACGTCTTGTTTTTGTGAAGTAGAGCAGTACGACGCCCCCACAAACGGCGGATTCCCCATAATATAATTCAGCTTACTTTTGGAAACCACGCTCTCCCAATCCACCCGCAGGGCGTTGCCCTCTACAATATAGGCATTGGTTTTCAACGGCAGAAATTCGAGCGGGACGAGCAGGATTTTCTCCGTTTCTTTCATCATCTGGCTTTCCGCAATCCAGAGCGCGGTTTTTGCAACTGTCACAGCAAAGTCGTTGATTTCGATGCCGTAAAACTGGCTGATGGAAACCTGTATCGGGCTTTCGCTGGCGGAGTACATCGTAACCTGACCGTGGGAGAGTTCCACCAAAATCTTGTTTTCCAAGCGGCGCAGGCTCAAATAGGTTTCGGTCAAAAAGTTTCCGCTGCCGCACGCGGGGTCTAAGAATGTGAGCGATGCCAGCTTGCGTTGGAATGTCCGCAGCTTTGCCGTTCTGCTGCGTTCAATGGGAATAGCGCATATCTCGTCAAACTCGGTTTTCAGCTTGTCCAAAAACAGCGGGTCAATGACCTTGTGGATATTTTCAATGCTGGTATAGTGCATACCGCCGCTGCGGCGGGTTTCGGGGTTCAGGGTGCTTTCAAACACCGCGCCGAAAATGGTAGGGCTGATTTCCGACCAGTTGAAGTTTTCGCTGGCTTTCTCCAGCAGCAGGTTTCGGATTTCATCGGTGAACGGCGGTATCTCGATATTCTCATCGCTGAAAAGCCCGCCATTCACGTAGGGAAACGCCGCCAATTCCGGGTTGTCATCTTTCAAATAGGGGTCACGGTCTTGCGGCTTGGTATCCAACACGCGGAACAAATCTACCAGCCCCTTGCGAAGTCCGCGTGTGTCGAAGCCCTTAAGGTAGTCGTGGAACATACCGTGATGCCCAAAAATCCCGGCATCCTCGGCATACAGGCAAAATACCAAGCGAACGCACAGCTTGTTCAGACTTTTCAGCGAATGTTCGGATTCCGGGTTTGCGTACTGCTTGTAAAAGGCATCATACAGCAAGCCGACAATTTCACCTGCCGCAATGGAGACTTCCATTTCCCGCTTGAGGTGTTCGTTTCCGGCATCGACAAGAAATTGAAGCCGATAGTATTCCTTTTCCAGATTGGCAAGTTCGATGATTTCAGGCTCACCGCGCGGGCGCTCCATATCGTACACATAGAACGTGCTGAAATTGCAGGTCACGACCCAGCGCGGGTGCTGCGATACGGGCAATTCCAAAATGTACCGCTTGGCCTGTTCAAAAGGTGTCAGCAGCGCCCCGTCTGATTGCTTGATAGGCTTGTTCAAATCTTTGCCCAGTCCTTTTTGTTCAATCAGAACATGGGTAGCGGGAATCGTACCGTCAATGAAGCTGGTGTGGTCGAGGTGGACTTGCTCCTCAAACTGAATGAATTGCTCCGGGTGTTCGACCCCGTACACATCACGAAGCAGCGACAGCCAGAAAGGTTGACTTTCGCCCTTTTCGTAGCCCTTATCTTTCCAGTAGGCGGCAAAATTCTTTGCGGCCTGTTGCTGCTGCGCAGCGGTCATAGCGGTCACCTCATAGCACAATGTCTTTATCATTATCATAGCATAAACCCCTGTTTACGGCAATAAGGCTGCAACCTTAAAATAGTACGCCTGAAACACCGTGCCATGTAGGGGCGAGCATGGTTCGCGGAGCACAGAGCCGCGAGTTATTGGGGAAACATCCATTCGTGGTGGGTAGGAGGCTTACAGTTCTTTTCTTTTTCTCGCCGGTATGGTATACTATAAATTGTATAATTATGTACAAATCCAAAAAAGAAAGGTATCATATCAAAACCAATGCAGCACTTCAAAAATTTTGACTGGAAGAAATTCCTCCTGCAGGGGGTCGTGCCCTGTCTGCTGGCGGTGGCGGTGGGCTTCATCTCCCGCTATCAGCTGGAACTGTCCGACGGCGTCACGCCGAGCTTTCTGGAACTGCAGTGGCCGCTGTACGCGCCGCTGAACGCCCTGACTGCCTTCTGCCTGACGCTGATCCTTTTTGCCGTTTTGGGCAAGTGGAGCCTCTCCACCGGCATTTCCGGCGCGGTGTTCACCATCGTCGCGCTCATCAACTACTACACGCGCGACCTGCACGGCTCGGCGCTGATGCCGCAGGACATTTTGAACCTCGGCACTGCCGCGGAGGTCATGGGCAGCTACACCCTGAAAATCACGCAGGATGTTGTTAAAATCGCCCTGCTCTACCTGCCCATCCTCGCCATTGCCTTTGTGCAGGCGTGGTGCGCCAAGGGCACGCCGAAGCGCGCGGGCTGGAAAGCCCGCGGCGTCCGCGTGGCGGGCAGCGCACTGGGAGTCTTTCTCGTCATGTTCTTCGGCTATTTCGGCCCCGTGACGATCAAGCCCAAGACGACCTACGGCTGGGCGTGGCAGAACACCTACTACACCTACGGCTACCTCGCGGGCACCATCGAGGCCACGAGCCTGATGGCTGACCCCATCATCGAGCCGGAGGGCTACAGCGATGCAGCGGCCGACACCGCCGCCCAGATGGCCGCCGATTATTCCGGCCCCGCCGCCACGGCCGAGAGCGCCCAAGACTACCCCGACGTTGTGCTCATCCTGTCCGAGAGCTTCTACGACTTCGACCTCGTGACCGACCTGCAGGCCGACACCGACATCATCACGGTCACGAAGAACCTGCCCAACTCGGTCTACGGCCACACGATCAGCCCCCACGTCGGCGGCGGCACGAACTCCAGCGAGTACGAGATGCTGACCTCCAACTCGCTGATCCTGATGCCCAGCATCACGCCGTTCAACTGGCTGAATCTCTACAACGCCAACAGCCTCGTCAGCTACCTCAAGGGCTTCGGCTACTCGACGATGGCCGCCCACCCCTACACGAACTCCAACTACCGCCGAGACTCCGCGTGGATGGCGCTGGGCTTCGACGAGACCCACTTTGAGGACGACTTCACGAGCGAGGAATACTACGGCAGCCGCCCCTACCAGACCGACTCAGCTACCTACAAGGATTGGGAGAAGATGTACGAGGCCATGCCGGAGGACAAGCCCCGGTTCAGCTTCCTTGTCTCGATCCAGAGCCACGGCGACTACGATATGAACGATGCCTCGCTGGACATCGTCCACGCCGCGACCGACTACGGCGAGTACGACGAGCTGATGGACGAGTACCTCAGCTGCATCAAGATGACCGATGCCGCCGTGCAGGAACTGTGCGACTACTTCACCGAGCAATACGAAAAGACCGGCCGCAAGGTAATTGTTGCGCTGGCCGGTGACCACGCGCCCAGCTTCGTCAAGCATGTGGCAGATCCCAGCTTTGCCGATACGGACAATGAATTGCAGATTCTGGAGCGCAGCACGCCGTTCCTGATCTGGGCGAACTACCCGCTGGAGAACACCGACGCTGCCATCAGCACGACCGACCCGCTGAACCGGATGGACATGGTCATGCTGGCACCGACGCTGCTGCAGCAGGCCGGTCTGCCGCTGAACGACTACTATAAATACCTGCTGGAAATGAAGCAGAACACCCCCGTTGTGACCGCCGCCAACGACTACATGAAGGTCGACGGCACGACCGCCGAGTACGGCGTCGACGAGACGCTGGACGCGTGGGTGAAGGGATACCTGAACCTTGAATACAACAACATCGGCGCACACGCCAAGCGCGACCAGAGCATCTTCACCCCCGCCGAGTGACAGGAGACAACCGCTATGACAGGTCTGAAACGAACCCTGCGCAGCCGCTGCGGCTTCACGCTGGTGGAGCTGGTCGTGGTGCTGGTGATCCTGGGCGTGGTGGCGGCGTTCGCCGTGCCCGCGCTGACCGGCTACATCGACAGCGCCAAGGAAAAGCAGGCGGTCAGCGAGGCGCAGGCCTGTGTCGAGACGGCAACTTCTCTGGGCGCGCGGCAGTATGCGGCGGCGCAGGAGAAAGCGGTCGAGGGCGGAGACGCGCTGAAAAATCTGGACGGCTGGCTGGCCGACCCCGATGCGGAAGCGCCCGAAGTCGGCGGGGACATTGCCCTGACCGACGGCAGCGGGCAGTATATCCTGCACGCCGAGACGACGCCGGAGGGAAACTTGGCCGCCGGTGCAAACCACCTGCTTACGGATATTCCGACCGGCGCTGGCGTAGGCGGAACGGTTAGCGACGCGAGCTTCGCCCCCAGCGGCAGGCTGCTCTACCTCGTCTACACCAGCGCCGACGGCATCACCGTCGTCTACACGAACAGCGCCGGCGGCGGCAGCATCCGCGTTGACACCGACGTGACCGCCGTGCCCGCGCCCAGCAGTGTGCCGGTCACCCCGGCGCCGACCCGCCAGCCCGCCGACCCGACAACGGAACCGAGCACGGAGCCGAGCGCCCGCCCTACGGCGACGCCGACAGCTACGCCTACCGCGACCCCCACGGCCAGCCCCACGCCGAAGCCGACGTTCGACCCCAGCAAACCGAAGCTCATCATCCACATGCAGGACGCACTGACGAAGAGCGCCGGAAACTTCCGGAAGCGGACGTATACCTTCACGAACGGAAACTTCTCCTTCACCGCCGAGACGGACGAAAACGGAGACATCGAGCTTGACCTGCTGCCGCAGACCGACACCCAGCGCGCCGGGGCACTCGTGTCGTATCAAAACTATACGCTGACAGATCCATCCGTGCCGGAAGGCTACCAGCCTTTTGTCAGTATGGTGATACAGGCGGCAATCACCGCAGACAGCAACGGCTGCAAGCTGGACAAGGTCACAGTTTGGGGCACCGGCAACAACGGCAACAGCCCCAACGCCTACATCGTCGAGAACAACTGCATCACGATGCAGTATTTCCCGGTCGCAAAAATGTACATCAAGGCCGTCGATGAGAACAACGACCCGCTGGCGAATGTCAGCTTCCTTTTGCAGGACAGCAGCGGCCATACCATCGACACCAAGCTGACGACCGGCACCGACGGCGTCTGCGAGGCATACGTGCGGCTGCACGAGAATGACAACTTCGGCAAGAACACGCCTGTGCTGACGGTCATCGGGAACCCGACCTGCAAGCTGACGCTGAACGCTGTGCCGGAGGGGTATCAGACCGGGATCACCTGTTTGTTTAATCTGTACTACAAAGAATATCCGGGCGTCACGCCGACACCGCCCTATGAAACCGGCTTTTATGTCAATATGTATAACGGAAATCATGGCATGTTTGGCAGCTACACGGCTGACAGAGACAACGACCAGTTTACCCTGAACGTGCATGTAGCGACAAAAAAGACCTGCACGGTGACCATCCGCAAGGTGGACGACGCGGGCAACCCGGTCAACGGTGTGAGCGCTATTCTGCAGACAAGCGGCGGCAGCATCTGGCCTGATGTGAACAACGACGGCTACAAAACGCCATATCTGGACATTGACAGCAAGGGCAGCAGCAGCACGGCAGAGCTTGCCCGCGGTGCGGCCTACGAGCTGGAGGACAAAGGCGGCGGAACGTCGTATACAAGGGCAGAAAAGTTCACCTTTACTGTCGGCGACGAGACCCGCAAGACCGTTGACATCGTCGTGCATGACCGCCGGCAGACGAAATCGGACTTCGCGGTGAGGAACGTGACTTTCCTGAACGCGAACAGCTGGGCGTACCAGCTTTGCAATCAGGGCGGCACAGCGGCCACCGACAACCCCATCGACCTGAGCGGCGCGGCGGCCTACTACTGGAACGGAAAGCTCTATTACAATTTCAAGGCGCTGCCCGGCGTGTCGAACACGAACCGGCAGCAATACAGCCAGAGCGATGCTGCGCTGAATGCCGCGCCCGACCCGGTGCAGCACCTCGAAAGCTATCTGGAGGGTGCGCACATCACCGACACGGCCAGCGCCTATCTGGTCGAGCTGACAGGCCGCGTGCTGTACACGGCGAACACCGCCGCGACCCTGACGCGGGGCGATTTGGTCGTGGCAGGGGATGCGCTGTATGTGTACCTAGGCACGAAGGACACCCCCATGCAGGAACCGAACGGGACTTTGTTTGTAAAAGTGCCGAGCGGGCTGTATAGCTTGAAATGAAAAAAGTTCCCCACGCGATACGCGTGGGGAACTTTTTTGTATAAGCCTTCCCCCTAGGGGGAAGGTGGCGCGAAGCGCCGGATGAGGGGCAGAGCTTCCGCAGCAACCCTTTGACGGGCAATCGAGAAACCGCCGCCCCTCATCAGTCACCTTCGGTGACAGCTTCCCCCCAAGGGGAAGCCTTTTAGGCGGCGCTTACCGGAACTCCTCCAAATACACCTCGGCACTCCGGGTCATTTCCCGCGAAAAGTCGCTGGCGTATTTGCGCTTGCAGAATGCCTGCACGGCTTTGTCAAAATCGTAATCGGTCTGGCCGTTCGCGGCGGCACGGGCGGTGAAATCGGCGCGCAGCTCGGCGGGCGTGCGGTCGCGGTAGGTGTTCTCGCAGACGACGGCCTCCGGCGCAAAGCGGGCGGGCTTCGGGCGGCGGCGCTGCTGCTCGGTCGGGCGGCCAAACACCAGCATGCAGGCGGGCACAACATACTGCGGCAGATGCAGCGCGTCGCGCATGGCCTCGGCGTTCTCGATGACGTCGCCGATGTAGCAGCTGCCGATGCCCATGCTCTCGGCGGCCACGACGGCATTCTGCGCCGCGATGCAGGTGTCAGCCATCGCCAGCAGCAGATCGCCCGCACCGGGCGCGCGCACATCCTCAATACCTGCGGCGTAGTAGGTGTTCAGCCAGCGGCGGCAGTCGGCCAGAAACACCAGCACCAGCGGTGCTTTCGCGATGAACGGCTGGTGGTCGCACAGGTCGGCCAGTGTCGCCTTCAGCGCCGGGTCGGTGATGTTCAGGATCGTGTACAGCTGCTGGTTGCCCGCCGTCGGCGCCTGAAACGCCGCGTGCAGAATCGCCGCCCGCTCGTCGGCGGTGACGGCCTCGTCCGTGAATACCCGCACACTTTTGCGCGCGGAGAGGGCGGATAAAATGGTGTTTTCCATGGTAAACTCCTTGTCATTGCGCCTACGCTCTATACGATATCAAGACTTTTTCTTCTTCAAAAACTTCCCAACCAGCGTCTCCATCATGCTCAGAACCTCGCGCAGGTTCATCACGCAGATCACCGCCGTGATGCCCACGACCGGCACGACCCAGTGCGCCAAGTTCATCATGCACCAGATCTCGCCCAGCACCAGCGCCAGATTCAGCACCAGCCACGCCGGGTGGAAGTCGATCTCCAGCAGCCCGCGCGTTGAGTAGGCGCGCAGCAAAAACACCAGCATCAGGCTCAGGAAGCTGGCCGGGGTGACGCCCCACGGCCCGAAATGCAGGATAAACACGTAGTTCAGAAGCAAATTCAGCACCGCGCCCGCCAGCATCGTGAAGAGCGACCCCGTACTCCGCTTATACACGACGTAGATGCTGTTCAAAAACTGGTTCAGGCAGGTCAGCATCGAGCAGAGCGTCAAGAACGGCACAAACGTCCACGCGTCGAAATACTCGGCCTTGAACACCCGCATCAGCACTTGGCACAGCATGATGATACCCGCCACGCAGCAGAACAAAACGCTCGCATATACGCGGAAAATCTTCGAGAAGAACGCCTCGCGGTCGGTTTCCTCGGTCACGGCGGACAGCTGCCATGCCTCGTAGAAAATACTGCCCAGAATCGTGATGATCTGCGGCAGGAAGTACCCCGCCGACAAAAGCCCGACCCAGTGGTTGCCGCTGCGGCCGCCGTAGCTCTCGCACATGCCCTGCACAAAGAACATGTCACTGGCGTTGATGATCCAGAAGCTGATGGACGCCGGGATCATCGGCAGGCAGTAGCGCAGCATGTCCTTCCACAGCGGCAGGTTGAACGCCTTCGGCTTAAAATACCGCCAGCATCCGCCCGCGATGAAGACAAACACCATCGACGTCAGATCGGCCAGTGCGTTCGCCAGCAAAAAGCCCGTCGCGCCCATCTTGAAGACGCTGAGGAACAGCACATAGTACAACAGCAGGCTCAGCGTCGTCAGCACGCCGTCGATGGCGACGAGCCTGTTCAGCATCCGTGAGCGGATGAACTGGGTACACAGCGTGCGCAGGCAGCTTGCCAGCACGCAGAGGTACAAAAATCCAAGGTACTCGGCCGCATTGGGAATCAGCCGCACCAGCGGCATCGCCAGCAGCAGCACGACAAAACCAAGGCTGATCGTGGCCGCGCCGTTGACAAAAACGCTGGATTTATCGGTTTCCTTATCCAACCCGAACCGGATGACCGCATACGCCACGCCGAGGCTGACGACCGGGATCAGCAGGTTTGTGGCTTGCTGCAGCAGGCTCGACACGCCCATGACGTCGGGAGAGTCCAGCGCGTAGCTCAGATACGGCCGGATGAAGAAGCTGAGCAGCTTCGAGCTGAAGTTCGAGATCGCGAACAGCAGCGTATTGCTGACCAGCGTCGTATACTTTCTTTGTGGAGATGGCAAGGTGGTACCTCCCTTTCTATATGCTCTTTGGCTTCCCCCGCGGGGGAAGCTGCCGCCCGCAGGCGGCTGATGAGGGGACGGCGTTTCGGCAGGAACCCGGTAATGGGCAATCGCGGCAAGTTCGCCCCTCATCCGGTGCTTCGCACCACCTTCCCCCTCAGGGGAAGGCTTTTTTACCGCATCTTCAGCATCTTCTCCCGCTGCCGATAATCCGGCAGCACCCGTTCCACCGCCGCCCAAAATGCGGCGCTGTGGTTGGGGTGGGCAAAGTGGCAGAACTCGTGCACTACAACGTATTCCTGTGCGGGCAGCGGCATCACACACAGCCGCCGCGCAAAGGCCAGCGTGCCGGTGCGCAGACTGCACGACCCCCAGCGGGTGCTCATGTCCCGCACGGCAATTTTCGGCATCTGCCCGCCCGGACAAGTCGCCGCAAACTGCGGATAGTATGCCCGGCAAAGCGCCTGCATATGGGCAAGCGCCTCGGCCTTCGTCGGCAGGGCAGGGGCGTCGGCGGCCTCAAGTGCGCGCCGGGCGGCGGCACGTGCCTGCGCGGCGCGTACCCAGTCGGCGCGGGCGGTCACAAAGGCGTCCACGTAGGCAGCCGGCACGCGGGGCGACGCGCTGGCCGCTACGCTGCCGTCCGCCCGCACCCGCAGATTGATATTGCGCACCCGTCGCCGCGTCAGCGTGTAGGTCACGCCGCCCGCGGTGCGCAGCTGCACACTTGGTGTAGCCAAACCGCCGCCTCCTTTATAATAAGGAATACATCCCACATTGTACACGCATTTGCGGCCAAGTGCAAGTTCAGCGGCGGGCGTTCTTTTTCCAGATCGTGTACAAGCCTTCCAGAATCAGCGTCTCGCGGTATTCGATGCCGGTCGCGCAGGCCGTGCGCACGCTGTCCGGCAGGGTACCGGTAGCCACCACGGGGGCGTCGGGGGCTTCCAGAGCGGCGCGGATCTGGGCGACCATGCCGTCCAGCATGGCGGCCGTGCCGTACACGATGCCGCTGTGCAGGCAGTCGGCCGTGTTGGCGCCCAGCAGGCGGCGGGGGTGGGCTTCCAGCTCCACCTGAGGCAGCTGCGCCGTGTTGCGGATCAGCGCCCCCAGCGAGCACTGCGGTCCCGGCAGGATGCTGCCGCCCACCAATGCCCCCGCGGCATCGACGGCCAGCAGCGTGGTGGCGGTGTCGAAGTTTGCGACCACGCAGGGCGGCGTACAGTGCTGCAGCGCGCCCACGATAGCACACAGCAGCTCGCCGCCCAGCTGAGCAGGGTTGTCCATCCGAATGCGGACACCGCTTTTCAGGCCGGGGCCTACCTCCATGATGGGGCACTCGCACATCTTGCGCAGAGCCTCGCGCAGGCGGGGGGTCAGCGCCGGAACAACGCTGGAGAAGATGACCGCCGTGATCTGCTGCGGCTCCGCCCCGTACAGCGCCAGCATATTCACGATTTTATACAGCAGCTCGTCGCTGCTCAGCGCGGTGTCTGCAAACAGCCGCGACGAAAACACCAGCTTGCCATCCGGCGTGTACCCGCCAAACGTAATGTTGGAGTTGCCAATGTTCAACGCTAAGATCATGGGTAGACCTCTTTTCAAATATGGTGTCTTTATACTATTATAATAAGGTAGAAATTGCAAGCACTTTCCACAAGGAGAGCGGATGAATGTTGATAAGCACGGGAGGGATTCATCCCTCCCGTGTACCTTGCCAACATTGCCCCGTTATTCTTTCACCACCCCGTAGGGGCCGGGCATGCCCGGCCTGCGGCTTTCCCATTATCGCCCTTTCGTCTTTCGCATTGTAGGGAGGGGTCTTGACCCCTCCGCGGGGCGTCGAGGACGCCGCCCCCTACAAATCTCGCACGAACTTACCCACCACTCGTAGGGGCGCACCTGCGTGTGCGCCCGTGCCACCTTCCCATCACCACAATTTGTGCCTGCTGCATCGCCGTACCCC
>CAKSUQ010000014.1 GCA_934502625.1 uncultured Gemmiger sp.
AACTCGCTACCTCCACCTTGGCAAGGTGGCGCTCTACCAGATGAGCTACGGCCGCATGTTGGAGAGGTTTTGCTCAGTCGCTCTCTCCGGGCGACGTGTGTTATTATAGCCGATTTGAGCAGAAAAGTCAAGCGTTTTTTACAAGTTTTTTCTAAGAAATTTTACTTGTCGGCAGTCGGCGTTTTTTCGTCGCTGGCAGGCCAGTTTTTGAGCAGCTCGTTCAGGTCCACCTTATAATTTTTGTTGCAGAACTGGCAGTTCACCTCGGCGATAGGGTCTTCGTCGCGCATGCGCTCGACCTCTTTTTTGCCTAAAGAACGGATCATCTTTTCGACGCGCTCCAGCCCGCAGTCGCACTTATAGGTCACGTGGTAGCTGTCCAGAATATCGGGCTGAAAGCCGGCCAGCGCCAGATCGAGCATATCGCGAACGCTCTTGCCCTCCTCCAGCATCGTCGTTACGCTGGGCATGGCCTTGATGTTCTTTTCAAGGTGCTCGATCTCCTCCTCGGTCGCGCCGGGCAGCAGCTGCACGACGAAACCTCCCGCGCAGCGCACACTCAGGTCTTTGTCCACCAGCACGCCCAGCGCGCAGACGGTGGGCACCTGCTCGCTGATGGCGAAGTAGGTCGTCACATCCTCGGCGATCTCGCCGGAGGTCAGCGGTACCTGACCGATGTACGGCTCGCGCATGCCCAGATCGCGGATGACATCCAGCGTGCCGTCCTTGCCGACGGCGGCACCGACGTTCAGGTGGCCGTCAGCCCGCGGGGGAAGCTCCACAACGGGGTGCTCGACATAGCCCTTGACATTGCCTGTACCGTCGGAAACAGCCAGCAGGCGACCTGCGGGGCCGCCGCCCTTGATCTGCAGCGTCACCGAGTCCTGCCTGCTTTTGAGCATGATGCCCATGATGCTGGCAGCCGTCAGCAGGCGGCCGAGCGCGGCCGTGGTGACGGCGCTGGTCTTGTGCAGGCGCTCCATCTCGCGGACGATCTCGGTGGAGTCGACGCCGTAAAATACGATGCCGCCGTTCTCCGAGATGCCGCGCAGCATATTATGATTCTGTTCCATTTATTGTACCTCTTGTGTATATTGCTTGACCGCCGTAATGATCCAGCGCGGGCTGTCGTCGCGCACGGCACCGAAATCCTCGCCGTCAGCGATTTTTGCCACCGTGAAGCCGTACTTTTCCAGCAGCGCACGGACGGTATCCAGCGGGTAGCTGTACTCGCTGAACTGCTCGCGAAAGTACTCTCCCGTCTCGTGGTAGTCGATGTCGATGGTTATATCCACCCGCCGGGCTACCTCGTCGTAGCGGTTCGACCAGTGACAGTCGGCGTCCTCTGCCTCAATGTCGAATGTCTGCCCCGCCAGAATGTGCTGATGCTTATAGGGCGTGTTCAAATCGAAGATGAAGACGCCGCCCTTCTCCATAAAATAGGCAGCCTTGCGGATGGCCTTCTCGAAGTTTTCCTGCGGGCCGATGTGGCTGTAGGTGTCGAACGTCGACACCGCCGCGCGGATCGTGCCGTACAGGTCTAAGTCCAGCAAGTCCTGCTTGAGCAGCAGCAGACGGCCGGTCAGCCCCAGCTCGTCGGCTTTCTCGCGCAGGACACTGAGCATTTCCTCCGAGCGGTCGATACCGATGACGTCGTACCCTGCCTGCGTCAGCATTAAGGTCAAGTCGCCCGTGCCGCAGCCTAAATCGGCCAGAATGCCATCTGTAACGCCGTGGGTTTTCAGTTCGCCGGTGATGTAGGCATACAACGCGTCGTAGTCGGCCTCGCCGTTGAACTCGTCGTAGAAGTAGGCAAATTCGTTGTAGGCCATCGACTTATTCCTCAGTATCTGCGGTCATGCTGGCTTCCAGCAGGGTGCGCAGCTCGTCCATTCCCTGCCCGTTCTCGGCGCTCGTCAGCACGACGCCTTGGCAGCCGTAGGGCGCGCAGAGCTTTTCAAATTCTTTCTTGCAGGTGGCCATCTCGCTCTTTTTCAGCTTGTCGCCCTTCGTCAGGGCGGCCACGAACGGGATGCGGTGGTAGTGCAGGTATTCGAGCATCTGCACATCGTCGGCGCTGGGTGCGTGGCGGCCGTCCAGCAGCTGCACCAGCAGACTGACAGCGCGGTCGGCCTCGAAATAGCTGTTGATGAGGTCATCCCACCGCTCGCGCTCGGCGTTGGAGACTTTTGCGTAGCCGTAGCCGGGCAGATCGACGAAGTAGGCCGTATCGACGCGGTAGAAATTGATGGTGGCCGTCTTGCCCGGCGTGGCGCTGACGCGCGCCAGCTTTTTGCGGTTGCAGAGCTTGTTGATAAGGCTCGACTTGCCGACGTTGGAGCGGCCGGAGAATACGATCTCCGGGCGGTCGCTGTCCGGCAGCTGGCGGGACAGGCCGTAGGACGCGAGAAATTCGCTGTTGTTGTAGTTCATGGGTGTTCCTTTATGTTTCGGGTTGCATGCGGGCGGATATGGAATCCGCCCCTACGAAGGGAACCGGGTACTGGCCGGAAACTGCACGAGCGAACCATGTTCGCCCCTACAAAGACGCCATTCAGCAGCATCACATTACCGTTGCCGGTTCCTTGTGAGCGTCGGCGGGCTTTTCGTTGGCGATGAGGGACGTTGCCTGCGGCACGCCGTGGGCGGCGCGGGCGGGCGTGCAGCCAGAGCGCACGAGGGCATGCTTCAGCACCTCGGAGAGGTTCCCCACCGGGATGAAGCGGACTTTATCCTTGACCTCGGCGTCGACCTCATACAGGTCACTGGCGTTATCCTTCGGGATGAGCACCGTCGAAATGCCCTCGCGGAAGGCGGCCATGCTCTTTTCCTTCAGGCCGCCGATGGGCAGGACGTTGCCGTGCAGCGTGATCTCGCCGGTCATGGCAAGGTCGTGGTGCACCGGGATGCCGGACAGCGCCGAAATCAGCGCCGTCGTCAGCGTGACACCCGCCGAGGGGCCGTCCTTCGGCACAGCGCCCTCCGGGGCGTGGATGTGCAGGTCAGTCTTCTTGAATTTATCGGCGGCGATGCCGTACTCCTCGGCGTGGACTTTGGCGTAGGTCACGGCCAACTGGGCGCTCTCCTTCATGACGTCGCCAAGGCTGCCAGTGATCTCAATTTTGCCGCTGCCGTTCGGGATGATCGCCACCTCGACGGGCAGCATCTCGCCGCCGACGCTCGTCCACGCCAGACCGTTGGCAATGCCCACGGCATCCTTGCGGGAGATGAAGGTCGGCTTGACCTTTTCGGGTCCCAGCAGCGTTTTGACCATGGCAGCGGAAACGCTGATCTTTTCCTCCTCGCCCGCCGCGATCTTCTGGGCGCACTTGCGCAGCACAGAGGTGATAGTACGTTCGAGGTTACGCACGCCGGCCTCGCGGGTGTAGCCGTCGATGATGGCGTACAGTGCGCTGTTGGTCAGGGTCGCGCGGCCTTCGAGGCCGTTGTTTTTCAGCTGCTTGGGCAGCAGATGGCGCTTGGCGATATTGAACTTTTCTGTGCGGGTGTAGCTGGGCAGCTCGATAACGTCCATCCGGTCGTACAGGGGGCCGGGGATCGTGGAGGCATCGTTCGCCGTCGTGATGAAAAGCACCTCGCTCAGATCGAACGGGATGTCGAGGTAGTTATCTTTAAAGGTGCGGTTCTGCTCCGGGTCAAGCACCTCCAGCAGTGCGCTGGACGGGTCGCCCTTGTAGTCGCCCGCCAGCTTGTCGATCTCGTCCAGCAGGATGACCGGATTCGTCGACTTTGCGGTCGTGATGGCGCTGATGATGCGGCCGGGCATCGCGCCGATGTAGGTGCGGCGGTGGCCGCGGATCTCGGCTTCATCGTGCACGCCGCCCAGACTCATGCGGGCGAACTTGCGGTTCATGCACTCGGCGATGGAGTGCGCGATGCTCGTCTTGCCGACGCCCGGAGGGCCGACGAGGCAGATGATCTGCCCCTTGACGTCCTGATTCAGCTTGCGCACAGCCAGCAGTTCGAGAATGCGCTCCTTGACCTTCTGCAGGCCGTAGTGCTCGCGATCCAGCACCTTGCGGGCGTGCGCCTGGTCGAGGTCGTCCTCGGTGGCGGTGTGCCACGGCAGCGCCAAGCAGGCGTCGAGATAGCTGCGGATGACGCCGCTCTCGGCGCTGCTGCCCTGCATCCGGGCAAGGCGGTCGCACTCTTTCAGCAGCTTCTCGGTAGACTCTTCGTCAAGGTTCAGCGCCTTGACCTTTTCGCGGTATGTATCAGCCTCGGCGCGGGTGTCCTCGGCGTCGCCCAGTTCCTCGCTGATGACGTTCATCTGCTCACGCAGATAGTATTCCCGCTGACCCTTGTCCATGCGGGCGTTGACCTTGTCGTCAAGATCACGCTCGATGTCCATGATCTGACACTCCTGCCGCAGCAGGGTCAGCAGCTTTTCAAGGCGGCCAAGCAGCGTCGACTCGTTCAGGATGAGCTGCTTATCCTCATATTTAAAGAGCAGATTTGCGGGCATGTACTCGCTCAAAAACAGCGGCGAATCCGACGAGATGATGTTGTAGACAACGTCCTTCGAAATCTGCGGGCTGTAGGACAGGTACTCCTCGAAGCAGTCCTTCAGGCTGCGAACGAGCGCCTCGACCTGCGTGCGCTTGTCGGCGGCGATGCCGCGCACCGGCACAGGACGCACGAGCGCCTGCAGATATTTGTCGCCGTCGTTCAGTTCCAGAAGCCGCGCGCGGGTCTTGCCCTCGACGAGGACTTTCACGAGGTCATCGGAGACGCGCAGCACCTGCTTGATTTCGGCGATGACGCCGTAGGCGTACAGATCGCGGATCGTCGGCTCCTCAACGTCCATCTCGCGCTGGGCGACGAGGAAAATGCTGCTGTTCGCGTGCATCGCGGCCTCGATGGCCGCGATGGATTTGGCGCGGCCGACCTCGAAGTGCACGACGTTATTGGGGAAAACCACCAGCCCGCGCAGTGCGATGGCCGGCAGGTGAACCACATTGCGTGTGATCTTGATCTTTACTTTCTCAGACATTCTTACTCTCCCATAGCCTGCAGAACAGGCGTCTTGTTTGCGGTTTCGGCCAGTTCGGGCGGCAGCAGGATGTGCGCTGCACTGCGCACAGTCTCGGCGTGCATCCGCAGCTGGGGCGAGCATTCGCCGTCCAGCGTCGTGATGAGCGGGTTGCCGTCCAGCACCTCTATGTCGATCTGGCTTGTGCGGAAAAAGGTCATGTAGGGCTTGAATTTTTCGGCCACGGCGTCATCCTCCAACAGATGCTCGCCTTTTTTGTACGCGCCCAGCAGCCCCGGCAGCTTTAAGCGCGGGATCGGCTTTAACAGCACAACGTCCAGCAGACCGTCGTTCATGCTGGCGTGGGGCGCGGCGCAGTAGCCGCCGCCGTACTGCTGGCCGTTGCAGACCGCCAGCATCATGTAGATACCCTCGAACGTGCGGTCGTCGGCGGTGATGCGCAGCCGGTGCTTGAAGGTGCTGCAGACGGCCTCCAGAATCGACAGCGTGTAGGCGGTCGTGCCGCCGCACAGCGGTACGCGCCGCCACTTGGGGATGCCGTTGGCGACCTGCGCGTCGATGCCCGCCGCGTAAATATCGATGCCGCAGCCCTGCGGTGTACAGATGACATCCACGGCGAAGGGCTGTGCGGCGAGTTGGGCGTCAATATCCAGAAACTGTGCCTGCGCGCCGAAGTTGCGCACATAGTCGTTGCCGCTGCCGCAGGGCACACAGCCGATGGCAGCGTTCGGGCGACCGACTGCGCCCTGCAGCACCTCGTTCAGGGTGCCATCGCCGCCGCAGGCGTAGAGGTTGACTTCTTCGCCGCTGGCGGCGTATTTGGCGGCGAGGTCGCGCGCCTGCCCGGCGCGGCGGGTCACTTCAATGATCGGTTTGATACCCGCGCGGCTGGCGGCGGCGTGGATCTGCGGGATGAGTGCCACGCTGGCGTCGATCTTGCCCGCCGTCGGATTTATGATGAAGATATGCTGCATCGGTTTGTCCCTTTCAGCATCAGTTCGTTGCGGTCTACAGATAATAATTATTGTATCTGTTTTGCCGCAAAAGTGCAATACCTTGGGGAAAATTGGATGGGAAATGTAAAGCGGCTTCCCCCTAGGGGGAAGCTGTCGCCGAAGGCGACTGATGAGGGGCAGCGTACCCGTGATTGCCCGTGAATGGGTGGTCGCGGGAGATCTGCCCCTCATCCGGCCCTGCGGGGCCACCTTCCCCCCTCAGGGGAAGGCCTAGGGAGCCTCCCACACATCCAACAGTTCCGTCACACGCGCGAAGATCGCGGCGCTGGAGGTGTCGGGCTTTAAAATGCCGTCCTGCAGAATTGTGATCGTGTAGCGCGGCGTGTCAGCCGGATAAAAGCCGCTGAACCAATAGTTCAGCAGCTCCTCCCCCGCTTCGTCGTATTGGCCGGTCTGCGCCGTGCCGGTCTTGCCGCCCGCCGCGCCGTTTTTCGGTTGGGCGTCGCGGCCGATGCCATCCTCGACGACCGAGGTCAGCATACTGCGCAGCACTTTCGCCGTGGCTTCGTCGCAGACGGCGCGGGGTGCAACGGGTGTCGTCGGCTCGGTCAGCGTGCCGTCAGCGTCGGTGATGCCCTGCACAAAGGTCGGTGCGCGGTAGACGCCGCCGCTCGCGACGGTGTTCATCATGGCCGTAATTTGCAGAGGCGTCACGGTCAGCGCGCCCTGCCCGAAGCTGAACGTCGCCAGCTGGCCAACGTTTTCGAGCGTCTCGCCCTCCGGCAGCACACCGGCAGCGGTCTGCAAATCCGGGGCAATGGGTGTGGCCGCGCCGAAGCCGAACGCCTCGGCCTCGGCCAGAATCCGTGCGCCGCCCAACCGCTGCCCCAGCTCGATAAAATAGGTGTTGCAGCTCTGTTCCAGCGCGCCGCGCAGGTTGACCTCGCCGTGGGCGCGCCCCTGCGCGCAGCGGTAGGTCTGCCCGGCCAGCTCGATCTCGCCGGTACAGTCGTGGGTGAGCCAATCAAGCCCGCTCTCATAGGCAGCTGCAGCCAGCACCACCTTGAACACCGACCCGGCGCTGAACGCGCTGAAGCTGCGGTTGATGAGTGAGGTGTCGTCGGCGCGGATGCTGGCGGCAATGTCCTGCGGGTCGAACGCCGGGGCGCTGACCGAGGCCAGCACCTCCCCCGTCGCCGCGTCCATCACAAGGATGCACCCGCGCGGCATGAGCTGCGCCGCCAATGCCTCGCAGGCTCGCTGCAAGTCGGCGTCCAGCGTCAGCCGCACACCCTGCCCCGTGCCGGATTCTTCCACCGTGACGGCGGGCTTTGTGTCGGTCAGCAGCCGCCCCTGTGCTGTCGTGATGCAGGTCACAGTGCGCTTGTCGCCGGAGGCCGCCAGCAGCGCGTTGTAGGCGCGTTCCAGCCCAGAGACGCCGCGTCCCTCACCGTCTAGGTATCCCAGCAGGTGCGCAGCGGTCGCGCCGGAAAAATGCTGCGGCACTGCGCAGGTCGTGATGCCCTGTGCCGTCAGGTCGCAGCTGACCTCGATGAGAAA
Source organism: uncultured Gemmiger sp. (assembly GCA_934502625.1). Classification (GTDB taxonomy): domain Bacteria; phylum Bacillota; class Clostridia; order Oscillospirales; family Ruminococcaceae; genus Gemmiger. The sequence continues at coordinate 7,531 of CAKSUQ010000014.1, forward strand.
CGGTGCGGCAAGATTGCGGCGCTCATACAGCCGCCCCTGCTCGGCGTAGGACACGTAGGGAAACAGCGCCGTGTACCCAGCGTCCCCCGGCAGGCAGAGCGCATAATATTGCTGTGCCGTACCGGTCAGCCTGCGGCCGGTGCGGTCGTAAAAATCGCCCCGCGCACGCGGCAGTTCCAGCGTCTGCACGTTCTGCCCGCCCGCGCTGGCGGCGTAGGCTGCCTGATGACCCACCCAGTAGGTGCGGCAGAGCACGACCCCCGCCAACAGCACCAGCATCGCACACAATCCATAAAAACGGCGCAGAGACATACAACCACCCCGGTGGGAGTATGGGCGCTACCGCCGCTTTCGATACAGCCAAATGCCCAGATACACTGCCGCCGCGCAGGGCAGGAAGCCGAGGGCGTCGACGCCGACGTCGCTTAACAGCATGGCGCGCCCCGGCACAAAGCACTGGTGCAGCTCGTCACTGACGGCGTAAAGCATACACAGTGCCGATGAGAGCAGCGCCCGCTGCGGCAGGCTGAGCCGCCGCGTCCAGAGCTGCACTGTGACGGCAACGCTTACGCCCAGCGCGCAGTAGATATACACGTGCGCCCACTTACGCAGGTTTGCGTGGAAGTTCTGCGCGTTGAACCACTGAGGCAGCCATGCCTCGCGGTGGCTGGCCTGCACGGTCTCGGTCACGACCTCGCTGAGGTGGTACGACACCTCCGCAGGCTGGGCGGAGAAGAAAAAGATCAGTGCCATAACGCCCAGCGTGACGGCCAGCGCCAGATATCTTGCGTGTTTTTTCACGGGGGTTCCTCTCAGTGATAGTTTACGCAAAAAGGCCGAAGCCTCTTTTCGCAGAGACTTCGACCTTATGGTTGCTTGTAGGGGTGCGGATTAGTACATGCCGCCCATGTCGGGAGCCGGGGCAGCCGGTGCCGGGGGCTCCGGCAGGTCAGCGACGAGGCTCTCGGTAGTCAGAACCATCGCGGCGACGCTGGCTGCGTTCTCCAGTGCGGAACGGGTGACCTTGGTCGGGTCGACGATGCCAGCCTCGATCATGTCCTCGACATACTCCTCCTTCTGGGCGTCGAAGCCGTAGTTGGGCTTGTTGGCCTTCAGGATGTTGTCGATGACGACGCTGCCCTCCAGACCGGCGTTCGCGGCGATCTGGCGCAGGGGAGCCTCCAGCGCCTTGCGGACGATCTTCGCGCCGGTGCGCTCGTCGCCCTCCAGCTCGGCGACCAGCTTGTCGACAGCGGGGATGGCGTTGATGGTGGCCGTGCCGCCGCCCGCGACGATGCCTTCCTCAACGGCGGCCTTCGTGGCGTTCAGGGCATCCTCGATGCGGAGCTTCTTGTCCTTCATCTCAACTTCGGTAGCAGCGCCGACCTTGATGACGGCAACACCGCCGGCCATCTTTGCCAGACGCTCCTGCAGCTTCTCGCGGTCGAAGTCAGAGGTAGCAACGGCGATCTGGCTGCGGATCTGGGCAACGCGGTCAGCAATGGCCTGCTTGTCACCGGCACCGCCGACGATGGTGGTGTTCTCCTTGGTGACCTTGACCTGACGAGCCTGACCCAGCAGCTGCATGGTGGCATCCTTCAGCTCATAGCCGAGGTCGCTGCTGATGACGGTGCCGCCGGTCAGGGTGGCGATGTCCTGCAGCATCTCCTTGCGGCGATCGCCGAAGCCGGGCGCCTTGACGGCGACAACGTTCAGGCCGCCGCGCAGACGGTTGATGATGAGGTTGGACAGAGCGTCGCCCTCAACATCCTCAGCGATGATCAGCAGCTTGCGGCCGGACTGGATGACCTGCTCCAGCAGGGGCACCATATCCTGAAATACGCTGATCTTCTTGTCGGTGATAAGCACGGAGCAATCGTCGTAGACGGTCTCCATCTTCTCGGTGTCGGTGACCATGTAGGGGGTCACATAGCCGCGGTCGAACTGCATGCCCTCGACGACCTCGGTGTAGGTCTCGGCGGTGGTCTTGTTCTCCTCGATGGTGATGACGCCGTCGGCGGTGACCTTCTCCATCGCGTCAGCAATCAGCTGGCCGATCTCGGCGTCACCGGCAGAGACGGTACCGACACGGGCGATGTCCTTGCTGCCGTTGACCTTCTGGCTGTGATCCTTGACGGCCTCAACCGCAGCGGCGACAGCCTTCTGCATGCCGCGCTTGATGTCCATGGGGTTCGCACCGGCGGTGACGTTCTTCATGCCCTCGTTGACGAAAGCCTGCGCCAGAACGGTGGCGGTGGTAGTACCGTCGCCTGCGGCATCGTTCGTCTTGGTGGCGACTTCTCGAACGAGCTGTGCGCCCATGTTCTCGAACTCGTCCTTCAGCTCGATCTCCTTGGCGATGGTGACACCGTCATTGGTGATGAGCGGGCTGCCGAACTTCTTGCTCAGCACAACATTGCGGCCCTTGGGGCCCAGAGTAACCTTAACGGTGTTGGCCAGCTGGTCGATACCTGCGCAAAGCGCCTTGCGGGCGTCCTCGCCCTGCTTGATCTGTTTAGCCATGATGAATCTCTCCTTTTATCTGAAAGAAATCGGTGAAATCAAATTTGCTTGCCTTACTCGACAACCGCGAGGATGTCGCTCTGGCGGACGATGGTGCATTCCTCGCCGTCGACCTTGACCTCGGTGCCGGAGTACTTGCTGGTCAGGACCTTGTCGCCGACCTTGACGATCATCTCAACGTCCTTGCCATCCACATTGCCGCCGGGGCCGACTGCGATGACCTCGGCAACCTGGGGCTTCTCCTTGGCGGAGCCGGACAGGATCAGGCCGCCCTTGGTGGTTTCTTCTTCTTCGACCAGCTTAATGACAACGCGGTCTGCAAGAGGTTTGATTTTCATAGTGGAAGTTCCTCCCTATAAAAGATTTCTCTTTTGAAATTTTGTTTTAGCACTCATTCTCTCTGAGTGCTAAATATATAATACTCACTTTGCACCGAAAAATCAAGTGTTTTCTATATAAAATTTTTGTGAACAAAAAAGCACCGGGGCATTCCTGCACCGGTGTGTTTGCAAATTATTGCTGGGACGTCAGATTTTTATAGCGCGGGCGCATCATGCCGTGCTCGATGCGGGGCTCGCCCCCTGCCACCGTATCCGCATCGATGGTCACCTTTGTGATGGTGGCGTCCGACGGGATGTCGTACATGATCGGAATCAGCAGTTCTTCGACGACGCTGCGCAGACCGCGGGCACCGCTCTTGCGCTCCACCGTTTTCTTGGCGATGGCGTGCAGCGCGTCCTCGGTAAAGACGAGCTCGGCATTGTCGAGGCGGAACAGCTCCTTGTACTGGCGCACAATGCTGTTCTTCGGCTCGGTCAGAACACGGACGAGAGCCTCCTCGTCCAGCGGGTCAAGCACCGTCACAACGGGCAGACGGCCGATCAGCTCGGGGATAAGGCCGAACTTGACGAGGTCGTCAGGCTCCACCTTCTTCAGCAGCTTCTGGCGCGTCTCATCCTTGTCCAGCGTTGTGCGCAGCTGGCTGCCAAAGCCGAGGGAGGCGTTGTCGGTGCGCTTCTGAATGAGCTTTTCCAGCCCGTCGAACGCGCCGCCGCAGATGAACAGGATATTCTTCGTGTTGATCTGGATGAACTCCTGCTGCGGGTGCTTGCGTCCGCCGTTGGGCGGCACGTTGCTGACCGTGCCCTCCACGATCTTCAGCAGCGCCTGCTGCACGCCCTCACCGCCGACGTCGCGGGTGATGGAGGGGTTCTCGCTCTTGCGGGTGATCTTGTCGATCTCATCGACGTAGATGATGCCGATCTCGGCGCGGGCAACGTCAAAGTCCGCCGCCTGGATGAGCTTGAGCAGGATGTTCTCGACATCCTCACCGACGTAGCCTGCCTCGGTGATCGTCGTGGCGTCCGCGATGGCGAACGGCACATTGAGCATCCTGGCCAGCGTCTGGGCCAGCAGCGTTTTGCCGGTGCCGGACGGGCCGAGCATCAGCACGTTGGACTTCTGCAGCTCCACATCGCTGCTCTCGCGGGAGAGAATGCGCTTGTAGTGGTTGTAGACCGAGACAGCCAGCACCTTTTTGGCGGCATCCTGCCCGATGACATACTGATCCAGCCCTGCCTTGATCTCGGCGGGGGTCAGGATATTGATGCTCTCGAGCGGGTCATAGTCATAGTCCGCACCGGGCTGCGCGGCTGTGCGGCGGCGGTTCCGCGGCATACCGGCGCGCGGCGGGGCCGGGCGCTCGCCGTCCTTGTACAGGGCATTGTTGCACATATCCAGGCAGTCCTTGCAGATATTGACGCCGGGGCCAATGATCAGCTGCTCTACCTCATTTTGCGTCCGCCCGCAGAAGCTGCAGACGAGCTCGCGTCCTTTTCCGTCCTTGCCGGACGTTTGATTTGCCATGTTGTTCCCCCGAATCAGTGTTTATAGAGGATGTCGTCGATCAGGCCGTACTCCTTCGCCTGCTGCGCGGTCATATAGTTGTCGCGCTCGGTGTCGCGGGTGATGACGTCCAGCGGCTGGCCGGTGTACTGGCTGAGCAGCGTGTTCATCTTCTCGCGGATGCGCACGATGTGGTCGGCGTGGATCTTGATGTCGGTAGCCTGGCCGGAGATGCCCTGCCCACCGATAAGCGGCTGGTGGATCAGGATCTCGGAGTTCGGCAGGGCAAAACGCTTGCCCTTGGTGCCGCTGGCCAGCAGGAAAGAGCCCATCGAGGCTGCCATGCCGACGCAGATGGTGGAGACATCGCACTTGATGTAGTTCATCGTGTCGTGGATGGCCATACCGTCGGAGATCGAGCCGCCGGGGCTGTTGATATAGAAGTAGATGTCCTTCTCCGGGTCCTGGCCCTCGAGGTACAGCAGCTGTGCCACGATGACGCTGGCGGAGGCGGAGTTGACGTCCTCGCTCAGCACAATGATGCGGTCATTGAGCAGGCGGGAGAAGATGTCATAGCTGCGCTCACCGCGCGCAGTCTGTTCGACAACATAAGGTACAAGGCTCATTCTGGTTTCCCTCCTTGGTGTCTTAGATAAAGTATGGGTGATGACAAAGGAACCGATACGGCGGCATAGCTGCGCAACCGTACCGGCCCTTTTACTCAATGTTTACGGATGCCCGCGGGGTGATTACTCGCCCTTGGTCTCCTCTTCCTTCGGCTCCTCGTCCTGCTTGGCGGCAGCCTTCTTGGTGGTCTTGCGGGTGGTCTTCTTGGCGGGCTTCTTCTCCTCGGCAGCACCGGCGACGATGTTGGCCTTGGACTTCACGAAGTCGATTGCCTTGTTGACAGCCAGATCCTTCTTGACGGCGGCAGCGTCGACCAGGCTCTTGACCTTGTCGGCCTCCATCTGGTAGGCGTCGGCAATGCGCTTGATCTCGGCCTCGAACTCTTCCTCGGTAGCCTCGATGGCCTCCTTGGCGACGATAGCCTCCATGGCCAGGCGCATCTTGACCTGCTTGTCAGCCTGCTCACGGAACTGCTCCTTGAACTGCTCCATGGTCATGCCCATATACTGCAGGTACTGCTCGAGCTTGAGGCCCTGCTGGGAGATGCGGTACTGGAAGTCCTGCACCAGCTCCTCGATGCGGCTCTCGATCATGGCGTCGGGGATCTCGGCCTTCATGCCATTGACGACCTGGTCGATCAGGTCGTTCTCGACCTTCTGGTCAGCCTGCTTCTCGTGGTTGGTCTCGATGCCCTTGCGGATGGAGTCCTTCAGCTCGTCGAGCGTGTCGTACTCGCTGACGTCCTTGGCAAAGTCGTCGTCCAGCTCGGGCAGCTCCTTGTACTGGACCTCATGCAGCTTGATCTTGAAGGTGGCGTCCTTGCCGGCCAGCTCCTCAGCCTGGTACTCCTCGGGGAACTTGACGTTGACGTCGAACTCCTCGCCGGCCTTGTGGCCGACGACCTGCTCCTCGAAGCCGGGGATGAAGGAGCCGGAGCCCAGCACCAGAGAGTAGTGCTCAGCCTTGCCGCCCTCGAAAGCGACGCCGTCCACGAAGCCCTCGAAGTCGATGTCAACGGTGTCGCCGTTCTCAGCAGCACCCTCACGGGTCAGCAGACGGCCATTGCGGTCCTGCATGCGCTTGATCTCGGCGTCAACATCAGCCTCGTCAACAGTCTTGACATCTTTGTTGACGGTTAAACCGGTGTACTCGCCCAGCTCGACCTCGGGCTTGACGGCGACCTTGACCTTCAGGGTAGCGCCCTCGTCCTCGGACATGGAGACGACCTCGGGGTCAGGACGGCCAACGACCTCGATACCGGCCTCCTTGACGGCGGCCTCGTAGTTCTCGGGGAACAGATCGTTGATGGCGTCATACTGGAACAGGTCCTTGCCATACATCTTCTCGATCATGGCCTTGGGAGCCTTGCCCTTGCGGAAGCCGGGGATGGCGTACTTCTTGCCCTCGCGCTTGAAAGCGGTATTGACAGCAGATTTGAAGGTCTCCGCGTCAATAGAGAACTGCAGTTCGACCATGCTCTTTTCGAGCTTTTCACAGGAAATCAGTTTCATTTATAAATTCCTCCAAAAATAGATGTACATAAAAATACAAGTTATTATAACATGCCTGCAAAGAAAATGCCAGTCTTTTTTGAATTTTTTAACAAATCAGGCCGCATTTTCTGAATTTTTCTTGGAAAAATGCAGTGCCAGACAGCAAATCAGCGGCAGACACCCCGCAATGGGCAGGAAATACCGCATACAGTCATTGACCGGCGAGGCGATGCAGGTCAGCCAGAAGATGCCGACGCCGACAAAGATCGGCAGGCAGGCGCGTGCCTTCTTCCGCGCGAGCCACGCCCCCAGCACGGCGATGAGCCACGCCATGAACCCGATGGAGGTACACAGCCCCACAAGCGGCAGCTTTTCAAACGCCGAGAGCGCCTGTACAAAAGCATACCGCAGATAGCCGGATTTATCAAGATACTGCACGTTCATTTCAGACATTTCCATGCAAATGTCATTATTGAAGGTGTAATAATCGTTGATGGCGCGGCATTTCGTGATGGTGTAATAGCCGTGGGAGTTCGCGTGGGTCGCCTCGAAGTAGCAGACCGGGTGCTTGAAAAGCATTTTGCCCCACGTCAGCAGGTAGTTTGCCAGCTCGCGCTTGCCGGGATTTTTGTAGTACTGCTTCACGCCGTCGGACAACTCCGGCATATAGCTCGACGCGAGGGCGTCGTAGTCCATGACCGCCGAGATGGCTTCTTTTTCGGCGTCGGTGACTTCCCCGCCGTGCTCGACAACATAGCGGGCGGTCTGCTGCATCGGAACGGAGAGCGCCTCGCCGACGCTGCCCGCCGGAATGTCGAGGGCTGTCTCGGTAAAGGTGTCAAACCCGAACGCACCGATACAGACGGCCAGCAGCACGGCCAGCACGGGACGGCGCAGCTGCTTTTCGCTGACGACGAACGCCGTCGCCAGCAGCATCGGCACAACAGAATAAATGCCGTTTTTGCGCAGCAGGCAGCACAGGATGCCCAGCACCGCGTAGGCCGCCAGCCGTCTGGCGCGTCCCCGCCATTCCTGCGGAAAAAGCAGCAGGTCGGCGGTTTTCAGCACAAAGAGGACGAACAGCCCGGTGTAGAGCGTGTCTTTGACCTGCGTCTGGATAAAGGCGCCCCAGACGGGGTTCAGCGCGAAGAACGCCGTGACTGCGTACTGCGCCCAGCGCGGGCAGCCGAGCTTTGCGGCGAAGGCCGTGACCTGCCCGAACACCCACGCGCAGACGACAAACTGCAAAACGATATACAGGAAGACGCCCACATTATCGCTGCCCAGCGCGCGCCCGACCAGAAACAGCCAGCCGTGCAGCCAAGTCGAAAGCACCGTGTGGTGCGCCGTCATCTCCTGCTTGCCGAGCACCTGCGAGATCTGCCCCCAAGAGTCCCAGTCGACCGAGCCCGGCCAGAACACAGCCACCCACGGCAGCCACGCCAGACCGATCAGCAGCGACGCCGCGCGGCCCGGTGCCTTCGCGAACCAGCGGGCGAAGCGGTTCTGCGGGGCGGCCTCGGCCGTCTGCCCGCCCGCGCGGCCAAGCAGGGCGTACAGCCCCCAGACCGCGTGGTAGAACAGCACCGTGTACCCCGCCATGCAGAGCAGCCCAACGCAGAGCTGGTAGCCGTTTTTGAAGACGAACGCCCAGCTGTTCAGCTTGCAGATGCTCAAGCCCAGCACCTCGGCGACGCCGAAGACGACGCTCAGCGCAAGCTCGGCGCGCTTCGGCTTTGCCTGCCTCTGCCGACGCACCCAATAAAGCAGCACCGCCAGCCCGGCGGCGGCAGGGCTCCACGCCCAGCCGTCCAGCGGGAAATTCTGGTGCAGCTTGATTAGCCCGACAAGGAACGCGGGGGCGCTTTCCAGCGCGAGCCCCGTCGTCTCGTACTGCATCCCGATCATCAGGTCGGCGCGGGCGGTCTCGGTATCCGCCACCGTGATGACGGCGGAGAGGGCCAGCGTGCAGAGCAGCCCCAGCAGCAGCGCACAAAGAATTTGTTTTGTTTTCTGCTTCATAGGCTTCACCGAATTTTATACGGGCAGAACGCCAGCCCGTCGGCCGAGATGAGCCGGTAGGTCACGCCGTCCCGCTCGCCCTGCATGGCGTAGCGGATGGACTTGCCGTGCAGATGGCCGTAGTAGCACTCGGTCACACCGAACTCATGCAGCACATCCACCAGCTCCTGCGCCGCCGCACCCGGATAGATGGGCGGATAGTGCAGAAAGACGATTTTTTCGGGCGTATCCCCCGCCGCCTGCAAAGACATCCGCAGGCGGCCGGCCTCGCGCGCCATGAGTTTTTCGCCCTGCGCGGCGACGTCGTCGAACGGCCAGCCCCGCGTACCGCAGAGCGCCACGTCGCCCACAACGCAGGCGTTGTTATGCAAAATGTGCAGCGTATCAAAGTCGCTTGCGGCCAGATACGTTTCCATCTTGCGGGTCGTCGTCCACCAGTAGTCATGGTTGCCCTTCAGCAGCCACTTCTGCCCCGGCAGATTTTGGATAAAGGCAAAGTCCGCCTTGGTGTCGTTCAGGTTCATGGCCCAGCTGGTGTCACCCGCCAGAATGACGGTGTCCTCCGGGCGGATCAGCTTACGCCAGTTGGCTTCCAGTCGGGGCAGGTAGCCCTCCCAGCCGGGAAAAACGTCCATGGGTTTGTCCGTTCCCAGCGAGAGGTGCATGTCCCCGATTGTAAAGATGGCCATACGGCTCTCACTTTCTAGTAGTGTATTTCAGCGAAGCGCGGCGGCTCGGATCTCAGCGGGCTGCAGAACAGTCTTGAACCGCACTTCCAGCTTGTCGAGTTCGCTTAACGAAGCCGGTGCCTGCGCGCCGGTCTTGGCGGTCAGCGCGGCCATGGCGGCGAAGTCGCTGGCGGGGGCATCCTCGCCCAGCGCGGCCAGCACGTCGCGCGGGAACTTGAAGGGACTGGCCGTGGACAGCACGACCATCGGCGCGTCGGTGCACAGGTTTTGCGCCACACGGAACGCCACGGCGGTGTGGGTGTCGCAGAGATAGCTGTCCGCGTCAAAGCGTGCTTTGATCTCGGCAGCGCCCTCTGCGTCGTCGGCATAGCCTGCGGCGAAGCTCTCCTGAATCTTTGCCAGCGTCTCGGTGTCGACGGTGTACTTGCCGGCGGTGGAAAGCTCCTGCATCCAGCCCGCGACCTTCTCGCTGCTGCCGCTGACGTGGTAGAGCAGACGTTCGAGGTTCGAGGAGATCAGGATGTCCATGGACGGCGACGTCGTCTTGTAGAAGGTGCGGCGCGCGTCGTAGGTACCGGTGCGCAGGAAGTCTGTCAAGACGTTGTTCTTGTTGGAGGCGCAGACCAGCTTGCCGACGGGCAGACCCATCTGCTTGGCGTAGTAGCCCGCCAAAATGTCTCCAAAGTTGCCGGTGGGCACGCAGAAGTCGACGGGCTTGCCCCATTCGACCGTGCCCTGCTCCACCAGACGGAAGTAGGCGTAGAAATAGTAGACGATCTGCGGCACAAGGCGACCCCAGTTGATCGAGTTCGCACTGGACAGGCGGATGCCGCGCTTTTCGAGCTCGGCGGCGACGGCAGCGTCGGCGAAAACTTTCTTCACGCCGGTCTGGGCGTCGTCAAAGTTGCCCTGCACAGCGTAAACCTGCACGTTTGCGCCCTTCTGGGTTGCCATCTGCAGGTGCTGGATCTCGCTCGTGCCGTCGTTCGGGTAGAAAACTTCGATCTCAATGCCGTCGAGGTCGGCGTAGCCCGCCAATGCGGCCTTGCCGGTGTCGCCGGAGGTCGCGACAAGGATGCGGGTCGTCTCGGTGCGGCCGAGCATCTTCTTCGCCTCGACCAGCAGCTTCGGCATGAGCTGTAAGGCATAGTCCTTGAATGCGCAGGTCGGGCCGTGCCACAGTTCGAGGGAGTACAGGCCGTCGCGCACTTTGACGGTCTCGCCCGCCTTGCCGCCGAACGCGTCGCCGTAAGTGGCGGCGGTCGCGGTGCGCAGGAAGTCGGCGCTGTAGTCGGTCAGGAAACCGGCCAGCACTTTTTCTGCCAGTTCGGGATAGGAAAGGCTCTTCCAGCCTTCGAGGTCAGCCTTCGGGAAATCTTCCGGTACAAACAGACCGCTCTGCGGTGCCAGACCACGGACGATCGCCTCCTGTGCGGAAACGCGGAGTGCGGAATCTCTGGTGCTCAAATACTGCATACGTTTACACCCTTTCTCTTATTCACTTGCCTCTATATGTATAAGCTGTGTCAGCTCTATACCGTGTGTTGCGCTGTAAATGCGGGCGGATATGGAATCCGCCCCTACAGGCGTAGGGGTCGATGCTCGCATCGACCCGGAAGCCGTGCACGGGCGAACAATGTTCGCCCCTACATACTCTACTGACATTCAAACGCGCCTGGGATGCAATGTACCTGCCAGCCCTTGCCTGCCGCCGGGGTGACTTCCACCACGTCAAAACGAATGGCCGCGTCCCCGTAGGGGCTGTGCTGCAAATACTGCTGTGCGGCCAAAATCAGCCGCCGCCGCTTGCGGGCATCCACCGCAGCCGCCGGGCGGTCAAGCATAAGCCCCGTGCGGGTCTTGACCTCGGCAAAGACGAGGGTATTCTCCTTATATAAAATAAGGTCGATCTCCCCCAACCGAGTGCGGTAGTTGTGGTTGAGTAAAAGCCAGCCGCGCTGGCGGTAATACTTGGCGGCGATCGCCTCGCCCGTATGGCCGACATCAGTCATGCCAGTAGCCCTGCTTTTTCAAAAAGCTGCGGCGGTAAAACGGCTGGATGCCGTACTGCGCGATCAGCTCATAGTGCAGCTTCGTCGGGTAGCCCTTGTGTTTTGCCAGCTGGTACTGTGGAAATTCCTTGTCTAGCTCCAACATGTAGCGGTCACGGCTGACCTTTGCCAAGATCGACGCCGCCGCGATGGATGCGCTGTTGGCGTCACCCTTGACGACAGCCTCGGCGGGCTGTTCCAGCCCCGGCGGGCAGCGGTTTCCGTCGATCAGCACATAGTCGGGCGTTATTTCCAGCCCGGCCACGGCCTGCGCCATGCCGTCCATCGTCGCCCACAAAATGTTGCGCTCGTCGATTTCCTGCGGCGAGATAAAGACGATTTTATACGCCAATGCGCGGTTCATGATCTCGTCGTACAGCGCCTCGCGGCGCTTCTCGGTCAGCTTTTTCGAGTCGTTGACCCCCTCGACCGGGTCGTCGGGGTTCAGGATGACCGCCGCGCAGCAGACGGGGCCGCACAAGGGGCCGCGCCCGGCTTCGTCGACGCCGCAAAGTATGCCGTGCTCGGCGCGCTTGGCCGCGTCGAAGGCGTAGAGCGCCGCGTTACTGCTCGTCGTCCCAGTCGTCGTCTTGCGGGGCATCGTCGGTCACCTCATCTTCTTGTTGAATCGCGCGCTGGGGCGGGCGCTCCAGCGAGAGCCGCCCCCACTTGCTGGCGCGGAACTCCCCCACCAGCATCTTTGCCGCGCGCTCGGTGTCGACCTCGCCGCCGGAAATCAGCATCCCGCGCTTCGCACCGATGGCCTGCAGCAAATCATAGGGCGGCAGTTCCAGCGCCGCCGCATCCAGCCTGTAGCGTGCCAGCAGCTGCTGCGGGTAGATGCCCCGCACGCTGGAAAGCAGACCGCAGGCCAGCTCCTCAATGTCCAAAATATCGTCGCGGATCGAGCCGATGAACGCGAGGTTCGACGCTGTTTCCAGCGAGTCGAACTTTTTCCACAGCACGCCGGGCATGTCCATCAAATCAAAATTGTCGACGCTGATCCACTGCTTGCCCCGCGTGACGCCGGGCTTGTTCGCGGCCTTCGCGCGGGTCGTGCCCGCGAACGAATTGATGAAGGTCGACTTGCCCACGTTCGGGATGCCCACGATCATGACGCGGATGGCCGCGCCCACCATGCCGCGGTTGCGGCGGCGCTCCATCAGGGCGGAAAGCTCTTTCTCGATCAGCCCTTTCGTCGCCGTGGCACGGCCGCGCTGCTTCGAGTCCATCGCGATGCAGCCCGCGCCCGCGCTCTGGAAATACGCCAGCCACTGTTTCGTGATCTCCGGGTCGGCCAGATCGGCCTTGTTCAGTACGTACAGGTGCGGCTTGCCCGCGGTGATGCGCTCGATCTCAGGGTTCAGGCTGGAAAGCGGAATGCGCGCGTCCAGAATCTGCAAAACACAGTCGACGTTGCGGATTTCCTTTTCCATCAGGCGCAGGGTCTTGGTCATATGACCGGGAAACCACTGGATCTGGCGGCTGTTGATAATATCGCTCTGGCTCATTCGGCCGCTCCTATCTTGCCAAAGGGCAGCATGCGCAGCACGGCTGCCCCCATAATGTCTCGTTCGTCCACGCAGCCCACGCGGGAATCGCGGCTGTCGGTGGAGTTGTTGCGGTTATCGCCCATCAAAAACAGGCACCCGTCCGGCACCGTGATGGGAAATTCCACGCTCTCATATAAATATGTAGGCTCGGCGGTGTAGGGCTCGTCGAGGGCGACGCCGTTGCGGTAGACAACGCCCGCCGTAAAATCGATGTCGATGGTGTCCCCGCCCTTGCCGATGACCCGCTTGACCAGCGGCTTGCCGTAGCCGGTGTAGCCGTCGACGACGACGATGTCGCCGTAGTCGGGCTTTGCCAGCAGATTGATGAGGATGCGCTCGCCGTTCGAGAGGGTCGGATCCATCGAGTGCCCGTCTACCTTGACGATGCGCACACAGAAGGTGAACACCACCGCGATGACCGCCACAGCCACCGCCAGCGCATCGTACCATTCCAGCGTGTCTTTGTTACGCTGGTAGCGCTCCTTGAAGGACGCCGCCATGCCAACCACCCCACTTGCCTAAAAAATACGAAAAAAGGGAGAACGCCAACCGTCCTCCCCTTTTCTCAGTATGCTCAGATGCGTGCCTTGACCTTGGCAGCCTTGCCAGTGCGCTCGCGCAGGTAGAACAGCTTCGCACGGCGAACCTTGCCGCGGCGAACGACGTCGACCTTCTCCACGAACGGGCTGTTAACCGGGAACACACGCTCGACGCCAACACCGTAAGAGGTGCGGCGGACGGTGAAGGTCTCAGCGATGCCGCCATGCTTCTTCGCGATGACGGTGCCCTCGAAAGCCTGAATACGCTCCTTGTCGCCTTCCTTGATACGGACGGAGACGCGAACGGTGTCGCCGACTTCGAACTGGGGCTTGTTCTCTTTGATCATACCCTCGGTAAAATGCTTCATTGCGTCCATGTTATGAATTCCTCCATTTTGTTGCGACGTTCATACACGATAGTTCGTCAGAGGACCGCCTGTATAATGATGTGTCATTATCCCGCCGATGGCTCGGCGGCACTAACGCTTTAGTATTATACCATCGTCCAACAGGTTTGGCAAGAGGGTTTTGACTGAAAATCGAAGATTTTTTTGTGATGTCAGTGTCCCGTAGGTCTGCCTTCCCCCCGCGGGGGAAGGTGGCCGAGGCTCTGACCGAGGCCGGATGAGGGGCGACCTTCCCTTGTCAGCCCGTTCACGGGCAGTCGCGGGTACTTTGCCCCTCATCAGTCGCCTTCGGCGACAGCTTCCCCCTCAGGGGAAGCCTTGCCTTATGCAAAATCTTTTCCGTCGCCGTCAAACAGATGCGTCCTTACCACCCTGCACTGCCACACGGGGGCGGCACCCTGCGTGCGCAGGAAATCCGTCAGCAGCGCGGGGTTCAGGTTCAGCGCCTCACCGCTGCCGCAGGGCAAAATCGCCGTAAACCGCAGCGTGTCGCCGTCAATGGTGTACGCAATGCGGTCGAGATACTTCTTCAGTTCCAGCGTTTTGAATCCGCGCTTCGTCTTTTTCGTCACCTCGGCGTGCTCGGCGTTGTTGTAGGCGTCAAGGGCAATTGCCGAGCTTGCCGGCATCGTGACCTCGTAGGCTGCCGTCTCGATCGCGCCGACTTTCTCGATTGCCGGGGCGACTTTCGTAATGACGATGCCGCGCGGCATCAGCGGCTGCAAGGCGTCGATCCACGCCTGCGGGTCGATGGTCTCCTGCTCGGTCTTGACCTCGCAGCTCTCGCACAGGCTCTCCTGTCCCAGCGACAGCGGGCAGGTGAACGACAGATAAATATGCGGGTTGAAGCCCTGTGTGTAGTACACGGGCAGGTTGCTCATCTTCAGCATCCGGTGGAAGACCCGCTGCAGATCCAGCAGCGAGATATACGCAGCCTCGCCGCACTTCTCAAAGAAGATTCTTACTGTAGTCAAAGCACGGCCCTCCGATCAGCTTATTTGCGCCGCATGCACTGCACTGGCGGTTGCAGGGCTGGGTCGTTTTCGCTTCCAGCGCCTTGTTGTACTCCCGCACCAGATGCGCCTTGCTCACGCCGACGTCGAGGTGATCCCACGGCGTGACCTCGTCAAGGCCGATGGTGCGGTAGTTGTAGAAATCCGGGTCGATGCCGCAGGTCTTGAACGCATCCAGCCAGCGGTCGTAGTCGAAATATTCCTCCCACGTGTCAAAGAACGCGCCGTTCTCGAACGCCGTCTCGATGACGCGGCCAAGGCGGCGGTCGCCCTTGGCAAAAACGCCCTCCAGCACACTGGTCGTGCTGTCGTGGTAGTTGACCTTGATCTTGCGGGAATGTACGCAGCTAAGCAGGTATTTCTGCTTTTCGCGCAGTTCCTCGCGGCGATCCTGCGCACAGAACTGGAACGGCGTGTCGGGCTTCGGCACAAAGCAGGCCACGCTGATCGTCACCTGCACGCCCTTGCCCTTCGGACGGTTGGGAATTTGATAAAAGAGGTCGACGACCTGCTGCGCCGTATCGGCAATACCCTTGATGTCGTCCAGCGTCTCGGTGGGCAAGCCCATCATAAAATACAGCTTGACCGAGGTGTACCCCTCCGAGAAAGCGATGCGGCAGCCGCGCTCGATCTGCTCCCACGTGACGTTTTTGTTGATGACGTCGCGCAGGCGCTGGGTGCCGGCCTCGGCGGCAAAGGTCAGGCCGCTTTTGCGCACCTTCGTCGTTTTTTCGACAAGGGATTCCGAGAAATTGTCCACGCGCAGCGACGGCAGCGACAGGCTGACATGGTCGGCCTCCGCCCAAGAGTTCAGCTCGTCCAGAATCTCCTCCAGCCGTGAATGGTCGGAGGTAGACAGGCTCGACAGACTCAGCTCGTCATAGCCCGTGTTGCGGCAGAGCGCACGGGCGCTGTCGCTGATGAGCTTGGGGCTGCGCTCGCGGAAGGGGCGGTAGAGCTGCCCGGCCTGACAGAAGCGGCAGCCGCGCACGCAGCCGCGCAAAACCTCGACACAGGCGCGATCCTGCACCGCGCCGACCAGCGGCACGACGAAGTTTTCCGGCGGGGTGAAGCTGTCCATATCCGTGACGATGGCCTTTGTCACGCGCGGCGGGATGCCGGGGCGGTTCGGGGTCACAGCCTCGATGCGGCCATCCTCTTTATACGTCACATCATAGAAAGACGGCACGTAGACGCCGGGGATCTTCGCCAGCTCCAGCAGCAGCTGCTCTTTGTTCCAGCCCTGCTTTTTGCCCTGCTCAACGGTTGCACAGATGTCTTGTAACATCTGCTCGCCCTCGCCAAGCTGCATAATATCGAAGAAATCCGCCATCGGCTCGGCGTTGCAGACGCAGGGGCCGCCCGCAATGATGAGCGGCCAGCGCGCGTCACGGTCGGCGGCGCGCAGCGGGATGCCAGACAGGCGCAGCATAGCCAGCACGTTGGTGTAGGCCAGCTCGTATTCCAGCGAGAAGCCGACGATGTCAAACGCAGTCAGCGGATCCTTGCTTTCCAGACAGTAGAGCGGAATGTCCAGCCGCTCCATCTGGGCTTTCATGTCCGTCCACGGCATAAAGGCGCGCTCGCACCACCAGTTTTCGTGGCGGTTCAGCAGGTCGTACAGGATTTTTTCGCCCAAAAACGACATGCCGATCTCGTAGGTATCGGGGAAGCAAAACGCCATGCGCACATCGACTTTGGCCTTATCTTTATAGACGCTGCCCGGCTCGCCGCCCGTGTAGCGCCCCGGCTTCTGCACCAGACTGAGCGCCTCTTTAAATTTAGGGGAAAATTCCGCCATAGGGTGAACCATCCTTACTTTTGGTATATCGGTTTATTGTACCGCATTTCTGCAGAAATTGCAACTGTAACAAGTAAATTGTAATTTTGTTGGTTTGCACAAATTGTTACAGCAATTTTTGAGCATTGCGCTGGATTTTTTGGATTTCAGGATACCCTTCCACCTTGTTTTTGCGCACTTGTTGCGCTATTATAGGCGTTTTGTGTGCATTTTGTTGGGTTGACAGATTTTGTAAATCTTGCTACTATGATTTAAATTCAAAAATATGAATTGTAATACATTCGTTTTTTTGCGTAACAATTCAAATTACAGGAGTGTGTGCTATGAGGAAGCGTTTGTCTGTTGCAGTGGCTGCAATGATTCTTGCTTGCGCAATCTCGCCCGCTGCCGTTTGGGCAGAGAAATCCCCCACCACCGATACGACCGTGACCAACGAGGAGACCACCGAGGAGACCACCGAGGAGACCACCAAGGAGACCACCAAGGAGACCACCGAGGAGACCACCGAGGAGACCACCGAGGAGACCACCGAGGAGACCACCGAGGAGACCACCGAAAACGATATTGAGACGCTGGATTTGGATGAGCAGTACGCGCCCGCCGTTTATGGTGCCCCGCCGACATCTACCACCACGGTTGCCACGATTGACGGACATTCTTACACTTCCCTACAGGCGGCCATTGATGACGCCAAAGATGGGCAGGAAATCGTTTTGCAGAGCAATGTTAAATCGACGACGGGTCTCAAATTCAGTGGTACACAGGGCGCTTCTATCGACGCGTGGAAGAACTTCATCATCAACGCCAACGGCAAGAATTTGACTCTGACAGGACTTGGTATGCACGCCAAATTCTGCAAGGTCACAATTAAAAACTGCCCTGAGCTGACAATTTCCGCCAGCAAGAATCCCGGTGATAATGAGGGCGGTACCGCAAACCTGTTCAGCCATGCGAATCTGACGTTTAACGCTTGTGACAAGGTTTTGATTCAAAACGATGGAGCGACTGTTTGCGGCAGCGGCCTGTACATCAATGAGCGTGGCAGCTTATACGTGCAAAACGAAACAAATTTGACCGTCACCGGATACATGGGTGACGACAACACGGATGCCAGTGGCATTTACGCCGACACGAAGAACGAAGACCCCAACTATCTCGTCGGCGACCTCGTTGTCTCTGGTGGTTCTACCCTGACAGCCACCAGATGCGTTCACAACGGCATTACCGTCAACCCTATGAATATCACTGTTACCGGAAATTCTGTGTTGGATGTGAATAACAACAACGATGGCTGGTATGGTGAAGGCGGCCTCGGTTGCTATTTCGGAAAACTGACTGTTTCCGACCATTCTTCTGTAACCTCGCATGATAACTCCTCTTGGGGTTTCGCCATCTTCGTGAAAGACCTTGAAGTCGACGGCACTTCTGAAATCACCACTTTCAAGAATGGTTCTTTTTCCCATATCGACGCATGGAATGCTGACAACTGGGACGGCACCGGTCTTGCCATTTCTGGCACTGCTGTTCTGCATTCCGGCGCAAAGGTAACTGCCCACGATAACTGGGGTATCGGTGTCAAGGTATATCGCGATGCCAATAATCTTGATAATTATCCAGGTGGTACGCTCACAGTCGAAAGTGGCGCCACCCTTTCCTCCATTCACAACGCAAACTACGGTTTGGCAAACGCTCACAACCTGAATATCAGCTCTGATGCGCATGTCTATCTGCGCGAAAATTTTGATGGTGGACTCGATAACTATCCTCTTGCAACTACAACCGTTGACGCGGGTGCTGACTTTGTTGTTTCAAACAACTGCGGACGTGGTATTAAAAACGGCAACTCCGACCCAAAGCACAGCGGCGAACCCGCTACTCTTATTTTAAATTCCGGTGTCATTACAGAGAACTACAATACCAAACAAATGCCCGCGTTCCCCTTCCTTGACGCCAAAGGATACGGACATTATGTTCGTGACGGTGGTGGCATTTACAACGAATATGGTAGCGTTTTGCTTTCTTCTGCTGCCAAAGTCTATAACAACCACGCGGGAAACTCCGGCGACGATCTTTACAACAAAGATGTAGCGGGCAACAGTTTCAACATCACGCAACTTGTTCCCGGCGCAAAGTGGTGCGTCTTGGATGACGACCAGAAAATCATTGACGACTGGTACAAAGATTATGCCGGTACAGACAATCGTTGGCGCATAGATAATGCTATCAACAACACCGATATTGAGTTGTCCCCCGGTGCTGCCTTGAAGGCCGCGCACGGCGCGGTAGCACCTACCCCGTCGCCCTCGCCGACGCCTGAGGCAACGGCCACCCCTGTGCCCACCAACGAGCCGTCGCCCGTGCCCAGCGCTTCGCCGGTTCCGTCGACGCCTATGCCGTCTGCCGTGCCTACAGCAGCGCCGGTCGCCCCCGTCACGCGCGTCGATGCCACGGCAACCCCTGCACCGACCGACGCCCCGACGCAGCAGCCCACGACGGCGCCCGCCGCCACGGCACAGCCCGCCACCACCGCCACGATCCCCCAGACCGGCGACGCCGCGCCTCTGGCGCTCTTCGGCGGCTTGACGATCAGCAGTGCCGCCGCCTTCTACTTCCTGCGCAAACGCCGCAAGTCGGAGTAAGGCACATACCGCGATAAACCAATAAATTGCCCCCGCCGATGGATAATCGGCGGGGGTTTTGTTGTTGTATTTGCCGCGCCGTGAACGGGCGGTTTGTAGGGGACGCATATATGCGTCCCGCAGTTTGTCAAAAAACGCGGTAGGGGCGGGGCTCTGCTCCGCCCGTGGCCGTTTGCCATGTGAGAAACTTTCCCGAAAAAGCGTTGCCACGTCAGGTCGGCGGGCGGAGCAGAGCCCCGCCCCTACGAATCCACAACAAAGACGATATTCTTATCCGGGGGTAAGGTACTTTTTCGACAGTCTGGGGGACGCATATATGCGTCCCGTGGGCGTTGCTGCCGCGCCACGCTACCCCGCGCCGCGCATCAGCGCCGCCACAGCGCCGATGATCCGCCAGCCATCCAGCCCCGGCAGGGGCAGCAGGTTGCTGCCGCCCACCAGCAAATTGCAGCAGGCGAACCAATACCCGGCATAGCTATACCCTGCCGCGCGCATCCATGCCAGCGCTGCCGCGCAGGCCAGCAGGTTCGCCAATGGCCCCGCCGCTGCCAGCAGCAGCTCCTCCGACGCGTGCATCGGCAGGCCGCGCAGCCGCAGGCAGATCCCGAACGGCGACACCTCCAGCGTCGGCCACTGCCGCCACAAAAGCCGGTACAGCACCGCGTGGCCGCTCTCGTGCAGCAGCGCACAGCCCAGCCCCACCCGCAGCACACCGCTGCCGTCCAACGCCAGCACCGCCGTCAGGCCGAACAACAGCGCCAACGGCCGCCGCCACCGCAGATGGGCGGGTCTACGCCGCATTTTCCAGCGCCTCGGCAGGGTCATAGCGCAGCCCGCGGTGCAAAATTTCAAAATGCAGGTGCGCACCTGTCGCGTTGCCGGTCTGCCCCACCGTGCCCAGCGTCTGCCCCGCCGCGACCCGCGCCCCCGCTTTCACAAACAGATACTGCATGTGCGCGTACAGCGTCTCGTCGCCGTCGGCGTGGAGGATGCGCAGGTAGTTGCCGTAGCTTTTGTGGCTGCCTGCGGCGCGCACCACACCGTCCGCCGCCGCCAGCACCGGCGTACCCTCGGCGGCGGCCAGATCGTTGCCGATGTGGAAGTCATCTCCCAGCCCGCCCATCGGGTCGGTGCGCCAGCCATAGCCGGAGGTTTCGCGGCACTGCCGCCCCGGCAGCGGAAACCGCAGCGCAAAATCCGGCGTATAGCTGTCCTCGCGGGCGTAGGCGGGCGGCGCGGGCTGGCCGTGGGGTGCGCGGGCGGTTTCCGGCGTGGCGGCGAAGTCCTCCCACATGCTGCGGGCGGCGTCGGCGGTCTGCTCGGTAAATTTCAAAAGGCTGCGTTCCCCACTCAAAAAAAGCTCCTGTTCCGGCTGCATGGCCGCCGCAAAGGCACGGCGCAGCGCCGGGTAGGCAGGCCAGCCCAGCGCCCGCGCCGCCAGCACAAAGCCCACCGCCGCAAGGCAGAGCAGCACCTGCGCCCAGAGCACAAGCGCTTCGTCGCTGCGCGGGCGGCGCGGCGGGCGCGGGGGTTCCTCCTGCGGCGGCGGGGCTGCATTTTCCCACATGGCGTACACCTCCCCTGTTTTTACAACGGTATGCGGTGGGGCAAAAAAATATCCGCCCCGAAGGGCGGATACGTGCGTGTATTTTCCGGGATTCGTAGGGGCGCATTCTATATGCGCCCGTCATCAGGCACACGTCCACGGGCGGATATGGAATCCGCCCCTACGGTCTTGCCGCGGGGCGTCGAGGACGCCGCCCCCTACAGAGTACCGACGGCAGGTTATGCGCCTAATGTTTTGCGCAGCATTTCCAGCCGCTCCTCCAAGAGCTTCTTCGGCTTTTTGAAAAGGCCGAGACCGTTGACGTCCAATGTACACTCGACGCTGGTCGAGTCGCCGCCGCCCAGCAGCAGCGCCGTGAAGGTGCCGTTGATCTTGCCCTTCTGGAAATTACAGCTCAGGCAGCGGGCTTTCTCCTTGCGGGTAAAAGCGATCTGGGTCTCGCCGCCGTCGGCGTTCTTCTCGGTCGCCGTCATGCCATCGTCGCTTTCCTCGTAGGCGGTCACGTCCTTGCGCCAGTTGTTCAGGGTCGGCTTCGTCAGGTACAGCCAGACCTTGTACGGGTCGCAGGCATAGTTTGCGGTCACAACACAGCTTTTCATGATTTTGGGTTCTCCTTACTTTTTTCCGCGTCCGAACAGGCTTTGCAGCAGGCTGGCGCGCTTGGGGCGCAGCGCCGTGTGCTGGCGGCGGACGGGTTTTGCGGTGGCCTTAACGGCCGCCGTTTTGGACTTGGCTTCGGGCTTGTCCGGCTCCATGACGAAACCGTTCTGGAAATAGCCGAACATCGCCATCTGGCTGTCCACGGGGGGCTGCCCCTCGGCGGGCTTGACCTTCATGTAGGTGCCGTCGGGCTGCATTTCGCGGGCGTTGACGGTGTCGCGCAGCTGCAGGTCAAGAATGCCGCGCAGCTTTTTCGCGATGGCGGGGTCGTCCACCCGGACGCCGACCTCGACGCGGCGCTCGGTGTTGCGGGTCAGGAAGTCGCCGGATGCAATGTAGATGCGCATATTCTCGCCGTTGCCGAAGCAGTAAATGCGGGAATGTTCGAGATACCGCCCAACCAGACTGCGGATATGCACGTTCTCGGTGCAGCCGGGCACGCCCGCGCGCACGCAGCAGATGCCGCGCACGATCATATCGACACGCACGCCCGCGCAGCTGGCCTCGCTGATTTTGGCAATGATCTGCGGGTCGTTGATGGAGTTGTTTTTCAGGATGATGGACGCGGGCTTGCCCTGCATTGCCAGCGCAATCTGACGATCCATCTCTTCCAACAGGACGGACTTGAACCGCAGCGGCGCGACGAGCATCGTGTCGGCCTCGCTCGTCAGGCGCTGCAGCGCCATATTGTTGAATACGGCGCTGGCTTCCTCGCCGATTTCCTGCCGGGTCGTGATGAAGGAGAGGTCTGTGTACAGCTCGCTCGTCTTTTCATTATAGTTGCCGGTGCCGATCTGCGTCAAGTATTTGTACTGGCCGTTGACGCGGCTGGTGATAAGAGTCAACTTGGAATGTACTTTATAGTCGTCGAAGCCGTAGAATACGGTGCAGCCCGCGTCCTCCAGCTGCTTCGACCAGTCGATGTTGTTCTGCTCGTCAAAGCGGGCGCGCAGCTCGACCATCGCGACGACCTCCTTGCCGTTTTCGGCGGCGGCGATCAGGGCGTTGACGATCTGGGAGTCGCTGGCCATGCGGTAGAGCGTCATTTTGATGGAGACGACATCCGGGTCGGCGCCCGCGCGCAGCAGCATCTTGATGAACGGGCGGATGCTCTGGTACGGGTAGGCCAGCAGCACGTCGTGCTTGCGCACCTCGGTGTAGAGGTCGTAGCCAGCGGGGGCTTGCATCGGCTTGGCGGCGGGATAGAACAGGTTCGTGTGGCCGCCGTCGCCGGAGATGCGCCCGGCCAGCTTGAACAGCGCGCCGGAGTCGAGCGGCGACGTCTGGGTGTAGCAGCGATCCGCCGGGACGACGAGCTTGTCGCGCAGGAATTTGACGACCTCCTGCGGGGCGTCCGGCCAGAATTGCAGGCGCACAGCCGCCAGCTTGCGGCGCTTTTTGAGCAGCTCGCTCATGACGTCGCGGAAATCGACGTCGTGATCCATCATGCCCTCGTCGACGGTGATGTCGGCGTTGCGGGTCACGCGGAACAGGCACTGCTTCTGCGCGGTGCTGGCGCTGAAGATGGACGCTGCGTAGTGGGCGATGAGTTCCTCGACAAAGGCGAAGCAGGTCGTCTCGCCGTCCTTGACGAAAAGCACGCGCTCGAACTGGCTGCTGACCGGCACGATGCCGTAGCTGACGCCCTCGTTTTTCGTGTGCAGCTGGGCGATATAGTAAATATCTTTGTTATTCAAAAACGGGAACGGATGGCGGGAATCAACGATCTGCGGGCTGAGCAGCGGCAGCAATTCCCGCTGGAAATAGGTTTTCCAGAAATGTTCCTGTTGCTTCGACAGCTTGGCAAAGTCGACTTTTTTGTAGCCTTCTTCCGCCAGCGACGTGACAAGATGCTGGAAATATTTGTCGCACTTTGCCTGCAATTCGGCCACGCGCGGCGTGATGGCGGCGATCTGCTCGGCCGCCGTCATGTGGGTGACGTTGTCGGTCTTGTTGTTTTTCAGCAGCGTCTGGTCGTACAGCGAACCGACGCGCACCATGAAGAACTCGTCCATATTGCTGCCGAAGATGGCGGCGAACTTGATACGCTCGCCCAGCGGGACGGTCTTTTCCTTGGCGAGCGCCAGCACGCGGCTGTCAAAGTCGAGCCAACTGAGTTCACGGTTGATGAAGATGCTTTCCGGCCTTTTTTCCAAGTTGATCTCCTCCATTATTTTGCTTCGGCAAGGTCTTGCCAGCTTTCGGTCATCCGCTGCGAGATACCCTTGACGGCGGCTGCGTCGCTGAGCGCCGCGAACGCGCCGTGCTCGGTGCGGTAGGCGACGAGGGCGGCGGCCTTTTGGGGGCCAAGCCCCGGCAGAACGGTCAGTTCCTCGGCGGTGGCGGTGTTGATGTTGATGCGCTGCGGCTGGGTCACGGCTGTGGCCTGCGCCGTGACCGGGACATACGCAGCAGCAGGGCGCTGCGGCTGCCACACAGGCGCAATGAGAAAAAGCGCGCCGAGCACGATCAGCACCGCAGCTGCCGCCGTCAGCGCCAAAAGCCTGCGTGTCGTCGGCATGGCGTCGCCCTCCCTCTCGTCTATTGAATTTTAATTATAGCATATTGCGCCAAAAAATGCAGCCAATTTTGCGGGATTTTACACAAAATATACGATTTTCTTGCATCAGCGGCGGCGCGCGCCCGGCAAAGGCTCGGCGTCGACCATGACGACGTCGGTGCCGATGGTTTTGACGCTCTCCCACGGCAGAATCAAATCCTCGTCACTGCCCAGTAAACCGAAGCAGTGTGCCCGCCCGCGCAGAATGACCGACTGCAGCCGCGCGCCGTGCTCGTCAAAGACGACGTCGTCGATGCGGCCGAGGTTTTCGCCGGTCTTCAATTGGATGACGTCCTTGCTGCTCAAATCGCGCAGTGTCATGGTGCGCCCCCCTTTCCCTGTTGTAACCTATGCGGTTTGCGTGTATAATAGAAGGATAAGCAGGGCAAGACCCACGGAGGTTTGTATGTATAAAAATATCATTTTCGATTTCGGCGGCGTGGTCGTCGACTTCAACCCTAAGGATTTTTTGATGGATCATTTCATGAACCGCCGCGCCGAGGAGGAGACCTACGACCTCGTCTTCGGCAGTCAGGAATGGCAGATGCTTGACCGTGGCACAATCAGCCGCGAGGACGCAAACAAGATTATGCTGGAAAACGCCGCCCGCGCGAACCGGGTGTTCGAGGTGCAGACCTGCATCGATGAATGGGCGACGATGCTGCGCACAAAAAAGACGACGGTGCAGATCATGCGCAAGCTGAAGGCTGACGGCTACCGGCTGTACTACCTGACGAACATCCCCACCGACATCATGGACGAGCTGCGCCGACGGGAGTGGTTCTCGCTGTTTGACGGCGGCATTGCGTCCTGCAATGTGCATCTGTGCAAGCCGGAGCCGGAGATCTACACGACGCTGATGCAGACCTGCAATCTGGCCTACGACGAGTCGATCTTCGTCGACGACAACAAGGCCAATGCACAGGCGGCGTATAACCTTGGCATCACGGGGATTTTGTATAAGAATCCGAAGTCCTTCACCCGTGCGCTGGGCGCGTGCGGGATTGAGGTGGAGTAAAAAGCAATGCGGCGTCCGCTTTATGCGGGCACCGCATTTTTCATTCCGCGCAAATCTGTTCCTTAATATGATTCAGCGCGGCTTTCTCCAATCGGCTGACCTGCGCTTGGCTGATGCCGATTTCCTTTGCCACCTGCGTCTGGGTCTTGCCACGCAGGTAGCGCAGGGCGATGATGCGCCGCTCCCGCGCGGTGAGGGCTTTGACTGTGTCGCGGAACATCATGTCACTGATCCAGCTTTCCTCGCAGGCGTTGTCCCGTAGCTGGTCGACAAGGGCAAAGCTGTCCTCGCCGTCGGAGTAGACCGGCTCGTAGAGACTCGTCGGTGTCACGGCGGAGCCGAGCGCCATTGCCACGCTTTCGGGGCTTGCGCCCACCTGTGCGGCAATTTCCGACACCTTCGGTTCACGGCCGTTTTTCTTTTGCAGTTCCTCCCGCGCGCGCATCGAGTGGCAGGCCAAGTCACGGATGGAGCGGCTGACCCGCACGGCGTTGTTGTCCCGCAGGTAGCGCTTGACCTCGCCGACAATCATCGGCACGCCGTAGGTCGAAAACCGCACGTTCAGACTGGGGTCGAAGTTATCGATAGCCTTGATCAGCCCGATGCACCCCACCTGAAACAGATCATCCGGGTTCTCGCCCCGGCCTGCAAACTTCTGCACAACGCTGAGGACAAGCCGCAGATTGCCCTGCACCATCTCCTGCCGCGCCTGCCTGTCCCCCGCCCGTGCCGCCTTGATGAGGCGGCTTTTTTCGGCCTCGCTCAACACCGGGAGCTGTGTGGTGTCCACGCCGCAGAGTTCCACTTTTCCTGCATACATCCTGTCGTCCCCCAACCATTTTATTTAGTAGGAGTATGGGCACGTGCGCGGCGCGGCAAACTGGGAATTTCTGCACACAGGGCGGCGCTTTGGCATAGCATACGGAAAAGGAGGGATTTTTATGGTAGATTCCCTGTGGTTTATTTTGGTGATGGGACTGTTGGCCGTCGTGTCTGCCGCGCTGATCATCGTGCTGGCCGTGCGGCGGGTGGATATGACGGCCGGGCGCGAGACGCGTACCGAGTATCAGCAGCCCAACTACGGGCAGACCGGCGGCTTCCGGGTGACATCGTCGCCCAACAATGAGATCGTCATTCCCTACCGCTACTGGCTCATCGAAGGGCAGGTCTCGGAGATCGACTACGACATCGTGCCGGGGCGGCGGATGAGCCTGCGCACGGCGAAGCAGGGGCAGATGCTCTACCCCGCCGGGCTGTCCGAGTCGGATTTCGAGAGCGTGGCATCCTACGACATTGACGGCATCACCGTCACCCAGCGGCAGAATGCTGGGCGCGTGACAGGCATCACGTGGACGCGCGAGGGGTACGAGTACCTGCTGTACTCTTTGCAGCCAGAGATGAACATGATTGCCGGGCTGGCCGTGCCGTTTGTGACAAATACGCGGTCGGAGGCTGTGGTGTAAAGGATTCCTCCTGTGGGGGAAGGTCAAACCGCTTCCAATTCCCGGCGCAGGCGGCGGATGATGCGCTTTTCCAGGCGCGAGATGTAGCTTTGCGAGATACCAAGGGCGTCGGCGACCTCCTTCTGGGTGTGCTCGGTCTCGTGGTTCAGACCGAAGCGCAGCTCCATGATGCGGCGTTCCCGCGGGGTCAGGCGTCCCACTGCATGCCGCAGGGCGGCGCACTCGGCGCTGCGCTCCAGCTCCTCGCCGACCTGCGGGTCATCGCTCGTCAGCACGTCCATCAGTAGAAGCTCGTTGCCGTCGGTGTCGGTGTTCAGCGGCTCGTCAATGCTGGCGTCCTGCCGCCGATTCGAGCTTTTGCGCAGGTACATCAAAATTTCGTTTTCAATACATCGGCTGGCGTAGGTTGCCAGCTTGATGTTTTTCGTCGGCTCGAACGTGTTGACAGCCTTGATGAGGCCGATGGTGCCGATGGAGATCATGTCCTCGATGCCCGCGGTGGGCGTCTCGAACTTTTTGGCAATGTACACGACCAGCCGCAGGTTATGTGTGATGAGCAGGTCGTGCGCCTGCGGCTGCCCCTGCGCCAGCGCGGCCAGCGCGGTGCGCTCTTCCTCCGGCGGCAGCGGCGGCGGCAGGGTGTCCGCGCCGTTGATGTAATGCAGTTCCTGCGGGGCGGCCAGCCGCAGCCACAGGGCATACAGTTCCTTGAGCATGTCTCTCCCCCTTACATAAAATCGCTGCCGTACAGCGCTTCATAGGCCGTGCTGCCGAAAGAGCGCGGCGCGAATACCACGGCGCTGCGCCCCAGCGCCAGCACCCCCTGTGCCGTGATCAGCCCGATGCCCTCGACCGCAAAGCCCGGCAGCAGGCTTTTGTCCGCCGCTGTGCCGCAGGGCACCAGCCGCAGCCGTGCGCCGGACGGCGGGTCTGTCCGTGCCTGCCCCGCGAACCACTGCGCCAAAAACTCGTTGACCGGCTGCGGCAGGCGGGCTTGCGCATCCGGGTAGCTGACAACGAGCACCGGCAGGCAGGACACCGGGTCGCGCAGGTGGCAGCCGGTGTCAAGCGCCGCGCGCAGGTGGATACGCTGGCCGCAGAGGGTAAATTCCAGCCCGGTGGTCTTGGTGGGCGTCTCGCGCCGGGCAAAAAGCCGCAGCGCCAGCTCCACCGCGCCGCAGCAGACACCCGACAGCGCCAGCAGAAGCAGCGGCGAAACGTGCAGGTAGACCGTCAGGTTCGCGGCATCCAGCATCCGCGTACCGGTGCTGAGGATCGCCAGCAGTGCCAGCCCCGCCAGCGCGATATTCAGCGCCGCGTACCAGCAGGCCGCCGTCACAAGGCGGCGCACACTGCGCCAGCCGAAGGCCGCCGCCGTGATGGCAAGCGCCGTTGCGATCTTGTAGGCCAGCTGCACGGGGTACGGCTGCTCCGGCGCAAAGAGGATGAGCGCCGACAAAGCCGCCAAGCCGCTGCCCGCCAACATCCGCCCGAACGATGCGCGCTGCCCGCTGAGTGCCCCCGCCGCCAGCAGCAGAAAGTACGCCGCCAAGAAATTTGTCAGCAGCAGCACGTCGAGATACACCACGGTTTTGATACGCCCACCTCCCCTTTTGCCGCCATGCTACCACTATATGCGCCGCACAGAGAGAAAATCCGCAGACGGTGGAATGTGCGAAAATACGACGGAAACACAAAAACGCCCCGCTGCAAAATGCAACGGGGCGTAAGACGTCATGTTATTTTACTTGGACGCGCAGGTCGAGCAGCTGGCGCAGGAAGCGCAATCGGCGTGTTCCTCCGCCCAGATGCGCTCTGCGGCGGGCGTCCACTGGTCGGCGTAGGGACGGCAGCGGCGGAAAACGTCATCCGTGGATTCCGGCTGCTGCATATCGGTGCTGTGGGCACCGGAGCGCTTGACCATCTCGCCCAGCAGTTCGGGGTTTTCCAGCATCGGGCAGGGACGCAGGTGGTTGTGGTTGAAGGGCTGACCCTTATGATACTCCTTGAACAGCGGCTGCTGCAGACACTCCAGCAGGCTCTTGTCGTGGATGTTCGCGTTGGAGTAGTGGATGAATACGCAGGGCTCGACGTCGCCTGCCGGGTTGATGTGGGCATACTGGCGGCCGCCGGCAATGCAGCCGTCGATGTACTCGCCGTCGTTCTGGAAGTCGATGCAGAAGATCGGCTTGCCGCCGGTGTAGCCGCGGATCTCGCGCACGCGCTTGATCATATACTCGCGCTGCTCGGCGTTCAGCATCAGGTTGACATTTGCGCCGTCGCCGATGGGCATATAGTGGAAGTACCAGTTGAAGCGCACACCGTGGCTGATGAGCATATCCATGAACTCGTCGCTGGTGACGGCCTTGTAGTTGGCGCTGGTGTAGCAGATGGAGGTGCCGAACAGCAGGCCGTTCTGCTTCATCAGATCCATGGCGTGCATGACGCGGTCATAGACGCCCTTGCCGCGGCGGTCGTCGGTGGCATCGCCGATGCCCTCGATCGAGATGAAGAAGGCCATGTTGCCCACTTCCTTGACGCGGTCGCAGAAGGCCTGATCGATCAGGGTGCCGTTGGTGAACAGATGGAAGACGGAATTCTGATGCTTCGCAGCCAGCTTGAACAGATCCTCCTTGCGGCAGGTCGGCTCGCCGCCGGTGCACATGTACCAGTGGATGCCCAGCGCCTCGCCTTCCGTGACGATGCGATCCATGTCCTCAAAGCTAAGGTTCAGGCGGTTGCCGTACTCAGCCGCCCAGCAGCCCTTGCAGTGCAGGTTGCAGGCAGAGGTCGGGTCGAACAGCAAAATCCACGGCATATTGCAGTCGTACTGCTTGCGCAGCTCCATAACGTAGTTATAACCTGCGAACATGCCCTCGTACACGAGGTTCAGGGTGTTCATCTTCAAGACATGGGGGTCGATCTCGTTGATGGCGTTGTAGGCGTACTGCATCCACTTGCTGTTGGGGTCGGACACGAACGCGCGCACCTTGTCCCAATCGGCGCCCGGATAACGGTGTGCCAGCAGAGGCTGGGCGAGATTGACGAGCTTGACGGCCTGCTCGGCCATATTTTCAGGGCCTTTGCCGCGGACTGCCTTGATGGCAGAGTCGATGGCAGCGCTGAACGCAGCGCGCTGGGCAGCATGAACCACTTTATTCATCGGCATAATCGATTGCACTCCTTTTTCTCTCCGTTTGTATGCTATCATTTTATGTTTTTCGCGCGGAACTGTACATAGACAAAAGCCGGGTAATGTTCAACTCAACGCCCCGCAAAGCCCGCAGGTACGGGCAAAACCAAACATTCCGGCCAATTTGTCATACAAATCCGAAGGGCATTTTTGTGCCATGGCAACGAAATATTTGCACTTTGTGTCGAAAGTGTGTTATAATGTGGGTACGTAATTTTTACTACGCCTTTTGCAGGAGAATTGCTATGCCGCGTTCCAATCAGACAAAACATCTGCTGGCCGAAAGTCTGCAGGAATTGATGGTCACGACCCCGCTGGAAAAGATCTCGGTCAACGACATTGTTGACCATGCCGGGGTCGGCCGCAACACCTTCTACTATCACTTTGAGGATAAGTACGATTTGGTGAACTGGTATTTCCAGAGCGGCATCACTCAGTTCCTTGTCGAGCGCAGCGCCTATTCCAGCTGGGATTCGCTGCTGACAGCACTGGAAGCGTATTTCTTGGAAAATAAAGTTTTCTACTGTAACGCCTTGGCCTACAACGGCCAGAACAGTTTGCAGCAGTATATGTTCGAGTATCTCTGCTCGATCTTTGCGCAGAACGCGCGGGAGCTGAACTCCGATATTGAAAGCGCCGAGGCGCAGAAGATCGGGCAATTCTTCGCCGGTGCGATGATGGGCGTGCTGATCCCGTGGGTGTCCGGCGGCATGAAGAGCAACACCCTCGCAGCGGTGTCCGATCTGTCCATCCCGCTGTTCAACCATGACATCATGCAGAAACTGCTGCGCGGCGAAATGCAGTAATCCACACAAAACAAAAGCGACCCCGTACCCGATGATACCATCGGTGCGGGGTCGCTTTTTGTCATACTTTGCGGTCAATATAGGCTTCCCCCTTGGGGGAAGGCATTCCTTTTACCCCAGCTGCAGCGGGAAGGCGTACCCTTCCGGCAGGGCGGAACCAAAGGTCATATGCTCGGAGATACGTTCGTTCAGGTACTTGACGTCGCCGTCCCAGTCCAGCAGCAGCACGGGCTTGCCGGTCTCCATGCGGCCGTCCACGATACTGCGGCGCAGCTTGTGGGACGTTTCGTCCGACATGCCCGGCTTACGGGCGCACATGCAGAACAGCGTCTCCTGCGCAATGCTTTCGAGCCAGTCGTCCTGCATGACCTCGTCGGCGGTAGCGTCTTCCACAAGGACGGTCAGTGCGTAGAACATCTTGTGCGCTTTCAGGCGGCGGGCGGCACGGCAGGCTTCAGTCGTCAGTTCCGGCGTTTGCAGCAGCGGCATGACGACGAGGTTGCGGCAGGCTGCCAGCGCATCGACGCATTCCTCCGTCAGGGTAGCAGACTCGGCCAGCAGGCCGAAAGCGCTCTGCGGGTTGGCCTTTGCCAGCGGCACAACCTGCGCGGGGTCAGTGCCCAGCGCATCCAGCAGCCAGACATAGTTGCCGTGCTTCGCGGCCTTCGGCACGATATCCGTCAGGCGTTCGTCACCGCAGCGGGCGGCGGTGACCCACGCGATCGGCTTGCCGTCGACGTCCGCCTGCTTTTTCTGCTCGCTGGCACCGTAGATCAAGCCGCCAAAGCCCATATTGACACCGACGGTGCAGATGCGGTCTTCGTCCACCGAGTCCAGCAGGCGGTGGATCAGGCTGTAGTAGCAGCTGTCCGTGCGCTGCAGAGCCTTCTGCGCGTAGGCAAAAAAGTCCTTCTGCTGCGGTTTTTTCGCCAAGGTGGCGCACATATCCACATAGTTGCGCAGCTGCCGGAACCCCCCGCGGCGGATGTCCCCCACCGCGCGGTGCGCCAGCGTCATCGTGAAGCTGCGCGTGCTGTTATAATCCATTGCCAAAGCGTTCACTCGCTTTCTCGTTGATTTAATTTCAAGCCACTTATTATGTTATCATTAGCATAGCAGATGCAGCGAATGATTGCCATAGACAAAAATGCGGGATTGTTTTATTTCAACTCTACGACGGTCACGCCGTTCTCACCCTCGCCGTAGCGGCCGGGGCGGAAGCTCTTGACCGCCTTGTGGGTGCGCAGGTGCTTCTGGATGGCCGTGCGCAGCGCACCTGTACCGTTTCCGTGGATGATGTACAGCGTCGACTGCCCGCGCAGCATACCGCTGTCGAGGAACTTGTCCACCTCGTTCAGCGCCTCATCCACCGTGTAGCCCAAGAGGTTGATTTCCATGCTGGCCTTGCGGGATTTATCCAGCTGCACACGGGTCGAGCGGCGCGGCTCGGCAGGCTTGCGCTTTTCCATCTTGTCGGGTGCGCGCAGGTTTGTCAGCGGGACCTTCGTCTTCATGATGCCGGCGCGGACTTCCACCATGCCGTTGCGGTCGGGGCGCGCCGTGACGGTGGCCGTCTGGCCGAGGTCGGCAATGACGACCTCCTGCCCGATCTGCACCTCTTTGAGCGGCACAAACTCCTTGACGGGGTTCGGCTTGGCGTCGGTCTTTTTCAAAAGGTTTTCGGTGTCCTTGCGGGCGATCTCACGGGCGCGGACGGCGCGCTGGGCGGCGCTGGTCTTTTCGTCCTTCTGGATGCGGCGCAGCTCGTCCGTCAGACTGTAGGCCTCGTTCTGCACCTGCTGCATCAGGTCGTGCGCCTGACGGCGGGCGCTTTCGAGCTCCTCCTCGCCCTTTTTGATGAGGTCGTCGCGCTTCTTCTCGGCGCTTTCCAGCGCGTGTTCAGCCTCGTACTTCGCCTGTTCGGCTTCGTCCTGCGCCTCTTTGAGCTGGACTTTCAGATCGTCCAGCTGGGACAGCACGCTGTCCAGCCGCTTGTCGTCGTTGGACATATGATTGCGTGCAGCGTCGATGATCTCCTCCGGGATGCCGAGTTTGGAGCTGATGAGGAACGCGTTCGACTTGCCCGGCACGCCGACACTGAGCTTGTAGGTGGGCATCAGCGTCTCGACGTTGAACTCACAGCTGGCGTTCACGACGCCGGGCGTTTCCAGTGCGTAGACCTTCAGCTCGGCGTAGTGGGTCGTCGCCATGAGCAGGCTGCCCTGACGGCGCAGCCGCTCCAGAATGCTGACTGCCAGCGCCGCGCCCTCGGCGGGGTCGGTGCCCGCACCAAGCTCGTCCAGCAGGGTCAGCGTGGCGTGCCCGGCCAAGTCGAGAATGCCGCTGATGCGCTTCATGTGGCCGGAGAAGGTGGACAGGCTCTGCTCGATGCTCTGCTCGTCGCCGATGTCGACGAGGTATTCCTCAAAATGGCAGACGATACTGCTCTCGTGCGCAGGGATCAGGAAGCCGTACTGCGCCATCGCGTTGAGCAGACCGGCGGTTTTTAACGATACCGTCTTGCCGCCGGTGTTGGGACCGGTGATGACAAGGGTATCGTAGTCGCTGCCCAGCTCAATATCCACGGGCACGACCTTTTTCTTGTCGATGAGCGGATGGCGCGCCTTGTTCAGCTTGAAATACACTTTATCGCTGACGGCGGGCATGAAGGCGTTCTGCTCGACGGCCAGCCGCGCTTTCGCCAGCAGCAGGTCGATTTTCAGCATAGCATCGTAGCTGTAGGTAAACTGCGGTTCCAGCGAGCCAACCTGCGTCGAGAAGGATGTCAGGATGCGGGTGATTTCCTCCTGCTCCTGCGCGCGCAGCTGCATGATGCGGGCGTTCGCCTCGACGACGGCGGTCGGCTCGACGAAGACCGTCGCGCCGGTGGACGAAACGTCGTGGATGACACCGCCGACCTCGCCGCGATACTCGGCGCGGACGGGCACGACATAGCGGCCGTTGCGTAAGGAGACGACGGCATCCTGCAAAAATTTATTCGTGGTAGAATTGCGGATGATATTGTCCAGCTTTGTGCGGATAGAATCCTCGGTCTGACGGATCTTGCGGCGCAGGTCGTGCAGCGTCATGCTGGCGGTGTCGGCCATCTCTTCCGGGGAAAGAATGCTCTCGGAAATTTGCTTTTCCAGCACGGGCTGGGGCGCGAGTGCAAAAAACAGATCGTCGGTGGGCAGCATTTCGTGCTCGCTCAGGCCGTACCATTGGGACAGACCGGAAAAATTGCGCAGCGTCGCAGCAATTTCCAGCAGCTCGCCCATCGAGAGGATGCCCCCCTTGCGGGCGTGGGCGACGATGCGGCGCACCTCGCGCACACTGCCGAAGCGCGGGCTGCCGTTTTTGATGAGCAGCGCGTTGACGGCGTTCGTCTGCGCAAGGTCGTAGCGCTCGTCCTCGATGGTGGGGGCGGGCTCCAGCGCCTGCATCATTTCCTTCGTTTCCTGACAGGCGCAGAGTTGTACAGCACGAGCCAGAACCTTGTCCAGCTCCAGTGTTGTTTTATAGGCGGTATCCATACAGGGTTTTGGTCTCCTTAGTTAAAGTACAGTTTTTAAAAAATCCAGACTTTTCAGCCCGTGCTCCAAGTGCGCCAGCGTGTACTGTTCGCTGGTGCGGGTGAGTTCTTGTAAGCTGGCGGGCGAAATTTTAAAGCCGAACAGCTTTTTATCCTCGGCCAGACAGATATGACGCAGCGCATAGAGCGCGCCGTTGTCGAGGTTTGGCAGATGCCGCGCCTTGTCGGCGCAGTCAGCGCAGAGCAGGCGGCCTTCTACGGGGTCAAGGTAGAAGTCTCCCCCGTCGTATTTGCCACAGTCGGCGCAGGCCAGCACGTCCGGCATATAACCCGCCAGCGTCAGGGCGCGCAGCTCATAGATGGCCTTGAGCTGGGCGCAGGGATAGCGGCGCTCGCTGAGCATATACAGGCAGTTGAGCAGCAAACGCAGCTGGGCATCGGCTTCGGGCGGCGCGGGGGAAAGTTCCAGCGCGATCTCAGCCATATAGCTTGCCAGCGCCATCCCCTCCACCGTGGCGGAGATGCCGTAGAACACCTTTTTGATCTGCGCGGCGTCCACAAAATAGTGGCTGCGCCCGCTGGACAGGCTGAATTCTGAGTAGCAGAACAGCCCTGTTGCGCTGAACAGGGCGCTTTTCATCCGCAGGCTGCCCCGCGCCGACGCCGAAATCACGCCGAGGTCAGGCGTCAGGATCGTAATGATCCTGTCCGCCTCGCCCACCTTGACCTGCCGCAGCACAAGTCCCGTTGTCGCTGTCTGCATATGCGTCCTCCTGTGCTGCGGATTGGTTCGTTTTATACGTCAGATAGTCATAAATGCTGCCGGTCTGCGCAAAGCGCAGCCAGTCCCCCGCCGTGTCGGTCATGGCGTCACCCCCTGTTGGTTTCAGTGTACCAAACAGCGCGCGGGGATGTTGGCGGAATGGGGACACAAATTAAATTTGCGGGTTACGGCTTTGCGAAGCCCAGCGAGTTCAGCTGCAATTCATTGTCGCGCCAATCCTCGCGGACTTTGACCCAGCACTGCAGGTTGACCTTGACGCCGAGCAGTTCCTCAATGTCCATGCGGGCGGCGGAGGCGATTTTTTTCAGCATCTGGCCGCCCTTGCCGATGATCATACCCTTGTGGCTCTTGCGCTCACAGTAAATGTCAACGTCAATGTCGATGAGGTCTTTGTCGGGGCGCTCCTTGAAGCGCTCGACCACGACGGCAATGCCGTGGGGCACTTCCTCGCGCAGGAACAGCAGCGCTTTCTCGCGCACGAGCTCGGCGACCAATTCTTTTTCCGGCATATCGGTGAAGGCGTCGTCGTCAAAGTAGTGGGGGCCTTCGTTGCCGTAGGGCTTGAGCATGGCAAACAGATCGTCGCAGCCCGTGCCGTCCTTGGCCGAGATCGTGACGATATGGTCGAAGCAGCCGAACTCCTCGATCTGCTTTTTGCGAGCTTCCAGCGCGGCGAAATTATCGAGCAAGTCCACTTTATTGATGACCGCGATGGCGGGGCCGCCCTTCTGCAGCGCCTTCACCATCGTCAGCTCGGCGTCGGTGAATTCCCCTGCCGGTTCAAACAGCATCATCGTCACATCGACGTCCTTCAGGCTGGCGGCAGCGGTCTGGGTCATGCGGGCGTCCAGCTTGTTGCGCGCGGTGTGGATGCCGGGGGTATCCATCAGCACGTACTGCACGGGGCCTTTCGTGATGACGCCGGTGATGCGGCTGCGGGTCGTCTGGGGCTTTTTCGTCACGATGGCGACTTTTTCGCCCACAAGGTAGTTCGTCAGGCTGGATTTGCCCACGTTGGGGCGGCCAACCAGCGCCACAAATACGCTGGACGGCATTTCAGGAATCGGTTTTGCCATTCGGTTGTTTGCCTTTCTCTGTTGAGTTGGAAGTGCGGAAAATAAATTGATAGAAAACGACAAGGCTCAGCGCGACACCCGCCGGGCGTGTCCACCGCAGGGTGAAGGTCGCCCACAGCGTGCCGAAATGCGGCAGAAAAACGCAGAGCGCCACGATGACTGTGCCCAGCGCCATGATAAGCACCGCACCGGCGGCCATGTCCTTGGCCGCGCCTGCCGTCCACCAGTGGGTAGTGTCGGGCTTGTCCACCGCGCGCTCAATGGCGGAGTTGACAAGTTCCAGCGCCAGCACCGCCGCGACGCAGAGCGCGACGAGCGCCAGCTCGACCGCCGACAGCTGCGCCCAGAGCGCCGCCAAAAACGCGTAGAATGCCGCGCAGAGGTGGAAGCGGAAGTTGCGTTCCTCCCGAATGGCGGCGCGGATACCGTTGTAGGCGTAGACGAAGCCCCGCGCAAAGCGCATCAGCTGCTCAAATTTCATCGCTGGTATAGGAGACGGTGCGCGGCAGGCCGAGCTGGATCAGCACAGCCTCCTCTTTTTCGCGCATGCGCACAGCCTCAAGGCCGCCTGCCTCGTGGTCGTAGCCCAACAGGTGCAGCATGGAATGTACAGTCAGGTACGCGACCTCGCGCTGCAGGGAATGGCCGTACAGCTCGGCCTGCTCCATCGCGCGCTCCATCGAGATGACGATGTCGCCCAGCAGCTTGCAGCCGTTGTCCTCGTCAATGTCGTAGACGCCGTCCTCGCCAAGGGGGAAGCTCAGCACATCGGTGGCGGAGTCCTTATCGCGGTACTCTTTATTCAGTTCGTGGATGCGGTTGTTATCCACAAAGGTCACGCTGATCTCTGCGGGGCCGTCAAAATGCTCGAAATCCAGCACCGCGTTGCAGCTGCGGCGGATCAGGATACGCAACCCGGAAGGGACCTTGACTACGTTCTGGTCATTGGTAATCAACACCTTATTGGACACGGAAATCGACCTCCATTTATACGTTTTCTTTTTTATCACGGCTGCCGGGGGTTTTCTCCTCGGCGGCCTTTTCATACGCTTTTACGATCTGCTGCACAAGGCGGTGGCGCACGACGTCCTTCTCGGTCAGGCGCACCTGCGCGATGCCCTCGACATCGCGCAGCACGTGCAGCGCGTCGATCAGACCGCTGCGGACTTTGTCCGGCAGATCGATCTGGGTGACGTCGCCGGTGACGACGACCTTGCTGCCGACGCCCATGCGCGTCAAGAACATCTTCATCTGTTCTGGTGTGGTGTTCTGCGCCTCGTCCAGAATGATAAAGGCATCGTCCAGTGTGCGGCCGCGCATGTAGGCAAGCGGCGCGACCTCGATGACCTGCTTTTCAAATAACTTCTGAAACGTCTCCGCCCCCAGCAGATCGAACAGGCCGTCGTACAGTGGGCGCAGATACGGGTCGACCTTGTTTTGCAAATCGCCCGGCAAAAAGCCCAGCTTCTCGCCTGCCTCGACGGCGGGGCGGGTCAGGATGATGCGGCTGACGTCCTTCGACTTGAAGGCCTTGACCGCCATAGCGACGGCCAAGTAGGTCTTGCCCGTGCCGGCGGGGCCGACACCGAAGGTAATGGCATTTTTGCGGATGGCCGCAAGGTATTCCTTCTGCCCCAGCGTCTTTGGGTGGATGGGGCGTCCCTTGGCCGTGACGGCGACGAAGTCGTCGGTCAGCTCCCGCAGGCGCTTTTCCTCGCCGCCGCGCGCCAAGCTGATGCAGTAGCGCACGGTCTGCTCCTCCAGCGGGGTATGGTTCTGCATCAAGGTGACCATGCCGTCCACCGCATGCGCGGCGGCGTCGACATCACGCTGCTCGCCGGTAAAGCGCAGCACCGAACCACGGCAGACTGCCGTGACATGGAACTCCTTTTCCAGCAGGCGGATATTCTGGTCGCCGCTGCCGAAGACGGCTGCCGCCAGCTCGATGCTGTCCAGCTCAAGAGATCGTTCTGCCAAGTTTTCATCCTCCCAGTGATAGCTATACATTTAGATTATATCACAGTTTTCTGCAAAAGAAACTGTGAATATTGCACAAAATTTTATGTTGCATTTCGTCACTGTACGCAAAAAGTGTCGAATCACGGCGTTCCCGCGATGTTTGCGGTAAAAACATAGGTCACGACGGCTGCTTTTTTGCCGTTTTGCGTGGAAATTTCCCTCCGTTCTGCCTCGATGACCGCGTCCGGAAACTCCCGCAGCAGCGCGGCGCGGCAGGCGCGCAGGGCGATGGCGGCGGCGGTTTCCTCCTTATAAATAAGCGGCCGGGAAATCCGCTCCCACGTTGTTGTGCGGCAGACACAGGCGGGCAGCGCCACCCGCCCGATGCGCAGCGGCAGCCACTCGGTTTGCGCTTCGCCGACGAGTTCGTTGTCCGGCTCTGTGGTGCGGGCAAAGCCCGGCAGGTAAAGCGTCTTGCGCACGGCGCTGCGTCCGGTGTAGAGCAGTACTTCCGCTTCAAGCGGTTGGCGGACGGTGTACTGCTTTTCAACCCGCGCCAGAATGACGCCCTGCGCCCCCTGCGGCACGGGGTTGCCCTTGCGGTCATACCGCACGGCGGCGGCAAGCTCCTGCCCAGCGATGACGGTATCCCCCACCTGCACGGCGGGAAAGCCGCTCTCGATCTCAACAGCCAAGATCTGCCCGTCCGCCTTGGCGTACAGCCCCTGCGTCGGCGGGGCGTCGCGCACGGTCTGGGTCTGGGTCGGGGTGCTCTCGATCGAAAGGCAGCCGCCTGTGAAGTTCAGGCTGACCCAGCCGAATGTCTCGCTCCGGCGCAAGGCCTGCGCCTGCGCTGCCTGCAACAGTGGCTTTGTCAGGCGCGTGCCCTCGTGGATGCCGCAGTCGGCCAGCAGGGCGCGCAGGGCGGGCTGCAAAGCAGCGTCCATCGCGCCGAGGTCGACACACCAGACAAAGCTGCCCCAAAACCGCAGCAGCAGACAGAACAGCACCGCCCCTGCCGCCAGCCCCGGACGGCAGCGCAGCAATCGCTCGGCGGGCTTGCCGGGGCCGCGCCGGGACAAAGCAGTCAGCGTCCAGCCGCCCGCGTGAGCGATGCTTTCCAGCCTGCGGCGGTCTATGCCGCCCGCCTGTGCCGTGCAGCCGGTTTTTGTGTGGCGCACATGGCGCAGGCGCACCCCGGCCGTCGCCGCACGGTTCAAAAACTCGTGTACGTCCGCGCCCTCCACGGTGAAGCAGAAATCATCCGCCGCCCAAAGTTCCAGTTTCACCCGGCTGTACCTCCCACTTGCTGCGCAGCTCCACCCGCGTGAACCGTCCCGCGAGGATGAGCCTTTTGCCCGCGAAAGATTCTATCCGCAGGCCGCCGCCATACAATGTTACCAAGGTATCGCCCATGTCAAGGCAGATGCGCTCCGGCGTAAAATCCAGCACGCGGCGGCAGCCGTCGGTCAGCAGGGTTCCGCCGCGCAGCTCCAATTCCGGCAGATGGTAGAAGCCGTCCGGCGGCGGGGCGACAAGGCGGCGCGGATCAGGGCAGGCGCACGGGCGGCGGGGACGCGGCTTTTTCGGTTTCATGGCTGTTCCCTCCCCACCCAAAATCTGTCAATTCAGTATACGCAGCGAGGTGCGCAATATGAATCTTCGTTCTGTTCGGCCATGGTTGACCGCCGGGGCGGCGGTGTTCGGGGCGCTGGTGCTGGCCGCGCCGCAGGCGGCAGCCGCCGGTTTTGCCAGCGGCACGGCGCTCTGCCTGCAAAGCGTGCTGCCCGCTCTGTTCCCGTTTTTCGTTGTCTGCGAGCTGCTGACCACCGCACCGCTGCCTCGCTTTCTGCTGCGGCCCTTGCAGAAAGTGCTGGGGTTTCAGTCCGCCGAGGCCGCGCAGGCTGTTGTGCTTTCGTGGGTAGGCGGGTACGCCGTCTGCGCGCGGCTGGCCGGACAATTGTACGGCGCGGGGCGGATTTCCCGGCGCGATGCGGCACTTTTGCAGGTGTTGGGGTGCTGTTCGGGGCCGGGGTTTGTCGTCGGCTGCGTGGGCGGGCTGCTGCTGGATAATGTCCGGCTGGGGGTGCTGCTGTACGCCGCGCAGATCGGGGCGAATTTGGGGGCGGGGTGCGCTCTATTTGTGGCTGCATCTGTAGGGGCGGTGGGAGAGAACCTCTCCATGACCCGAAATGTTTCGGATAGCGGCAAGGCTCTCTCCCCCAGCCGCTGCGGCGGCAGCCCCCTCGCAGAGGGGGACAAGGGGCTTCCCGCCGCCATCTCCTCCGCCGTCACATCCAGCCTTTCCGTCTGCGGGTGTGTGGTGTTTTTCCGGGTCGCAGGGGCGGTACTGCGGGCGGTGCTGCCGCTGCCTGCGGCGGTCGTCGGCATGGCGTTGGAGGTCAGTGCCGGGTGCGCGGATTGGGCGGCGCTCGGCGGGCGGGCGGCACTGTACGGCTGCTGTGCCTGCCTGAGCGTGCTGGGCGTCTCGGTCTGGGCGCAGATGCAGCTTTTCGCCGGGGCGGCATTCTGCCCGCGCACGCTTTTGTGCAGCCGAGCGGTGCATTTTGTACTCCTGCAAGGCATCATGCACCTCTGTGTGCGGCTGCTGCCGGGGGTGGTCACTGCCTGCAGTACCCTTTCCCCCCGCGTCGTGCCGCTTGTCCGCCTGCCTCCCGACGCCGCGCTGGCGGGTTTTGCCTTTCTCTGTGCAGCTCTTTACAAGGCGCGGCAAAACCTTTATAATAAAATGTGAAAACTTTGTATAATTTTCCGTTTTGGGGGTGAGGCTATGTTCAAAAAGACGTATTACGGCGCGCATGTCGCCCCGGCCTGCGCCTACTGCCTGCACGGTTCCACTGCCGCCGACCCCAAGATGATCTTGTGCCGCCACAAGGGCGTGGTCTCGCCCTATTACTGCTGCCGCCGGTTCAGCTACGACCCCCTGATGCGGGTGCCCCGCCGTCAGGTTTTGCCGGAGCTTGACCCCAAGGACTTTACACTGGACGATTGAGAAGGAGACGTCATGGAGCACCCCAAACTTCAGGGATTTAAAAAGGCATGGCAGGAGAAGCGCTCGGTCACGCTGGTCTATCTGCTGCTGCGTACCTCGGTCGTGCTGGTAATGCTGGCGCAGATCTTCAACCGAAATTTTGAAAACGTTTTCCTCTGCGTGCTGACGCTGATCCTTTTTATGATGCCCACGACGTTGGAGCGCAAGCTGGACATTGCTCTGCCGGACACGCTGGAAATCATCATCCTGCTTTTCATTTATGCCGCAGAAATTCTCGGCGAGATTGAGGCGTACTATGTCACCTTTCCCTATTGGGACACGGTGCTGCACACGCTGAACGGCTTTTTGTGTGCGGCGATCGGGTTCTCGCTGCTGGACATTTTAAACCGCCACAACGAGGCACGGTTCCACCTTTCGCCGCTGTATCTGGCGATCATGGCGTTCTGCTTCTCAATGACGGTGGGCGTCGTCTGGGAATTTTTCGAGTGTACGATGGATCATTTCTTCTTCCTCGATATGCAGAAGGACACCGTCGTCAACGCCATCGGCTCGGTCATGCTTGACCCCGCCGGCGGCAACACGCCCGTCGTGCTGAAAAATATCACCGATGTCATCGTCGTGCAGGCCGACGGAACCCAGACCTCGCTGGGGCTGGGCGGCTACCTCGACATTGGCCTGTTGGACACGATGGAGGATCTGTTCGTTAATTTCATCGGTGCGCTGACGTTTTCCATCATCGGCTACTTCTATGTCCGCAGCCGCGGCAAGGGCAAGTTTGCCAAGCGGTTCATCCCCGTGGCGAACAACAGAACCCCGCCGGAGAAGCCCAAAACGGAATAATACGCAAATTCCCGCAGGTGGCTGCCTGCGGGAATTTTTCCATTGTTATATAAGGAGCCCGCTATGATTTTTACCTGTCACTACGATTCACCGCTGGGCGGCATCCTGCTGGCGGCGGATGTGGTCGGGCTGACCGGACTGTGGTTTGACGGCGCAAAGTATTTTGCCGACAACCTGCCGCCAGCGCATACCGCGCAGGAGACGCCGATTCTGGCCGAAGCAAAGCACTGGCTGGATGTCTACTTTGCAGGGCGGGAGCCGAATTTTACACCGCCGCTGCACCCCGTCGGCTCGCCGTTCCGGCAAGCGGTGTGGGAGATGCTTTTGCAGATTCCCTACGGCGAAACGACGACCTACGGCGAGCTTGCCCGGCAGCTGGCCGCGCAGCACGGCCTGCCCCGGATGTCGGCGCAGGCCGTGGGTGGCGCGGTCGGCCACAATGAAATTTCCCTCATCATCCCCTGCCACCGCGTCGTCGGCACAAACGGCAGCCTGACCGGCTACGCCGGGGGCATCGACAAGAAAATCAAACTGCTGGAATTGGAACACAACGAGATGCGCCGGTTTTTAATTCCAAAATAAGAAAAAGCGGCGGCCTTTTCTTTCGAATGTTGCCGTCCTGTAGTTCAGCTCATTGTGTTTTAATCTGTTCCAACGCTTCGCCAATATCCGCATCCATGCAAATCGCCTTCCCCGCACCGAATAATGGCAATTTTTTTCAGATTTTATGGAAAATGGGCTTGACTTATTCTGTAGAATCTGTATAATATTATTGTTGTCTCGCGTGCTGGTGTGGCTCAGTTGGTAGAGCAGCTGATTCGTAATCAGCAGGTCGCCGGTTCAAGTCCGGCCACCAGCTCCAGACGAAAACGCCCTGCGGTGCTTTTGCACTGCGGGGCGTTTTGCTTTATGCCGCTGTAACCGCCGCGTTACACGGGCGGATACAGAATCCGCCCCTACGGCGTGACGACCCCATCATGCGGCTGCGCAATAAAAAGAGCGCTGTATCTATTACGATACAGCGCTCTTTTTTTCTCGTTATGTCTTACTGCGCATCCTCGCAGAATGCCTTGAAGGTCAGGTAGGCCATGTAGACATCGGCTTTCGAGACGATCTCGAAGGGCGAGTGCATCGAGAGCACGGGCACGCCGATGTCGATGGTGTCGATGTCCTGATCGGCGACGTACTTTGCGACTGTGCCGCCGCCGCCAAGGTCGAGCTTGCCCATCTCGCCGATCTGCCAGACGACCTTGTTCGCGTCCATCAGGCCGGTCAGGTAGCTGACCAGCTCGGCAGAAGCGTCGCTGGTGCCGGACTTGCCGCGGGAGCCGGTGTATTTGTAGATGGCGACGCCGCAGCCAGCGTAGGTGCCGTTGTCGGGCTCAAAGGCATCGGCGAAGGTCGGGTCATAGGCGGCCGTGACGTCGGCGGACAGGCACTTGGACGCCTTGCAGGCCGTGATGTAGTCCGCCCCCTGCCCGGCACAGAGCTGCTGCAGGAAGTGGAAGGTGTACATGCTGTTCAGGCCGGTCACACCGTCGGAGCCGGTCTCCTCCTTATCGGTCAACACGCAGACCGAGGTGTAGGCGGGGTTCTGGTTCTCGATCTCCGCCATCAGCGCGGGGTAGGCGTCGACGCGATCGTCGTGGCCGTAAGCGCCGATCATGGCGCGGTCGAGGCCGATGTCGCGCGCCTTGTGGGCGGGCACGACCTCGATCTCGGCACGGGTGAAGTCGCGCTCGGTGACGCCGTAGGCCTCGTTCAGCATGCCGAGGACGTTCAGCTTGACGCGCTGCTCGGCGTCCTTATCCTCGATGGGCAGCGACGCGATGATGACATTCAAATCCTCGGCGGTGATGCCCTCGGCCAGCGTCTTGGCGCTCTGCTTTGCGCCCAGATGCGGCAGCAGATCGGTGATGCAGAAGACGGGGTCGTCGTCCTTCTCGCCGATGCAGACGTTCACCTTCGTGCCGTCGGCGCGGTAGATGACACCGTGCAGTGCCAGCGGAATGGTCGGCCACTGGTACTTGCGCACGCCGCCGTAGTAGTGGGTACGCAGGTAGCCGATGCCAGTCTTCTCAAACACAGGCACAGGGCGCAGGTCAAGACGGGGCGAGTCGATGTGGGCAATGTTCAGGTGGAAGCCCTCTTCAAGGCTCTTGGCACCGATGGTGGCGGCCAGCACGCACTTTTCGCGGTTGATGGTGTAGACCTTGGTGCCGGGGGCATAGTTCGTGCCGGGCACAAATTTCTGGTAACCGGCGGCGGTCAGCAGCTTCTCGCTGTAGGCAGTGGCCTCGCGCTCGGTCTTGGCGTTGTTCAGGAAGGTCTTGTACCCTTCGCAGAACTCCTGCGCGGCGGCCAGCGTTTCGGGGGCAGCGTCGGCGACGGTCTCGTTTTTATAGAGCAGCTTTTTCAGTTCCTCGGTAGTTTTCATTGGGAACATCCTTTCTTAGTTATATATCTCTGAGTAGCGTTGGTAGCTCTCGGTGATTTTTTTTACGTACTGCCGCATCTGCGGGTAGGGGTAATGTTCGAGGGTGACGCCGTCTGTGGAATACTGCGTCTCTGTCAGCAGCGCGTCCACCGCGCCAAGGCCGTTGTGGTAGGCGGCCGCGGCAGTCGCCAGATGGTTGTCGTATTTTTTCAGGCAGTAGCAGACGAAATACGTCCCGA
The DNA here is from genome assembly GCA_934502625.1 of uncultured Gemmiger sp. Taxonomy (GTDB): domain Bacteria; phylum Bacillota; class Clostridia; order Oscillospirales; family Ruminococcaceae; genus Gemmiger. The sequence goes on from CAKSUQ010000014.1 coordinate 51,880, forward strand.
ACCGGATATTCGTCTCCGGGTCGTAGAGATCGTCGAAGGTCAAGTCCTCGGTCGGGGCGATCTTCGTTTTGATCCAGTCGAAGGTGACCTCGGTAATCTGCATCAAACCGCGCGCGTCGGCGTTAGAGTCGACGTTCGGGTCAAAGTTGCTCTCCGTTCGGATGAAGGCGTACAAAATCATCGGGTCGATGCCGTATTTTCCGGCGTAATACTCGACATATTCCTGATAATGCAGCGGGTACTCCCACTGCTCGATCTTATCGCGGAAGGCGGAAAGCAGCACTGTGCCCGCCACGGCCAGCGCCAGCAGCACCAGCACAAAGCGCAGGAACAGCGGGCGTTTTTTCTTTGTCTTAGCCATGTTCCTCCTTTTCCAGCTCCCTCAGCAGGAGCTGCAGTTTCTGCCGCAGCTGTTCCGGCGTGCCGTCGTTGACAAGCTCGGCGGTCGCGGCGGCACGCAGCGTTTCCAGCGGTGTCTGGGCGTCAAGGCGGCGGCGCGCCATTTCGGGCGCAATGCCGTCGCGGGCGCAGATGCGCGCAACGCTGGTATCATACGGCGCGGTGACTAAAAGCAGCACGTCGCACTTCGCTTCAAACGGGGTGCCCACGATGACCGCGCCGTCCACAAAAGCAAGCTTCGCCCCCGCCGCTTCGGCCTCGGCCAAGGCGGCGTCGATGCGGCGCAGGATTTCGGGCTGGGTGATGCCGGTCAGCGCGGCCGTGCCCTCCGGTGTGGCAAAAGCGCGGTCAGCCAGCAGGCGGCGGCGCACTTGGCCGTGCTCGTCGGCAATGTCTGCGCCGAACAGCGCTTGCAACTGCGGGATGCAGGCCGAGCCGGGCAGCAGCACCTCCCGCGCGACGAGGTCTGCGTCGATACAAGGATACCCCTGTTCCCGCAAGAAATTTGTCGCACTGGATTTGCCGCAGCCCGAACGGCCGGTGATGCCGATGATCTTCATAGCTCGATCACCCGGAACGCCGCCGCGCGGATGAGGCGGTTGTACACGGCCATCGAGACGCCGTCCTGCTCTGGGCAGCGGGCATAGACGATCTGCGCGCCGTGCTTATCGAGGTCGCGCAGCGCCGTGAAGAGGTGGTGCGCCTGCGTCACACCGTCGTGGTTTTTGCCGTACTCGATAAACGGCACGTCCAGCTGTGCGCCCTCGCCGTCAAAGCAGAGAGCCCAGACGCCGGGCGCGGCGTGTTCCCCGATAAACGCCTTATACTTGGCAAAATCGCCGCGCAGGATCGTGACCTGCGCCTTCGGGGCGTAGTGCTTATACTTCATGCCGGGCGAGCGCGCGACCTCGCCGTCCTTGAGCTTTTCGAGAATCGCCGGGCTGACGAGGACTTCCTCACCCAGCACCGCCTCCATCTGCTCCTTCGTAACATAGCCGGGGCGCAGCAGCACGGGATGCTCCCCCGTCACGGCGACGACGGTGGACTCGACGCCGACGTTCGACTCGCCGCCGTCAAGAATCAGCGGCAGGCGACCGTCCATATCGGTCAGCGTGTCGGGCGCGTTCGTGGGGCTGGGCTTGCCGGAAAGGTTCGCTGACGGCGCAGCGAACGCAATGCCGCTGGCCTTGATGACCTGCTGTACTACGGGATGGGACGGCATCCGCACACCCACAGTGTCCAGCCCCGCGCAGGTCACCTCGCTGACCTCGTCGCCGCGCGGCATGACCATCGTCAGCGGCCCCGGCCAGAAGGCGGCGGCCAGCTTTTTGGCGCGTTCGGGCACCTCGGACACGATGCCATTGAGCATCTCCATGCCACAGATATGTACGATGAGGGGGTTGTCCTGCGGGCGCCCCTTTGCCTCAAAAATTTTCTTAACTGCCTCGCCGTTGCGGGCGTCGGCGGCAATGCCGTAGACGGTCTCGGTGGGCAGCGCCACAAGCTCGCCCTGCTGCAAAAGCTTGGCGGCTAGGGCGACGCTTTCCGGCGTGACCGGCAAAACCTGTGTTTTCATAATACATTCCCCTTTTTATTCCGGGCTGTTTTGTTTGAGCTTTTCCTCGCGGTCTGCCAGAATCAGCGGCTCGATGATGCGGTCAAGGTCGCCGTCCAGCACACCTTGCAGGTTGCGCAGCGTCAGGCTGATGCGGTGGTCGGTCACGCGATCCTGCGGGAAATTGTAGGTGCGGATCTTCTCGCTGCGGTCACCGCTGCCGACCTGACTCTGGCGCTTGGCGTTGTAGGCCTCGTCGTAGGCGTCCTGCTTTTGCTGCAAAAGGCGGCTGCGCAGGACTTTGAGCGCCTGCTCCTTATTTTCGCGCTGGCTGCGCTGATCCTGACATTCGACGACCATGCCCGTGGGCAGATGCGTCACGCGGATGGCCGACGAGGTTTTGTTGATGTGCTGGCCGCCCGCACCCGACGAGCGGAAGGTGTCGATGCGCAGGTCTTTGGGGTTGATCTCCAGCTCGACTTCCTCGGCCTCCGGCATGACGGCGACGGTGACAGTTGAAGTGTGGATGCGCCCCTGCGTCTCAGTTTCGGGCACGCGCTGGACGCGGTGGACGCCGCTCTCGAATTTCAGGCGGCTGTAGACGTCCGCACCCTCGACGGAAAAGACGATTTCCTTCACGCCGCCGAGCTCGGTCTCGCTGGCGCTGATGGTGCTGCACTGCCAACCGCGCTTGGCGGCATACATCGTGTACATCCGCCACAGGCTGTGGGCAAACAGGGCGGCTTCCTCGCCGCCCGCGCCCGCACGAATCTCCAAAATAACGCTTTTTTCGTCGTCAGCGTCCTTTGGGATGAGCAGCAAGCGCAGATTCTCTTCACTCTGTGCCAGATTCCGGGCAATTTCGCACAATTCCTGCTGTACCATATCTGCAAACGCCGGGTCTGACTCTGCAGCCAGCATCTCCTTTGCGTCGGCCTCCTGCTGCTGCAGGTCGGTATAGCGGCGGTATTCTTCGATCAGGGGGGTAAGCTCTTTGTAATCACGCATCATCCGCGCGTACTCGTCGGCATTAGCCGCCGCGTCGGGCGTGGACATTTTATGGCCGAGCTCCTCATAGCGGCGCTCGACCTCGTGTAAATCGCCGATAGGCTGCATGGTGGTTTCTCCTTTGTACAAATGATTTTTGTTTGTACAAGGGTGCTACTCCTCGCCCGCGCGCAGAACTTTTTTGATGTTGCGCTCGATCTTGGCACGCGGCAGCATGATCTCATGCCCGCAGCCCTGACATTTGATCTTGAAATCCATGCCCACGCGCAGTACATCGAAACGGTTCGCACCGCAGGGGTGCGGCTTCTTGGTCTGGATCACGTCCCCGACCTGTACGTCCATACGGCACACCGCCTTTCTTAAAAAATATCATGTCTATTATAGTACAGCCAGTGTTGTTTTGCAAATCACCTGCATAAAAGTTTATCAAGTCATCACAAACCCACTACAAATCTTATAAGAAACGAGGAGTCGAAAATGTTGGAATTCAGAGCCGAAGGTCTTTGCCGCAATGCGAACCACCTGAGCCGCGAGGAACTGAGCCGCTGCATGGCGAACGGCGAGGTGCTGCAAAGCACCGCCCTTGCCTATGACACCGAGCGCCGCCTGCGGTTTGAACTGGACGGCGAGCGCGGCGTCATGCCGTTTGCGGACTGCGTCGACGCCGCCCCCGGCGAGACCGTCAAGGACATTGCCGTGCTGACCCGCGTCGGGCGGCCGACCTGCTTTGTCATCATGGGCACCGAATTTGACGACAATGGCGAGGAATACTATCTGCTCTCCCGCGCTGAGGCGCAGCGCCGCTGCCGCGCACAGTACCTCGACACGCTGGAGGCGGGCAGCGTTATCCCCTGCACCGTGACCCACATTGAAAATTTCGGCGCATTCTGCGACATTGGCTGCGGCATTGCAGCGCTGCTGCCCATCGACTGTTTGTCGGTCAGCCGCATTGCCTCCCCCGCCGACCGGGTGCAGGTCGGCCAGCAGCTTTTGTGCGCCATCAAAAACCGCGACGCACAGGGGCGCATCGTGCTGACGCTGCGGGAGCTTTTGGGCACATGGAGCGAGAACGCCGCCTGCTTTGCCGCAGGCGAGACCGTCGTCGGCATCGTGCGCAGCGTCGAGGAGTACGGCGTTTTTATCGAGATTGCGCCAAACTTAGCGGGGCTGGCTGAGGCGGACAGCACCCTGCGCCCCGGCCAACCCGTGAGCGTATACATCAAAAACATTCTGCCGGACAAAATGAAGATCAAGCTTGTGGTCGTCAACAAGAACCTCGGCCAGCCGCTGCGGTTTGAGCCGCACTACTTTGTGACACGCGGGCGGCTGAAGCGGTGGATCTACTCAACACCGCAGAGCCGCAAGCAGATCGAGACGGTATTTTGAGCGTTGGCGTCCGCTTTTTGTCACTTTTGCTTTTTGGCATCTTGCCACAGGCCGCCCCGGCGTGTATAATTATAAGTAAAAAAATTTGTCGAGGAAGTGATCATGATGGCAGAAGCATTCACCGCCGGTGTGCGCCCCGGCGGCCTTACAGACGACACGCAGATCCGTATTTTGCTCTGCTACCTTATCAAAGTGACAGGCCCCGTAAAGCGCGACACCATGCAGGGTGCGCTGCTGCAGGAGCAGCTTGTCAACTATTTTGAGTTTGCCGACGCGCTGGTAGAGGTGGAAAAGCAAAAGCTCGTCACCGTGGACGGCGATGGGCGGTATTCCATCACCCGCAAGGGCTCGACCGTGGCCGACACGCTGGCCTATGACCTGCCCCGCACCGTGCGGGAGAGCGCCACCCGCGCCGTGATGCAGATTCGCAGCTGGAGCCACCGCGCCGCGTCGAACCGCGCCGTCGTGCAAGAGACGGACGGTCGATTCAGCGTCGTGTGTTCCATCGGCGACATGGGCAGCGATGTCTTCCGCATGGAGCTGGCGATGCCCGACAAACTGACGGCGGAGATGATCAAGAACAATTTCATCGCCCACGGCAGCGAGATTTATCCCAAACTCATGGATATGCTGACCCAGCCCGGCAGCGAGGATGATCGCCCGCCGGCGGCACTGCTGTAATGCCTTTCCCCACAGGGGGAAGGTGGCGCGAAGCGCCGGATGAGGGGCGGCGTTATCACTATTACCCATAAATGGGTCGTAACG